>JBHJHE010000010.1:0-238084 GCA_050331095.1 Parvularculaceae bacterium
CCGGATCTGGCGTGTTGGTGCCCCGCCCGCGCTCGCCCTCCGTGTACCGCCTGGGTGCGCTCGCGCGTCGTGCAGACGAGTTGGCCCGCGCGGGTCAGTCGAAATGGGTCGCCCGCGTCGATCAAGGCCCCCGCGTCGGCGTTGGCGAAGGCGAGCCGGCAACTCCGATCAAGGATCATCGCCGGCGTTCGGTTGGCGGCGAGGGCGTCTCGAGCAAGCGCTAGTTCGCGCCCGCGGCGACGAGCGTCGATTTTCAAGCGGGCTGCGCGTAGCGCGTCGGCGAGTTCGTCCGTCGTGAAGTCGCTTCGCAACGTCCAGTCGATCAGGCCGGCGTTGTGCGCGTCGCGAAGACGATCCTCGCCAACGTCGTCCGCAATCAACACGATCACCGACGCTGGCGATGCGGCTCGCACGGCCGCCGCTGCGCTGTCGAAGGGAGCGTTAGGCGACCCGAACACACCGCTGCTGTCGACAAAGACGACGTCGTAACGGTCGTCCGTCAACGACGCCGGGCCGACGCCGCGGTCGATCGCGGCGAAATCGATCGCATCGCCATCGATGCGTCGAGCGGCGTCCGCCAAGGATTCGTCGAGCGTTCGCCGACGACTGTCGAGGTCGCCCACGTACGCCGCTTGCACCGTGCGCCGCATGCGGCGGTCTCCCAACGGTAATGCGCAGCTTCGGCGCCACTACCTATGGTGGCGGTTAATTTTCATTTTATATCTATAGTTGCAGATAGCGTCCGCGCGCAGCGGCGATGTTTCGGCCGCCCCGGAAACCCTCGCCCCGATCACGGACGAGGAGGGCGAGGCCATGGCCCGCGCCGCCGTCAATCTGTTCCGGCGCTGGGGCGTCACCGAAGCCGAGGCGTGCGTTCTTTTGGGCGGCGTCTCCAAGCGCACTTATGCGCGCTGGAAGGACGGCGAAATCGGCCGCCTCACCATCGACCAGAAAAGCCGGCTGTCGATCCTCATGGGTATTCACAAGGCCTTGGCGCTTCTCTTCACCGAAAAGGCGCGCGTCTATGAATGGGTGAAGAAGCCGAACAAGGCCTTCGGCGGGCGGAGCGGCCTCGAGATCATGCTCGGCGGCTATCTCACCGACCTCTTCCGTGTGCGCCATTATCTCGATGCGGCGCGAGGGTGAGGAGGGCGCCGCCGGTCTCGCGAATAGACTGGCCGGATGCGCGGCGGATCATTTCGTCGCGCTATCCGCCCGTCGATCTCTTCGAGGACATCGCCGATCCGCGCGACTGGGAATTGCTCGCCGCCGCCGAAGCGCGGACCAACCCCCGCATCAACGAAAGCATCGGACGGCTCGATCTCGTGCCGCCGGAGCGACGCGTCTCCGGCGCCGGCGCAAACTACGTGATGGCGCCGTTCGTTCATATTAGCCCGGAGCGGGCGGGGCGGTTTCATGATGGGACCTTTGGCGCCTACTACGCCGCGAGAACGTTCGAGACGGCTGTCGCCGAGACCGCTTACCACAAGGGCTTGTTTTTCGAGGCGACCGGCGAAGCGCCGGGCTGGATTGCGCAGATGCGCGAGCTGGTCGGATCCATCGACAACGAGTTTCATGATCTGAGAGGCGCGGGCGGCTTTGAGGACTGTCTTGATCCGGACAGTTACGTCGCGTCGCAGGAACTGGCGCGAAGACTTAGAGCGTTTGGATCGAACGGAGTTACCTATCCAAGCGTGCGCGATGCTGGCGGGAAATGCGTCGGCGCCTGCTGGCCGGATGTCGTCGGATTGCCGGTCCAGGGACGGCATCTTGGCTATCATTTTGACGGGGAGAGGATCGATCTTGTGCGAGACGAGGGGAGCGGGGACGTGTGGCGCCTGGTTTAGTCAGCTAAGCGCGCAGAACCTGACGTTAGCTGTTGGGTCTCGCTAAGCGCTTGAGCCGCTTTGTAGGATCCTAAATCTAAGTGAGTTTCGATGGTGCCCAGGAGAGGACTCGAACCTCCACGGCCTAGGGCCACTGGCACCTGAAGCCAGCGCGTCTACCAATTCCGCCACCTGGGCCCCGCCTCGTACGCGAGGAGCGATGGAGCTACGCGCGCCGCCTCCGTCGGTCAAGCGGGTGCGGGGCGTCGGGTTGGCGGCGTCCGCGCCGGCGGCCGCATTGTTTCGCAGCGCGCCATACCTTAGCCGTCGCAGATATCGAATGCGCGACGACGAGATGGTTGGGAGATGGTTGAATGACGGGTCAGTTAGCGACGGTGTTCGGCGGCTCGGGTTTCGTCGGCCGGTACGTGGTGCGCGAACTTGCAAAGCGCGGCTGGCGCGTGCGCGTCGCGGTGCGTCGCCCGCACCACGCGCAGTTCCTGCGTCCCATGGGCGCCGTCGGTCAGATCCAACTCGTGCAGGCCAATGTGCGGGACGCCGCTTCGGCCCGCAGCGCCGCCGACGGCGCGGACGCCGTCGTCAACTGCGTCGGGATCCTGTTTGAAACCGGCCGCCAGCGCTTCGCATCCGTACAGGCCGACGGCGCGGCGCGGCTCGCTGAAGCGGCCGCCGATGCGGGCGCGGCCTCTCTGATCCATGTGTCTGCCATCGGCGCGAACGCCGACAGCGACAGCGCCTACGCCCGCACGAAGGGGTTGGCCGAGGCGAACGTGCGCCGCGCGTTCCTGTCGGCGACGATCCTCCGGCCGTCAATCGTGTTCGGACCTGAGGACCAGTTCTTCAACCGCTTCGCGGACATGGCGCGGTTTTCGCCGGCCTTGCCGCTGATCGGGGGCGGGGAGACGCGGTTTCAGCCGGTTTACGTCGACGACGTCGCCGACGCCGTTTGCGCGGCGATTGAGCGCGCCGAGGCCAAAGGCCGGACGTTCGAACTCGGCGGACCGCGGGTCTACACGTTCAAGGAGCTGTTGCGCCTTATGCTGAAAGAAACCCGTCAGAAGCGGTTCTTCGCGCCCGTGCCGTTCGCCGTCGCGCCGCTCGTGGGGCTCGCCGGAGAAGTCGCGGGCGTTCTGCCCTTTCTGGACCCGCCGATTACGCGCGATCAGATCAAGCTCCTGAAGAGCGACAACGTCGTCGGCGCATCGGGCGAGGCGGACGTCGGATCGATCCGGGACCTCGGCGTCGAGCCCACGGCGCTGGAGGCGATCGTGCCGTCGTATCTCGCGCGTTACCGCAAGTACGGCCAGTTCAACGAAGACGCCGCCGCCTGAACGAGAAACCTCCCCGTAAACAGAGTATATTGAACGTCAGTCCCCGTCATAGCCGCGAGGGTTGGCGCTTTGCCACCGCCAGTGGTCGGCGCACATGTCCGCGAGGGATTTCTCAGCTCGCCAGCCGAAAAGCGCATCCGCCAGCCGAGGGTTTGCGAAAACCGTGGCGACGTCGCCTGGCCGGCGCGGGGCTACCTCGTAAGGGATCGACTTGCCGGACGCGGTCTCGAAGGCGCGCACGGCCTCCAGAGCTGAGACGCCGTCGCCCACGCCGATATTGACGTCTACGGCGCGCGCCTCGTCCGGATTTGCGCTCATCAGGTAGGAGAGGGCGTCGACGTTGCCGCGGGCGAGGTCGCACACATGGACGTAGTCGCGCACGCCGGTTCCATCCGTCGTCGGATAATCATCGCCGAAGATCGTCAGTTTTTCGCGCAAACCCACCGCGACCTGGGCGATGAACGGGAAGAGGTTGTTCGGCGTCCCGCGCGGGTCTTCGCCTATGCGCCCTGAAGGATGCGCGCCAACAGGATTGAAGTAGCGAAGATTGCAGATCCGCCAGGCCGGATCGGCGCGCGCCAGATCCTTCAGCATCTCCTCGATCATCAGTTTGGTGCGGCCGTAGGGGTTCGCGGGCGCCGTGCGCGCGTCCTCGGCGACAGGGCTTTGATCGGCGTCTCCATAGACCGTGGCCGACGAAGAAAAGACGATCGACCGGCCGCTCGTCTTCGACAAAGCGCGTACGAGCGACAACGCCGAGCCGAGATTGACCCGATAATAGCGAACAGGGGCGGCGACGGACTCGCCGACGGCCTTCAGCCCCGCAAGGTGGATCGCTCCGTCGGGGGCGAAATCGGCGACGGCCGCGTCGACCCGCGCGTCGTCCGCGGGATCGGCGAGGTCCGCGCGCAGGAGCGAAACGTCGCCGCCGGCGATCTCGCGGGCGCGGTCGACCGCCCTTGGCGAGGCGTTCGACAGATCGTCAATTACAAGGCAGCTCGCGCCGGCCCCCAGGAGCGCGACGACCACATGGGCGCCGATGTAGCCGGCGCCGCCGGTGACGATGATGCGGCGGCCGTTGGTCAAGGGTTGGCGCTTTTCTCTCTCAACGACCGCGTCGCGGCCGGTTATCGCAGGCGCTCCAGGGCGATCGGCCGGTCGTAGAACGACGCGTCGTTCGGGTGTTCGCCGCCCCTCGGCGGGTCCGCCGGGCCGTCGACGGCGTGAAGCCCCGGTTCCCGCCGACCGCGGTTGGCGCTTCGACGATCGGGGTCTGCGCGTCGACGCCGGGCGCCGTCGTTGCGGCTGCGTCGCGCGTCCCGGCGGGTCGTCGGCGGTTCGGCCTCCAGGGCGGGTTCGTCCCGCTCGGCGCGCGCCGGTTCGAAAGCTTGGAAGGGCGCCGCCGGATCGTCCTCGGCGACGTGGGGGGGCGCTTCGGCTGGGCCGCGTCCGCGCGCGTCTCGCGATCGGCGTGGCGTCAGCGGATCGTCTGAGTGCGCCTCTTCGAAAACACGCTCGTCAGCGCCGGGGTGGATCGTCACTTCGGCGCGGTCGCGCGGGTCGGCGCCGCGGCGGCGCTTTTTTTCAGGCCGCATGGTCGCCAGGGACGCGACGGGGTCGTCGAGCCCCAGCGCCGCCCTGCGTCGCCGCCAGGCGCGCAGTCCTGCGGCCCGGCCGAGGTTAAAGCCGGCGAGATAGGCGGCGACCCAAGGCGCGAAACGCGAGGCGACGTCGAAGAGGTTGTCGTCGATCTGGCGGATGGCGTCGTCGATGTTCCACGCGAGGAAGCGGTCGGTGACGATCGCGACCGTGAACAAGACGATAAGGAGGTGCGAGTAGACGAAGTTCAGCGCGCGGGCGACGCCCTTGCCGAGGAACCCGAGCGGCCGGCGGCCGTCGCGTTCATGGTAGCGCCACTGGCCGATCATGAAGCCGAGCGCCGGCATGGTGAAGAGATAGGCGACCGTTATCACCGGCAGCGACACGCCGGCGATCGTCATCGTCGAATAGAAATTGTCGTCGCGGACGAGGAACGCCCAAAGAGCGGTGATTCCGGCGAAGGCGAGAAAACTCGCCACATAACCGCCGATGCGGTCGTCTGGATCCTTGACGGCCATGGGCCCGTCCCCTCGTCGCGTCGCTCGCGCTCCTTACTGGTTCGGCAGAACCGATATAAGTCCAATAGCACAAAACGCGGCCGTAACGCCGCGGGCATGGGAGGTCCAGCCGTGTCCCACCGGATTGTTTTTATCGGGCGTGGCCGCGTCGCAACAAGCCTCGCCGGGTACGCGCGCGCCCTGGGCCACCATGCGGAGACGTTCGACCGGATGGCGCTCGCCGACGCGCCGCGGCGCGTCGAGCGGGCGGTGTCGGGGGCGGACGTCCTCGCCATCGCGACGCCGGACGATGCGGTGGCGGGCGCGCTGGACCGTTGGCGGACGCATTTTAGGGGAAGCGCCGCGGTGCATTTCTCCGGCGCGTTGACGGTCGCCGGCGCATGGAGCTGTCACCCGTTGATGTCGTTCCCGAAGACGGCCGCTGGTTTCGAGGAGATTTCGCGCGCCTCGTTCGCCCTTGAAGAGGAAGCGCCCCCACTGACGACGGTTTTTCCGGGCGCGACGAACCGGACGTTTGTGGTTCGCGCCAGGGACCGCGCCTTTTACCATGCGCTCGCCGTGACGTCCGGCGGACTGGCGGCCCACGCCTGGAACCGCGCGGCGGCGGCGTTCGCGTCGCGGTTTCCCGACGCGCCGGCGGACGCGCTCGCCGCCTATCTGGAGACGATCCTCGCGCGCTTCCGCGAAGAGCCGACGGGCTCGGAAACCGGCCCTGTCGCGCGCCGGGATCGGGAGAGCGTCAAGGCGAACCTTGAGGCTCTGGCGGACGATCCGCGGATCGAAGGGCTCTACCGCGCCTATCTCGCCGCCGCCTGGCCCGACGCCGACATCGACGCGGCTTGAATTGCGCCGTGAAACGCCCGCCGGCGCTTGCGCGCGGGCTTCCTTTGAACTACGCCCACGCGCTCACCGCCGCCGATGGCCGGCGCTCCAAGACATTCAAGAGGCTAGCATGGCCGAGACGGACGTTTTTTACTGCGAAACGCGTGACGCCACGGGCACTGGCTCGGCGCGCGCAAGTCGGCGCGACGGCTGGGTGCCGGGCGTGCTCTACGGCGGCGGCAAGGATCCCGCTCCGATCCGCCTGCGTTTCCATGAGGTGAACAAGTCTTTCATGGCTGGCCGCATGAAAGCGCACCTCGCGAAGATCGACGTTCCGAACGAGGACGGGCTCCAGCCCGTCATCGCGCGCGAAGTGCAAGTCGATCCGGTGATGGGCTTTCCCGTGCACGTCGATCTGATGCGCGTCGACGAGCGCACCCGGATCAACGTCGAAGTGCCGATGCGCTTCCTCAATGAAGAAGAATCGCCGGGACTGAAGCGCGGCGGCGTCCTCAACGTCGTGCGCCACACCGTTGAGATTTACGCTCCGGCGACGCGCATCCCCGAAGCGCTTGAGGCTGATATCGCGGCGCTCGACATCGGCGACGTCTTGCACATTTCTGCGGTGAAGATGCCGGCCGGCGTCGAGTCGACCGTGACGGATCGCGATTTCACCGTCGCGACGATCGCCGCGCCTTCCGCCGTGCGCTCGGCCGAGAACGAGGCCGAAGAGGACGAGGCCGAAGAAGAGGCTGGCGAAGAGGCCTGATCGGCGCGCGGCCGGCGGCCGACGGAGGCGTCGCAATGCTGTTGCTTGTGGGCCTCGGCAATCCCGGCGAGAAGTATCGCCGTCACCGGCACAATGTCGGCTTCATGGCCGTCGACGCCATCGCGGACGCGAGCGGCTTCGGACCGCCGCGCGCCAAGTTCCGCGGTGAACTGCGCGAAGGCGCGCCGGCGCGTCGCGGCAAGGCGCTGATCCTGAAACCGACGACCTATATGAACGAAAGCGGTCGGTCGGTCGGCGAGGCGGCGCGGTTTTACAAAATCCCGCCGTCGGACGTGCTCGTCTTCCATGACGAGCTCGATCTGGCGCCGGGCATAGTTCGCCTGAAAGTCGGCGGCGGGCATGCCGGCCACAACGGCCTGCGGTCGATCGCGGCGCACATGGGCTCCGAATTCCGTCGCGTACGGATCGGCATTGGCCACCCGGGCGAAAAGGCGCGCGTCACCGGACATGTGCTCGGCGATTTCTCGAAGGCGGACGCGGACTGGCTGGAGCCGCTGCTTGACGCGCTCGCAGCGTGCGTCGACCGGCTCGCGGACGGCGACGACGCCTATCAGACCGCGGTCGCCCACCGTCTCGCGCCGCCGCGCCGCCCCGACGCCAAGGCCCGCGACGCGGCCCGGCCGACGGCCGCGAAACGGGCGACGCCTCCGACGTCGGACGAGAAGCCTCTCGCCGCGGCGCTCAGAAAACTGATCGGCAAAGACGACTAGCCGGCAACGCGGAAGAGACCATGGGATTCAAGTGCGGGATCGTCGGCCTGCCGAACGTCGGCAAATCGACTTTGTTCAATGCGCTGACGAAAACGGCGGCGGCGCAGGCCGCCAACTATCCGTTCTGCACGATTGAGCCGAACGTTGGCGACGTCGCCGTGCCGGAGCCGCGTCTCGTCGCGCTCGCCGACATCGCGAAATCGGCTGAGATCGTTCCCGCCCGGATGCAGTTCGTCGATATCGCCGGCCTCGTGATGGGCGCCGCCGAGGGCGAGGGGCTCGGAAACCAGTTCCTCGCGAACATTCGCGAGGTCGACGCCGTCGTTTATGTCCTCAGGTGCTTCGAAGACGACGACGTCACCCATGTGGACGGGCGCGTCGATCCGATTGCGGATTTCGAGACGGTTGAGACCGAGCTCATGCTGGCCGATCTTGAGAGCCTCGAAAAACGACGCGTCGGCCTCGAGAAGAAAGCCAAGGGCCAGGACAAGGACGCGAAGGCGCAGCTCGTTCTCGTCGACGCGGCGCTCGAAAAGCTGCGCGCCGGGACGCCGGCGCGAGAAGCGGACGTCGACCCGGACGCTCAGAAAGACTGGCGCGCGTTGCAGCTACTTACGCAGAAACCCGTTCTCTTCGTTTGCAATGTCGACGAGGCGTCCGCCGCCAGCGGCAACGCTTACTCTCACGCGGTCGCGGCGCGCGCGACGGCCGAAGGGGCTGGCGTTGTCGTCGTCTCCGCGAAAATCGAAGCGGAACTCGCCCAGCTCGATGACGCCGAGCAGGCCGAGTACCTCGCCGAACTCGAACTGTCGGAGCCGAGCCTCAACCGGCTCATTCGCGCCGGCTACGAACTTCTAGGCCTCCAGACCTATTTCACCGCTGGCCCGAAGGAGGCGCGGGCTTGGACGGTCCGCGTCGGGGCAACTGCGCCCCAGGCGGCCGGCGTTATCCACACCGACTTTGAGCGCGGGTTCATACGCGCCGAAACGATCGCCTATGACGACTATGTGGCGCGTCAGGGCGAGGTCGGCGCCCGCGAAGCGGGAAAAATGCGCCTTGAAGGCAAGGACTATGTGGTGCGCGACGGCGACGTGATGCAGTTTCGGTTCAACGCGTAACCACCCCCAGAACCTTATCGGCGATTGGGCCGCCAGCGGGGAAAACAAAAAATTCTTCTTAATTCTTAACGCGTTCGTTGACGTTCGCTGGCTCGTTGGCCTATCGGTTGCATCGCAGCGGAGGGTCGTCGGCACGCGCGGGCGATCCGAGCAAGGGTGGAGTAACGATCATGTCGCAGCGTAACTCGTTCATTGGCGCAATCGCCGGCCTTATCTCGGTTGCCGCCGTTCAAAACGCGGCCGCAACGACGCTGCTAACCTCGCGGGACGTTTGGTTCTCGGAGCGGTTCGCGGGTCTTTCGTCGTCGATCTCGACCTCGACCGCCGAAATCAGCACTAGCTTCTCGCTCGCCTCCGCCACGGCCGAAACGGTGTTGACGGAATTTGAAACGCCGGACGCGCGCGGGGCCGTCGTCAATCTCGACAACGTGCTTGAGACGTACACGTCCGGCGACGCCGAGCCGGATGTCGCGGTGGCGTTCCTCGGCCTGACGAACGCCGCGCCGGTCACGCCGGTTCAGCAAATCATCGGACAGATCGTTTTCCTCGACGGCGTCATTGTCCAGGAACTGACATTGTCGGCGACGGACGCCGCTGTGCCGCTTCCCGCTGCGCTTCCGCTATTCGTCGCGGGAGCTGGCGCGCTCGGCTTTTTCGGCCGCCGCAAGAAGCGCGGCGCCTGACCCGAACGTTCAGGCGCTTATTGCGCGTGAAGAACCCGCGCAGCCACGGCGTCGAGTTTCGCAAGCATTTCCGGATCGCGCGCATGCGGCGGCGTGATAATCGCAACGTCTAGGCACGTCTCGACGCCGAGGGGCGAAAGCGTTCGGATCGCGCTTAGCTCGGTGGCGATACGGGGAATCGCCCTCTTCGCGACCTCGGTATTGGCGCGCATCACCTCGAGAACCGCGGCGACGTCCACTTCAGCGTCGGCGTCGCGCCAGCAGTCATAGTCTGTGACCATTGCGATCGTCGCGTAGGGGAGCTCCGCTTCGCGCGCGAGCTTGGCTTCCGTCGCGTTCGTCATGCCGATGACGGCGGCGCCCCACTGCCGGTAAAGCGCCGACTCCGCCTTCGACGAGAATTGCGGCCCGTTGATGCAGATGTACGCGCCGCCGCGTTTGACGCGCGCGCCCGCTGCCTCGCACGCATTGAAAGCGGCGTCGGCGAGCGTCGGACAGATGGGCCGAGCCATCGACACATGAGCGACGCAGCCCGGGCCGAAAAACGACGCCTCGCGTCCGGACGTGCGGTCAATGAACTGATCGACAATGACGAAATCGCCCGGCGCCAAATCCTCCCGCAACGATCCGCATGCGGATATTGAGATAATGTCGGTCGCGCCGGCGCGTTTCATGGCGTCCACGTTGGCGCGATAGTTGACGTGCGACGGCGGTATCGCGTGCGCGGGGCCGTGGCGGGCGATGACACGCGCCTCGACGCCGCCGATGCGGCCAAAGGCGATCGGGCCCGAAGGCGCGCCCCTGGGCGTGTCGATCGTCTCTTCACGGAGATCTTCGAGGCCCTCGATCGCGTAGCGCCCCGAACCGCCGACGACCCCGATGCCCCGCGCCGCGCCGCTCCCGCGGTCACTTCGTTTTCGAGACGGTCGAGCAGGGCGTCGACGCCGTTTTGCTCGATGTAGGCAGAGAACTCCTCGCGCTTCACGAGCATGATCGAGACGCCCGAGACGATGATGTCGATCGCTTTGCGTTCGCCGCTGCGGAGCTTGCGCACCCGCCAGTCGACATTGATCGGCGAGCCTTCGTCCCGCTCGAATTGGGTGCGCACGACTACGTCTCGGCGCGTCACGGGCTTCGCGTCGATGACCTTGAGCGGGCGTCCGACGATGCCCTCGAACTGCTCGGCGTATTGCCGTGTGATGTACTCGGGAAAAACGTCCGCATACCGCTCGTTTTGCGCGTCGGTCAGCGTCTTGCGCGATTCGCCAAGCATGAACTTGCCGATGACGTCGAGGGCGAGGCCGTCGGCAAGCACTTTCTGGAAGTTGACCAGTTTTTGAGCCTCGGACGCTTCGGCCGCCATCAGGACCGCGGTCGCGTCGCCCGTAAGGCGCTCGGCGAAGGCGACGGCGCCGTCGATCTCTGCGCTGTCTTCGTCCGCGGCCTGCGTCGGCGCGGCGCTCTCGGCGGACGGCGCCGGCGCCGCTAGGGCGTCGTCGGCTGCGCGCGCAACGGCGGGCCCGCCGAAGGCTGCGAATCCATACGCCGCGATCGCGGCGGCCGCGATCGTCGATGTCGTCGTCCGCGTCATGTCGACAATCTCCAGTGCTTCTGGGGGACGTGCGCCCCCGCTTCGTCCTGCAGCGTCCGATATAGATATTGATTGCGGCTTTTTTCTAGGCGGGCGCGGGCGCCGCGGCGCCATAAATCCCGGCGAGGCGCGCCCGAGTCGATCGGCGATCTGCCGAAAAAGCTTCCTTCGACAACGAGTTACGCCGGTTTGGCCGCGCGGCGGCGGCGCATCGCGGCCCGCGCGTCGAGCATCACCGGCAAGACGACGAGCGTGCAAATAAGCGTGAACGCGATCGCGATCGACAGGAGCTGGCCCATGCTCGCGGTGCCGCGGTGCGGGGACAGGACGAGGCTTGCGAACGACGCGACGGTGGTCAGCGCTGAAAACAGCACGGCCCGCGGCGTCGCCGTGCCGAACAGCGCCGCGCCGGCGTCGACGTGGCGCGCGCGCATGACGAGGTGGATGCCGCTGTCGACGCCGATGCCGAGGAGCAGCGGCAGGACGATCACGTTGGCGTAGTTGAAGGGGACGTCGAAGAGCACGCCGGCGCCCGTGGTCAGCGCCGCGGCGAGAGCGAGCGGGAACAGCATGAGGACGACTTCGCTCAGCTTGCGAAGCGTGAGCCAAAGAAACGCGCTGATGAGGCCAAGCGCGACAAGCGTCGCCTGCAACATCGCCGCGGAGATTTCCTCGCCGGCCTTGCGCGTCTGGATCGCGCCGCCCGCGACGTCCGGAAAGGCGGCCGCCGCCTCGTCCGTAAACCGTCGAAGCGCCGCCGGATCGCGCACGTCTTCGGCCGGCAGGAAATCGACGCGCAGGCGGCCGTCGTCCGTCCGATATCGTCGCGTCAACGCCTCTGGCAGGGCGTCCGTTTCCACGTAGTCGGCGTTCAGCTGCCGGCTCAGACGATCGATCAGTTGGGGCCAGTAGGCGAAAATCGCCGCGTCGGCGCGCGCTAGAGCCCCGGGGCGCTCGCGAGCGTCCGTCAACGCCCGCGACAGCCGACCGGCCGGCGACCCCCCTGCATGGGCCGACGCAAGGCGCGCGCTCAGCGCCGCGGCGCTTGTGGCGAGGGCGGCGTTCTCGGGCGGCGCCGTCGCGCCTTGGGCGTCGGCGGACGAAAGGGCGAAGACGAGCGAGCCCGACGCGAAGTCGATGAGCTCGAGCTTCGCGTCCTGCTCGTCCGGAACGAAGTCGAACAGCGTGCGCGTCGTGCGGACGGTCTGGAGCGCGGCGCCGGTCGCGGCGGTTTCGCGGGCGGCCTCCTCGTCGTCGACGATGCGAGTGAGGCGATAGGGCGCTGCGTCAGGATCGTCGAAGAGGAGATTGAACCCGACGACCGAGTCGCTCGTGGGATCCCGCAGCGCCATGGGGTCGGCGTCGAAACGGGCGTTGGGCAGGAGCGCCAGGGATCCGAGCCCGGCGTTGTCGGTGAGGACGGCGACGGGAAGCGCGAGCCGGCCGAGCGGACCGCGTCGGCTGGGCGGCCTGTTCGCCAGGGGATCGCCGCCGCGGGCCGGCGAATTCAGCGCGCCGAGCGCGGCGGGGATGAACGTGACCGCGACCATGAACGAAATGAGGACCCCGCCCCCGGCGATAACGCCGAGCTGGGCGATGCCGTCGAAACGGGTGGGCACGAACGCGAAGAAGCCGACGGCCGTCGTCGGCGCCGCTAGGGCGAGGGCGGCGCCGACCTCGCCCACCGCGCCGCTCAGCGCGCGATCGCGCTTCTGGCCGGCGACGCGCCGCTCCTGGACGTGGAGAAGCAGGTGGATCGCGAAGTCGAGCCCCAGCCCGACCAGAAGCACGGTGAACGCAACGGACACCAGATTGAGCTCGCCGATGGCGGCGGCGGCGAAGGCCCCGGTGAGCACGATGGAGACCACGAGGGAGGCCAGGGTCGCCACGGTGACGCGAACCGACCTGAAGGCGACCATCAAGAGCGCGGCCACCAGAACGAAAGACAGGCTGAGCGACAGACTGAGGCCGCGCGTGACGGCGGAGAGCTCGTCCGCGCGGAGGGCCGGATCGCCGGTGACGTGCGTCGTCAACCGGCCGTCGAAATCCACGGCGATCGCGTCGATCTCCGCCCGCAGCGCGTCGATCGCGGGCTTCGCCGGCTGCAGGCGGCCGTAGTCGAGCGCAGGTCGCGCGTTGACGATCCTGAGACGCCCGGCGGACGGCGGCGCGTCGGGCTGCAGCGCGCCGAGCCACGAGAAGGGCTGCGTCCCGCCGGCGGCCGCGGCGTCGATGACGTCGGCGAGCTCAGCGTAGATCGCGTCCAGGGCGTCGTCGCCGAGATCGGCGCGTTCGGCGAGTTCGTCGTTCTCGCGCAGCGCGTCGAAGAGCACGTCCGCGCGGGGCGAGGCGGCGAGGCGCTCGATCAGCCCGGCGGCGCGGCTGAGCTGCGTCAGCCGGCTCTCAAGCTCGCGTTCGTCGAGGTAGAGAAGTCCGTTATCGAGAAAGAAAGGCTCGGCGGACGCGGCGAAAACGGCCGAGAACATGTCGTCCCGCTCGATCAGACGCGCGCGAAGCCGGGCGGAGAAGGCCTCGACCTCGTCGAGCGTCGGCGCGCTGACGACGACGCTGACGTCGGTTTTCGCGTCCGGAAACGCCTCGCGCAGCTCCGCCGCGCGCTGCTGGAAGGGAAGGTCCGGATCGAGCATCGAGCTCGTGTCCGTGTTCACCTTCAGGTTAGCGGCGGCGTAGTAGCCGGCAGCGGCGGTCGCCGCGAGGATGGCGATCAGGCCGAACCAGCCGCTGCGCCGGGCGGCGCCCGTCCAGCGAACCAAAATGAACTCAAAAACCCGCAACATCGTCGCGTAAGCCCCCGCCGCGCTCGCTCGTTCGCCGCACAGGGCCTAACCCGAAACCCCGCCGGGCCGCGATAAAAACTTGCTCAAAATGTCGCCTTCGGCCGCACCGCTTGCTGCGTTTTGGGTGCTCGTTTATCGCCTCGTTCATGACCGACGACGAAAACGAGCGTAACGCCCTTCGCCACCTGGCGTTTCTCGACGGGCGACGCGCGGAAATGCCCGACACCCTCCGAGACTGGTGCGCCGTCAATTCCGGCAGCCAAAATCTCGACGGGCACGCAACCATGTGCAACGCGTTGGGCGACGCTTTCGCCGCGCTCGGCGGCGAGGTCGAGATCGCGCCGTCGACGCCCCACGAAATCGTCACGCCGGACGGCGAGACCGTTTCGCGGCCGGTCGGCGACTGCCTGCGCATCGTCAAGCGCCCGCAAGCGCCCGTGCGCGTTCTCCTCGCCGGCCATATGGACACGGTGTTCCCGGCGGACAGCGCGTTCCAGTCGGATCGGATGATCGACGACGACACGATGAACGCGCCCGGCGCCGCCGACATGAAGGGCGGCCTCCTCGTCATGCTCCGCGCCCTGGAGGCCGTCGAGAACTCGCCGTTCGCCGACCGCCTCGGCTATGAGGTGCTCATCAACGCCGACGAGGAGATCGGCTCCCACGGATCGGCGTCGCTGCTCGTCGACGCGGCGGCGCGCGCGCATTTCGCCTGCGTCTACGAACCCGCGCTCGCCGACGGCACGCTCGCCGGCGCGCGCAAAGGCAGCGGCAACTTCTCGCTGATCGTCGACGGCAAGAGCGCTCACGCTGGCCGTGAGCACCATCTCGGCCGCAACGCCGTCGTGGCGGCGGCCGAGTTCGCCGCCGACGTGTCGACGCTCACCGGCGGCCGCGAGGGCCTCACCGTCAATGTCGCGCGCATCGAGGGCGGCGGGCCGAACAATGTGGTGCCGGACAAAGCGGTCGCGCGCTTCAACGTGCGGGTCGAACGACCCGACGACGCCGACTGGGCGAGCGCGGAGATCGCCGCGCGCGTCGACGCGCTGAACGGCCGCGAGGGCTTCGCCGCGCGGCTTCATGGCGGCTTCGCGCGGCCGCCGAAGCCGATGACGCCGGAGCTAACTGAGTTCTTCGAGCTTCTGAAACGCATTGGCGGCGAGCTCGGCCTCGGCGTCGACTGGAAGCCGACCGGCGGCTGCTGCGACGGCAACAATCTCGCCGCGGCCGGATTGCCAGTGATCGACACGCTTGGCGTGCGCGGCGGACGCATTCACAGCGCCGACGAATTCGTGAAGCTGGACAGTCTGGAGGAGCGAGCGAAACTGTCGGCTTTGCTCCTGATGCGGATCGCCGCCGGCGACGTTCCCGTTCCTGGTCGTGCGCGCGAGGCTGCGTGAAAGGTTCAGCGCCGCTCGTTCGCCCGGTCCGGCCTGAGGATTTCGACGAAATCCTCGCGCTCGCCCAGCGCACCGGCGGCGGCATGACCAACCTTCCGCCGGAGCCGCACGCGCTCCGGGCCCGGATCGACAAGGCCTGCGCGAGCTTCGCGACGGATGCGCGCGAGCCGGGCGGCGAGGTTTACGTGCTGGCGATGGAGATCGGGGGACGCGTCGTCGGCACGTCCGCCGTGTTCTCTGCTATCGGGCTCGGCTCCGGGTTCGTGAACTACAAGGTCGTGTGGACGTTCCACGCCTCCGAACAGCTCGACAAACGCATTCGCCGGCGGCTTCTCGTGCCGACGCATGACTTCACCGGGTGCGCCGAGGTCGGCTCGTTGTTTCTGGCCGAAGAGGCGCGCGGCGGCGGTCTTGGCAAGTTCCTCGCGCGCTCGCGATATCTCTTTATCGCGCAGAAACCCGAGATCATCGCCGATCCGGTGTGTGCTGAGCTTCGCGGCTGGCGGGCGCCGGACGGCTCGCAACCCTTTTGGGACGCGCTCGGCGCGAAGTTCTTCGAAATGGAGTTCGAGGACGCGGACGTTCACAACGCCGCCAACGGCAACCAGATCATCGCCGATCTGATGCCGCGGCATCCGATTTACGTCTGCCTGCTGCCGGACGCCGCCCGCGAGTGCATCGGCAAGCCCCACGAGAGCGCTGCCCCGGCCTATGCGATGCTCAAGCGGGAAGGCTTTTCGTTCGATCACTACATAGACATCTTCGACGGTGGACCGCTCGTCAGCGCGAAACAGGCCGACATCGCCACCGTCCGCGACAGCCGGCTCGGGACGGCGGTTCTGGCCGATCCCGCGGGAGGCGCCGAGTTTCTGGTGGCCGTCGGCGAGGGCGCTGGCTTTCGCGCCACGCGCGGCTTGGCGGTGGCGGGCGACGACGCGCTCATCGTCGGTGACGCCGTCGCCTCGGCGCTCGGCCTCGAAGGCGGCGAGACCGTGCGCTACGTCGCGTGACCGTCCGGTAGGGAGGAAAGTCGTGGAAAAACTGTTCATCGAGGGTGCGTGGATCGACGGGGCGGGCGAGGCCTTCTCGTCGTTCGATCCGGCGACGGGCGAGGCCGTGTTCGACGGGCGGGCGGCGGACGGGTCACAGGTCGACGACGCGTTCGCTGCGGCGCGCCGCGCCTTCCCGTCCTGGGCGACGACCCCGCTCGCCGAACGGCTCGACGTCCTGTCGCGATTTAAAGAGATCGTTCAGCGCGACGCGGACGATTTGGCGCGGCTGATTTCGCGGGAAACCGGCAAACCGTTCTGGGAGACCAAGACCGAGGCGGCGGCCGTCGCAGGGAAAGTGGACATCTCCGTACGCGCCCAGGAGGAGCGCGCAGGAACGCGGGAGACGGCGACCGGCGCGACGCGGGGCGTTCTGCGCCACAAGCCCCATGGCGTGCTCGGCGTGCTCGGGCCGTACAATTTTCCGGCGCATCTGCCGAACGGTCATATCGTCCCGGCGCTGATCGCCGGCAATACGATCGTCTTCAAGCCGAGCGAGCTGGCCCCGGGACCCGGCGCTTTCGTCGTGCGGGCGCTGGAAGAGGCGGTCGTTCCGAAAGGCGTCGTCAATCTCGTCCACGGCGGACGCGACGCCGGCGGGGCGCTCTCTCGAGCGGGCGAGCTCGACGGGCTCCTGTTCACCGGCGGCGCCCGAGCCGGCCTCGCGCTGCACAAACTTTTCGCAGAAACGCCGGACAAGATCCTCGCGCTCGAACTTGGCGGCAACAACCCGCTCGTCTGGTGGGATACGGAGGATATTGACGCGGCGGCGTTCGCCGTCGTCCAGTCGGCGTTCCTTACGGCCGGCCAGCGCTGCACCTGCGCGCGCCGTTTGATCGAGCCCGACGATGCGCGGTGGATCGACTATCTCGATGCGCTCGCGCGGCTCACGGATCGACTGGTCGTCGGCGCGCCGTTCGACGAGCCCGCGCCCTTCATGGGCCCGGTGATCTCGCCCGCCGCGGCCGAAGGGCTCGAGCGCGCTTTCGATCGCCTGACCGAGAGCGGCGGCGAGACCGTGCGCGCCCTGTCGGTGCAGGAGGAGGGCGGCGCGTTCGTCTCGCCGGGGATTATCGCCGTCAGCCGCGTCGACGCCGTTCCGGACGAAGAGCATTTCGGTCCGATGCTGAAGGTTTGGCGCGTCCCCGACTTCGACGCCGCAATCGAGCTGGCGAACGCGACGAAGTTCGGCCTGTCGGCGGGCCTGTTGAGCGACGACGCCGCGGCCTGGGATGCGTTCCTGACGCGGTCGCGGGCGGGCATCGTCAACTGGAACCGTCAGACGACGGGGGCGAGCTCCGCTGCGCCTTTCGGCGGCGTCGGCCGCTCCGGCAATCATCGGCCCAGCGCTTACTACGCCGCCGACTATTGCGCCTATCCGGTGGCCTCCATGGAAGGCGAGGCGCTATCGCCAATGCCTGCCGGACAGGTCGGGGTGCGCGACGCGTGAGCCTCACGGAAATCAATTTCGACGGGCTGATCGGGCCGACGCACAATTACGCCGGCCTGGCGCTTGGCAATCTCGCTGCGACGGCGAACGCGGGCGCCGCCGCCAATCCGCGCGCGGCGGCGCTCCAGGGGCTCGCCAAGATGCGAAAGCTCCACGAAAAGGGGCTCGCGCAAGGATTTTTTCCGCCCCATGATCGACCGCACCTTGCGACGTTGCGCGGCCTCGGCTTCACCGGGAACGATCGTGACGTCCTGTCCGCCGTCGCCTCGACGCCGGACCTGCTCGCCAACGTCTACTCGGCCTCGGCGATGTGGACCGCGAATGCGGCGACCGTCGCGCCGTCCCCGGACACTGCCGACGGCCGGGTTCATTTCACGCCGGCGAACCTCGCCGGCAACTTCCACCGGTCGATCGAAGCGGCGACGACGACGCGGATTTTGCGGCATGTATTTCCGGATCCGGCGCGCTTTGCGGTCCACCCACCGCTCCCGGGCGGGATTCATTTCGGCGACGAGGGGGCGGCGAACCATGCGCGCCTCGCGCCGCGGGGCCGCCACGGCCGGCTCGCCGCGACGCCGGGCGTTCAGTTGTTCGTCTACGGCGAAAGCGGCGACGCGTTCGCCGCGCGCCAGCGCCGCGCGGCGAGCGAAGCCGTCTCGCGGCGCCATGGCCTGGCGCCGCAGCGCGCGCTCTTCCTGCAGCAGTCGCGCCGGGCGATCGACGCAGGCGCCTTCCACAACGACGTCGTGGGCCTCGCGCACGAAGACGTTCTGTTCACGCATGAGGACGCCTTTGAAGACCGCGAGAGCGCGCTCGCCGCGATCGAAATCGCCGCGCCCTTCGCGACCGTCGTGGAGGCGAGGCGCGACGCCGTGCCGCTCGCCGACGCGGTCTCGTCCTATCTCTTCAATTCGCAGATCGTGACGGCGCCCGACGGAACGCTGACGCTCATCCTGCCGAAAGAGACGGAAGAGACGCCGCGCGCGAAGGCGTTCGTGGATGAAACGCTGAGCGCCGACAACCCGATCGGCGCGGCGGTCTATGTCGACGTGCGCGAAAGCATGCGGAACGGCGGCGGACCGGCCTGCCTCAGGTTGCGCGTCGCGCTCGCCGACGCCGAGCGCGCGGCCATGAACGGCTCGTTCATCGTCGACGACGAGCGCCTCGACAAGCTGGAGGCGTGGGTCGGCGATCATTATCGCGATCGCCTGGCGCCGGAAGATCTGCGCGACCCGTCGCTAATGGATGAGGCGCGGGCCGCGCTCGACGCGCTGACGCAAATACTCGACATGGGCGCATTTTACGATTTCCAGCGCTGATCGGCTCAACGCCGGGGGGCGTTCGGCAGATCGAGCACCACTTTGCGCTCCACCTCGCGCAGGGTGAAACTCGATTCGACCGTGGCGACTTTCGGCATGCGGAGAATCGTTTCCGACAGAAAGGTCTCGTAATCCGCAAGCGTTGGTATCGCTACACGGATGAAGTAGTCGAATTTGCCTGTTACGAGATGGCACTCCATCACCTCGCGCCGTTGTTTGATCGCGTCTTCGAACTCGCGCAACGTCGCGTCGTCTTCGCGTTCGAGCTTCACGAGGATCAGCACCGTGACGTTGACGCCGAGCGCCTCGCGATTGATTTCCGTCCGATAACCGACGATGACGCCGTCATGCTCAAGCCGCCTCAGACGGCGCAGGCACGGCGTCGGCGAAAGGCCCACCTTATCGGCGAGTTCCGCGTTCGTGATGCGTGCGTTTTCCTGCAGATGGCGGAGAATTTTGTGGTCGATTTGATCGAGTTTCATGGGGCCTCCGCGATCGACGCGCCGGGTATTTAGCACTTTCTGCTAAGTGTCAACTAGGCCCGGGACGAACCGGCGTGAGCCGACGAAAGCGCGCCTTGATGGCTGCGGGCGGCGCGCCTAGACCCGTGGAAAACAGGATAGATCGGGCGGAGGCGCGGGATGGAGATCGCTGAAGTGGAGGTCGACGGCTGGCGGCGGATCGTCCGGTTCCGGGATGACGCGGCCGGTTTCGAGGCGATCATCGCCGTTCACGACGCGACCCTGGGGCCGGGCTGCGGCGGTTGCCGCATGCGCCGATACGAAACTTTCGACGCCGCGTTGGAGGACGTCAAACGCCTGTCGCGCGGCATGACCTACAAGAACGCTCTCGGCGGCATCCCGTTCGGCGGCGGGAAATCCGTCATCCTCGCCGACCCGCGCACCGAGAAAACGCCGGAGCTCTTCCGCGCGTTCGGCCGCGCCGTCGACCATTTGGGCGGGCTTTATGTGACCGCCGAAGATTCCGGCGTCGACGAACGCGACCTGATGATCGCGCGCGAAGCGACGCCCCATGTCGGCGGCCTGGGCCTGCGCGGTCGGGGCGGCAATCCATCGCCGTTCACCGCGCGCGGCGTGCTGAGGGGGATCGAAGCGGCGGCTCGCAAGCGCCTCGGCGCGACCTCCCTCGACGGCGTGCGCGTCGCGATCCTCGGCGTCGGCGCGGTCGGCATGGAGCTCGCGCGGTTGCTCCACGAAGCGGGCGCCCGGCTCACGGTGGCGGACGTCGACGAAACGGCGGTCCGCGCCGCGGCGGAGCGCTTCGATGCGGCGCCGGTCTCGATCGAGGACTGCCTTGTCGGCGACGTTGACGTGGCGCGCCCCACCGCCCTCTGGGGCGCAATCGCCCCGGCGATGATCGGCGAATTGAAGGCCGCCATCGTCGCCGGCGCAGCGAACAATCAGCTTGCGACCCCCGAAATGGACGCGGCGCTGCGCGATCGGGGAACGCTTTACGCGCCCGACTACGTGATCAACGCGGCGGGCGTCATCAGCGTCGGGCTCGAAATCCTTGGCGAGTGGAGCGCCGAGGAGATGAGCCGCCGGATCGACGGCATCGGCGACGCATTAACCAAGATCTTCGAACGCGCCGAGGTCGAGGGCCGTCCCACCGGGGAGGTCGCCGACGAAATGGCGCAGGGCGTCATCGCCGAGGCGCGAAACACGGCCTGACGCGCGTGCGCGCCTGAGCCGCCGCCCGCGGCGCCGCCCCGCGTTGCGTCCGACGCGTCGCCCGCGCCATAGGAACGAAAAACGGAGGCTCCCATGAGCGAACAAAAAGATCCGATCGTCATTTCGGCGGCGGCGCGCACGCCCATCGGCAATTTCCTCGGGGCGTTCGCGGGCGTGCCGGCGCCGACGCTTGGCGCGGTCGCCGTGGGCGCCGCGCTCGAACGCGCCGGGGAGAAGGTCGACGACGTCGACGAAGCGATCATGGGCTGCTGTCTGCCGGCCGGCCTCGGCCAGGCGCCGGCGCGTCAGGCGGCCCTGGGCGCGGGCCTGCCGCAGAAAACGGCGTGCACGACGATCAACAAAATGTGCGGGTCCGGCATGAAGGCCGCGATGATGGCGCACGACTCAATTTTGGTGGGCGCCGCCGAGATCGCCATCGCCGGCGGCATGGAATCGATGACGAATGCGCCTCACCTGCTGCCGACGGGCCGCACAGGGATCAAATACGGCGGCGGCAAGGTCGTCGACCATATGGTCATGGACGGACTTGAGGACGCTTACCAGCCGGGCCTCGCCATGGGCGTCTTCGCGGAGAAATGCGCGCGCGAATGGCAGTTCTCGCGCGAGGAGCAAGACGAATACTCGATGCGCTCCGTGACCCGCGCACAAAACGCCATCGAGGATGGCGCGTTCGCGGACGAAATCGCGCCGGTCACGGTCTCGACGCGCAAGGGCGACGTTGAAGTGACGACGGACGAGAAACCGGGGCTCGTCGACGCGGCGAAAATCCCGACTCTGAGGGCCGCGTTCGAGAAGGACGGCACGGTGACCGCCGGCAACGCGTCGGCGATCTCCGACGGCGCGGCGGCGCTCGTCCTGATGCGTCGCTCGACGGCGGACGCCAAGGGCGCGAACGTCGTCGCGCGCGTTCTGGCCCATTCGACCCATGCGCAGGCCCCGGAATGGTTCACGACGGCCCCGGTGGCGTCCATCAAGACCGTGCTTGAAAAGGCGGGTTGGTCGGCGGACGACGTCGATCTCTACGAGATCAACGAGGCGTTCTCCGTCGTGCCGCTCGCAGCGATGCGCGAACACAATCTGCCAGCGGAGAAAGTGAACGTGCACGGCGGCGCGATTGCGCTCGGCCATCCGATCGGCGCGTCGGGCGCGCGGATCATCGCGACGCTGATCGGCGCCCTGAAGCGCACCGGCGGCAAAAAAGGCGTCGCCAGCCTCTGCATCGGCGGCGGCGAAGCGACGTCGATGGCGATTGAACTCGTCTGATCAAGGAGAAGCGCCCATGTCCGTCACCGACGCCGTTACGCAGAAACCGACCCCGGCCTTCAACTGGGAGGACCCGCTGCTCCTGAACGAGCAGTTGTCGGACGAGGAGCGCCTCGTTCGCGATGCGGCGCGCGCCTATTGCGACGACAAGTTGATGCCGCGGGTAATCTCGGCGAACCGGGAGGGGCGGTTCGACCGGGAGATCATGACGGAGCTTGGCGCGCAAGGGCTGCTTGGCGCGACGGTCGCCGAAGCCTATGGCGGGGCGGGCGCGAGCCACGTCGCTTACGGACTGATCGCTCGCGAGGGGGAGCGCGTCGATTCCGGTTATCGGTCCGCGATGTCGGTGCAGTCGTCGCTCGTCATGTATCCGATCGAAGCGTTCGGCGACGAAGCCCAGAAAAAGAAATGGCTGCCTGGTCTAGCCGCCGGCGAACTCATCGGCTGTTTCGGCCTCACGGAGCCGGACGGCGGCTCCGATCCCGGCGCGATGCGCACGAAGGCGGAGAAGGTCGCCGGCGGCTACAAGCTCAACGGCGCGAAAACCTGGATCACCAATTCGCCGATCGCTATCCTCGCCGTGGTCTGGGCGAAGTTCGACGGCGAGATTCGCGGCTTCGTCGTCGAGCGCGACGCCGAGGGCTTCGAGACGCCGGAAATCAAGGGGAAGCTTTCGCTCCGCGCGTCCATCACCGGCGAGATCGCCCTGAACGACTGCGTCGTGCCGGAAGAAAATCTGTTGCCGAACGTAAAGGGGCTCCGCGGGCCGTTCTCGTGTTTGAACAAGGCGCTGTACGGCATTTCGTGGGTCGCCATGGGCGCCGCGGAGTTTTGTTGGCTCGCCGCCCGTCAGTACGCGATGGACCGGATAGTGTTCGACAAGCCTATCGCCGGGACGCAGCTTGTTCAGAAAAAACTGGCTGACATGCAAACGGAGATCGCCCTCGGCCTTCAGGGCGCACTGCGGCTAGGACGCATGCTAGACGAGGGAGTGTTTGCGCCGGAGGCGATATCGCTCATGAAGCGGAACAATTGCGGCAAGGCGCTGGAGATCGCGCGCCTCGCCCGCGACGTCCATGGCGGCAACGGCATTTCCGAGGAGTACCACGTGCTCCGCCACGCGATGAACCTCGAAACGGTCAATACGTACGAGGGCACGCACGACATCCACGCGCTTATTCTGGGCCGCGCGCAAACCGGATTGCAGGCGTTTTCCTGATCGTCGCCTCAAGGCCCGCTGAAGAACCGAAGCTACGCGTCGGCGGCGTCCTGCTCGCGGGCGCGGGCGAATGCGCGGCGCATGGGGCGCGGCCAGAAGTGGCCGGACATGCGGATCTTATACTTCCGCGTCAGGAAGTTTCGCCGCGTCTTGTGCGGTTGGCGAAGCCGTTCGGCGAGCGCCGCCTCGCCTGACGGCGCATCGACGCTGTCGACGTCTTGCGCCTCCGAAAGGCGATCGCGCAGGGCGCGCTCCGCCTCGGTCGGCGCGGGGGGCGTCACGAGAGCGCGTCGCTCTGGCGACGTCGGCGCGACGCGCTCGGCGTCGACGTGCGGAGGCTCGACGTCGGGAGCCGTTTCGATCGCCGCTTGGTCCATAGGGGCCGAGACGTCGTCATCCGCCTCATGTTCCGCGGCTGCATCGGCGGCCGTCGCCTGGGGCGGCGCGTCCATATCAAGCCCGAGCGCTCGCGCCGCGTTGCGCAACGCCGTGCGCGCCGGGTCGAAAGCGGGGTTAGACACCGTCAGAACGGGAATGAAGCGCGCCGACACGGCGCCGACCGCCAGCGAAGCCGA
Organism: Parvularculaceae bacterium; assembly: GCA_050331095.1. Lineage (GTDB taxonomy): Bacteria > Pseudomonadota > Alphaproteobacteria > Caulobacterales > Parvularculaceae > MED-G105. The sequence goes on from JBHJHE010000010.1 coordinate 23,795, forward strand.
TACGAACGCGCTTCGTACGGCCGGACCGAACGAACAGCCGCCCTGGAAGGGGTCGTCGACGCCGTGATGGGCTGCGGCCCGCGCGACGGCTTCTTCGAGCTCCGCCGCTTCTTCTTCCGTCATGTCGGCTGACGGCGCGTCAGCCGGAGCCTCGGAAGAGGGGACGTCGCTCGCGTCAACAACAGTGTTCGCCGTTTCAGGCGAGGACGGCGCGTCGTCGAGATCCGCATCGGAAGCGGCTTCCGGCGCGCCAATGGGGTTGTCGTCAGCAGGCTCGTTTTCCTTCGTGTCAGGATTTTCCGACGCCTGAGCCTCTCTCCGCGCGTCGTCAGGAAGAGAAGCGTTCTCCTCAACCGACGGCGTCTCCAGCGCTTCCGGCTGATCGAATTCAACGTTCGCCTCGTCGTCGGCGGGATCGAACTTGGCCGTGTCCTCATTTTCTTCGGCGGTCGCGGGCGCGTCGACCGTGGCGTCATGACTTTCAGTCTCCGCGAAGTCGGCGTCGGCGGTCTCCGCGTCGTCGTCATCGGACGCGTCTTCGTCCGCCGGCTCGATGCCGAACAGGGCGTCGACGCCGTCGGCCGCGTCGGGTTCGAACGGCGTCTTGGCGTCGTTCGGCCGTCCGCCGCCGAGACCGTCAAGGACGGCGGCGCTCAGGGCCGATGCGTTGGCCAACTTGTCGGCCGTCCCGCCCGCGCCTTCGTCGTCTTCATCTTCGAGGTCGAGATCCTGAGACGCTGCCGACGGGGCGTTCGCTGGCTCATCGGCCGCGACGTCCACTGGTCCCGCCGCGTCTTCGTCCGTGACGTCATGCGCGACGTCATCCGTGACGGGCGTTTCCACCACGGGCGCCGCCGGCGTCTGCGGAGAAGTCGAGTCCCGGTCCTCGTCGGCCGACGATGAAGGTTCGACGAACGAGCCGCTTCGCGACATTTCCTCGAACTCACGCTGAAGCCGATCCTGCAACGCTTTGGGCGCGCCGCGCGTTTCGCCATCCGCCGCGTCGGGCGGCGTCGTCGCCGACGTCGGCGCCGCGGCCTCCGGTGCAGGTTCTTTGACCGCCTTCTGCGCGGCGGGCGCCGTCTCGGTCGCCTCTTCGGCGCGCTTTTTTCGGCGGGCGTTGGCGGCCGCGACCGCCCGTCGCGCGCGGGCGAGCCGCTGCCGGCTCGCTGCGTCGCGGCTCGCCGCGGGCGGCGTGGCGCCGGGCGACTTGCGGATGCGGTCGGACAGGCGACGGATCAGGTCGTCGTCGGTGGCCGGCGCGGACGGCGACGCGGCGCTGGCGCGGCGGCGGCTCCCGCCAGCGCCGCTTGTCGTCGGCGACGCTTTCGATTTCGTCGCCGCCGCGGCCTCGGGCGCGTCGTTCGCCGGCTTCACATGGGGCGCGCCAGTTCTGAAAAGGGCGGCGAGGTCGTCGGCGCTCAACGGCTCAAGCCCGAGAAGCGCGCGCACGTCGTTGACCCGCGACGGCGTGAAGCTTTTGAGTTCTCCCACTTTCCCGAGGAGATTGCCCTGAGCGGCCGCGAACCCCAGGCCCTTGAGGGCGGTGAGCGAGGCTTCGTCCTCGACGCCGACAGCCGTGATCGCCGAATTGTTGGCGTTGGCGAGCTCCAGAAGCTCCGAAATCGCCGACAGGCCCGGGCCCCGCACCGTGCGCGCGAACCGAAGGATCGCCGCGCCGCCGGTCTTGATCTCGGCGAACGGAAACGGCGAGGCGGCGCGCAGGAAATCGTTGGCGCGTCCGCGCACCTCGATGGCGAGCCGCGCGCCGGTCTGCGATAATCGTGAGAGGCCCTCCGCGATCGCCGCGCCGTCGGCGTCCACCGGCGGCATGGGGCATTCGAGCGTGACGTACTCAGGCGGAAAGCCGCGCGCGCGCATGACGTCGGCGAAGCCGGCGGCGAAGTCCGCGTCGACGAGGTCGCTCAACGCAAGATTTATGGAGAAGCCCGGCGCGTAAGGTCCGCGCCAATCGAGGTACGCATCGACGGCTTCGGCCATCACATAGCGCGTCAGCTCGCCCATGCGGCCCTGGGTTTCGAAAAACGAGATGAAGGCCCCCGGCGGCAGGACGCCAAGCGACGCGTGGCGCCAGCGCACGAACGATTCTACGCGCGCGAAGGCGCCGTTCCCAAGATCGAATATCGGCTGGAACAGGACCTCGAAGTCCCGGTTCTTCAGCGCATTGTCGATTTCGACGTTGGACAGCCGAACCGCGTGCGCGCCCATCAAAGTCCCTCCGCCTGGCGGTCGCCGTGCGTCATTCCATTCCCAAAGCGCACCGACTTTGAGTCTGCGAAGTTAATTCGCCTTAAAACGCAGTACGTTTTGACTGTGCGTCGATTCAACGCCTTAAGCAAACATGTCCGAGCGTTAACGAACGAACGGCAGTCCCGTCGAGCCTAGTACTCGAATTGTTCGCGCAGGATCCGATCGTCGAGCGACTGGCCTTCGTCGAAGAGAAGCGTCATCGACGCGTCGGCCACTTGGCGCGCGTCGACGCGGGCGACGTCCCGCACCTCGGCGTTGTCGGCGACCGCCGAGACCCCTCGTTTGTCGCGTTCGAGGGTCTCGAAAGTCACCACGGCGACGTGGGGCAGGAGGGCGCCTTTCCACCGCCGTGGACGGAACGCGCTGATGGGCGTCAGCGCCAGCAACTGCGAGTTGATCGGGAGAATCGGCCCGTGCGCGGAAAGATTGTAGGCGGTCGACCCTGCCGGCGTCGCGAGGAGGACGCCGTCGCACGTTAGTTCCGGCATGCGAACGGAGCCGTTGACGCTGATGCGGATGCGCGCGCTTTGGCGGGTCTCGCGAAAAAGAGAGACTTCATTGTTGGCGCGGGCTGTCTCGACGGCGCCGTCGATCGTTTCGGCGCGCATTTCCAGAGGGTGGATGTCGGCGCGTTCGGCGCGGGCGACCCGATCGGCGAGGCCGTCAACGTCGGGCTCGTTCATCAGAAATCCGACGGTTCCGCAATTGACGCCGTAGAACGGCTTGTCGAGGGCCATGTGGCGTCGGAGCGTCTCCAACATAAAACCGTCCCCGCCGACGACCACGACGACGTCGCACGCCTCGATCGACGCGTCCTCGTACCGCGCGCGCATCAGGTCGGCGGTCTTGAGGGCGTCGGGGCGGTCCGATGAAAGGACGCAGAATTTTTCGCGCGGCATCGTGTTTGGTCGGTCTCCGGCGGTTGGCGACCTCTCAATTGGAACTCGAGCCGGTCCGCGGGCGTAGTTTGCATCCTTCCGTGCGATATGCACAACATACGGCGGACTTGCGCTCAGGCGCGACGCGCGACGGCTCCCTATGCCTCTCGGCGAAACTCCCCCGGACGACGACCGCGAAGGCGCTTCGGACGCCGACGACGCTCTGGCTGCGGCGCTCGATCGGTTCGTCGCGGTGCGCGCCGCCTCCGAAGCGCTCGCCGAGCCGCTGTCGGCGGAGGACTGGTCGATCCAGTCCATGCCCGAGGCGAGCCCTGTGAAATGGAACCTCGCGCACACGAGCTGGTTTTTTGAAACGTTCGTGCTCGAACCCTATGCGAGCGGTTACGAGCCGTACGATCCGCAATTCGCGTACCTGTTTAATTCGTACTATAACCAAATCGGCGCGATGCACCCGCGCTCCGAGCGCGGACTGATCTCGCGCCCGTCGGCGGCGGAAACGCTGACCTATCGACGCTCGATCACGCGCGCGGTGGAGGAGTTATGCCGCGACGCGCCTGCGTCGGTCCGCCCGGCGCTTGCGGATCTCTTGCGGCTTGGCGCGGCCCACGAAGAACAACACCAGGAGCTTCTTCTCACCGACGTCAAGCACGCGATTTTTCAGCATCCTTTCTCGCCGCCGGTGGTCGAGGCGGTCGAGGGCGTTCCGCGACCGCGGCCGGCGCCGGGCTCTTCGACCGCGGGCTGGACGGCCTATGAGGGCGGCGTCGTCGATGTCGGGGCGCCGGACGACGGGTTCGCCTTCGACAATGAACGTCCCCGTCACAAGGTGTTCCTGACGCCTTATGCGTTGGCGGACCGACTTGTCACGAACGGGGAGTTTCTCGCATTCATCAATGACGGCGGCTACGAAAACCCCGCCTGGTGGCTCGCTGACGGCTGGGCCCTCGTATGCGACGAAGTCTGGCGCGCGCCGCTCTATTGGCGCGAGGGGGATGGCGGGTGGACCGACTACGCTTTCTCCGGCGTCGCGCCGATCGATCCAGACGCGCCGGTTTGTCATCTGAGTTACTACGAAGCCGCGGCGTATGCGGAGTGGACGGGCTTCCGGTTGCCGACGGAAGCGGAGTGGGAGCGCGCCGGGCGCGGGGCGCCCGTTGCGGGGAACCTGCGCGGCGCGCCGTGGTCCGACGCGGGCGCGGTGGACGGCCCGCCGGCCGACGGGCCGCGTCAACTTTACGGCGACGTGTGGGAGTGGACGGCGAGCCCTTATGTCGCCTACCCAGGCTACCGCACGCCGACCGGCGCGATCGGCGAGTACAACGGCAAGTTCATGTCGTCGCAAATGGTGCTGCGCGGCGGCTCCTGCGCAACGCCGGCGGAGCACATTCGGGCGACGTATAGAAACTTCTTTCCGCCATCAGCGCGATGGCAGTTTTCCGGCTTCCGCCTCGCGCGCGATCTTTGAGGTTTTGAGCGCTGACCGCCGCCGACGGTCCAGCGCATCGAGGGAGACCAAGATGGCCGAACGCGCGAGCTTCGCCGACAAAACGCCGGCAGCCGGCGGGTTGAACATTCCGGATCCGCTGTCGATCCCATCGTTGCGCGACGCCGTCTCCGACGCCGAATGGCGCGCGCGCGTCGATCTCGCCGCGTGCTACCGCCTCGTCTCGCTCTATGGGTGGGATGATCTGGTGCACACGCACATTTCCGCGCGCCTGCCGGACGAGGGCGGCGCGCCCCGATTTCTCTTAAATCCGTACGGGGTCTTTTTCGATGAAATGACGGCGTCGTCGCTCGTGAAGGTCGACGAGAAAGGCGCGCCCGTAGGCGATACGCCTTACTTTACGAATCCCGCCGGTTTCGTGATCCACAGCGCCGTCCACGGCGCGCGCGACGACGCCCACTGCGTCCTTCACCTCCACACGCCGTTCGGCGTCGCGGTCTCCGCGCAGGCGGGCGGCCTGAAGCGACTGACGCAGTTCGCCATGATCGTCGGCGACGACGTCGCCTACCACGCCTACGAAGGGCTCGCGACGGACCTGGAGGAGCGCGCGCGGCTCATCGCCGACCTTGGCGACAAGAGCTTTTTCATCCTGCGCAACCACGGCACCCTGACGCTCGGCGAAAATCCGGCGATCGCCTTCGCGCGGGCGCATTTCCTCGAGCAGGCGTGCCGCGCTCAGATTTACGCGCAATCGGACCGCGAGCCGCCGATCGAGGAAAGCGCCGAGATGGCCGCGCTCGTCCAACGCCAGGCGATGGCGGCGTTCACGCCGGGCCTCGGCGACGCCCTGATCTGGCCGGGCCTCCTGCGCCGTCTGGAACGCGCCAATCCGGGCTACGATCAATAGGCGCGTTTGCGTTTCGGCGCCGGGCTCAGTATCGCGTGCCATCGCCGAAACGCCGGTTTAGCTCAGCTGGTAGAGCAGGGGTTTTGTAAACCCAAGGTCGGGGGTTCGAGTCCCTCAACCGGCACCATCCGCGACGCGCGAGGGAGGAGCCCGCCGATGAAGACACGCGCCGCCGTCGCACGCGCCGCCGGCGCGCCCCTTGCCGTCGAAGAGGTCGACCTTGCGGGCCCCCGCGCCGGCGAAGCGCTCGTCGAGATCATGGCGACGGGGGTTTGCCACACCGCCGCGTTCACGCTCTCCGGCGACGATCCGGAGGGACTTTTCCCCGCGATCCTCGGTCACGAGGGCGCCGGGGTCGTGCGCGAGATAGGGCCGGGCGTGACCTCGGTCGCGCCTGGCGACCATGTTATTCCTCTTTATACGCCGGAATGCCGCGAGTGCGACTTCTGTCTTCATCCAAAGACGAACCTTTGCCAGAAGATCCGGACGACCCAGGGACGCGGCGTGATGCCGGATGGCGAGAGCCGGTTCTCTCTCGGCGACGAGACGCTCCATCATTACATGGGGTGCTCGACGTTTTCGAATTACACCGTATTGCCTGAGATCGCGCTCGCCAAAGTGAGGGCCGACGCGCCGTTCGACAAGATCTGCTACATCGGCTGCGGCGTGACGACCGGCGTCGGCGCCGTCGTTTTCGACGCCAAGGTCGAGCCAGGATCGAACGTCGTGGGCTTCGGCCTTGGCGGCATCGGACTGAACGTCGTCCAGGGCGCGCGGATGGTCGGCGCGAACAGGATCGTAGGCGTCGACATCAACGAAGCGCGCGTCGATCTCGCTACGCGGTTCGGCATGACCGACTTTCTCAATCCGACAAAAGTCGACGACATCGTCGAGGCGATCGTCGATTTGACCGGAGGCGGCGCGGACTACTCCTTCGAGTGCATCGGCAACGTCGCGACGATGCGCCAGGCGCTCGAATGCTGCCACAAGGGCTGGGGCGAAAGCGTGATCATCGGCGTCGCCGGCGCGGGACAGGAGATCTCCACGCGGCCGTTCCAGCTGGTCACCGGCCGGGTCTGGCGCGGCACCGCGTTCGGCGGCGCGAGAGGGCGCACCGACGTGCCGAAGATCGTCGATTGGTACATGGACGGAAAGATCAACATCGACGACCTCATCACCCACAAAATGCCGCTCGACCGGATCAACGACGCCTTCGCGCTGATGAAGGCCGGCGAGTCGATCCGTTCGGTCGTCGTCTACTGACGGGGCGGGCGATGCGCGTTTTGAACGAACGAAAGTGCTTCGGCGGGGTTCAGGGGTTTTACGCGCACGCCTCGAAGGCGACGGGCACGGAGATGAGTTTCGGCCTCTTCCTGCCGCCACAGATCCGCGACGGGCCGGTTCCCGTGCTGATTTATCTCGCCGGACTGGAATCGACCCACGAGACCGCGGCGATCAAGGCCGGCGCCCAGCGCGCGCTCGCCGCGCGGGGCGTCGCCATGCTGACCCCCGACACAAGCCCGCGCGGCCTCGACCTGCCCGGCGAACATGACGACTGGGACTTCGGGTCGGGCGCGGGCTTCTACCTTGACGCCGTCGAGACGCCGTGGGCGGACCATTACAGGATGCGCGCCTACGTGCTCGGCGACTTGATCGACGACGCGGCGCGGGCGTTCCCGGCGCTCGACGCCTCGCGTCTCGCCGTCACGGGCCACTCGATGGGCGGCCATGGCGCGTTGACGCTTGCGTTGTCGAGTCCCGGTCGCTTCAAGAGCGTCTCCGCCTTCGCCCCCATCGTCGCGCCTGCGGCCTCGCCCTGGGGCCAGAAAGCCTTCGCCCGGTACCTTGGGGAGGACCGCGCGGCCTGGCGCGCCTACGACGCCTGCTCGCTCATCGAGGACGGCGCCCGCGCGCCCCATATTCTCATCGATCAGGGGGCGGCCGATGCGTTCCTCGATGGCCAGCTCATGCCGGCGCGATTGGAAAAAGCGTGCGCCGACGCTGGGCAGGAACTCACATTGCGCCGTCAGGCCGGCTACGACCACAGCTACTTTTTCGTCTCGAGCTTTATCGACGACCACGTCGCGTGGGCGGCTGAGCGGATGTGAGCGAGGCGGTCGCCTGACGTTATCGTGAACGTTCGCGTGGCGCGCCGTTCTCGACGCTGGCGGGCCAAAGTCGTTGACGTCGAACGCTTTTTCTTAGCGGAGCGTCGACCGCGACAACCCGCCGGCGTTTGGTAAGCGTTTACTTAGAAAGTCACGGCATGTTCCGGCGCGAAGCGTTAAACGAGGTCCGTGCGCCGCGATGCGGAAACTGTTCCGGTCAAGACGAAAAACCGACATGCAGGACGATCCCTTGCGGGATCTGATCCTTGAGGAGCGCCTGCGGTTTTTGACCAACAAGCCGCAGCAGGATTCGACCGCGATGCGCGACGGCGACGCGTTCCGCGCGGGCTCGCGCAAGCACACCCACCGCGTCGCGGAGATCCTTTTGCCGAAGTCTCGCTCGCGTTTGTCCTGCGTCGTGCGCGACGTCAGCGACACCGGCCTGCGCATGACGATGATCGAGGACGCCGACCTGCCGGAGCGCTTCAAAGTGCGCGTGCCGACGCTTCAAATCGACCGCATGGTTTTTCTCGTCTGGCGACGCGACTACGAGATCGGCGTCACGTTCGACTAGGCGCCGCCGCGCATTTCCGCCTTGCGCTTCGTCGCGCCGCGCGCCATGCCGCCTCACGATGCCCGCCGACCCCGCCCACGACGAACTTGTGTGCTGGGCCGTCTCCGACGGCCGCGCGGGGATGGAGAACCAGGCGCTCGGCCTCGCCGAAGCCGTCGCGCGCCGCATGCCCCCGGAACTCAAACTGCGGATCGAAACCCGGCGCGCGCGCCTCCGCGAGCCGTGGCGGCGATTGCCTCGCCGCCTGACGCCGGCTCCGTGGTCGCTGGCTGAATGGGACGCTCCTGCGCGCGCCGCGTCGCCGGACCTCTGGATCGGGTGCGGGCGCCAGGCCGCGGCGCTCGCGGCGGCCCTCAAGGCCCGAGCGCCGCGGGCGTTCGTTGTCCAGACCCAACATCCGCGCGGCGATTTATCCGCCTTCGATCTGATCGTTTCCCCGCGTCACGACGGATGCGTCGGCGACAACGTCTTCCCCATCGTCGGCTCGCCAAATCGGATCGAGCGGGCCGCGATCGAACGAAGCGCGGCGCGGCTTCTCGAACGAATTCCCGCGGCGCGCGCCGCGCCACGACGGATCGCCGTGCTCGTTGGCGGGCCCAGCAAGGCGTACGCTTTCGGAAACGAAGACGCGCAAGACCTAGCGGCGGCCATCGCCGAGGCGCCGCCGGACGCCTTCGTTCTCGCGACGACGTCTCGGCGAACCCCGGCGACGCTTCGCGACGCGCTGAAAGCCGCGCTATCGGAGCGGGCGCACGAAGTTTATTCGCCGACGGACGAGACGTCAGAGGACAATCCCTACCCGGCGCTTCTCGGGGCCGTCGACGCCGTCCTCGTAACAGCCGACAGCGTGAACATGATCGCGGAAGCAGCGACCGCGGGCGCGCCGACGTGGATCTTGCCGCTTAGGCCGAAAGGGCGCCGCGCCGCGAAGTTCGAGCTCTTCCAATCGCAAATGGTCGCGGGCGGCTGGGCCGACTTTTGGCGATCCGGCGGCGACTGGACGACGTCAGGACAAAATCCGTCTACGTCGTTCGATGAAACGGATCGCGCGGCGCAGGAGATCCTGCGCCGCTGGTCGCCTGCGTAACCTCAGGCCGTCATGGCGCGAAGCATCCACGCCGTCTTCTCGTGGGTCTGGATGCGCTGCGTGATCAGGTCTTCGCTGGCGTCGTCGTCGGCGTCGTCCGCCGTCTCCAGCGCCTCGCGCGCGCGCCGGATCAGCGCCTCGTGGGCAGCGAGCAGGTTCGCCACCATTTGCGCGGCGGCGGGCGGCGACGCGTCCGCGCTTTCAAGGCTCGACAAGTCCGAAAACGCCTTGCCGCTCACCGGCGCGAAATGCCCCAGCGCCCGGACGCGCTCCGCGAGTTCGTCAAGCGCGGCCCACATCTCGCGATACTGCTCTTCGAACATCTCATGCAGCGTCTTGAACTGTGGACCCGTTACGTTCCAGTGATACGCGTGCGTCTTCATGTAAAGCACGTAGGTGTCGGCAAGGACGCCGTTGATCGCCTCGGCCACCGATTTGCGCGCGTCGTCGTCGAGCCCGATATTGATTTCTGTCATGAATTTCTCTCCTCTGTCGCTCCCTGAGCCGTTTCGACATAGGCGCTGGCGCGCCTTCGATCAAATTGATAAATCCGGCAGTCGCCATCGCGCAGATCGATATCGCTATCGCTATCTCAGGGAGGCGCAGAACCTCGCGATGCGCTCGCAGGCCTCGACGACCTTGTCCGTGGCGGCGGCGTAGGACAACCGGAAATGCGGCGCGGCGCCAAACGCCGAGCCAGCGACGACGGCCACCGCTTCGGCGTCGAGCAGCGCGTCGACGACGTCGAGATCAGCGTCGAGCCGCCGGCCGTCCGGGGTCGTCTTGCCGATGAGCCCGGCGCAATTCGGGAACAGATAGAACGCGCCGTCGGGCGTCGCGCATTCGAGCCCCGGCGCCTCGTTCAGGATCGCGACGGCGCGGTCGCGGCGCTCTTTGAAGGCGGCGCGCCAGTCGTCCAGAAACCCGTGATCGCTATCAAGCGCTGCGACGCTCGCCCACTGGCTAATCGAGCACGCATTCGAAGTCGACTGGGACATGACCTTCGCCATCGCCTTGATCAGCGGCGGCGGCCCGCCGGCGAAGCCGATCCGCCAGCCGGTCATGGAGTACGCCTTCGAAACGCCGTTCATCGTCAGGGTGCGATTGAACAGCTTTTGCTCAACGGCTGCGATCGTCGTATGGCGAAATTCATCGTAGACGATCTTTTCGTAGATATCGTCGGTAAGGACTAGCGCTTGCGGATGGCGCAGCAAGACATCGGCCAGGCCGCGCAGCTCGTCGGCGGCGTAGGCCGCGCCGGTCGGGTTCGACGGCGAGTTCAGCACGACCCACTTCGTCCGCGCCGTGATCGCCCGTTCGAGCGCCGCTGGCGTCATCTTGAAGCCCGAGCCCGCATCGGTTGGGACGATGACGGGCGTCGCCCCGACCAGTCGGACCATGTCGGGGTACGACACCCAGTAAGGAGCCGGGATAACGACCTCGTCGCCGGCGTTCAGCGTGGCGACGAACGCGTTGTAGAGAACGGCTTTGCCGCCGGGCGCGACGGATATCCGTTCCGGCGCGTAGTCAAGCCCGTTGTCGCGGGCGAACTTGTCCGCGACCGCGCGCTTCAACTCGGGGATCCCGTCGACGGCGGTGTACTTCGTCTCCCCGCGGGCCATTGCGTCGCACGCGGCCTTTTTGATGTGCTCCGGCGTGTCGAAGTCGGGCTCGCCGGAGCCGAGGCCGATCACGTCGACGCCCTGGGCGCGCAACTCGCGCGCCTTTTGACTGACGGCGATCGTGGGCGACGGCGCGATCGATGCGACGGCGTCGGACAGCGCGATGTCGATGGGCATGGGAACGGCCTTCCTGCTGCGTTGCGCTCTTCATGCCCCAGCTGGCCGTCCGCCGTCGAACCCGATTTCGCCACGGCTAATGCTGCGGCGCAACACTCCGACTACGATGCAACTTTTTGCCACGCGATCGTCAGCATGCAGGGGCGAAATTTGAGGATGTCGCCATAAAGCATTGATTTTACTAAGAAATAAATTTTCTCAAATGCTGATCCAAATTTCTCAACAACCGACCGTTGCAGTTTCGCAACGGGATCTCTTGTGGTTATCTACGCGCTTACGCAAGGCGAGGGAGAGCGCATGATTGCGGACGCGCCAGCAAACGCGTTTGAACGCGCGCGGAATTACGCCGACGCTCGACTGGCGTCGCTGGACGAATTGACCGCGAGCGATCGCTTGAAGATCCATGTGGAGCGCCGGGCCATGCTCCTGCGTAACGCGCCGATCGCGATCGTCGTCAGCGGCGTGAACGCCGCCATCACGTGCGCGCTCGTCTGGAACCTCGTCGACCGCGCGATGATCGTCGGCTGGACGGCTGCGGTCGTTTTGCTGGCTGCGGTGAGGATCGCGTTGTGGCGTCGGTTCGTCGCGCGCCGCGCCGCTTCCCACGCCCTTGAAGCGTTCGCGAAGCTCCACGTCGCTGCGATGGCGACGAACGGCGCCTTGTGGGGCGCGCTCGCGCCGCTTTTCGCGGCGAGCGGCCTGTTGGGCAACGCGTTCTTGCCGTTTATCGTCGCCGGCATGACGGCCGCCGCCTTGTCGTCCGCCGCCGCTTCTTGGCGCGCGGCATGCGCGTTCAACGCGCCGGTCCTGATTTCCTTCGCCGTTTCCTACGCCGTCGCAATGCCGCAGGACGGCGTCGCCGTCGCGTTGATTGTCGCAATCTACGCGTTCGCCACCAGCGTCCTCGCGCTCCTCACCGAGCGCCTGCTGACGCGGGCGATCAGATTGCGTTCGCGCAACGACGCGCTGACGGAAGCCCTCGCCAAACAGGCGGATGCGGCGCGGGAATCGGAGAAGAAGTATCGGGCGCTGATCGAAGCGTCGAGCGACCTTACGATCGTCTTCACGCCGGAGGGCGTCGTCTCCTACGCCAATCCGGCCGCCCACGAGGCGCTGGGTCCGCTGCTCGGGAAAACGACCAAGGACATCGTGCATCCGGACGACCTCAAGACCTTCCGCACCGCCGGCGGCCGCGCGTTGACGAAGCTCGGCGAGGTCACTTCGCTGCCCCACGTGTGCTTGCGGGGGGAGGCGGGGGACTACCGCGCATTCGGCGGCCGTATGACGAACATGCTCTACGTTCCGGGCGTCGAAGGGTTCGTCTACAGCGGCGGCGCGCTCGCCGACCGTCCATGCCTCGAGCAGGCATCCGCGTGAGGCGACAGCTCTTCGGCGCTTAGTCGGCGGTCGGTTTCGCGTTCGAACGGCGCGCGCGCCGCGTCTTGCCCTTGGTCTTCTTCGGCCTGGCGGTCGATTTTGAAGACGTCGTTTTCGCGGCTTTGCCGCGCTTGGCGCTTTCGCCGCCCGGCTTTTTCGGCTTGGCCCGCCGCCGCGCGCGGCTCGCCGCGGGCGCGTCGGCGCACGCGCTCGCGTCCAACGGGATCGGGTCGCTCAGCATATCGAAACGCAGGGCCCCGACGAGCGGCGCCGCCTCGACGAGCCGGACGCGTACGCTTTGGCCTAGTTGATAAGCCTCGCCGCTCGCTTCCCCCACAACTGCGTTGAGGCGCTCCTCAAAGCGAAAGCGCTCAGCCCCAAGGCTCCGCATAGGCACAAAGCCGTCCGCGCCCGTTTCGTCGAGGGCGACGAAGACGCCGAAGCGGGTGACGCCGCGAATGCGCGCGTCGAACTCTTCGCCCACGCGCGCTTCAAGGTGCGCGGCGAGGTAGCGGTCCTTCGCCTCGCGCTCGGCGGCCATCGCCCGTCGTTCGAGGTCGGAGATTTCGTCGGCGATCCGAGGCAGCGCGGCGGCCTCCGCGTCTGTCTGACCGCCGGGGCCGAGCCCGCACGCGGCGACGAGCGCGCGATGCACGGTGAGGTCCGCATACCGGCGAATGGGCGAGGTGAAGTGGGAGTAGCGGGGCAGATTCAAGCCGAAATGGCCGACGTTCTCGGTGGCGTATACGGCCTGCTGCTGGGCGCGGAGGATCGCCTCGGAGACCATTTCCTTTTGGCCGCGCGCCTCGGCGGTCTTCAGGATCTGATTGAAGTTCGCGGGCCTCACCGAGCCGCCTTTGACGAGCGAATAGCCAAGGCTCGCGAGATAATCGCGGGCCGCATCCAACCGCTCCGGATCGGGTGCGTCATGGACGCGATAGATCTGCGTCCGCTTGCGCCGCTCCAGCGTCTCCGCCGCGGCGATGTTGGCGAGGATCATGAATTCTTCGATCAGCCGGTGGGCGTCGAAGCGCTCCCGGCGCTCCACGCGATCCACCCGTCCATCGGCGCCCAGAACGATGCGGCGTTCGGGGAGGTCGAGATCTAGAGGCGCGCGCTTGGCGCGTTCGCTCCAGCGCGCGTCAAAGGCCGCCTTCAGCGTCCGTACGGTCTTGGCGACGGCGTCGCCGCCGCCCCCGCCATCAATGACGCCTTGCGCGTCTTCGTAGCTCAGCTTCGCCGCCGACCGCATGACGGCGCGCATGAACCGGTGCCGGCGTTTGCGTCCACCGGCGTCCAGAACCATTTCAACGGCCAGGCACGGTCGGTCTTCGCCTTCGCGCAACGAACAAAGATCGTTCGAAAGACGCTCCGGCAACATCGGCACGACGCGGTCCGGCATGTAGACGGAGTTGCCGCGCTTCAGCGCCTCCTCGTCGAGCGCCGAGCCCGGTCGCACGAACCAGCTCACGTCGGCGATCGCGACGACGACGACAAAGCCGCCAGGGTTCGAATCGTCGCCGTCGGGCGCCGCCCACACGGCGTCGTCATGGTCATTGGCGTCGGCGGGGTCGATCGTGACGAGCGGCCGGTCGCGCAGGTTTTCGCGGTCGTCGGTGCCCGGCGCGGACGCGCGGTCGGCTTCGGCGACAGCCGCGGCCGGCATCTCAAGCCTGACGCCGTGATTGGCGAGCGCGATCAACGAATGCGCGGCCTCGTCGTCGACGTGTCCGACGATGTCGCGCACCCGGCCGTAAGTGGAGCTTGACCCGCGCCGCGGCGCCGCCTCGATCCACACGAGATCGCCGTCCTTCGCGCCGCGGGCGTCCTGGCGCTCGATCGTGAATTTCGTCCGCGCCCGCCGATCGAGCGGTTCGGCGAGCCCGCCGAAGCGCTTGGCGCGGAAAACCGCCAGCGCCCGGTGCGCGGCCTTGCCGATCGGCTTGATGATCTGCGCCTCGTATCCATCGCCGCTCCGACGCGTCCGCACGAGCAGTCGGTCGTCGACGCCGGGCGCCGGCTTTTGATTCGCCTGCTCGCGCGGCGAGACGCGGATGCGCGGCGGAGCGCCTTTCTCCCGCCAGGTCGTCGGCGCACAGACGAGACCCCCGTCATCATCGATCGCCGTGACGTCGACGGGGAGGACCGGCGGCAATTCGCCTGCGACGGCGACGCGCTTCGGTCGCGAGCGGCCGATCAGGCCGTCCGCCTCCATCTCTTTGAGGAGAGCGCGAAGGTCGGCGCGCGCGGGGCCCTTGACGTCAAAGGCTCGGGCGATGTCGCGCCGCGCCGCGTCGCCGTCGGTCGTCTTCAGCCAGTCGAGGATAGCGCGCTTCGTCGGCAGCGCGGCGGCGGGGCGTTTCGGCGCCAAGGCGGCTCCAATCGTCTCTAGATCGAACGAGCCCGCCTAACACGGTTCGGCGCAATGCGGCGATTTAAGGTCCCGCGAGCGGATTGATCGGCCGGCCGTCGACGCGGATCTCGTAATGGAGGTGCACCGCGGTGGCGTTGCCGGTCGAGCCGGTGAGGCCGATGCGCGCGCCGCTCTTCAAACGCGCGCCGGGATCGACGCCGACGCGAGACAGGTGGGCGTAGCGGGTGACGACTCCGCGGCCGTGGCGGACGTCGACGGTCAGGCCGTAACCGCGCAAGCGCCCGACGAACGAGACTTCGCCCGCAGCGGCCGCCGCGACGGGCGCGGGACGTCCCGTGTAGAGGGCGACGCCCTCATGTCGCCGACCGCGCCGGCGCGGACCAAAGCCCGACGATAGGCACGCTTGCGAAGGCGTACGCGAGAGAGCGACGCCGCGAACGGAGATATGAGAGGCAAGATCGAGGCGCCCGTTTCGATCGGCGGGCGGGGCGTTCGCCACGCTGACGCCGTCGCATTTTCTTAAACTTATCGGGCCCACCGGCGACTGGCCATCATCGCCTGGCTGCGGCGTGACGCAGCCGGCGACGGCGAGCAATCCGGCTACGGCTACGGCGGACGGCGAACGAATACCCATCGACGCCAGGTTAGCCGGAAAACGTGGCCGCTTTCAGAACGCGACGGCCACGATCGCGAGATCAGCCGACGCGGAAGGCCGAGCGTGTTTTCTGCTGTTCGACGAACGCTTTAGCAGCTTCTTCTCCCGACTTGGTGACGGCGCCGGCGTCCGTGATCCAGCCCAGCCGCTGAGCGTTTGCGCGTCCGTCCACGTCTTCGCCGCAAGCGAGCGAGGCGGCGTACGCGGCCAACAGATCGATCTTCTCTTGCGTCATCGAACGTCTCCCGTAACGGGCCCCGCCGCCAGGCAGGGCTACAGATTCGCTACGGGCTCGATGCCGACGCCGGATCAGCTCGCGTCGGCGGGGGCGTTCTTGCTCGCCGTGGTTTTCTTCGCCGCGGTCTTGCGCGGCGCGGCTTTCTTGGCGGTCTTCTTTTTCGCTGCCTTCTTGGTAGTCGTCTTCTTGGTCGTCTTCTTCTTCGACGCTTTCTTTTTCGGCGCTTTCTTCTGGCGCTCGGCGATGAGCTCAAGTGCTTGCTCAAGCGTCACCGCTTCCGGCGCCACGCCCTTCGGCAAGGTCGCGTTCGTCTTGCCGTGTTTCACATAGGGACCATAGCGGCCGTCCATGACGTTGACGGGCGCGTCGTCGTCCGGGTGCTTGCCGAGTTCGCGCAAAGGTTTTTGGGCCGCGCCGCGGGCGCCCCGTGGATTGGCTTTCTTCTCTTCGATCAGCGTGACCGCACGATTGATCCCGACCTCGAATACGTCGTCGATGCCGGGCAACGTCGCGTAGGTCTTGCCGTGTTTTACGAAGGGGCCATAGCGCCCGAGACCCGCGACGATCGTCTCCCCGTCCTGCGGATGCGCGCCGACGTCGCGGGGGAGGGACAACAGCATCAACGCTTTGGCGAGGTCGACGTCGTCCGCCCGCCACTGTTTCGGCAAGCCCGAGCGCTTCGGCTTTTCTTCAGCGCCCTTTTCCTGCTCGCCAAGCTGCACGTAAGGGCCGAAGCGGCCGACCTTCAAAAACACGTCGAGGCCGGTGTCCGGGTCGGCGCCCAGATTTTTGTCGGCGTTCGCTGACGGATCGTTCTCCGCCGCCGAGAGCTGTCGCGTATACTGACAGTTCGGATAGTTCGAGCAGCCGATGAACGCGCCGAATTTGCCGGTCTTGAGCGAAAGCCGACCGTCGTCGCAGGACGGACAGCCGCGCGGATCGGACCCGTCTTCTTTTTCTGGAAAAATCAACGGCCCGAGGGCCACGTTCAGCGCTTCGAGGACTTCGGATATCCGCAACTCGCCGGTTTCTTCGACCACGGCGTGGAAGTCGCGCCAGAATTCACGCAGGAACGCCTTCCAGTCGACGTCGCCGTTCGAGATATGGTCGAGCGTTCCCTCGAGGTTCGCCGTGAAGTCGTATTCGACGTAGCGGCGGAAGAAGTTCTCCAGGAAGGCCGTGACGATCCGGCCTTTGGAGTCCGGCAAGAAGCGGTTCTTCTCGAGCGCGACGTAGCCGCGGTCTTGGAGCGTTGAGAGGATCGACGCGTAGGTCGACGGACGGCCGATGCCAAGCTCCTCGAGACGCTTGACGAGCGAGGCTTCGGAGAAGCGCGGCGGCGGCTGGGTGAAGTGCTGGTCGGCTTTGACGTCGCGCGCGTCGGCCCCGGAGCCGGCGTTGACCTTCGGCAACACGCCGCCTTCCTCGTCATCCTTATTCTGATCGTCGCGGCCCTCTTCGTAGACTCTGAGAAAGCCGTCAAAGAGAACGACCGTGCCCGTCGCCCGCAGGCCCGTTTTCTTATCCGCAGACAGAATGTCGATCGTTGTGTTTTCGAGCCGTGCGGCCTCCATCTGGCTTGCGACCGCGCGTTTCCAGATGAGTGCGTAGAGCTTCGCTTGATCGTCGTCGAGACCGCGTACGGTGTCCGGGGCGCGGTCGAAGCCCGTCGGCCTGATGCACTCGTGCGCTTCCTGAGCGTTCTTCGCTTTCGTCTTGTAGACCCGCGGCGCGTCGGGACGGTAATTCGCGCCATACTGACGTTCAATGGCGTCGCGGGCGTCGGCGATCGCTTCGGGCGCCATGTCGACGCCGTCGGTTCGCATATAGGTGATGAGGCCCGTGGTCTCGCCGCCGATGTCGACGCCTTCATAAAGCCGTTGCGCCGTTCGCATGGTGCGCGAGGCGTTGAAGCCGAGCTTGCGCGCGGCCTCCTGCTGCAACGTGGACGTGGTGAACGGCGGCGAGGGGTTGCGCCGGCCGGGCTTCGCCTCAACGGCGTCGATCGTGAAGGTCGCCGCTTCGATAGCGCGCTTCGCCGCCGTCGCCAGGGCCTCGGCGTTCAGCGTGAACTTTTTGAGCTTCTCGCCCTCGTGGGTCACAAGCCGCGCGGCGAACGGCGCGCTCCCGTCGGACGTCACCGACGCGGCGACCGTCCAGTACTCTTCCGGGACGAAGCGCTCGATCTCGATCTCGCGCTCGCAGACGAGGCGCAGCGCCACCGACTGCGCGCGGCCCGCCGAGCGCGCGCCCGGCAGTTTCCGCCACAGGACCGGCGACAGCGTGAACCCGACGAGATAGTCGAGCGCGCGGCGGGCGAGGTAGGCGTCGACAAGGTCCTGGTCGATTTCGCGCGGGTTCGCCATCGCTTCCTGCACGGCGCGTTTGGTGATGGCGTTGAACGCGACGCGGTCGATGCGGACGTCTTTTTTCAGAGCCTTTTTCTGAGCCAGCACCTCCAGGATGTGCCACGAGATCGCTTCGCCCTCGCGGTCGGGGTCGGTGGCGAGCACGAGACGCTCGGCGCCTTTAAGGGCGTCCGCGATCTCTTTCACGCGCTTGCGCGACCCCGCGTCGAGCTCCCACGTCATCGCGAAGTCGCGATCCGGGTCCACCGAGCCGTCCTTAGACGGCAGATCGCGAATGTGGCCGTAGGACGCGAGAACCTTGTAGTTCGGGCCCAGATATTTGTTGATGGTCTTCGCCTTTGACGGCGATTCGACGACGACGACTTCCATGCGTGAGGGACGCTCCCCTGGTCGGCCGGCCGGCCCGCCGCGCAGGCGGCGGCGCGGCGGGCCGTTGGCGCGGGAAACTGCGTCGCGGCCCGGCGCGCTGTCAACCGGGCGGGGAAAGCCCGATCAACCGGCGAGGGCGAAGCCGCCGCCGTCTGTCTCCACAGCCTCGCCGGCGAGGACGAGGCCGATGAGAGCGTCGAGCGCCGCGCCGGGGCGCGCGCTCGTCGGCGGTTCTCCGAGCGCGCGAAGAAGCTCGTCGCGGTGGGTGGGCGCGTGGCTCAGAAGCGCACGGGCCGCCGCCCGCAGCGCGTCGTCGTCCCGCTCCGCGTCCGGCCCGTCGGCGTCGGCGGCCCAGGCGAAAAGGTCCCGGTCGGGGTCGCTGACGCCGCGCACCTGCGCCGCCAGGGCCTCCAGCACGTCGTCCGCCGTTTCGACCAATGTCGCGCCCTCGCGCAGCAGTTTGTTGGCGCCTTCGCTGCGCGGATCGAGGGGCGAGCCCGGCACGGCGAAGACCTCGCGCCCCTGTTCGAGGGCGTAGCGCGCGGTGATCAACGTGCCGGAGCGCCGCGCCGCTTCGACGACGACGACGCCGCGCGACAACCCGGAAATCAGGCGGTTGCGGCGCGGGAAGTCCCGCGCCGTCGGCTGCGCGCCCGGCGCGCGCTCCGACACGATCGCGCCGCGATCGGCGATCGCCCGGGTTAAATCGGCGTGCTCCGGCGGATAGATCACGTCGATGCCGCCGGCGACGACGGCGATCGTGCCCGTTTCCATCGCCGCGGCGTGCGCGGCCCCGTCAATTCCATAGGCGAGGCCCGAGACGACGACGACGCCCGCGGCGCCGAGACCGCCCGCCAACCGCTCGGCGATTTTGCGGCCGGCGAGAGAGGCGTTGCGCGCGCCGACGATCGCGACGGCCGGCGGTTCGAACAGCGAAGCCGCCCCACACACATAGAGGACGGGCGGATGGTCCGGGATCGCGCGCAGGGGCGTCGGGTAGTCGGGCTCGGCGGCGCAGACCGCCCGCGCGCCGACAGCGTCGGCCGCTTCAAGCTCGGCTTCCACGTCTTCGACCGATGGCGGTCGCGCCGGCGCTCGCGCCCCGGCCCGTTTTGAAAGCGCCGGCAGCGCGTCAATGGCGGCGGCGCATGAGCCGAACCGCTCCCGCAGCCGATGAAAGGTCACCGGGCCGACGTTCTCGGTTCGGATCAGCCGGATCCAGTCGCGGCGCTCGGCGTGGGAAAGCGCGCCTGACATGCGCTCAAGACCCGTCCGCGGGCGCGGGCGCCGGCGCACTATCGGTCTTTTTCGCTCCGATCTTCGGCTCTGCGCCGCGGATCAGGCGATCGACGTTCGACCGATGGCGGACGAAGATGATCGCCGTCATGAACGCCGCGGCGAGCGCGGTCCCGGGCCGACCCATGGCGAAAAGGACGAAGGGCGCGGCCGACGCGGCGACAAGGGCGGCGAGCGAGGAGAACCGGAAGACGCGGGCGACAGCGAGCCAGACGGCGCAGGCGACGACGCCCGCGGGCGGCCACAGGGCGATCAAGGTGCCGAGGAACGTCGCGACGCCCTTACCGCCCTTGAAACGCAGCCAAACGGGAAAGCAATGACCAAGAAAGGCCGCGGCGCCCGCGAATTCGGCGCTCAGGCCGACGGCGGACGCGGCGACGACGGCGATCGCGCCCTTGCCGCCGTCAAGGACGAGCGTCGCGAGGGCCAGGTCTTTTCGGCCCGTCCTGAGCACGTTGGTAGCGCCGATATTGCCGGAGCCTATCGCGCGAATGTCGCCGAGGCCGGCGAAGCGCGTGATGACGAGGCCGAATGGGATGGACCCCAACAGATAGCCGAAAACGACGGCTGCGACGTTGAGCATCGATCCGGCGCTATTCGAACAGGCGGCTCGGCCGCGAGCGTTCGATGTCGGCGATCTCGCTGCGCCCGCGCGTCAACAGAGCGTCGAGGCACGCCATGCGCATTGCGACACCGAAAAACACCTGCCGCGCTACGAGCGACCGATCGGGGTCGTCGACGAGCTCGCCGTCGATCTCAACGCCGCGGTTGACCGGGCCAGGGTGCATGGCGAACGCGCCGGGCTTCGCGAACTCGAGGCTGGCGTGGGTCAGGCCGAACGCGTCGAAGAAGCCGGACGCGGCGGACGCGGCGGCGTCGGCGTCCATGCGCTCGCGCTGCAGGCGCAGGGCCATCGCCACGTCGGCGCCTTCGAGGCCGGCGCGCAAATCGTCGAAGCGCTCGACCCCCGGATAATCGTCCGCCGCCGGCATCATCGCCGCCGGTCCGACGAAGCGCACCTTCGCCCCGAGCCGGAGCAGCAGGCGCGCGTCGGATCCCGCGACCCGGGAATGGCGCACGTCGCCGATGATCGCGACCGTCAACCCCTCGATCCGGCCGTGGGCGGATTTGATCGTCGCGGCGTCGAGGAGCGCCTGGGTCGGGTGTTCGCGCGCGCCGTCGCCCGCGTTGAGGACCGCGCAGGTCAGGCGGTCGGCGAGCGTCTCGTGCACGCGCGGTTCGGGGTGGCGCACGATCATCGCGTGGGCGCCCATGGCCGCGAGCGTCTGGCAGGTGTCGATGAAGCTCTCTTCTTTGTTCACCGACGAGGCGGCGACCGGAACGTTCAGAACGTCCGCGCCCAGCTTTTTTCCGGCCAGGTCGAAGGAAAGGTTCGTACGCGTTGAATCTTCGTAGAAGAGATTGATCTGCGTCTTGCCGGCGAGCCGCTGTGGCGGCCGCGCGCCGCGGCGCAGATGGCCGGCGTAGTGTTCAGCGAGCGAAATGAGAAAGGCGACGTCGGCGTCCGACAAGTCGTCGACGCTGATCAGCCGGCGCGCGGCGAAGCCGCCTGTCGGCGGCGCGGGACGTTCGGCGCTTTCCATTGAGCGCGGGTTTTAACGGCGCCCGCCGGCGCCCGCAATCGACGTTACGCTTTCGTCGCGCGCGCCAGTCGGTCGATGGCGCCTTGAAGGATGTAAGCGGCGGCGGCGGCGTCGATCCGCGCCGCGCGTTTCGCGCGGCTGACGTCGATCGCGATCAGTTCGCGATCCATCGCCGCCGTCGACAGGCGTTCGTCCCAAAACGCGATCGGCGCGTCGGCGAGGGGCGAGCGGTTTTTCAGGTTGCGCGCGAAAGCGCGGGTCGATTGCGCGCGGGGGCCCTCGGTTCCGTCCATGTTGATCGGCAGTCCGATGACGAGAC
The DNA here is from genome assembly GCA_050331095.1 of Parvularculaceae bacterium. Taxonomy (GTDB): domain Bacteria; phylum Pseudomonadota; class Alphaproteobacteria; order Caulobacterales; family Parvularculaceae; genus MED-G105. Next base: position 45,485 of record JBHJHE010000010.1, read on the forward strand.
CGACGACGCCCCGCGCGTCGGCCAGCTCCGCGAGGCGCGCGGCGTCGAGGCCGAACTTGCGCCGCGCGATCGTCTCGACGGGCGTGGCGACGCGCCGGTCCGGATCGCAGGCCGCAACGCCGATCGTATTCTCGCCGAGGTCGACGCCGAGCAGCGGCCCTCTCGGACCAAACGAAGCGGCGGCGTCCAGGAACTCGTCAGCCATGGGCCCGGCGGGCTAACGTCGATGCGAGGTTGTTGGGACCGGACATGGCGCGACTCTTGACGATTGGACTTCTTCTGTTCGTTGCGGCGTTCGGCGGCGGATCGCGCGCGGCGCCCGTTTCGGCGGACATCTCGTTCGAAGCGCTGCCTGACGGCGACTGGCGGGTAACCTACGATTTTTCCGGGTTAACGTCGTCGGTCGATTTGGGGCCGTCGCTCGACGGCTTCCGCGCGCGCGACTGGCGGCCGACGGCAGGCTCCGCCGTGTCGATCGTCGCGTCTCGCGGGCGCGACGTCCTGCGCGGGCCCCGGCCTTTCGCAAAAGCGGCGTTCGTCGTGACGCCGAAGGCGATTGACGCCGCCCGCGCCTACGACCCGATCGCGCCGATGGGCGCTGACGCCGCGCTGATCTACACCGGGCATTTCATTCCGTGGGCGAACGGCCGGCGGGCGCCGTCGACGCTGACGGTGCGCGCGCCGCCGGGCCGGTTCGCGGCCGCTTTCGGCGAAGCGGCGCCGGTCCTGCGCGACTGGTCGAGCCCGCTCGGACGTCCGGCTTACATCTATGTCGGCCCGCAGCCGCCGATTGCGTCCGGCGGCGTTCTTGGCGCCATCGATCCGGCGACGCCGGACTGGCTCGCCCGTGAAGCGGAGATTTTCGCCGTCGAGGCGTTCGGCGCGCTGGAGCGCGCGTTCGCGTGGGCGTTGCCGGCGACGCCTAACTTCTTTCTCGCGTTTGAGCCCGGCGGGGCGCCGGGACGCGCCGCCTACGCAGGAGACGCCTTGCCGGCGCAGTTCCGCATGACGCTGACCGGCGGCGCATGGGGCGCGCCAAGCGACTGGGCGCGCGATCTCTTTCGGCTTGGCGTCGCCCACGAGGCGGCGCACCTTTGGCAAACCGCGGCGCGCCCGAAAGTCGAGGGCGTCCCCGACTGGATCCACGAGGGCGGCGCCAACGTCCTCGCCGCAGACGTCATGGTCAGCCTTGGTTACTGGGACGCGGCGAAACGCGCCGGGCGGATCGTCGAGGCGCGGGCGAAATGCGCCCACGCCCTGCCAGGGCGGTCCCTTGACGAGGCTGCGGCCGCTGGAGACGTCGACGCCATCTACGCCTGCGGCGAGGCGCTGAACGCTGCGGCGAGCGCGCGCCATCCTGACGGCGGCGCCGGTTTCTGGCGTGACTTCATCGATCGGGCCCGCGCGGACCGCGGCTACGATGCGGAGACGTTTTTCGCGCTCGCGAGCGTCCGCGGCGGCAGCGATTTCGCCGACGCGGCCCGCGCCTTCACGAAAACGGAGTATAAGACAGTGCGCGACGTCTTGGCGGCTCTCGAAGCCCTCGACGGCCGATAGGCGGCGCTTGCCGAGGGCCGCGCGCATTGCTACCCGCGGCGGATCGCTGAAATTCGGAGCCCGTACGCGAGCCCATGTCCGTCGACGAAAACACCGTTCGCAAAGTCGCCCGCCTCGCGCGGATCGCCGTTCCCGAGGCGCGCCTCGCGCCGCTCGCCGCGGAACTTAACGGCATTCTCAACTGGATCGAGCAGTTGAACGAGGTCGACGTCGACGGCGTCGAGGCGATGTCCTCGACGGTCGAAGCGGCCTTGCCGATGCGCGAAGACGCGCTGCAGGACGGCCCAGTCGGCGGGGGCCAGCCGGACAAGGTCATCGCCAACGCCCCGAAGGCGGAGGACAATTTCTTCGTCGTCCCGAAGGTGGTGGAATAGGCGATGGCCGACCTGACGGAACTGACGCTCGCCGAGCTGCGCGACGCAATGGCCGCCGGCGACGCGTCGGCTCGAGAGGCGTGCGACGCTTACCTTGACCGCATCGAGAAAGCCGACGCGCTGAACGCCTTCGTCGCCGTCACCGCCGACAAAGCGTGCGCCATGGCCGACGCCTCCGACGCGCGCCGGGCGCGCGGCGAGGCTGGGCCGCTCGAAGGCGCGCCGCTCGGGATCAAAGACCTTTTTTGCACCGAGGGCGTTCCCGCAACCGCGTGCTCGCGCATTCTCGACGGGTTTTCGCCGCCGTACGAATCGACGGTGACGGCGAACCTTTGGCGCGACGGCGCGGTGATGCTCGGCAAACTGAACATGGACGAGTTCGCCATGGGCTCCTCCAACGAGACGAGCGCGCGGGGATCCGTCGTCTCGCCGTGGCGGCGCGCCGGCGACGACGCCCCATTGACGCCCGGCGGTTCGTCGGGCGGTTCGGCGGCGGCGACCGCGGCCCGCCTGTGCGTCGCCGCGACGGGCACGGACACGGGCGGCTCCATCCGCCAGCCAGCGGCGGTGACGGGCCTCGTCGGCGTCAAACCCACCTACGGCCGATGCTCGCGCTGGGGGATCGTCGCCTTCGCTTCCTCCCTGGACCAGGCGGGTCCGTTGACCCGCGACGTGCGCGACGCGGCGATCCTCTTAAAGTCGATGGCGAGCCACGACCCGAAGGACTCGACGTCGATCGACCGGTCGACGCCGGACTACGAGGCGGCCGTCGGCGGATCCGTCAAGGGGCTGAAGATCGGCGTGCCGAAGGAGTACCGCCTCGACGGCATGCCCGGCGAAATCGAGACTTTGTGGTCGCAGGGGATCGACTGGCTGCGCGACGCGGGCTGCGAAATCGTCGACATCTCCCTGCCGCTGACGAAATTCGCGCTGCCCGTCTACTATATCGTCGCTCCGGCTGAGGCCTCCTCCAATCTCGCGCGCTACGATGGCGTGCGCTACGGCCGCCGCGCGCCGGCGTTCTCCGACGTCGCGTCGATGTATGAGAACACCCGCGCCGAAGGCTTCGGCGAGGAAGTCGTCCGCCGGATTCTGATCGGCACCTATGTGCTCTCGGCGGGTTACTACGACGCGTACTATCTGCGCGCGCAAAAAGTGCGTAAGCTGATCTTTGAGGAGTTCGTCGAGGCGTTCAGGTCCGTGGACCTGATCGTGACGCCGTCGACCCCGTCCGCCGCCTTTGCGTTGGGGGAAAAGACGGCCGACCCCGTGCAGATGTATCTGAACGACGTCTTCACCGTGACCGGCAATCTCGCGGGGCTGCCCGGCGGGTCCGTGCCGGCGGGCCTCGACGCGAGCGGGCTGCCGCTCGGACTTCAGGTTTTGGCGCGCCCCTTCGACGAGGAAACGATGTTCAAGGGCCTCGCCGCCATCGAGCGCGCGGCCGACTTCGACGCGAGGCCGAACGATTGGTGGCTCGGCTGAGCATCGATACGTAAAAGGGGCGTTATGACGACGACCATCGACTTTATTCGCCGCGCGGGTCTCGCCGCGCTCGTGTTCGCCGCGGTCGCCTGCGGCGGACCGGACGCCGACCCGGCGGCTGCGCCGCCGCCGACGCAGGCCGTGGCCCCGGCGCCGGACGCGCTCGCAGGTGAGGCGGTTCGCGTTGTCGACGCCGGCGTCGCCATGCCCGACATCCATTCCGCCGAGGCGGCGCGCGACGTTCTGAACGCCGGCGGCAACGCCGTCGACGCCGCCGTCGCGGCGTCGTTCGTCCTTGCCGTGACGTTGCCGGAGGCCGGCAATATCGGCGGCGGCGGTTTCATGACGTTGTTCATGGACGGCGAGACCGACTTCGTCGACTATCGCGAAACGGCGCCGGCGGCCGCGACGCGCGACATGTACCTCGACGAGAACGGAGAGTTCACCGGCGACGCGAGCCGCGGCGGCGTCCTCGCCGCCGGCGTGCCGGGCACGGTGAGCGGGCTCGCCGCCGCCCACGCGAAGTACGGACGATTGCCGTGGGCGGGCCTCGTCGCGCCGGCGATCGCGCTCGCCCGCGACGGCTTCGAAACCCATGAAAAGCTCGCCGCCAACAACGCCCGCAAGGCGGAGCGCCTCGATGGCCGGACGAATTTCTCCGACTATTTCGCCGCCGCGGCCGGCGAAACGCTGCGCCAGCCCGAACTCGCCGCGACGCTGGAGCGCATCGCCGCAGACGGGCCGGACGGCTTCTACGCCGGGAAAACCGCGGAGCTCATCGCCGACTACATGGCCGCCAATGACGGCCTCATCACGGTCGAGGATCTTGCGGCGTACGAAGCGAAATTCCGCTCGCCGATCGAGTTCGACTGGAACGGTCGGCGCGTCGTCGCGCCGCCGCCGCCCAGCTCCGGCGGCGTCGCCCTGAAGCAGCTTCTCCTGATGCGCGACGCGCTCGGCGAAGAGTTCGAGGGCGTTGAGCACAACAGCCCGCAATACGTCCATCTCATCGCCGAAATCGAAAAGCGCGTCTTCGCCGACCGCGCCGAATATCTCGGCGATCCCGATTTCTACGACGTGCCGACGGGCGACCTTCTTGATCCGGCGTACATCGCCCGACGCGCGGCCGAGGTGAACCCGGACGCGATTTCGCCGACGCCCGACGTCAAGCCCGGCCTGCCGGAAAGTCCGCAGACGACGCACTTCTCCATCGTCGACTTCGACGGAGGCGCGGCGTCGGTCACGACGACGCTGAACACGAGCTTCGGCGCGGCGGTGGTCGTGGAAGGCGCGGGCTTTCTCCTGAACACCGAGATGGACGCCTTCTCCGCCAAGCCCGGCGAGCCGAATTTCTATGGCGTCGTGGGGGCGGAGGCGAACGCCATCGCGCCCGGCAAACGCATGCTGTCGTCGATGACGCCGACAATCGTCCTTGAAGCCGGCCGCGTCGCTATGGTCGTCGGCACGCCGGGAGGACCGACGATCTTCACCTCCGTCTACCAGGCGATCCTCAACCACGCCGCCTACGGCATGTCGGCGGCCGACGCCGTCGCCGCGGGCCGCTTCCACCACCAATTGCTCCCCAAGGACACCGTGTTCATGGAGACGCGGGTCGGCGGGTTCGCCGAAACGAAAGCCGCGCTCGAAGAGCGCGGTTACCGCATCGTCGAACGCGGCGGCTATGGCGACGTTCACGCCGTCACGGTCGACGCGGACGGCGAGACGCAAGCGGCCCACGATCCGCGCAACCGCGGCGCCTCCCTTGTCCTCGACCGCGCAGGCGATTGACGCGCCGCGCTGGACGCGCCGCGAGGTCGAGGCCCCCGGCGGCGCGACGCTGAGCGTCGATCATGGCGCGGGCGAGGGGGCCTGGCGCGTCGTCGTCATTCCCGGCGCGCCGAGCCGGCGGCACATGACGGCGCGGCTGCGCGGGACGGCCCCGCGCGAATACGAGGTCGTCGCGCCGCTGCGGGCGGGCTATGGCGGGCCCGGCTACGGCGCCGACGCGCGGCCCGCCGTGCTCGACTTCGACGACCAGGTCGCGGCCTTGCGGCCGCTCATCTCCGCCGGCGAACGAAAGTCGATCCTCATCGGAATTTCTTATGGCGGATTGATTTCGCTTGGCTGCGCGTTAGCTGCGCCGGAACGCGTCGCCGGCGTCGTTCTCGTCGCGCCCTTCGTCACCGAACCGCGCGGCTGGGTGCGGGCGGTCTTGCCGCTGGCCGACGTCGCGCCGATCCGGGCGGTCCTGCCGCGCTATCTGAAGAACGCCCGCGCTGAGGTCGACGCCCGCCGCCCGCAGGTCGCGCCGCTGCTCGATCGTCTCGGCGCGCTCGCTCGCCCGGTCATTCTGCTCCACGGCGATATCGACGCCTTGGTGCCGCTGTCGGATTCCCGCCTGCTGGCCGAGCGACTGCCGGCGGCCTGCGCGCCGGAGCTGCGCGTCGCGCGCCTGGGCGGCCATTATCTGGAGCTGGAGCGCCCGCGCTGGATCTGGTCCGCCGTTCGATGCGTCATTGCGCGCGCCGAGGCCCGCGCTAAAACGGCCAATCCGCTACCAGAGGCTTGCCCATGACCGTCGACGCTACAGAACGACAGGATGATCGTCCGGCGAAGCTGCTCCAAGGCCGGACCGGCGACTGGGAGGTCGTCATCGGCCTTGAGGTCCACGCTCAGGTCAGCTCGGTGTCGAAACTCTTTTCCGGCGCCTCGGCCGCTTACGGCGCGGGGCCGAACGAACACGTGAGCCTAGTCGACGCGGCGATGCCGGGCATGTTGCCGGTGATCAACGCCTACTGCGTGGAACAGGCCGTGCGCACCGGCCTCGGGCTAAACGCGCACGTCAATCTTTGGTCGCGCTTCGACCGGAAGAACTATTTCTATCCGGATCTGCCGCAGGGCTATCAGATTTCTCAGTATAAGGATCCGATCGTTGGCGAGGGCGAAATCGAGGTTGAGCTTGACGATGGCGGGGTGATCCGTATTGGGATCGAACGCCTTCATCTGGAGCAGGACGCCGGCAAGTCGATCCACGACCTGTCGCCGACGGAATCCCACGTCGATCTGAACCGCTCCGGCGTCGCCCTGATGGAGATCGTCTCAAAACCCGACATGCGTTCGGCGGAGGAGGCTTCGGCCTACTTCGGCAAGTTGCGGACGATCCTGCGCTATATCGGCTCGTGCGACGGCAATATGGAGGAGGGCTCGATGCGCGCCGACGTCAACGTGTCGGTGCGGCGACCCGGCGAGCCCTTCGGCACACGGACGGAAACCAAGAACGTCAACTCGATCCGCTACGTGCGCCAGGTCGTGGACTATGAGGCGCGTCGGCAGATCGAGGTTCTCGAGAGCGGCGGATCGATCGACCAGGAGACCCGGCTCTTCAACGTCGCGACTGGCGAGACGCGCACGATGCGCTCGAAAGAGGACGCCCACGACTATCGATATTTTCCCGATCCGGATCTTCTGCCGCTCGAACTCGACCCGGCCTGGGTCGAAGACATTCGCGCGAGCCTCCCGGAACTGCCGGACGCGAAGCGCAAGCGGTTTCAGGCGGACTACGGACTGTCGCTCTACGACGCGACGGTTCTCTCCCAGGACCGCGCCAAAGCCGAGTTCTTCGAGGAAACGGCCGCAGGGCGGGATGGCAAGCTCGCGGCGAACTGGGTGACGACCGAGCTCTTCGGCGCGCTCAACAAGGCCGGACTTGAAATCGACGCGTCGCCCATCGACGCCGGCGCGTTGGGCAAGCTCGTCGACCTCGTGGCCGACGGCGTCATCTCGGGCCGAACGGCCAAGGACGTTTTCGCGGAGATGTTCGAGGGCGGCGGCGACCCCCAAGCGATCGTGGAGGCGAAGGGACTGACCCAGGTGAGCGACGTCGGCGCGCTCGAAGCCGCCGTGGACGAGGTGATCGCCGCCAATCCCGCGCAGGTTGCAAAGGTCAAGGAGAAGCCGAAAGCCTTCGGCTGGTTCGTCGGCCAGGTGATGAAATCGACGGGCGGCAAGGCGAACCCGGCGATCGTCAACGACCTCCTGAAGAAGAAACTCGGGCTCGATTGACGCCGCTACGCCTCAAATTGAACGCATCGCGCGATGTCGACGACTGACAACTACGCGCTAACGCCCTAGCGGCCATCGCATTGCGCGCTAGTATCCCCGTGAACGAGGGGCCACGCAATCTGGAGAATGTCCATGTCCATCCGCTTTAATGCCGTGATCGCCGCGGGGACGGCGCTCGCTTTGACGGCGTGCGCGACGACGACCGACAATGAACCGGTCGACGCCGCGGCCAAGAAGCTCCTCGATTCTTTGGAGCCGACGGGCGAAACCCGCCAGTGTCTGAACATCACCCGCGTTCGCCAGATTCGTCCCGTGACGGAACGGCTGTTTCTCGTTCGGGCCGGCGTAAGCGACTACTACCGGACGGAGATTCGCGGCCGGTGCAACGGAGCGACGCGCCAAGGCAACCGCCTGCAGTATCGCACGGCGATTACGCAGATCTGCGGCGGGCAAATCGTTCAAATCATCGACAACAACTCCGGCTTCACCCAGGGCTCTTGCGCGTTCGGTTCCTTTGAACGAATGGCGCCGAAAGAAGACGCCGGCGATGAGGGCGCCGATAGCTAGAGACGGCTAACGGACGCCGAAGCAAGGCCGGTGCGCGCGGCGGCCGCGAAGATAGACGCCCCGGCCGCGCCTAACTGGGCGACGGCGACGAGTATCGCTGTCGCGTACGGATTTTTGGGCGCAGCGCACAGCGCCGTCAGTCTCGCCGACGGCGGGGCGCTCGCCCATGACGACGTCAAGTTGAACGTCTTGGCGCAGTCCTGGCGCGCGGGCTATCTCGATGACAATCCGCCGCTTTTCGAGTGGTTCTTGCGGGCCGCGCAACTCGCCGTCGGACCTGTGGAGGCGAGTTTCCTTGTTCTGAAGTACGGGCTCCTGGCCCTCGCCGGCGTCTTTACGTTTTCCGCCGCGCGCGAAGCCGTTCGCGATCCGCGCTGGGCTGCGATCGCGGCGCTCGCAATGTCGCTCAACCCGCAGATAGGCTGGGCGTACCACGAGGCGTTCACCCATAGCGCGGCTCTCGTCGCCGCAATGGCTCTCTTCTGGTGGCGGTTGCTCGTGGCGATCCGGACCGGAAGCGCGGCGGACGCCGCTCTGCTTGGCCTCGCCCTCGGCGCCGGCGCGCTCGCGAAATACTCTTTTCTCGGCGCCGCGGGCGCCGCGTCGATCGCCGTCGTCGTCGGCGCGATTAAAGGTCGTATGCCGATGATACGCGTCGGGCGCATGGGCGTTCTGGCGGTCGCGACCGCGTTGGCGCTCGTCTGGCCGCACGCCGCTTGGCGCGCCGCGAACGTGGCCCAGTCGGGCGCGGCTTGGAGCCGTCGAACGGCGCGCGCGCGCCCGTCGCCGCCGTCGTAGCGGTCCTTTGGTCTATCGTTTCGTACTCGATCGTCCTCGCCATTGTCGCGTTGCTGGGGGCGTGGAGGGCGCCGCTTGAGCGTTCGCGCGGTGCGAGCGCTGCGTCCGCACAAGCTTCTGCGCAAGCGTCGCCCCGGAGACGCGCTAAGGCGCTGGCGCGCGATGCGACGCTCATTGGCGCGGCGCTTATGACGCTCTCCGCAATGTCGATGGATTTCGATCAGTGGCAGGAGCGCTATGCCGTTCCGTTCTTGTTTCCCGCGATAATCTGGCTCGCCGCGTCGGCCGACGCCGTCTTCGGCGACGACGCCGCTGCGAGGGCGCGGCGTCGCATCGCTGCGCTGGGCGCGGTATTGCTGGCGGGCGTCGCGATCGCGCGCGCTGGAGCGGCGACGTTTCCCGGGCCTCCGTTTTGCGACGCGTGCCGGCAGTGGCGGCCGTACGACGCGCTTGCGTCGGGCATCCGCGAGGTCGCGCCAGGCGTCGACGCGCCGGGCGGCGCGACGCTCGTCGGATTTCGGGACCAGACGGCGGGTAATCTGAGGCGGCTTTTCCCGAGGGCGCGCATCGTATCCGCTCATTTGCCGAACTACGCGCCGCCTATCGACGGCGAGGGTGCGACGCTTTGTCTTTTTGTCTGGTCGCCGGATCTGGGGCCGCCGCCCCAAAGGCTTAAGGCCGAGTTCGAGCGATCGCGCGCCATTGAAATCAATGCGCCATGGCCGCGACCCGAACGCTTCGCCCATCGGCGCGCAACCTGGTTCGTGACCGATCTCGCCGGGGCCTCGCGCTCCGCGCGCTCTCTCTGCCGGCTTCCCGCGTCGGCGTCGCTCCTGACATTGCCGGAGACGAGGGCCCCGTAAGCGCCGCAGCCAACGGCGTCGGCGATCTATGGCCTCACCCGCTCCGCGCGGCTCGCGGTCGCGCGCCCGTCGTTTACCCAGTTTTAGCGTTCGCCCGCCTTAGTCGACGTCGGCGGGCGGGGCGCCAATCGACGCGACGACCCCGACGACGACCGACGACCGCAAGGTCAAAACGACTAGAGGGGCGACGACGATGTCGATGAGTTTGGGGGCGCAAGCGCTCGCCGGCGCGGAGCCGATCGTTAGCAGCGAAGAAATGTACCGGCGCGGCCTCGCCGCCGCGGTGAGCGGCGAGGGCGGTCGCCACGACCTCATCCTCGCGCACAAGTGGTTCAACCTCGCCGCCATGCAGGGCCATATCGAAGCGCGCTCCTATCGTGCGGAGCTCGCCCGTGAGATGACGCCGGACGAGGTCTCCGAGGCGCAGAAAATGGCCCGCCAGTACCTCGCCGGCCAACGCGCCGTCCTGTCGGCCTGAACGGCGGCCTGAACGCTGGCCGGAACGGCGGCCCGAACGGCGGCCGCCCGTTCCAGGCGCGGCGAGGTCGGCGCCCCCGGGGGCTCCTCGACGTTCGAATTGGCGGTGGCGAGCCGCGCTCTCCCGGTGATATGCGTCGCAACGCGCGTCGCGACAGGTCGGCGCGCGGGCCAACGCAAGGAACACGCGCCCGATGGACACCGACTATGTCGACCGCGCTGGATTGCGCGTCGCCGCCGAACTCGCCGACTTTATCGAAACCGAGGCGCTCGAAGGACTGGACGTCGACGCGTCCGCCTTTTGGGCCGCTGCGGCCCGGGCTTTTGCAGCGTTCACGCCGCGAAACGCCGAACTGTTGAGCTTCCGCGACGAGCTCCAGGCGAAAATCGACGCATGGCACGAAACGCGCCGAGGGACGGACCACGATCCCGACGCCTATCGCTCGTTCCTCGAAGAAATCGGCTATCTGACGCCGCCGCCCGCGGCGTTCGAAGCGGCGACCGCGAACGTCGACGAAGAGCTCGCGCGCCTTGCCGGTCCGCAACTCGTTGTGCCGTCTTTGAACGCGCGTTACGCGCTCAACGCCGCGAACGCGAGGTGGGGAAGCCTTTACGACGCGCTCTACGGATCCGACGCGCTGGGCGCGCCGCCGCCCGCCGGGGACTACGACGCCGAGCGCGGCGCGCGGGTCGTCGCCTGGACGAAGGCGTTTCTCGATGAGGCCGCGCCGCTCCAAGACGGCTCCCACGCCGAGGTCGACGCCTATGCGGTCGTCGACGGCGCGCTGCGGCCGGCCCTCGCGACCCCGGCCGCGTTCGTCGGCTATCGCGGCCCAGGCGAAGCGCCCGAGGCGATCCTCCTGAAGAACAACGGTTTGCATATCGAAATCGTCGTCGATCGCGGAGCGCCGGTCGGCGCGGCCGATCGCGCCGGCGTCACGGACGTCGTCATGGAAGCGGCGCTCTCGACGATCGTCGACCTTGAGGACTCGATCGCCGCCGTCGACGCGGCTGACAAGACGCGCGCCTATCGTAACTGGCTCGGTCTCATGAACGGCGATCTCGTCGCCGAGTTCGACAAGGCCGGCGCCCGCGTCTCGCGCGGCCTCGCCGACGACCGGGAATGGACGGCGCCCGACGGCGAGGCGTTCTCTCTGAAAGGCCGCGCCCTCCTCCTGATACGGAACGTCGGGCACTTGATGACGACGCCGGCCGTTCTTTCGCCGACCGGCGAGGAGGCGCCCGAGGGCGTCCTCGACGCCTTCGTCACGGGCCTGATATGCCGCCGCGACATCGACGGCCGCGGCCGCTTCCGCAATTCGCGGACGGGATCCGCTTACGTCGTCAAACCGAAAATGCATGGCCCCGCCGAGTGCGCCTTCGCGAACGACCTCTTCGACGCCGTCGAGGACGCGGTCGGCCTGCCGCGCAACGCATTGAAAATCGGCGTTATGGATGAAGAGCGCCGCACCTCGGCGAATCTCGCCGCTTGCGTCGAAGCAGTCAAAAACCGGATCGTTTTCATCAACACCGGGTTCCTTGACCGGACGGGCGACGAGCTCCACACGTCCATGCGGGCCGGCGCGATGGTCCGCAAGAACGAGATGAAGTCGACGGCCTGGATCGACGCCTATGAACGGCGAAACGTCGCCATCGGCCTTGCCTGCGGTCTCGGCGGACGCGGCCAGATCGGCAAGGGCATGTGGCCCGCGCCGGACCGCATGGCGGACATGCTCGCCCAGAAAGCCTCGCACCCGGAGAGCGGCGCGAACACCGCCTGGGTGCCAAGCCCGACGGCGGCGACGCTCCACGCGACCCATTATCACCGCGTCGATGTCTTCGCGCGTCGGCGCGCGCTCGAAGGCGCCGCGGCGCCCGGGCTCGAAACGCTTCTTGAAATCCCGCTGGCGCCGACGCCGAACTGGACCGCCGCGGAAATCCGGGACGAGTTGGACAACAACGCTCAAGGCGTCCTCGGTTACGTCGTTCGCTGGATCGACCAGGGCGTCGGTTGCTCCAAAGTGCCCGACATCAACGATGTCGGACTGATGGAGGACCGCGCGACGTTGCGCATTTCCTCGCAACACATGGCCAACTGGCTGCTGCATGGCGTCTGTTCGCTTGAGGACATTGACGATGCGCTGCGGCGAATGGCGGAAAAAGTCGACGCTCAGAACGCCGACGATCCCGCGTATCGCGCCATGGCCCCGGACTTCGACGGGTCGATCGCCTTTCAAACGGCGCGCGACTTGATCCTGGAAGGTGTGCGCCAGCCGAACGGCTACACCGAGCCGCTTCTTCACGCGCGCCGCCGACGCGCGAAGGGCCGAGACAGCGCTTAGGCGCGCCGTCGCCGAAACGGATCCGGTCTCCGCTTTCCTCGCCATCGCGTCTCTCACGGTCGCGTCTCGTCGTCTCGATCGACGTTATCAGGCTTGCGCAGAGAACAAAAGTAGAATATGAACAAAAAAGGAACAAAAATCCGGAGGCGACATGAGACGGGAACGACTGAACGACGTGGCGGGACTCGCGATACTAACGGCCCTTGTAGGCTTGGCGCAGTGGATGGCGTTCGTCGCGGCGTAGCGCCGCCGTTTCGGTAGGAGACGCCTTATGGCGGCCTTTGTTCATCACCACGTTCATTCGGCGTATTCGCTCGCGGAGGGCGCGATCCGTTTGCGTGAGCTTGCGGGGCTTTGCGCGTCGTACGGAACGCCGGCCGTTTCGGTGACGGACACGAACAATCTTTTCGGCGCGCTGGAGATTTCGGAGACGCTGTCGGAGGCCGGGGTTCAGCCGATCCTTGGTTTGCAGCAATCGATCGAGGTCGATGCGCTCGCCGGCGCCGAAGCCCGGTGGGCCCGTGCGCCGGGCGTCGCGTTGCTCGCTCAGTCCGAGACCGGGTTTCAAAATCTGATGACGGTGACGAGCAAGGCCCACTTGTCGTCGGCGAGAGACGACGGTCCTTGCGCTGATTTTCGCTTGATCGAGGAGTGCGCCGCCGACGTCGTGTGCCTGACCGGCGGCCACGATGGCCCGCTCGATCGTCTCTTGAGGGCCGACCGCGCGGAGGACGCCTTGGCGTTGCTGCGCCGAATGGCGGCGGCCTTCCCAAACCGGCTTTATGTCGAGCTCCAGCGCCATGAGGGGCGCGATTGGCGGCGCTGCGAGGCGGCGCTTGTCGAGGCGGCGTACGACCTCGGTCTGCCGCTGGTGGCGACCAACGAGCCGTTCTTTACCCATGCGGACGACTTTGACGCGCATGACGCGCTTCTTTGCGTCGCCGACGGCGCCTACGTGCACCAAGACGATCGGCGCCGGGCGACGCGAGACCACTATTTCAAGACGCCGGCGGAAATGATCGCGCTGTTTGACGATCTTCCCGAAGCGATCGCGTCCACGACGGAGATCGCCCGGCGATGCGCCTTTCGGCCGAAGCCGCGCGCGCCGATCTTGCCGCGGTTCGCCGCGGCCGACGAGGCGGCGGGCGATCCCGACGCCGCTGAGGCGGCCGAGCTCGAGCGGCAGGCGCGCGAAGGGCTCGATATGCGCCTCGAGGCGAACGCCGACGCGCTGGCGGCGCCGCGCGAGGCTTACGCCGAACGTCTCGAGCATGAGCTCGGCGTCATTCGGCGCATGGGTTTTCCGGGTTACTTTCTGATCGTCGCCGATTTCATCAAGTGGGCGAAAGAGGCGGGGGTGCCGGTGGGGCCGGGCCGCGGCTCGGGCGCGGGCTCGCTCGTCGCCTGGGCGCTGACGATCACGGATCTCGATCCGTTGCGGTTCGGCCTCTTGTTCGAGCGCTTCTTGAATCCCGAACGCGTGTCGATGCCCGACTTCGACATCGACTTCTGCCAGGAGCGGCGCGACGAGGTGATCGCGTACGTTCAGGAGAAGTACGGCGCCTCGCGCGTCGCGCAGATCATCACGTTCGGCAAGCTTCAGGCGCGCGCGGTCTTACGGGACGTCGGCCGCGTGCTTGGCATGCCGTTCGGCCAGGTCGACCGCTTGTGCAAGCTTGTCCCGAACAACCCCGCCAACCCGACGACGCTCGCCGAAGCTCTTGAGAGCGAGCCGAGATTGGCGGCGGAGCGGGACGCGGACGCGAGCGTCGCGGCGCTTCTCGACATGGCGCTCAAGCTTGAGGGACTTTATCGCCACGCTTCGACGCACGCCGCCGGCGTCGTGATCGGCGACCGGCCGCTGCAGGAGCTGGCGCCGCTTTATCAGGATCCGCGCGCCGAGATGGCGGCGACGCAGTACAATATGCGCTGGGTCGAACTCGCGGGGCTCGTCAAGTTCGACTTCCTTGGGCTCAAGACGTTGACGGTGATTGAGCGAGCCCTCGCGCTCGCCCGCGGCGACGGCGCCGAAACGTCGCTCGAGGCGATGCCGTTCGACGACCCGAAAACCTTCCAAATGCTGTCCGAAGGCGCGGCGGTCGGCGTTTTCCAGCTGGAAAGCGCAGGCATGCGCGCGACGCTCCGGTCGATGCGGCCGGACGCGTTGGAGGATCTCATCGCGTTGATTTCGCTTTATCGGCCGGGGCCGATGGAGAACATTCCGACCTATGTGGAGCGCAAGCAGGGGCGTCTCGCCCCGGATTATCTGCATCCGTCGTTGGAGCCGATCCTGAAGGAAACCTACGGCGTCATTATTTACCAAGAGCAGGTTATGCGCATCGCGCAAACCTTGTCCGGGTACAGTCTTGGCGAAGCCGACCTTCTGCGCCGCGCGATGGGCAAGAAGAAGAAAGAAGAAATGGATCGCCAGCGGCGGCGCTTCGTCGACGGCGCCGTTGCGAACGGGGTCGAAGCCGGCAAGGCGTCGTCGATTTTCGATCTCGTGCAGAAGTTCGCGGGTTACGGTTTCAATAAATCCCACGCGGCCGCCTATGCGCTCGTCGCCTACCAGACCGCTTATCTGAAGGCGAATGAGCCGGCGGCGTTCCTCGCGGCGTCGATGTCCCTCGACAAAGTCAACACCGACAAGCTCGCGATTTTCGTCAATGAAGCGCGGCGCATCGCCGTCGACGTCGCGCCTCCCCACGTCAATCACTCGCAAGCGGATTTCTCGGTTCGCAACGGCGAGATCGTTTACGCGCTCGGCGCGGTCAAGAATGTCAACGACGCGGCGATGTCGGCGATCGCGGAAGAGCGCGCGGCGAACGGCGCTTTTCGATGTCTCTTCGATCTCGCCGAACGCGTCGATTTGAAGGCGGTCGGGAAGCGCGCGCTTGAAAACCTCGCCCGTGCGGGTGCGTTTGACGGGCTCGGCGCGTCGCGGCCCGGCGTCCTGGCGAACGTCGACCTGCTCGTGCGTTATTCGGCCCAGAGCGCGGCGGAGGCGGCGGGCGCGCAAGGCGGCCTGTTCGACGCCCCGGGCGGCGCCGCGTTGGAGCGGCCGTCGCTGCGCCAGGTCGAGGCCTGGTCGCGCGCCGAGGCGCTGAACGAAGAGCTCGCGGCCCTCGGATTTTACCTTAGCGGACACCCCCTTGATGAGTACAAGGACGATCTTGAACGCATCGGCGCGACCTCGGTCGACGCCCTTCTTGCGCGGGCCAAGGACGGACGCGCGGAGGGCGACGCGGCGCTTGTCGTTCGCGGCGCGCGGCTGCGTCGCTCGCGATCGGGAAAGCCGTTCGCCTGGGTTGCATGTTCGGACGCGGCGTTCGACGGCGAGGCGATGATCTTTTCGGAGGCCTTGGAGCGGTGCCGCGATCTCCTGACGCCGGGCGCGCTCGTCTTGTGCGCCATGGCGGCTGAGGAGCGGGACGGGGAGGCGCGCTTGACGATCGAGAGCATGGCGACCCTCGATGCGGCCATCGGACGGGCGCCGGCCTTGCGCGTCGAAGTCTCGTCGCTCGCCGCGCTTCGGTCGGTGCGCCGGCGGATGGAAGCGGTCGAAGCGAACGACGACGCTCGGCGCGGCGATCTGGTGTTGGCTCTGCGTCTCGGCTCGGCCGGAGAGGACGCGTTCAAGGGGGGCTTGTCGGAAGGGCGCTCGTCCGGCGGCGGCGCGGCCGACGTTCGGGTGCGGCGCGTGGCGGAAATGACCCCCAGCTTGCGCGCGGCGCTGCTCTCGATCGACGGGGTGGAGGCGGTCGCGACCGAGTGAGGCGGCGCTTGGGACGGGCGCATTCCTAGTTATGGACGCGCCGCCGCTGAGAACTTCTAAGGCGCTGTTGATCTTGGCGGACAAGGGGGCTAATCGCGCGGGATCCCTCACGCGAGCGGCAATCCTCGGTCCGAAAGAAGACGCCCTGTCGGGTTCTTCGAAGATTTCGGCTTTGCTCGCGGCGGTCAACCGAAGGAGCAGTTATGGCGTTGCCTGAGTTTTCGATGCGTCAGCTTTTGGAAGCCGGCGTCCATTTTGGCCACCAAACCCACCGCTGGAACCCGCGTATGCGGCCGTACATTTTCGGCGCGCGTAACGGCGTTCACATCATCGACTTGTCCCAAACCGTTCCGCTTTTACACCAGGCGCTCGTCCGCGTGCGAGACGTCGTGGCGGGCGGCGGACGGGTTTTGTTCGTCGGCACCAAGCGGCATGCCCAAGCCCCGATCGCGGAAGCGGCCCAGCGCTGCGCGCAATACTACATGAACACGCGATGGCTCGGCGGCACGCTCACGAATTGGGAGACGATCTCCAATTCGATCCGGCGATTGAAGGATCTTGAGGAGACGCTCGAGACCGGCGGCAAAGGCCTGACCAAGATAGAGCAGCTGAACCTCTCGCGCTAACGCGAGAAGCTCGACGCCTCGCTCGGCGGCATTCGCGAACTCGGCGGCCTGCCGGACCTTCTTTTCGTGATCGACGTCAAGAAAGAGGCGATCGCCATCAAGGAAGCGCGGAAGCTGGGCATTCCGGTGGTCGCCGTGGTCGACACCAATTGCAGCCCCGACGGCGTGGAGATCGTGGTGCCGGGCAACGACGACGCGTCCCGCGCGATCGCGCTTTACTGCAATCTCGCCGCGGACGCGGTCATCGACGGCATTTCGGCGAGCCAGTCGTCGCTCGGCGTCGATATCGGCGAATTCGAAGACGCGCCCGTTGAACCCGCCCTATCGGACGAACAGGCGGGAGACGCGCGGGCGACGGAGGCGACGGCCGCGGTCGACGGCGAGGCCCGGGCGGACGGCGAAACGGCGAGCGCCTAGGCCCTCGCGGCCGGAATCGGTTCCGCGCGAAACGCTGGCGGGTCGGCGTCGTCGAACGGGCGCGGGCGGTCGAAGAATGCGACGATAGGGAAGACGATCGCGGCGCACGAGGACTTAAGGACCCGGGCGATGGCGCGAAGCAACGGAGAATGGACATGGCTGGCGTGACCGCCGGAATGGTGAAGAGCCTGCGGGAAATGACCGGGGCCGGCATGATGGACTGTAAAGCGGCCCTCAACGAGACGAACGGCGACGTCGACGCGGCGGTCGACTGGCTGCGCAAAAAAGGCCTCGCGAAAGCTGCGAAAAAATCAGGGCGCGCTGCGTCGGAAGGCCTTGTGGCGACGCTCGTGCGCGACGCCGGCGATGGCGCCGAGGCGGTTCTCGTCGAGGTGAACTCGGAAACCGACTTCGTCGCGCGCAACGAAATCTTCCAGGCGATGGTCCGCGACGCGGCCGCCGCAGCGCTCGACACGGACGGTTCGGTCGAGGCAGTGCGCGCGGCGCCGTTTCCCGGCGCCGGCAAGTCGGTCGGGGAGCACGTGGCCGAGATGGTCGGGCAGATCGGCGAGAACCTGTCGCTGCGGCGGTCCGCGCGCGTTGCGGTCGACGCCGGCGTCGTCGCGCCCTACATCCACAGCCCGGTGGTCGACGGTGCCGGCAAAATCGGCGTGCTCGTCGGACTTCGCTCAACCGGCGATAAGGCGAAGCTCGGCGCGCTCGCCAAGCAAATCGCCATGCACGTCGCCGCGGCGCGGCCGCTCGCCGCCAGCGTCGACGATCTGGATCCGGAAGTCGTCGAACGCGAGAAGTCGGTGCTCGCCGACCAGGCGCGCGCGTCCGGCAAGCCTGAGGCGATCATTGAGAAAATGGTCGAGGGCCGGTTGCGCAAGTTTTATGAAGAAGCGGTTCTTCTCGAACAGATCTTCGTCATCGACGGCGAAACGAAAATCGCGGACGTGATCGAGAACGCGGCGAAAGACGTCGGCGCGCCTGTGTCGCTTGCGGATTTCGCGCGGTTGGAACTCGGCGAAGGCGTCGAGAACGCCGACGACGAGGACTAGCCGCCGTTCCGGCGCGGGGCTGGTCGGAGGCTTGTCCCGGGGCCTGGGGCAGGGGCCGGTAACGGGGGCCGTCCGCGACGCCTGCTCGCTTGCGCAACCCTTTCGGCGCGGGCTATCGCTCGCTGCGGCCGAGAGCGGCGACAAAAGCGCGGCGTCGGGCGGCGCTGGGAGTTGGGTGCACATGGGCGACGCTGACGCAGTTCCCGCCGAGGCCGACGACCGGCAGGCCGAGGCGTCGCCCGGGCCAAACGCCGCGATCGACCTCAAATATCGTCGCGTTCTTCTAAAGGTCTCCGGCGAGGCACTGATGGGATCGGGCCAGTACGGCATCGATCCGGACACCGTCGAACGCATCGCGGCGGACATCGCCGAAGCGAAGTCGCTCGGCGTCGAAATTTGCCTCGTCGTGGGCGGCGGAAACATTTTCCGCGGGGTCAGCAACGCCTCGCGCGGCATGGAGCGGGCGAGCGCCGACTATATGGGCATGCTCGCGACGGTGATGAACGCGCTCGCGCTACAGAACGGCCTCGAAAAGGCCGGGCTTTTCACCCGCGTCATGTCGGCGATCGAGATGACGGCGATCTGCGAGCCGTACATTCGCCGCCGCGCCGTTCGCCACATGGAAAAAGGGCGCGTCGTGATCTTCGCGGCCGGCACCGGCAACCCGTTCTTCACAACCGACACGGCGGCGGCGCTGCGTGCGGCGGAGATGGGATGCGACGCGCTGTTCAAAGGCACGCAGGTGGACGGCGTCTACAGCGCCGACCCGAAACTCGATCCGAACGCGACGCGGTACGACGAGCTGTCCTACCAGGACGTGCTGATCCGTGATCTGAAGGTTATGGACCAGGCGGCCATCGCCTTGACGCGTGAGAACTCGATCCCGATCGTCGTGTTCTCGATCACCGAACGGGGCGGGGTCATCGGCGCCTTGCGCGGCCGAGGGCCGCACACCACGATCAAAGGCTAGCGTCGGCGGAACCCGCGTCGGATGGCGCGTTTGCGCCGCGTCTCGCCGTCGCGCCCCGATAAGGTCGCGGTTCCGCGCCGTTCGAGCCGCGAAAACACCGAATTCGAAATGGAGATTGACGAACATGTCCGAGAGCGGGGTCGACCTCAGCGCGCTGCAGAAACGAATGGACGGCGCAATCGCGTCGCTGAAGCAGGAGTTCTCCGGGCTTCGTACGGGCCGCGCGAGCGCCAGCCTGGTGGAGCCCATCGTCGTCCAGGCTTACGGATCGCCGACGCCGATGAACCAGGTCGGCACCGTCGGCGTTCCCGAGCCGCGAACGATATCCATTCAGGTTTGGGACAAATCACTCGTCGGAGCGGTTGAAAAGGCGATCAGGGAGGCCGGCCTCGGCGTCAATCCGGTCGTCGACGGGGTCAACGTTCGCGTGCCCGTGCCGCCGCTCACCGAGGAGCGGCGCGTCGAGCTGACGAAGGTCGCGGCGCGGTACGCCGAGCACGCCAAAGTGGCGATACGAAACGTGCGCCGGGAAGGCATGGAGAGCGTAAAGAAAGCGGACGGGATGGGGGAGGACGACCAGAAACGTCAGTCCGAACAGGTGCAGAAGCTGACCGACGAGATGATCAAGAAGGTTGACGACGCGCTGGCGAAAAAAGAAGCCGAAAT
Source organism: Parvularculaceae bacterium (assembly GCA_050331095.1). Lineage (GTDB taxonomy): Bacteria > Pseudomonadota > Alphaproteobacteria > Caulobacterales > Parvularculaceae > MED-G105. Next base: position 65,528 of record JBHJHE010000010.1, read on the forward strand.
CATGCAGGTTTAACGCTATTTTGCGCATCCGGCCTCTACCGATGGTCGGCCTGCCGGGAAATGGAGCCGCGCGGCGTCGCGCGGGAGCGGAACATGGCGGTATCGGCGCGAAAACGCCCGACGCTCGCTGAAGCGTCGAAGCCGACGGCGGAGGCCCTGGGCTCGCCTGGCGGCGTCAAGGGCCCGATAATCGGGCGGGCCGCCGCCGCAGGCGTGCGCCACGCCGCCATCATCATGGACGGCAACGGGCGATGGGCGAAGAGCCGGGGTTTGGAGCGGTCGGCCGGACATCGCGCGGGCGTGGGCGCGGCGCGGCGCGCGGTCGAGGCGGCGCGCGACGCCGGTCTCGAATGCCTGACGCTTTATAGTTTCTCTACGGAAAACTGGCGTCGGCCGGCGGGTGAAGTGCGCGACCTTCTGGCGCTGCTGCGCGAATTCATCTCCGCGGATCTGCCGTCGCTGAAAGAGAACGGCGTGCGCGTGCGCGTCATCGGCGACCGGCGCAACCTCGACTGGGAACTGAAGGCGCTCGTGGCGAGCGCGCAAAGCCAAACCGAGCGTAACGACCGGCTGCTGCTGCAGATCGCATTCTACTATGGCGGTCGCGACGAGATTTTGCGCGCTGCGCAGAAAGCCGCCGAGGACGCGGCGGCCGGCGCGCTCGATCCGGCTGCGCTCACCGAACAGGCGTTCTCGCAATATCTCGACACCGGCGCGGCGCCGGACCCCGATCTCGTCATCCGATCGAGCGGCGAGCAGCGGATCAGCAATTTCCTTCTCTGGCAGGCGGCGTACGCTGAATATGTCTTCCTTGACGTTCTGTGGCCGGACTTCGACGCGGCGCAATTCAATGCGGCGCTTGACGAATTCGCGCGGCGGGAGCGCCGCTATGGCGGGACGCAAAGCCACCCTTGATCCAGTAGATTGATGGCGTTGCGCGCCGCCGTCCGCGCTCTCGCGAGCGGGGTCGTCCGATCCGCCCGGGGCGGGGCGGCGGGCGCGCGGCGTTTGCGTCGGGACCAGGCGGCGCGAGACGGGCCGGGCGGCGGAGATTCGATTTTGCTGCGCGCCGTTTCCGGCGGCGCGCTCGCGCTCGCCGCCGTCGCCGGCGGCTATACGGGCGGGCCTGCGTTCGCCGGGCTCGTCGCATTTCTGGTTGTCGTCATGGCGTTCGAATGGACCCGTATGGTCGAGGGGCGGGAACTGACGCCGGCGTTCTATGCGCTCGCCGCCACGGGCGCGCTGGCCGCGAGCGCCGCGAGCGCCGGGGCGTACATAGCCGCCTATGGCGCCTGCGCCCTCGGCGGGCTCGCCGCGTTTGCGGCCGCGCGCCGCGCGGGCCGGGCTGCGAGCTCCTGGGTCGCGTTCGGCGCGGCCTATTTTGTCGCGCCCTGCATCGCCTTGCTGTGGTTGCGCGACGCCGTCGACGGCGGCCGGGCCATAACGTTGTTTCTGTTTCTCGTTGTGTGGTCCGCCGACAGCGCGGCCTACTTCGCTGGGCGGTTTTTTGGCGGGCCTCGTCTGTCGCCGCTCCTGTCGCCGTCGAAGACGTGGGCGGGGGCCGCGGCGGGCGTGCTCGCTGGCGGGCTGGCCGGCGCGCTCTGCGGCCCCGGATTGTTCGACGCCGGCGACGCCTTCGGAGATCAGGTCGGCGGCGCTGCGTTTCACGTGTTGATCGGCGCCAGCCTTGGGCTTGCGTCGATCCTTGGCGATCTAGCCGAGTCGGCCTTTAAGCGCGGGTTCGGCGTCAAGGACGCAAGCGGCTTCATTCCCGGGCATGGCGGCGCGCTCGATCGGCTCGACGGCATGATCTTCGCCACGGTCGCCATGACGGCGGTGCTCTTCGGTCATTCGCTTGCGTCGCGGTTGTGATTGAGTAACCTCCAACCAACGGCGGGTGGTCGGGGGCGGCGACGCGACGGCGGGCTCGAGACGGCGGTCGCTACCGCAGTAGCGCGCGGGCGAAGGGGTATTGTCGATGGCGACAAACGTCGATCTCTTGGACGCCGGCGTTCGGACCGCCGGCCGCGTCAGGCCGGCCGCGGCAAGGCGGATTTCGATCCTCGGCTCGACCGGTTCGATCGGCGTGTCGACGTTGGATCTGATCTCTTTTTCTCGCGGCGCGGACGACTTCGCGATCGAGATCGTGGCCCTGACGGCGAACTCGAACGTCGAGCGGCTCGCCGAGCAGGCGAAAGTCTTCAAACCGGAATTCGTGGCGATCGCAGACGAGGGCCGTCGGGCCGACTTGGAGGCGCTCCTCGCCGACGAAGACGTTGAAATCGGCGCAGGACCCTCGGCGGTCGAGGAAGCGGCGGCGCGGGACGCGGACTGGGTCATGGCCGCGATCGTCGGCGCCGCGGGGCTGAAGCCGACGCTTCGCGCGGCCGAGCGCGGGGCCGCCGTCGCCCTCGCCAACAAGGAAGCGCTCGTGTGCGCGGGCGACGTCGTCAAGGCCGTCGTCGAAAAGGCGGGCGGCGCGCTGTTGCCGGTTGACAGCGAACACAACGCGATCTTCCAGGTTTACGATTTCGAGCGCCCGCACCGGATCTCGCGATTGATCCTGACAGCGTCCGGCGGCCCGTTCCGCGCCTGGCCCGCCGCGCGCATGGCGAACGCGACGGCGGCCGAGGCGGTTGCTCATCCGAACTGGACCATGGGCGCGAAGATCTCCGTCGACAGCGCGACCATGATGAACAAGGGCCTCGAACTGATCGAGGCCGCGCATCTCTTTCCCACGCCCCAGGAGGATATCGAGATCCTCGTTCATCCGCAGTCGGTCATTCACTCGATGGTCGAATACGTCGACGGGTCGGTCCTGGCGCAGCTGGGCACGCCGGACATGAGAACGCCGATCGCCTCGACGCTCGCCTGGCCGGACCGCTGCCCGAGCCCGTCCGCCAAGCTCGACTTCGCGAGCGTCCGTGAGCTGACGTTCGAGGCGCCGGATATGGAGCGTTTTCCGGCCCTGCGGCTTGCGCGCGAAGCGGCGCGGACCGGCGGTGTGTCGGCGGCCGTCATGAACGCCGCCAACGAAGTCGCGGTCGCGGCGTTTCTCGACGGCAAGCTCGGTTTCCTTGAGATCGCCGCCGTCGTGGAGGCCGCCATGAGCGAGGTCGCGCGGCGGAACGACATGGCGCTGTCCTCGCTCGACGACGCCCTGGCGGCGGACGCCGAAGGCCGGCGTCTGGCGCGCGACGACGTCGCGGCGCGAGCGGCCGCCTAGCGGCGTCTCAAGCGGCCAGCGTACGCTCGGTAGAAACTCCCCAGACGGAAGGCGGGCTCACATTGTTTCCGATCAGTCTCGATCAGTTGGTCGTATTGCCGATTTCGATCGTCGCGTTCGTGGCGCTGCTTTCGATTATCGTATTTTTCCACGAGTACGGACATTTTTCCGCGGCGAGATGGCTAGGCGTGCGCGTGGACGTTTTCTCCATCGGCTTCGGCAAGCCGATTGCGCGATGGGTCGATCGTAAGGGAACGGAATGGCGCATCGCTATGCTTCCTTTTGGCGGCTACGTGAAATTCTTTGGCGATGAAACGCCTGCGTCGACGCCGCGCGACGACGTCGTCGCCGATCGTGACAGCGAGGCGAACGGCGGCAGGGAAAGCGGGGGCGCGGCGACCACGCAATTCCCCCGGCCGGGCGACGCGCCGACGCTGACGGCGGAAGAGCGCGCCGTTTGCTTTCACTACAAGCCCGTTTGGGCGCGCGCATTGATCGTCGCCGCCGGACCGATCGCGAATTTCGTCCTGGCGACGGCGATGTTCTGGGCGTTGCTCGCCTCGTTCGGGGCCTATGAGGTCCAGCCGATCGTCGGGGAGGTCGTCGAGGACAGCGCCGCCGCCGAGGCGGGCTTTCGGCCCGGCGACCGGATCCTCTCCGTCGAAGGCCGGTCGGTGGCGAAGTTCGACGATCTGCAGCTTGTGACGCGGCTCGCCGCTGGCGACGAGCTCACTTTCGAGGTGCGCCGCGGCGAGGAGACGATCGTCATCGTCGCGACGCCGAAGCGCCAGGAGATCGAGGATCCGTTCGGCAACGTCGCCTACGCCGGGGTTCTGGGGCTGGTCGCCGATCCGGAGAAGGCCGCGCCGGTGCGCTACGGCGCGTTGCGCGCCCTGAAGGAGGCGGCCGTCAATGTGTGGGAGATCGTCAGCGCGACCGTGAAGTTTCTCGGTCGCCTCATCCTCGGCAAGGAGGATAGCCGGCAGCTTGGCGGTCCCATTAAAATGGCGCAGTACGCGGGTCAGTCCGCCGTGTCGGGGTTCTCCGGCGAGGGCGAGGCGACGTTCATGGATCGGCTCCAGGTGAGCCTCGCCAACTTCGTCAACCTCGCGGCCGTCGTCTCGGTCTCGATCGGCTTTCTTAACCTTTTGCCGGTGCCGGTACTCGACGGCGGACACCTGATGTACTACGCCATTGAGACGGTCACGGGGCGGCCTTTGGGGGCGACGGCGCAAGCCGTAGGATTTCGCATAGGAATCGTTCTACTGGCTTCGTTCATGCTCTTCGTGACCTGGAACGACATAAGCAATCTGCTGAAATTCAACAGCTAGGTAAGCGCGATGAGTCTCGTACGATCGGGGGGATGCGCCGCGCGCGCGTCGCTGTTGTCAGCGATTATCGCCGTTAACCTTAACGGTGCCGCGTCGGCGCAGGCGCTGCTCGGCGGCGCGGCCGACCCCGCCGCGAGCGAAGAAGCGCTGCTCGCGGCCGAAGCGAACATCATCCGCGGCATCGGCGTTCGCGGGAACCAGCGCATCGAAGCGCAGACGATCGCGTCCTATCTCGTCGTTCAGCCGGGCGACGTCGCCGACGAGCGGCTTCTCGACCTCGGCGTGAAGACCTTGTTCCGTACGGGGCTTTTCTCCGACGTCACGATCGCGATGCAGCCGGACGGCACGCTCGTCATCGACGTCGAAGAGAACCCGATCGTCAACCGGGTGATTTTCGAGGGCAACAAGCGCGTCAAGGAAGACAAGATCCTCGAAGAGGTGCAACTGGCGGCGCGGTCGGTCTTCACGCGCGACAAAGTCCAGAACGACGTCCAGAGCATCATCGAGGTCTATCGCCGCACCGGCCGGTTCGCCGCGACGGTGACGCCGAAGGTCAAGCCGCTGGAGCAAAACCGCGTCGACGTTATCTTCGAGATCGACGAAGGGCCGAAGACCGGCGTCGCGAAGGTCAATTTCATCGGCAACGAGGCGTTTTCCGCGAACGAGCTACGCGGCGAGCTGCTTACGAAGGAGAGCCGGTGGTGGCGTCTGTTCTCCTCGAACAGCAACTACGATCCCGACCGCCTGGAGTTCGAGCGCGACCTGTTGCGCCAGTTCTACGCGCGCAATGGGTATGCTGACTTTCAGGTCGTCTCCGCCGTCGCCGAACTGACCCCCGACCGCAAGGATTTCTTCATCACCTTCACGGTCGACGAGGGAGAGAAGTACGACATCGGCGAAGTTCGTGTGAAGACGACCCTTGCCCGGCTCGACGAGGGCGCGCTCGAACGCATCGTGCCGATCAGGTCTGGCCAGACCTATGACGGCGACAGGGTCGAGAAGGCAGTGGAATCGATCACGTTCGCCACGGGCGCGCTCGGCTACGCCTTCGTCGACGTGCAGCCGCGCCTCGACCGGAACCCGGCGACCAAGACGATCGACTTGACGTTCCAGGTGAACGAAGGCCCGCGCGTCTACGTCGAGCGCATCAACATCAACGGCAACACCCGGACGCTCGACAAGGTCATCCGCCGCGAGTTGCGGGTGGTCGCGGGCGACGCGTTCAACCGCGTGCTCGTCGATCGCTCGAAGGCGCGGATCCGCGCGCTCGGCTATTTCGGCGAGGTCGAAATTGAAGAGACGCCAGGTTCGGGGCCGGACCGCACGGAACTCGACGTCGCCGTTAAAGAACAGTCGACAGGCTCGTTCTCGGTCGGCGTCGGCGTGTCGAGCACGGAGAACTTCATCCTCGATTTCTCGATCGAGGAGCGCAATCTTTTGGGGCGCGGACAATTTCTCCGATTGCGGGCCCAGGCGAGTTCGCGCACGCGGCTCGTCGACCTGCGTTTCACGCAGCCCTACTTCCTCGACCGCAACCTGGCGGCGGGCTTCTCGATCTTTAATTCGCGGACGAACTTTCGCGAGGTCGGCATCGTGCGGAACCGGGTCGGGTTCGGCCTCAACGCCGGCTTTCAGGTGTCGGAGTTCGGTCGGGGCAGCATCCAATATCAGTTGGCCCGCGACAATATCGAGTTCGACCAGGCGGCGGGGCCGTTCTTTACAACGAGCCCGGATGAATTCATCGCGCAGGAGTTTGTCGCCGCGCAGATATCGGCGGAAACGACCGCGGTCACGGATCTTGGGCGAACCGGCGTACAAGGTCAGGACAGCCTGGGCACCACTCAAACTCTTTTCCAGAGCGCCGACGGCGACTTCTTCCTCGCCGGCGCGAGCGCTCCCCTCGGGATCGACGACAACGGACAGATCATTCTGTCCGCGGACGCCGACGGCGCGCCGGTTCTGACGGTCGATCCGACGGGGCTGGATCCGGTCTTTTCCGTCATTGCGGGCGACACGTGCGAGCTCGTCGACAACTCGTTCAACCCGCAATGCACGTCGCGCGGACAGTTCCTCACCTCGCTTGTCGGCTACTCGCTTTCGTTCGACACACGCGACGACCCGATCGACACCACCCGCGGTTGGCGCGTCAGCTTGGCGCAGTCGGTCGCGGGACTGGGCGGCGACGTCAACTATGTCCGCACCGAGGGCAGCGGCGCCTACCACAAACGGCTGTTCGGCGGCTTCATCGGCCGGCTTCGCCTGCGCGCCGGCTACATCGACGGGTTCGCCGGCGACACGGTTCGCGTGCAGGACCGGTTTTTCGAAGGGGCCTCGACGTTTCGCGGCTTCGAGGTCGCGGGGGTCGGCCCGCGCTTCCTGATCGCCGGCCCCAACGGGGAGCTTCAGTTCGACAATGACGGCGAAATCCTGAGCCAGGCGATCGGCGCGAAGATTTACGCGATCGGCACGGCCGAAATCCGCATTCCGTTGCCGCTGCCGCCGGAGTACGGCATTCGCGCCGCGATCTTCAGCGATTTCGGCACGGTTGGCCTCGTCGACGACGCCGACAAGATCATCAATGACGACATCAATCAGTTGCGGATCGATCCGGTCACGGGGGTCGGCCTTGTGCCGGTGCAGGACGATCTCGGCATTCGCGTCAGCGCGGGCGTATCGGTGAGCTGGGATTCGCCCTTCGGGCCCGTGCGATTTGACTTCGCGGAGGTTCTTCGGAAAGAAGAATTCGACCAAACGGAGGGCTTCCGTTTCAGTGCGGGTACGTCGTTCTAGACGCGTCTGGTCACGACGGGGGCGGCGAAAACAAAAGGCTTTGAATTAATGATGAACAAAAAGCTCACAACCTCCACGCTGCGCGCCGGGATGGCGGGTTTTGCGATCGCGGCGGCCGGGCTCGGGCTCGGCGCGTCCGTCAGCGACGTCGAGGCGCAGTCAAAAGGCAAGTCGCCTGTCATTCTGATCGTCGATCGAGAACGGCTGGTGAGTCAGTCGAAGGCGGGGCAGACGATTCCGGGGCAGGCGGAGAAAGTTCAGGAGAACGTCCGAAAGGAGCTCGAAAAAGAGCTCGAAAAACTGAAGACGGACGTCGAAAAGTTCCAGAAGAACGCCTCGCTGATGTCCGAAGAGGTCCGTAACAAGACCGGTCAGGAACTGGCGGGGCGCGAGCAGCGTTTGCAGGGGCAGGCGCAGATCATGGAGCGGGTCTTCATCAACGCCGTCCAGTCGGCGCAGCAGAAGGTCCTCCTGGAATCGCGGCCGATCCTCAAAGACATCGTCGACGATCGAGGCGCGACGATCCTGCTCGATCGCAGCGCCGTCATGTACGCCGCGCCGGAGACCGACGTGACCCAGGAGGTGATCGCGAACCTCGACAAGAAAATTAAGAAAGTCGACGTCGAGGACATCTCCCTCGAGGACGTGATGAAGAAGCTCGAGGAAGCGCAAAAGCAGCAGGCGGAAGCGCAAAACGGCAAGAAACGCAAGAGGTAACGCGCCGCCGCGGGGCGCGGCTCACGACATGGTCGATCCGAGATTCTACGAATGGCGCGGCCCGATATCCTTGGGCCGCGCCATTGACGTTTCAGGGGCGCGCGTCGGCGGCGCCGTCGACGAGGATCGAGAGATCGACACCGTCGCGTCGACGGACGTTCCGGACGAGGAGCTGGGGCGCGCGGCGTTGTTCGCGGAAAAGCCCTCCGTGTGCGCAATATTAGCCGAGAGGCCGTTCGGCCTGGCGATCGTCTGCGATGACGCGGCGGACGCGCTCGTCGCCGCTGTCGGCCCGGCGCGGGCGGTGGCGCGGGCGGCGAACCCGAAACTGGCGTTCGCGCGGCTTGCGGCGCATCTGCACGCGAGCCTGCCGTTTCCCGACGCGAGCGCGCCGGCGCGTCTCGGCGTGCACCCGAGCGCCTATGTCGCGCCCGACGCCAAACTGGGCGACGGCGTCGTCGTCGAGGCTGGCGCGGTGATCGGCCCCGGCGTCGCCATCGGCGCGTCGAGCCGGATCGGCGCCAACGCCGTGGTCACCCACGCGCTTCTGGGCGCGAGGGTCGACGTCAGCGCCGGCGCCGTGATCGGCGAGGCGGGGTTCGGCTACGTCGTCGCTGACGGCCGGGCGCAGCGGATCCCGCAACTGGGGCGTGCGCTCATCGCCGACGACGTGGAGATCGGCGCCGGCGTCACGATCGACCGCGGCGCGTTGGGCGACACGCGCATCGGGGCGGGAACCAAGATCGACAACCTCGTGCAGATCGGTCACAACGTCGTTATCGGCGCGGGCTGCATCCTGGCCGGGCAGGCTGGCGTCGCCGGTTCGACGAAGCTTGGCGACGGCGTGGTCGTCGGCGGCAAGGCGGGCCTCGCCGATCACCTGACGATTGGCGATGGCGCGCAAATCGCGGCAGGGTCCGGGGTCATGAGCGACGTGCCCGCAGGGCAGCGGTGGGGCGGCTATCCCGCGGAGCCGTTCCGCAACTGGATGCGCGGCCTCGTCAAAACGCGCGCGGCGAACAGGAAACCGCGATCCGCGTGCGCGGAACAGGACGAAAGAAATGCTTGAAAAAGGCAAGTCGGTCCTCGGCGTTGAAGAACTGATGGAGCTTCTGCCGCATCGTTTCCCCATGCTGATGATCGATCGTCTCGAAGACATCGAGCCCGGCGAGGGCGCGGTCGCCGTCAAAAACGTGACGTACAACGAGCAGTTCTTCCAGGGGCATTTCCCGCAGAAGCCTGTGATGCCCGGCGTATTGATCATTGAAGCGATGGCGCAAGGCGCGGCGGCGTTCACTTCGTACACTGAGGAGCTCGACGTCGAAGGCAAAATCGTTCTCTTTATGGGGATCGATAAGGCGCGGTTCCGGAGCCCGGTGTCTCCCGGCGACCAGTTGCGCATCCACGTGCGCACGGCGCAGCGCCGCCCGCCGGTCTGGAAGTTCGAAGGCGAGGCGCGCGTCGGCGACAAGGTCGTAGCGGACGCGGCTTTCACGGCCATGCTCGCGCAAGCCGCGCCCTAAGGGCCCGTTCGGGGGCGCCCCGCAATGCAGTCGTCCGCGCGCATCCACGAAACCGCGATTGTCGCCGATGGCGCGTCGCTCGGCGACGACGTCGATATCGGCCCGTTTTGCCGCATCGGCCCCGGGGTGACGATCGGCGCAGGCGCGCGTCTCGTTTCTCACGTCTCAATCGATGGGCGTACGGAGATCGGGGCGCGCGCGCGCATTCATCCATTCGCGGTCGTCGGCGAACCGCCGCAGCACGCCGGGTGGAAGGGGGAGGACACGCGGCTTGTCGTCGGCGCCGACGCCGTCGTCCGTGAACACGTGACGATCCACAAGGGCACGGTCGACGGCGGCGGCGCGACCCGCATTGGGAACGGCGTGATGCTTATGGTCGGCGCTCACGTCGCGCATGACTGCGAGATCGGCGACGGCGTGACGTTCGCGAACAACGCCACGCTCGGTGGCCACGTCGTCGTTGAGGAGGGCGCTTTTCTCGGCGGCCTTTGCGCCGTGCACCAGTTTTGCCGCATAGGCGCCTTCGCCATGGTCGGCGGGTGCGCCGCCGTGCCGAGCGACGTCAATCCGTTCGGTTCGGCGGTCGGCAACCACGCCAGCCTCGCCGGGCTCAACGTCGTTGGCATGAAGCGGCGCGGGCTCGCCCGGGCGGACATTCACCGCGTGCGGTCTGCGGTGCGCGCCCTTTTCGAGGGCGAAGGCGCCGCAGCGGATCGCCTGCCGGCGATTGAAAAACAGTATGGGGACGATCCGTATGTCACGCGCATCGTCGCTTTCGTCAAAGCCGGATCGCGCCGCCCATTAATGGCGCCGTCGCGGTGAGCGCAAGCGACGCCGCCGCGCCACGACCCTGGCGCAAACTCGGCGTCATCGCCGGCGCCGGACCGCTGCCGGCGAAGGTTCTCGCGGCCGCGCATCAAGCCGGCCGCGAGGGCTACATCGTCCGCCTCGCCGGATCGGGCGCGCGCGATGAGGCCGGCGCGCCCGCCGCGGACGCCGTCGCCGGGATGGGCGAGGCCGGCCGAATCATTCGTCTCCTGAAGGAGAACGACTGCGATGCGGTCGTTCTCGCGGGCCTCGTCGATCGACCGGACTTCAGCGCGTTGAAACTTGACTGGCGCGGCGCGGCGTTGTTGCCGCGGGTCGTCGCCGCGGCCGCGCGGGGCGACGGCGCCTTGCTCGACCTTCTTGTCGGCGTCTTCGAGGCGGAAGGCTTTCGCGTTCTTGGCGCTGACGAGATCATCGGCGACGTCGCCGTCGGCGAGGGTATCCAGGGAGCTTATGCGCCGCTCGCGGACGATTTGGCGGACATGCGCAAGGCGGCGGCGTTGATCGACGCCCTGGGGCCGTTCGACGTCGGCCAGGGCGCGGTCGTCGCTGGCGGGCTGGTGCTCGCCGTCGAGGCGGCGGAGGGCACGGACGCCATGCTCGCGCGCGTCGCATCGCTGCCCTCGTCGGTGCGAGGGCTCGGGGAGCGAAAGCGCCGCGGCGTTCTCGTCAAGCGCCCGAAGCCCGGACAAGAATTGCGCGTCGACCTGCCGACCATTGGACGCCGGACGATCGAGGGCGTGCGCGCCGCCGGGCTCGCCGGCGTCGCGGTCGAAGCGGACCGGGCGCTGATGATGGATCGTGACGCGGCCCTCGCCGAGGCCGACGCAGCGGAGATCTTCGTTTACGGCTTCGCGCCCGACGCGCTCGCGCGCAAATGAGCGAGACCGCGCCGCGGATCCTTCTGGCGGCGGTCGAGCCCTCCGCGGACGCTATCGGCGCGAGCGTGATCGCCGCCTTGCGCGACCGCGCGCCCGGCGCGGAGCTTTTCGGCTGCGGCGGCGAGGCGATGGCGGCCGCGGGGTTCGACAGCGCGTTCCCTACGAATGATCTCGCCGTCATGGGCTTCACCGACGTGGCGCGCGTCTATTTCAAGGCGCTCGCCCGCGCCGACGCGCTGATGGAGCTCGCCGCCGCGCGCCAGGCGGATGCGGCGGTCTTCATCGACGGCTGGGCGTTCTCCCGGCTTTGCGCCGGCCGCTTCAAAAAGCGCGCCCCCGCGACACGCCGGCTCAAGCTCGTAGCGCCCCAGGTCTGGGCGTCGCGTCCGCAACGCGTCGACTTTGTCCGGGAGCATTTCGACGGCGTGATGTGCCTTTTGCCGTTCGAGCCCGACTGGTTCGCGGCCGCGGGCGTTCGGGCCCGGTTCGTCGGCAACCCGAATTTCCAGGCCGCCTGGCGCGCGCGCGGCGATGGGGCAGCCTTCCGCGCCCGTCATGATCTCGGCGACGCGCCGGTCCTCGGCCTCTTCCTCGGCAGCCGGCGGCAGGAGGTGCGCCGGCATGTCGAGCCTTTCGCCGGCGCGGCGGCGCGGATCGTCGAAGAGGCTCCGGGCGTCCGCACGATCGTTTCCGCCGCGCCCGGCGTGATCGATCTCGTTCGCAGCGCGGCGGACGACTGGCCCTTCGAGCCCGTCTTCGTCGATCCGGATGAGAAGTACGACGCCTGCGCCGCGACGACGGCCGCGATCGCCGTCTCCGGCACGATCACGACGGAGCTTGCGATAAACGGCGCGGCCGTGGTCGTCGCGTACAAGGTCGATCCGTTAACGGCGTTTTGGGTCCGCAGGGTGATGACCGGAGCCCACGCCAGCATTTTGAACGTGGCCGTCGACGCGCCGGCGATGCCGGAACTGTTGCAGGAGGACTGTGAGCCCGCCAAGCTCGCCGCCGCGGTTCGCGCGCTGTTGCTTGACCCGGGGGCGCGCGAAGAGCAGCGCGCGCAAATCGCGCCCGCGCTTGCGGGCTTGCGGCTCGACGGTCCGTCGGCTGCGGATCTCGCGGCGGAAACGATCCTGGAGTGGACGCGCGGCGGATAGATCGCCGCCGGATCAATCGGCGGCGAGATCGCCGTCGCGCCAGCGGCCCTGCTCCTTGAGCGCGTCGGCTACTTCCTTCGGGATATAGTTCTCATCGTGCTTGGCGAGCACCTCGACGGCGCTTAACGCCCCGTCGGGCCTCAACCGACCTTGTACGACGACGCCCTGCCCCTCGCGAAAGAGATCCGGCAGCACGCCGCGGTAAACGACGGGCGTGCGCGCGTCGCCGTCCTCGATCGCGAAGTCGACGGCGAGTTCGTCGCCCTTGGCGTACTGAACGCTGCCCTGCTCGACGAGGCCGCCGAGCCGGATCAACCCCGCCGGCTTCTCCGCGGCCGCCGCAAGGTCGCTTGGCGTATAGAAGTAGGCGACGGACGCGCTGAGGCCCGTCAGGACGAGCGCCGTCGCAATGCCGGCGGCGGCGAGGACGAGCCCGACGAGCGCGAGGCGGCGGCGTTGCTTCGTCACGTGGTTTCCGCTCCCAGACGGCCAGGCGCCTTGTCCGCCGGTTTGAGGGTCGTCAAGCGCGACGCCGGCTTAGCGTCGGCCGTCAGGCGCTCCGCCCGTCGCTCCATGAGTTCCGCCCGCATGTTGACGAGCAGCAGCCAGACGTAAAGCGCCGTATACGCCAGCCCCATCAACAGGAGCGGACGCAGCATCGCGCCGTCGATCGACGGACCGTCGGCGCGGATGACGCTCGCCGGCTGGTGCAGGCTTGTCCACCAGTCGACCGAGAACTTGATGATCGGCACGTTGACGAAACCGACGAGCGCGACGATCGCCGCGATCCGCGCCGCGCGGATGCGGTCGTCGAACAACCGCCAGATCGCCATGTAGCCGAAATAGAGAAACAACAGGACGAGGACCGACGTGAGCCGCGCGTCCCACGCCCACCAGGCGCCCCACATCGGCTTGCCCCAGAGCGAGCCCGTTACGAGCGCCAGGGCGGTGAACGCCGCCCCGATCGGCGCGGTCGCCTTCGCCGACACGTCGGCGAGCGGATGCTTCCAGACGAAACCGACCGCCGACGCCACGGCCATCGCGGTGTAACACATGAGGGCCATCCACGCGGCGGGCACGTGGACGTACATGATGCGGACGGTGTGGCCCTGCTGGTAGTCCTCCGGCGAGGCGAAAAGACCGAAATACAATCCCGCAAGGCCGAACAGCGCCGCGCCCGCGGCGGCGACCGGTTCGATGCGGCTGGCGAGCGCGTTAAAGCGCGCTGGGTTCGCGTAGGTCGAGAAGGCGTTCGGCATGGGGTGCAATCTAGCGAGCCTCAGGCCAAATTGAAGCGCAGGGCCGCCGCGCCGGCGATCGGCGCGACGATCAGCGCGCCGACGCTGACGGCGGCGAGGAAGAGGAGCGAGGCGAGGGCGCGCGGGTCGCCCGCCGCGCCTGCTTCGGCCGCGTCGACCCCGAACACGAGCGTCGGCGCGTAGAGCGGCGCGGTAAGGAGCGTCGTCAGGACCCCGGCCCGGCGGATCGGAAAGGTGAGCGCGCCGACAAGCGCGGCGATGAGCGACAGGGCGGGCGACCCGAGCGCCAGCGAGGCGATCAGCGGCCCGTAGCCGGCGGCCGGCAGGTTCAGCGTCAGCGCCAGAAGCGGCGCCGTCGCCAGAAGCGGCAACGCCGCGCCGAGCCAATGCGCCGCGGCTTTGGCGAGGACGAGCGCCGCCAGCGGGTCGACCCGTTGGGCGAGCATGTCGAGAACGCCGTCGGCGGCGTCGGCGGCGAACAGTCGGTCGATCGACATCATCGCCGCGAGGAGCGCCGCCGCCCAGACGATCGGCGCGGCGATCGCGGCGAGCGCCTCCCGCTCCGGTCCCACGGCGAAAGCGAAGACGAGGACCGTCAGCGCGAAGTAAAGCAGCGTCTGCGCCGCGCCCGCTTCGCCGACGATGGCGAGGCGCGCGTCCCGCGCCACGATGGCGGCGACGACCCTCACGCCGCGGCGAGGAAAGCGTCGCGCGCGCCGGCGACGGCGAACGGCTCGTGCGTCGCGACAAGCACCGCGCCGCCGCTCGCGCAATGGTCGGCCACCACGCGTTCGATGCGCTCGCGGTTCGCCGCATCGAGGGACGCCGTCGGCTCGTCGAGAAGCCAGATCGGCCGCCCGGCGACGATGAGCCGCGCCATCGCGAAACGACGACGTTGGCCGGCGGAGAGCGTCGTCGCCGGTCGACGGCTGAGATCGTCGAGGTCGAGCGCGTCGACGGCCGCGGCCCGCCGGTCCTGGCCGCCATAGACGCCCGCCCAGAACGCGAGGTTCTCAGCCACGGTCAGCGCGCCCGTGGCGGCGTCCGCATGGCCAAGGAGGCAGGCGGCGTCGCCGGCGGCGTCGGTTTCGACGCCGGAGGCCAACCGATACCTCACGGCGCCCGCGGCGGGCGGAACGAGCCCGGCGAGCGTGCGCAACAGGGTGGATTTTCCCGCGCCGTTCGCGCCTCGCAGGATCACGGCGTCGCCCCCGCGCAGGGCGAGATCGACGCCTTCGACCACGGCCCGTGCGCCGCGCGCGCAGGCGAGCCCCGACGCTTCGAGAAGAACGACGCCGGTCAAGACGCGGCGTCGCGCTCGAGCTCGGCGAGCCTCGCCCGCGCCCGCCGCGACCGACGGCGCGCCGCGGCCACGAGCCCGGCAATGGCGACGGCGGAAACGGCGTAGGCGGGCCAGATAAAGGCGGCATGGCCGCCCATTCGTAAAAACTCGATCATGGTCAAACGCTTATGGCCGATCCGCGCGCCTTCGGGTATCGCTTTCGGAGCCCGCCCGCCGCGCGCGGGCGAGCGTAACGTTGTCGCGCCGCCGGCGGATCCGCCTCGGCTCCCCGAAAAAACGAACTATATCCCCGCCATGCTCGCCGAATTCGGACAAATCGCCCTCATTCTGGCCCTGATGACGGCGGTCGTGCAGGGCGTCGCCCCGATGGCCGGCGCCGCGACCGGCGACGGCGCGCTCGTCCGGTTCGGGCGCGCAGCGGCGGGGGCGCAGTTTCTCTTCATCGTCGCGGCGTTCGGCGCGCTGACCTTTCTCCACGCGACGTCCGATTTCTCTGTCGCCAACGTCTTCGAAAACTCCCATTCCGACAAACCATTCGTTTACAAACTGACCGGCGTGTGGGGCAACCACGAAGGCTCGATGTTGCTTTGGGTCCTGATCCTCGCCGGGTTCGGCGCGGCTTTCGCCGCCTCGCGCCAACCTGGACTGACGCCGGAACTCGCGGCGCGGACATCGTCGATCCAGGGCGTCGTCGCGGCCGCGTTTCTCGGGTTCGTCATTTTCACGTCGAACCCGTTCGCCCGCCTGTTTCCAGCGCCGGACGAGGGACGCGACCTCAACCCGTTGCTTCAGGACCCCGGCCTCGCGATCCACCCGCCGTTCCTTTATCTCGGCTATGTCGGCTTCTCGATCGTCTTCGCCATGGCGATCGCCGGACTGATCGGCGGTCGGATCGACGAAGCATGGGCGCGCGCCGCGCGACCTTGGGCGCTGGCGTCGAGGGCGTTTCTAACGATCGGCATCGGCCTCGGCGCATGGTGGGCCTATTACGAGCTCGGCTGGGGCGGCTTCTGGGCCTGGGACCCGGTGGAGAACGCGTCGTTCCTGCCGTGGCTTGCCGGCGTCGCGCTCATTCACTCCGTACGCGTGACGGAAGTGCGCGGCGCGTTCAAGGCCTGGACGGCGCTGTTGGCGATCCTCGCCTTTTCGCTCAGCCTCGTCGGCACATTTCTCGTGCGCTCCGGCGTCCTCACCTCCGTGCACGCCTTCGCCGTCGATCCGGCGCGCGGCGCCTACATTCTTCTGATCCTCGCTGCGGCCGTCGGCGGCGGGCTCGCCCTTTTCGCGTTTCGGGCCCCGGCGCTCTCCACAGCGGCGCGGTTCGACGCCGTGAGCCGCGAAGGCGGGCTCCTCGTCAACAACCTCCTGCTCGTCTCGGCGTGCGCCGTCGTCTTCATCGGCACGTTCTACCCGCTGTTCGTCGAAGCGGCCGTCGGCGAGAAGCTCTCCGTCGGGGCGCCTTACTTCAATCTGGCGTTCACGCCGTTCGTCTTCGTCAGTCTCGCGATGATCGCGCCGGCGACCGCGATCGCCTGGAAGCGCGGCGACCTGCCTGCGACCTTGCGCCGCCTGTGGCCCGCGCTCGCGGCGGCGGCGGCGGCGTGCCTCGTCGCGCTGGCCCTGGCGGCGCCGAAAACGATCGCGGCGACGCTCGGAACCGGGCTCGCCGTCTGGGCGGGCGCCGGCGTTCTCCTGGACGCGGCGCGGCGGGTGCGGCCACGCGCGCCCGGGGCGCTCGATCGGTTGCGCGCGTTGCCGCGCAGCTACGCGGCGATGACGTTCGGCCATGTGGGGCTCGCCGTCGTCGCTGTCGGCGTCATCGGCTCGGGCGTGTGGCTGTCCGAGGAGATCGCCTATGTCGAGCCCGGCGGGTCGATCGCCGTCGGCGGCTACGAAGCGCGCCTCGACGCCGTCGAGCCCCTGCAGGGACCCAATTACGAGGCCGCCGTCGCGTCCTTCACCATCCTGAAGAACGAGCGAACCGTCCGGCGTATGACGGCCGAGCGGCGGTTCTATCCCGTGCGCGGGATGGCGACGACGGAGGCGGGGGTTTGGACGACGCTCGCCGGCGATCTCTATCTCACGCTCGGCGAGCGAAACGCCGAGCGCGGATGGGTCGTGCGCGCCTGGCGACGTCCGCTGACGGTCTGGATGTGGATCGGCGCAGGGCTCATCGCCTTTGGCGGCCTCATCGGCGCCTTCGGCGCGCCGCGATTGGCCGCGCTGGCCAGGGGCCGGCGGACGACGCCTGCGGGCGCGGAGGCGTCGGCGTGAAGCGCGTTCTCTTCGCCGCGCCGCTTATCGCGTTCGCGTCCATCGTCGCGGCGTTCGCCGTCGGCCTGCGGCGCGATCCTTCGTACGCGCCGTCAATGCTTATCGATCGTCCCGCGCCGGCGTTCGACCTGCCGGCCAGCGAGGGGCGCGGCGGGACGGGCTTCTCCAGTTTGGACCTCGCCGGCGGCGTTTCGCTGGTGAACGTATTCGGCTCGTGGTGCGTGTCGTGCGCCGTCGAACACCCGGTGCTCCTGCGCATCGAGGCGGAGGGCCTCGCGCCGATCCATGGGCTGAACTGGAAAGACCCGCCGGGCGCCGGGGCCGCCTGGCTCGCGCGCCATGGCGATCCCTACGCCCTCGTCGGCGACGACGCGGCCGGCCGCGTCGCAATCGACTACGGGGTCACCGGCGCGCCGGAGACGTTCGTCGTCGACGCCGCCGGCCGCATCCGCCACAAACATGTCGGCCCGATCGACGAGCAGACGTGGGAGGGCGTCCTGAAGCCGATGATCGAGGACTTAAAACGTGCGTCCGCGTCGTAGTTTCGCCGCCATGGCGCTGATTGCGGTTCTCGCCGGCGCGGCTTCGGCGGCGGATCCCGACGAAGCGCTCTCGGACCCGGCCCTGGAGGCGCGCGCGCGGGCGATCGGCCGTGAACTGAGGTGCGTCGTCTGTCAGAGCCAGAGCATCGCCGACAGCGATGCGCCGCTTGCGCGCGACCTGCGATTGCTCGTTCGTGAACGCCTGGTCGCTGGCGACACCGACGCCGAGGCGCGCGACTACGTCGTAAACCGTTATGGTGAGTACGTCTTGTTGAAGCCGCGCTTCGGCCCCGCGACGGCGGCTATGTGGCTCGCCCCGGCGGATGGGCTAGGGCTCGCGGCGGTCGCCTGGGTCGCAAGCGTCGGCCGCCGCCGCTCGGCCGCAGCGCCCGCGCTCAGCGACGAAGAACAACGCGCCGTCGACGAATTGTTGTCGTCGTGACGATCGGGTTCCTGTTTGGCGCAGCGCTTCTCGTCGTCTTGTTTCTCGCGCTTTTGCTGCCGCCCTTGCTAAGGCCGCCGTCGACGTCGACGTCGACGCTGGCGCCTCGAGACGATGCGGCCGCGGCGTCCTTACGCGCACGCCTTGACGAAATCGCCGCCGACGCCCGCGCCGGCCTGCTCTCCGAAGACGCGGCCGAAGAGGCGCCGCGGGAGGCGAAGCGCGACGCCCTTGCGGCGGTTTCGGCGGGCGGCGCATTGGAGAAGGCCGGGTCTGGGAAGGCCGGGTCGGGGAAAGCTGGGGCGGCCCCGCGCCTGCGTCTTGCGACCGTGGCCGCCGTGCTGCTTGCGCCTCTTCTCGGCGCGTTCGTCTACGCGAAGGTCGGCGCGCCGGCCCAGCGCGCGGCGATCGTCGCAGCGACCCCGCCAACGCCGGCCGATGCTGCGGCGATCGCCGACCTCGATCCGGACGCACGACGCGCCGCCATCGAAAACATGGTCGGCGGTCTCGCCGCGCGCCTCGAGGCGAACGCCGACGATCTCAACGGCTGGCGGATGCTCGCCCGATCGCAGGCCGTGCTCGGACGGTTCGACGCCAGCATCGAGAGCTACGCCCGCGTCGTCGAGCTATCGGACGGCGCGCTCGACGATCTGCGCGCGCTAGCGAACGCCCACGTCGCCCGGGTGACGGCCGCGGGCGGCGACGGCTTTCCGGAGAGCGCCGAGTTCGAGGCCGTCTTGGACGCGATCGAGGCGTCGGCGCCGGACGATCCATTCGCCCTATACTATCGGGGCGGGCTCGAACGCGCGCGGGGCGAACCGGCGCGCGCGGCGGCCGCATGGCGGCGACTTCTCGATGGAATGCCGGCGGACGAACCGGCGCGCGCGACGCTCGAAGGCCTGATCGCCGAGGTTGAGGCCGGCTGACCCGCACCGGGTCAGCGCGCGGATCGCCGCTCTCTGCTGCAATCGATTGCAGCTTGCCCGCGCGCTGGTAGAGTGCCGGCTGACGAAAGACCTGCGCCGCAAGCGGGCGATCCCGGGAGGAAGGCTTATGTCCGAGACGGCGAGCAAGCCGCGTCTGTCGCTCTGGCGCATCGTCGAGATGAACGTCGGCTTCTTCGGCCTGCAGTTCAGCTTCGGGCTGCAGCAGGCGAATATGGGGCCGATCTACGGTTATCTCGGCGCCGACGAGGCGACGATGCCTCTTTTATGGCTGGCCGGTCCGATGACCGGCCTCATCGTGCAGCCGATCATCGGCGCCATGAGCGACCGCACGACGTCGAAGTACGGTCGGCGCACGCCCTATTTCCTCATTGGCGCGGTGCTGTGTTCGCTCAGCCTTTTCGCGATGCCGTACAGCTCGGCCTTGTGGGTCGCGGCGTCGCTGTTGTGGATCCTCGACGCCGGCAACAACATCACGATGGAGCCCTATCGCGCCTACGTCGCGGATCGGCTCGCGCCCGATCAGCGGTCCGTAGGGTTCCTGACGCAAAGCGCGTTCACGGGCCTCGCGCAGACCCTGTCCTATCTCGCGCCTACGCTCCTGGCGGCCGTCGTCGACCGCAACGTTCTCGATCCGAACGGCGTCCCCGTCATCGTGCGGATCGCCTTCGTCGTCGGGGCGGTCCTGTCGATTTCGACGATCGTCTACTCCGTCCGGCGCGTGCCGGAACTGCCTTTGTCGGACGCCGAAAAGGCCGCCATGGCGGGCAAGAAGCTCACCGTCGGCGAGACCTTGGGCGAGGTGGCCGACGCGATCCGCGACATGCCGAAAGCGATGAAACAGCTCGGCGCCGCGATGTTCTGCCAATGGTACGCGATGTTCATCTACTGGCAGTTCGTGGCCTTCGCGCTGGCGAAATCGCTCTACGGCGCGGAAGGGGCGGGCACGGAAGGGTTTCGCGACGCGGCGCTCGTCGTCGGACAGATCGGCGCGTTCTACAACGCCGTCGCTTTCGTCTGCGCGCTGGGGCTCATTCCGGTCGTGCGCCGCCTCGGCGCGCGGCCGGCGCACGCCGTTTGCCTGTCGGCGTCGGGCCTCGCCATGCTCGCGATCCCCGCGATCGGCGATCGGGCGCTGCTCTTCATCCCGATGCTCGGCATCGGGCTGGGGTGGGCCGGGATGATGGGAAACACCTATATCATGCTCGCGAACACGATCCCGCCGGAGCGCAACGGGGTTTATATGGGCATCTTCAACATGTTCATCGTCGTGCCGATGCTGATCGAAACGTTGACGATGCCGCTCATCTACGGGCCGCTCCTTGGCGGCGAGGCGGGCCACGCGTTGCGTTTCGCCGGCGCGCTGATGCTGCTAGGCGCAATCGCGACGATGCGCGTGGACGCGCCGCGCGCGGCGCCTCGCGCCATGGCGGCGAGCGGCTGAGGGAGTTGGATCTCGGGGGAGATGACGCAAGCGACGCCGAACGGCGACTTAACGATGGCCGATCTCGCGCGCATGGCCGGCGTGTCGGAATCCACCGTATCGCGCGCGCTCGCGGGCTCGCCGCTCGTCGCGGAGAAAACGCGCCTCAGGATCGTCGAGCTCGCCAAGGCCGCTTCTTACACCGTCAACGAAAGCGCGCGGAACTTCCGCCAGAAGAAAGCGCGCACCATCGAGGTCGTGATCCCGCTGGAAAGCCACCACCGGGCGCGCATTTCCGATCCATTTTTCCTGGACCTGATCGGCGCGCTGTCGGACGCGCTGCCGCGCCGACGCCACGATATGCTGCTGTCGACGGTGCCGCCCTGGTCGACGGGCGAGCGGAGCAATCCGCTGATTTCGGGCCGGGCCGACGGCGTCGTCGTCGTCGGCCAGGGCCGCAACCGGTCGAACCTGCGCGCGTTCGCGCGAGCCAACCCGCGCGTCGTGGTCTGGGGCGGGCAGGTGGACGACGATTACGCCGTCGTCGGCAGCGACAACCGGCTCGGCGGACGGCTGGCGACCGATCACCTCCTGGCGATCGGTCGTCGGCGGATCGCCTTCATGGGCGACGTGGCGCTGCCGGAAATCAAGCTTCGCCATGACGGTTACGTTGAGGCGCTCGTCGAGGCCGGGGCGGCCGCCGACCCGGCGCTGACGATCAACGCGCCGTTCGATTTCCAGGACGCTAACGCCTTCGCCGACCGGTTCGTCGCCGGCGGGGCGCGCTTCGACGCCGTCGTCGCCGCGAGCGACGTCATCGCCGTGGGCGCGATCCTGGCGTTGCGCAATCGCGGCGTCAGCGTGCCTGGCGACGTTTCGATCGTCGGCTATGACGACATCCACTCGGCGGCCTGGTACAGCCCGCCGCTCACGACCGTCAGCCAGTTCATCCACCGCGGGGGCGAGGCGCTCGTCGACGCGCTCTTCGACATCATCGACGGCGCGCCGCCGACCTCGCGCACATTGCGGCCGGAGCTGATCGTGCGCCAGTCATGCGGCGGCGCGGCCGGCCGCTGACGTCGGTGCGGCGCCGCACGGCGCTGGCAAATTTGCAACATCGCGCAGATTCCCATCGCGGGTGACGCGTCTCACTGCAGCGACGGATTGCAATCGATTGCAATCTGTGGCGTTCGATACAGCGCTAGAGAGCGTTCGTCATCGAAATCGAGCGCCGCCGCAGTGGGAGGACTTCTCGTGAACACGCGCCTTTTCAAACTAGCTTTACTGTCCGCTTCGTCCGCGGTCGCCGCCGCGCCGGCGTTCGCCCAGGACGAAGACCGCCGGCCGGATGCGATCGGCCTCGATGAAATCGTCGTCACCGCGACCCCCGGCGCCGGCGCGACGAAACTCCAGTCCAGCGTCTCGGTCAGCGACGTCTCGCCGGAGGAGATCCAGAACTTCGCGCCGCGTACGACCTCGGAGATCTTCCGCAACATCCCGGGCATTCGTTCGGAGTCGTCCGGCGGCGAGAACAATGCGAACATTCAGGTTCGTGGTCTGCCGGTGACCACGGGCGGCGCGAAATTCGTCCAGCTCCAAGAAGACGGCCTGCCGGTCCTCTCCTTCGGCGACATCACGTTCGGCAATGCGGACAACTTCCTGCGCTACGACTGGACGGTGCAGCGCGTGGAGGCGATTCGCGGCGGTTCGGCCTCGACCTTCGCGTCGAACGCGCCCGGCGCGGCGATCAACTTCATCTCGCGCACGGGCGAGACGGAGGGCGGCTCCGTCGGCGTCACCCGCGGCCTCGACTTCGATACGACGCGGGTCGACTTCGAGTATGGCGGGCCGATCAACGACAACTGGCTTTTCCACGTCGGCGGCTTCTACCGCGTGGGCGAGGGCGCCCGCGACAGCGGCTTCGACGGCGAAAACGGCGGCCAGATCAAGGCGAACTTTACGCGCCTGTTCGAAAACGGCTTCGCGAGGGTCTACTTCAAGCACCTTAACGACCGCACGATCCCTTATCTTCCGGCCCCGGTCGATCTCTCCAGCGGCGACGCCGAGCCGATCCCCGGCTTTGACTTCCGCGACCAGACGCTGTCGACCCGGAACCTCCTCACCAACACGCGCGTCGATTCGAACGGCGAGCTAAACTTCACCGACGTCACCGACGGCGTGCGGGCCATCTCGACCGCGATCGGCGGCGAATTCGAATTCGACCTGCCGGGCGATTGGAAGATTTCGAACAAAGTTCGCTATTCGGACAATCGCGGCGGGTTCGTCGGCACCTTCACCGACAGCATCGTCGACGCAACGGGCGCCGCGGCGGCGAACGGCGGCGACACGCTCGTTTTCGCCAACGGCCCCAACGCCGGTCAGACGATCACGGATCCGGCGAGCCTCAACGGCAACGGCCTGTTGATCAGCAACCTCCTGTTCGACGTCGACGTCGACGACCTCAGCCAGTTCGTGAACGATCTAAAGCTGACGAAGACGGTGGCCTTCGGCGGCGGCGACCTCGAAGTCACGGGCGGCTACTACAAGTCGGTGCAGCAGGTCGAAACGGAGTGGTCGTTTAACTTCTTCCTTCAAGAAGCGATCGGCGACAACGCCGCGCTCGTCGACGTCGTCGATTCAACGGCGCCGGACGGCGAGCAGGTTCTGTCGGTCGGCGGCGTCACCGCCTTCGGGATTTTTGACCCGTTCTTCGACCTCTCGTTCGACCGTGACGCGGTTTACGGCGCGTTGACGTGGACGAACGACGTGCTGACGCTCGACGCGAGCCTGCGATACGAGGACGTAACGGGTACAGGGCTCAGCAATCTCGGCGCGCCGGCCGGTTCGCCCCTCGGCGGCTTCACGCCGACGGACATCGACGTCAACGCGGACGGCTTCATTTCGCCCGCCGAAACCGGCATCGGCGTCGTCGACCGGACGAACCTCTTCACGATCGACTACGGCGTCGACTACATCGCTTATTCGTTCGGCGCCAACTATCTTCTTACGGACGACCTGGCGGTTTTCGCGCGCTACAGCCGCGGCGGAGTCGCCAATGGCGACCGCCTCGTCCTCGGCGGCACGGGCTTCAACTCGGCGGGCGGCCTTATCGACGAAGGCCTCGGCGTCGACATCGTTAACCAGGCAGAGGTCGGCGTGAAGTACCGCACCGACGATCAAATCCTGCCAGGCTCGTTGAGCCTGTTCCTCACAGGCTTTTACGCCGACAGTGAGGAGAGCAACTTCGAAGTCACGTCGGGGCTGGCCTTCGATCGCACCGTCGAGGCGTTCGGCATCGAGCTTGAGAGCGCTTACACGCTCGGCGCCTTTAGCCTCGTCTCCGGCCTCACGTGGACGGACGCCGAAATCGAAGAGGACAATGTCGTCCCGGCGAACGTCGGCAATACGCCGCGCCGCCAGGCCGACGTGACCTACCAGATCACGCCCTCCTTCAACTTCGGCCGCAACACGATCGGCGCCAACATCGTCGGCACGACGAGCTCGTTCGCGCAGGACAACAACGATCTCGAACTGCCGGGCTTCGCGCAGGTGAACCTGTTCCTCAACGTAGAGATCGCCGAGGGCCTGATCGCATCGGTGAACGTCAACAACGTCAATAACGCCTTCGGCCTGACGGAGGCCGAGGAGGGCAGCTTGCCGCCGAGCGGGCTTGTCCGCGCGCGTCCGATCAACGGCCGCACGACGACGTTCTCGCTGCGTTACGAGTTCTGAGGCGCTGACGCGCGGCGGGCCCCCCTGCTACGGGCCGCCGTCCGTCACCGAACCTACTGGCGGCGGCGCGCCGACCTTACGCCGCCGCGATCCGCCGTCGGCCGTCCCTCCCGGACCGACGGCGGCTTTTGCGCGGGCGCTCCCCCATGGCGACGAAACGCCCCTTGAAGAGAAATCCGCTCATTGACGGCGCCACCGACGATGCGTTCGCGGCGCGTTACGATATCCATCTGGGCGACGCGCTTGCGGCGCTGCGCATGCTGTACGGGGGGCGAAGCGACTTCGACGTGATCGCCGCACGGATACTCCGTGTCGTGAGCGACGCCTTCGCCGGACGGCCTGCGGATCTGCGTCTTCTGGATCTGCGACGAAGCCAGGCGCCGGACTGGTTCCAACGCGAAACGATGGTGGGATACGCGGCCTATGTCGACCGGTTCGCGGGCGACTTGAAGGGCGTCGATCGACGCGTTCCGTACTTGCGCGAACTCGGCGTCACCTATCTCCATCTATTGCCGTTCCTGAAGACGAAGGCGGGCCGGAACGACGGCGGGTTCGCCGTCTCTGACTACGGCGAAGTCGATCCTGCTTACGGAACGATGGACGACCTGCGCGCGCTGACCGGCTCGCTGCGCGAGAGCGGGATCAGCCTTTGCGCCGACTTCGTCCTCAATCACACCTCGTACTAGCATGAATGGGCGCGCCGCGCCCGCGACGGCGATGAGACGTACGCCGCATTTTATCATTTCTTCGCGGACCGCGAAGCCGCACGCGCCTATGAACCCCAGTTATCGGACGTTTTTCCGGAGACGGCGCCCGGTCATTTCACTTTCGTCGAGGCCCGCGGCGAATGGGTCTGGACGACCTTCTATCCCTATCAGTGGGACTTGAACTACGAGAACCCTTCCGTCTTCGAAGCGGTTCTGAAGGCGCTCCTCAATCTCGCCAATCACGGCGTGGAGGTCTTTCGCCTCGACGCGGCCCCGTTCTTGTGGAAACGCCTCGGCTCCGACTGCCGCAGCCAGCCTGAAGTCTTCGCCATCATCCGGGCGCTGAGGGCGCTCACGGCGATCGCCGCGCCGGGCGTTCTGTTGAAGGCCGAGGCGATCGTGCCGACGCGGCAGCTGATCCAGTATCTGGGCGCCGGCGAGTACGCCGGCAAAGAGTGCCAACTCGCCTACAACACGACGCTGATGACGCTGCTCTGGGGCGCGCTCGCCGAGGGGGACGCCGGCCGCATGGTGGAGGTTCTGGCGAACGCGCCGCCAACGCCCGTCGACGCGTCGTGGATAAATTACGTGCGCTGCCATGACGAGATCGGCTGGTCCGTGCTCCTGACCGAGAATCCGCCCGCGGACGGCGAGCCGTGGCGGCGTTATGCGACGTTCGCCCAGGATTTTTACGCAGGACGCGCCGCGGGTTCGTTCTCGCGCGGCCGGGATTACCAAGCCGTGGGCACGTCGGGCGCGGCGGCGTCGCTTTGTGGTCTGGAGGCGGCGCTCGCCGAACGCGACGCCGCCGCGGCGGCCGTCGCGATCAAGCGACTCCTCGCCATGTACGCCGTCGCGTTCGCTTATGGTGGCGCGCCGCTGATCAATATGGGCGACGAAATCGCGATGACGAACGACTACGAGTTCGAGACGAGGGCGCGGTACGATGGGGACGGACGATGGCTCCATCGCGGGCCGATGGACTGGGCGCAGGCCGACGGGCGTAGCGGCGAGGGGGCGGTCGGCGACGCGTTCAGGGGCTTCCAGCGCCTTGTCGCCGCGCGCAGGGCCTCGCCCGAGCTCGCTAAATCGACGGCGGAGCCGACCACGTGCGCTGACGGGCGCGTTCTCGCGCTGGCCCATCGCAACGCCCACGGCGAGTTGATCGTTTACGTCAATCTGTCGGGCGCCGAGGCGTCGGTCACGCCGCCGGCCGGCGTCTGGCGCGACCGGCTCGCCGACGGGCGAACGGCGTCCGGCGACGTCTTTCTGAAGCCCTACGACGTGAGCTGGCTCGCGCGCGCCGACCAGGGGGGCGGGCGATGAGCGGCGAGGCGCTTCTCGGGGCTGTCGAGGCCGGCGGCACCAAGTTCGTATGCGCCGTCGGACGCGCCGCCCCCGGTCGGGTGGCGACCCCGCTCATGCGCGCCACGATCGACACCGGACCGCCGGATGAGACGTTCGAGCGGGTCAACGCGTTTTTCGAGGACGCGCGTCGGGCGCACGGCGCGATCGCCGCGTTGGGCGTGGCGGCGTTCGGTCCGATCGATAACGACCCCGCGTCGTCGACGTACGGCGTTGTCCGCAAGACGCCGAAGACCGGCTGGACGGGCGCGAACTACCTCGCGGCGCTGGGGCGCGTCAGCGACGCGATCCGCCTTGACACCGACGTCAACGGCGCGGCCCTTGGCGAGGCGACGACGCCGACCGGTCAGGGGCTCAAAACGTTCGCCTACGTTACCGTGGGGACAGGGATCGGCGGCGGCGTGTTGCGGGACGGGGCGCCGCTCAATGGCGTCGGCCATTACGAGATGGGCCATTTGTTTCCGCCGCGCGATCCTGTGCGCGACCCGTTCCCTGGCCGGTGCCCGTTTCATGGCGCTTGCGTCGAAGGGCTCGCCAGCGGTCCGGCGATCCGCGAGCGATGGGGCGCGCCGCTGAACGAAGCGCCGGATGGCGCCGTGGCGCTGATCGGCGACTATCTCGGTTATCTCGCCCAGGCGATCTTTCTGACCCATGCGCCGGCGCGGATCGTTTTCGGCGGCGGTGTGATGAAAACCGACGGCCTGATCCGCGAAGTGCGCCGCGCGGCGGCTGAGCGCCTCGGCGGCTATGTCGACCTGCCGCATTTGTCCGGCGATCTCAGCGACGCGATCGTTCCGCCGGCGCTCGGCGACGACGCCGGGTTAACCGGCGCATTCGAACTGGCGAGGGCAGAGCTGGCAGCGAGGGAACGACCATAAATCGAGGTTGGCGGGGGCGAACGCGTCGCCAACGTCCGGCCGGTCATTACCGATCTGAGCTGGCATGGGCGGAGGGACTCGAACCCCTCGCGCCTTCAGCGCGCAATCAATTTGATCGGGGGTTGCGGCGGCGAAGGCGTCGCCGACGTCGGGCCCGTCATTATCGATCGGGACTGGCAGGGGCGGAGGGACTCGAACCCCCGGCCCTCGGTTTTGGAGACCGATGCTCTACCAACTGAGCTACACCCCTAGGCCAACACCGTCCTTACGGCGCTCGAAGGCGGGTTTCAACGCGCATCTCACGCTTGACGCCGGCTCGAATTGCTCTACATCCGCGGCGTTCTCCGGAATTTTTTTGAACTCAAACGCGGTAGGCGACGATCAAACGCCACGACCGCAGCGCGATAATTGAAGGCGATCGCACTATGGCGACGAAAAAATCGCGGCGCGCGGGCGGACGCAAATCAGCGAAGTCGGGCGCGAAGACCGCTTCTGGAACGAAGCCGTCTGCGAAGCCGTCTGCGCCAGCGGGCGAGGCGACGCCCGGCGCCATCGAGGGCAAGGCCGAAGAGGTCGGCAGGAAAAAGAAGAAGACGAGCCCGCTCGAGTTCGCCGCTCAGGTGCGCTCCGAACTTTCAAAGGTCACCTGGACGACGCGCAACGAAGCTTTCATTTCGACCGTCATGGTGCTGATTATGGTCGCGATCATGTCGGTGTTCTTTCTGCTCGTCGATCAAAGCCTCAGATTCGCGGTCTGCAACATTCTGCCGATCGAGTGTGTCTCGCGCGACGCCGTCTAACGACAGGCCTGGCGCGCCGCAAGCGAAGGTTTCGCATGGAACACAAATGGTACATCGTCCACGCCTACTCAAACTTCGAGAAGAAGGTCGCTGACGCCATCAAGCAGTCGGCCATGGAGAAGGGCATGGAAAGCCTCTTCGAAGAGGTTTTCGTGCCGACCGAAGAGGTCACCGAAGTGCGGCGCGGACGCAAAGTGACGACCGAGCGCCGATACTTTCCCGGTTACGTTCTTGTGCGGATGATCTTGAACGAGGATTCTTACCACCTCATCAAGGATACGCCGAAAGTCACTGGTTTTCTTGGTACGGGCAAGAAGCCGCTTCCTGTTAGCCAGAAGGAAGTCGACCGTATCCGCGGCGTTATGCAGGACGAGGCGGAGCGTCCGCGTTCGACGATCACTTTTGAAATCGGCGAAAACGTTCGCGTCGTCGACGGTCCGTTCGCGTCGTTCTCAGGCGTCGTCGAGGGCGTCGACGAGGACGCGCAGCGCGTAAAGGTCGCAGTGTCCATTTTTGGCCGCGCAACGCCTGTCGAACTCGAGTTCGCACAGGTGGAAAAAGGCGGATAACGGATCGTAACGTTCGCGAGAGGCGTCGCCGTCGACGAGCCCAGTCGCGGCTCCTGCGACGATTCGTCGGCGAATAGACCGGCCGCCTTCGACCTCCACTCGCTGATTGTTTCAGATTGTGCGTCTTCTAACTAATCTGTGAACCGACGGCGCATTTCCGCCGCATTTTGCGCCGCATTCCGACGTTCTTCACCCCTACCTTCGGAGTATGTCGCGAGCGTATGTCGTGACGAGGCGGGGCGGTTGGCGCGCGTTCTCTCTCCCCCAGAGCGTCGCCGCCCCGTCGGTCTTCCAACCGGGCGCGTCCGTTCGAGTTCTCTCCCCAGTTGACCGGACGGACGCCGCCCGCGCGGTCCGATGGGCCGGCGCAACTTTTTGGCGAAAAAAACGCGCGCAGCCACATTTCAGCCGTAATCGGCGCGTAACTCTATAACATCACCTAATCGGTCGAAGTCGCTCGCGCGTTGCGTAGTTAAACGCGCGATCGACGCGTTGCGTCCGAACCGGTTTGGCTGACGTATGAGTAGCGTTAGTTGCGTGCGAGACGTCGCGCCTTGAGTCCCCCATAGGGGCGCGCGTCTCGCGTCGCGCATATCCCAACGAAATCACCCAGTGAAATCCGGTTGCGCGCGCACGCTGGCGCTGGTACGCGCCGCGCTTCGCTCGGGAGGCCGCCGCCATAAGTCCATGGCGGGCCGAGACCGCGCGACTGTCAGCTGCGCCGTTCGCAGGACATGCGTCGGCGCGGCGCTTGAAGGGAACATCATGGCGAAGAAAATCACCGGTTACCTGAAGCTACAGGTGCCGGCCGGATCGGCGACCCCCTCGCCGCCGATCGGTCCGGCCCTGGGGCAACGCGGGCTCAACATTATGGAGTTCTGCAAAGCCTTCAACGCGAAGACCCAGGAGATGGAGAAGGGGATGCCGGTCCCCACGATCATCACCATCTTCACCGATAAGTCTTTCACGTTCCTGACGAAAACGCCGCCGGCGTCCTATTACCTGAAGAAGGCGGCCGGCCTCTCGAAGGGCGGGCAGGCCCCGGGCCGCGACGTCGCCGGCAAAGTGACCGAGGCCCAGTGCCGCGAGATCGCCGAGGCGAAGATGAAGGATCTGAACGCCAACGATCTCGACGCTGCGACCAAGATCATCATGGGATCGGCGCGGGCGATGGGCCTGCAGGTGGAGGGCTGAGGCGATGGCGAAAATAGGAAAACGCATCCGCACGGCCCGCAGCGCCGTAGAGCGTGAAAAGCTCCACACCATTGAAGAGGCCGTTGCGCTCGTGAAAGCCAACGCGACGGCGAAGTTCGACGAAACGATCGAGATCGCGATGAATCTCGGCGTCGACTCCCGCCACGCGGATCAAATGGTTCGCGGCGTCGTCTCGCTGCCGAGCGGCACCGGCAAGTCGGTGCGCGTCGCGGTCTTCGCGAAGGACGCAAAGGCGGACGAAGCGAAGGAAGCGGGCGCGGACATCGTCGGCGCGGAGGATCTCGTCGAGAAGATCCAGGGCGGCTTCATGGATTTCGATCGCGTCATCGCGTCGCCGGACATGATGGCGCTCGTCGGCCGGCTCGGCAAAGTCCTCGGCCCCCGCGGCCTGATGCCGAACCCCAAGGTCGGCACCGTGACGCCGAACGTCGCCCAGGCGGTGAAGGATGCGAAGGGCGGGGCGGTCGAGTTCCGCGTTTCAAAGACCGGGAACATCATCCACGCCGGCGTTGGCAAGGCGAGTTTCTCCGAAGAAGCGCTGTCCGCCAACGTCAAGGCGTTCGTCGACGCCGTGGCGAAAGCGAAGCCGTCGGGCGCGAAAGGCACTTACATCAAGCGCATCGCCGTCTCCTCGACGATGGGGCCGGGCGTCAAGATCGACGCCAGCGGCATGGCGGCCGCTCCGACCGCTTAGGCGGCGATTTCTTCGACGGTCGGGCTTGCAAAACCCGGCCGCCCGCGGCAATAGCCGCGCCTTAAATACCTGTCGAAGACTGCGGGCGCGGCGACGCCGCTTAATCCCCCGCATAGACGGCCGCGTCGGATTCGCTCCTCGAGAGCGACGCACGCATCGTCAATGTCTTCGACAGGCTTCGTGGTTTCCGCGGAGCCTTTTTTGTCGGCTCCGCTCCAGACGCTCCCGGCGACGGGACGAAACGAGGGAGGTCCGATGGACAGGACCCAGAAAAGCGAACAGGTCGACTGGATCGGCAAGGTGTTCGACGAGAACGTTGTGGTCGTCGTCGCCAATGGCGGCATGTCCGTGCCCGAGTTCGAGGCGCTCCGCGGCGAATTGCGCGAGGCCGGCGCGGGTATGAAGGTCGTGAAGAACCGGCTTGCGAAAATCGCCATCACCGGCAAGCCGGCCGAAAAGCTGACCGACTTGTTTCAGGGGCCGACGGCGATCGCGTTCTCCGTCGACCCTGTCGCGGCGCCCAAGGCGATCAAGAAGTACGCGAAAGAGAACGAAAAGCTCAAAATCCTCGGCGGCGCGATGGGCGAGGAGATTATGGACGAAAAGGGCGTCGACGCCCTCGCGTCCATGCCGTCGCGCGAAGAGCTGATCGCCTCGCTCGTCCTGACGATTACGTCGCCCGCCTCGAACCTCGCGGCGGCCATCGGCGCGCCGGCGTCAAATCTCGCCGGCTGCATCGAGGCGATTGAGAAGAAAGACGCGGCCTGACGGCGCGACGTCCCGACCTGACTGTAACTTCAAAGACTGGATAGGAACTGAAAATGGCTGACGTTAAGAAACTTGCCGAAGATCTCGTTGGGCTCACGCTCCTCGAGGCCGCCGAACTTAAGAACATCCTCAAAGACGAGTACGGCATCGAGCCGGCGGCGGGCGCCGTCGCCGTGGCCGCCGCGCCGGGCGCTGGCGGCGGGGAAGCCGCCGCAGCCGAAGAGAAGGACGAATTCGACGTCATTCTCGTCGCCGCGGGCGACAAGAAGATCAACGTGATCAAGGAAGTCCGCGCGATCACCGGCCTCGGCCTGAAGGAAGCCAAGGAGCTCGTCGAGGCGGGCGGCAAAGCGGTGAAGGAAGCCGCGCCGAAAGCCGAAGCCGAAGAGCTCAAGAAAAAGCTTGAAGACGCCGGCGCCAAGGTCGAACTGAAGTAACGCTCGCAGCGGAAATGGCCGGTCGATGTCGGAGCCGACGGCGGGTTTTCAACTGATCGCGTCCGGCCGGGGCGCGTTCAGCGACGCCGAGATGAAGGCGCTCGTCGAGCATTGCAACGCCAACGCCGGAGAGGGCGTCCTCTCCGGCGGTCTTCAGTCCGACAGCTACCGTCGCTCGTCCGTCGCCTGGGCGTCGCGCGACGACGGGTTCGAGTGGCTTTACGAGCGGCTTGCGACGTTGGCGCGGGGCGTTAACGCCCAGTTTTTCGGCTTCGACATCGACGGCATCGAGAGCGCGGCTCAGATTGCGCGATACGACGCCGAGACCGCTGGAACCTACGACTGGCACACCGATTTCGGGATCGGCTCGCCGCGGCGAAAGCTGAGCATCTCGGTGCAGCTCACGGACGGCGCGGACTATGACGGCGGCGATCTGGAGTTCGACGTCAGCAGTGAGGCGACCAAAGCCGGTCGCGAGCGCGGAATCGTCGTGGCGTTTCCGAGCTTCGTGCGCCACCGCGTCGCGCCGGTGACGCGGGGAACGCGTTACAGCCTTGTCGCCTGGATCAGCGGGCCGCGCTGGCGTTGAGGCGGCCACCGGCGGGATCGGCGGTCTCGCCCGTTGATTGGGAAAATCTCTTGGGGCCGGGCTTGCGCCCGCCCGCGTTCGTTTCTATTAGACAGAATTCGCGTAGACGGTTTGGCGGCGAACCGTTGCGCGTGAGCTTTGCGGCGACGTGCTTCGAATAATCGAGAGCTGACATTCAGATGAGGACGCGTGTTCGTCGGGTCGTCGACGAGCGCGCATTTTCGCGTCCGTCGCGTACTTCGCGCGGCGCCTGCGGCTCGAAAGCGCCGCGCGCCGCCGTCACATCCGGACCCTGAGCCGTTCCAGGCGGCTCCCCAGCGAGGGCATAAATGGCGCTATCATTCGTCGAGAAAAAACGGATTCGCAAAAATTTCGGTCGGATCGGCGACGCGGCGGCGATGCCGAATCTGATCCAGGTTCAAAAAGACAGCTACGAACAGTTCCTCCAGCGTCACACGCCGGCGGGCGAGCGCCTCAACGAAGGCATCGAGGCGGTGTTCAAGTCGGTGTTTCCGATCACCGACTTCACCGAGACGGCCGTGCTTGAATACGTCTCGTACGAATTCGAGAATCCGAAGTACGACGTCGAGGAATGCCAGCAGCGCGACATGACGTACGCTGCGCCGTTGAAGGTGACGTTGCGCCTCGCCGTGTTCGAGGTGGACGAGGACACCGGCGCGAAGTCGATCCGCGACGTCAAAGAGCAGGAAGTCTACATGGGCGACATGCCGCTCATGACGGACAACGGCACCTTCGTCATTAACGGCACCGAACGCGTCATCGTCTCCCAGATGCACCGCAGTCCGGGCGTCTTTTTCGACCACGACAAAGGCAAGACCCACTCGTCGGGCAAGCTCTTGTTCGCGGCGCGGATCATTCCCTATCGCGGCTCGTGGCTCGATTTCGAGTTCGACCCGAAAGACATCGTCAACGTCCGCATCGACCGGCGCCGGAAACTGCCGGCGACGACGCTGCTTTACGCACTCGGCATGGATCAGGAACAGATCCTCGACCAGTTTTACGAGCGCGTGCCGCACCGTCGCGTTGAGGCCGGCTGGACGCTGCCCTTCAACGCCGAGCGCTACAAAGGCGCGAAGCCCGACCTCGATCTCGTCAACGCTGCGACCGTCGACGTCGTCGCCGTAGCCGGCAAGAAGATCTCCGCGCGGGCCGCGAAGAAGTTCGCCGAAGAGGGGCTGACGGACCTTCTGATTGCGCCGGAGGACATGGTGGGGCGGTACTTCGCCTCCGACCTCGTCAACTTTGAGACCGGCGAGATCTTCGCCGAAGCGGGCGACGAGATCTCCGCGGACCATCTGGCGCTCTTCGACGAGATCGGCATCGAAGCGTTCGACACGATCGACGTCGACCACGTCACGATCGGGGCGTACTTCCGCAACACGCTGGCGGCGGACAAAAACCGCAATCGCGACATGGCGCTGATCGACATCTACCGCGTCATGCGTCCGGGCGAGCCGCCGACGCTTGAGACCGCCGAAGGCCTTTTCTACGGCCTCTTCTTTGACGACGAGCGTTACGACCTGTCGGCGGTCGGCCGCGTCAAGATGAACATGCGCCTGGGTTTCGAGACCGACGACACGGTCCGCACCCTGCGCAAGGAAGACATTCTTGCGGTGCTGAAGACGCTCGTCGACCTGCGCGACGGCCGCGGCGACATCGACGATATCGACAATCTCGGCAACCGTCGGGTGCGATCGGTCGGCGAGTTGATGGAGAATCAATACCGCGTCGGGCTTCTGCGCATGGAGCGGGCCATCAAGGAGCGCATGTCGTCGGCCGAGCTCGAGACGCTGATGCCGCACGACCTCATCAACGCCAAGCCCGTGGCGGCGTCGGTCCGCGAGTTCTTCGGGTCTTCGCAGCTTTCGCAGTTCATGGACCAGACGAACCCGCTCTCGGAGATCACCCACAAGCGGCGGAAGTCGGCGCTGGTGCCGGGCGGGCTCACCCGCGAGCGGGCGGGCTTCGAGGTGCGCGACGTGCACCCGACCCACTATGGCCGGATTTGCCCGATCGAGACGCCGGAAGGCCCGAACATCGGCCTGATCAACTCGCTCGCGACCCACGCGCAGGTGAACAAGTACGGTTTCATCGAAAGTCCCTACCGTAAGGTCGTCGACACGAAGGTTACGGACGAAGTCGTCTACCTCTCCGCGATGGAGGAGCAGCGTTTCGCGATCGCCCAGGCGAACGCCGCCCTCGATGAGGCCGGCTCGCTGAACAACCAGTTCGTCAACTGCCGGGTCGGCGGCGAGGCGACGCTCGTGCCGCGCGAGGACGTGGCGTTCATCGACGTGTCGCCGAAGCAGCTCGTTTCGGTCGCCGCGGCGCTCATTCCGTTCCTTGAAAACGACGACGCCAACCGCGCGCTCATGGGCTCGAACATGCAGCGCCAGGCGGTGCCGCTGTTGCAGGCCCAGGCGCCGATCGTGGGCACGGGGATGGAGGCGATCGTCGCGCGCGATTCCGGCGCCGCCATCGCGGCGCGCCGGCCGGGCATCGTGGAGCAGGTCGACGCCCAGCGCATCGTCATCCGCGCGACGGAGGAGACCGACCCGACCAAGCCGGGCGTCGACATCTACAACCTGCGCAAGTTCCAGCGCTCGAACCAGTCGACCTGCATCAACCAGCGCCCGTTGGTGACGATCGGCGACGTGGTGCGGGCCGGCGACATCGTCGCCGACGGTCCGTCGACGGATCTCGGCGAGCTCGCCCTCGGCAAGAACGTGCTCGTGGCGTTCATGCCGTGGAACGGGTACAATTTCGAGGACTCGATTCTCATCAGTGAGCGGATCGTTCGCGACGACGTCTTCACTTCGATCCACATCGAGGAGTTCGAGGTGATGGCCCGCGACACCAAGCTGGGGCCAGAAGAGATCACACGCGACATTCCGAACGTCTCCGAAGAGGCGCTGCGGAACCTCGACGAGGCGGGCATTGTCGCCATTGGCGCTGAGGTGCATCCGGGCGACATTCTTGTCGGCAAGATAACGCCGAAGGGCGAGTCGCCAATGACGCCCGAGGAGAAACTCCTGCGGGCGATCTTCGGCGAAAAGGCGTCTGACGTGCGCGACACGTCGCTGCGCTTGCCGCCGGGCGCGTCGGGCACGATCGTCGAGGTGCGCGTCTTCAACCGCCACGGCGTCGACAAGGACGAGCGCGCGATCGCCATCGAACGCGAAGAGATCGAACGCCTCGCGAAAGACCGCGACGACGAACTCGCGATCCTTGAGCGGAATATCTTCGGCCGCCTCAAGAGCCTTCTCATCGGCAAGGAGGCCGTCTCGGGGCCGAAGGGCTTTGAAAAAGGCCCCGTCACCGAAACGGCGCTCGAGGAGTTCTCGCGCGGCCAGTGGTGGAAAATCGGCCTTGCGGACGAGGCGGCCCAGAGCGAAGTCGAAGCGCTAAAGAAGCAATACGACGAAAGCCGCGACCGTCTCGAGAAGCGCTTCGAAGACAAGGTCGACAAGCTGAAGCGCGGCGACGAACTGCCGCCGGGCGTCATGAAGATGGTCAAGGTCTTCGTCGCGGTGAAGCGCAAGCTCAAGCCCGGCGACAAGATGGCCGGCCGTCACGGCAACAAGGGCGTCATCTCCAAGATCGCGCCGATCGAGGACATGCCGTTCCTTGAGGACGGAACGGCGGTCGACATCGTCCTCAACCCGCTCGGCGTGCCGAGCCGGATGAATGTCGGCCAGATCCTCGAAACGCACCTCGGCTGGGCCTGCCGCGGCCTCGGCGGCGGCATTCGCGAACTGCTGGAAGACTGGCAGGCGGGCGCCGGTTCGCGGGACGCCGTCGTCGACAAGATCAAAGACATCTACGGCGAGGATCAAACGCTTCCGCGAACGAACGAAGAGATTGAAGAACTCGCCTCGAACCTCTCGCGTGGCGTGCCCGTGGCGACGCCTGTCTTCGATGGCGCGCGCGAGCCCGACATCGTGCGCATGCTCGAGCAGGCCGGTCTCGACGGTTCGGGCCAGGTGGACCTCCATGACGGCCGGACGGGCGACCGTTTCGCCCGGAAAGTCACGGTGGGATACAAATACCTTCTGAAGCTTCACCACCTCGTCGACGACAAGATCCACGCGCGGTCGATCGGTCCGTACTCCCTCGTCACGCAGCAGCCGCTGGGCGGCAAGGCGCAGTTCGGCGGCCAGCGCTTCGGCGAGATGGAGGTCTGGGCGCTAGAGGCTTACGGCGCCGCCTACACGCTTCAGGAAATGCTGACGGTGAAGTCCGACGACGTCGCCGGCCGAACGAAGGTGTACGAAGCGATCGTCCGCGGCGACGACAGCTTCGAGGCGGGCATCCCGGAGAGCTTCAACGTTCTCGTCAAAGAGATGCGCTCGCTTGGCCTGAACGTCGATCTGCAGACGGGGTGATCCTTGTTTACGGCCCGCCGCTACCATGGCGGCGGGTCGACCTTCGCGTCGAACGGCGCAGTTATTCATATTATCCGTAACAGGATAGTTCCGAAAGGAAGGCGCTCATGTCCCAGGAAATGATGAACATCTTCAACCCGGCTGCGGTTGCGCCGACGTTCAATCAAATCCGGCTCTCGCTCGCGAGCCCTGAGAAGATTCTGTCTTGGTCGTACGGCGAAATCAAGAAGCCGGAAACGATCAATTATCGCACGTTCAAGCCGGAGCGGGACGGGTTGTTCTGCGCCCGGATCTTCGGGCCGGTGAAGGACTATGAATGCTTGTGCGGGAAGTACAAGCGGATGAAGTACAAAGGCATCACGTGCGAGAAATGCGGCGTCGAGGTGACGCTCACCAAGGTGCGCCGCGACCGCATGGGCCATATCGAACTCGCGGCGCCGGTCGCGCACATCTGGTTCCTGAAATCGCTCCCCTCCCGGATCGCGCTCATGCTCGACATGACGCTGAAGGACGTCGAGCGCGTTCTTTATTTTGAGCACTACATCGTCGTCGAGCCGGGTCTGACGCCGCTCGAACAGCATCAGCTGCTTTCCGAAGAAGAGTACATTCAGGCCCAGGAGGAATACGGCGAGGACAGCTTCACGGCGGGCATCGGCGCCGAAGCGATCCGCGAGATCCTCATGTCGATGGACCTCGAGGCGATCGCCGAGCAGTTGAAGGTCGAGATCGCCGAGGCGACGACCGAGTTGAAGCCGAAGAAGCTCGCCAAGCGGTTGAAGCTGATCAACGCGTTCCTCGAATCCGGCAACCGCCCGGAATGGATGATCATGACGATCGTTCCGGTCATCCCGCCGGAGCTGCGGCCGCTCGTGCCGCTCGACGGCGGCCGTTTCGCGACGTCGGACCTGAACGACCTTTACCGTCGCGTCATCAACCGCAACAACCGCCTGAAGCGGCTCATCGATCTGCGCGCGCCGGACATCATCGTGCGCAACGAAAAGCGCATGCTCCAGGAATCGGTCGACGCCCTCTTCGACAACGGGCGGCGCGGCCGCGTCATTACGGGCACCAACAAACGTCCGCTGAAGTCGCTCTCCGACATGCTGAAGGGCAAGCAGGGCCGGTTCCGCCAGAACCTGCTCGGCAAGCGCGTCGACTATTCCGGCCGCTCGGTCATCGTCGTCGGTCCGGAACTGAAGCTCCACGAGTGCGGCCTGCCGAAAAAGATGGCCCTCGAACTGTTCAAGCCGTTCATCTAATCGCGGATCGACGCGAAAGGGCTCTCCGCGACCGTCAAGCAGGCGAAGAAGCTCGTCGAGAAAGAGCGGCCCGAGGTCTGGGACATTCTCGACGAGGTGATCCGCGAGCACCCCGTCATGCTGAATCGCGCGCCGACGCTGCACCGGCTCGGCATTCAGGCGTTCGAGCCCAAGCTGATCGAGGGCAAGGCGATCCAGCTTCACCCGCTCGTTTGCACGGCGTTCAACGCCGACTTCGACGGCGACCAAATGGCCGTGCACGTTCCGTTGTCACTGGAAGCGCAGCTGGAAGCGCGCGTTCTGATGATGTCGACGAACAACATTCTCTCGCCCGCCAACGGCAAGCCGATTATCGTCCCGTCGCAGGACATCGTGCTCGGTCTCTATTACATCACGTTGATGAAGGAGAACGAGCCCGGCGAGGGCATGATGTTCTCCGACCTCGCCGAAATCGATCACGCGCTTGAATCCGGCGCGACGAGCCTGCACGCCAAGGTCAAGGCGCGCTGGGAGTCCGTCGACGTCAACGGCGAGCCCATCCGTGAAGTCGTCGAGACGACGCCGGGCCGCATGAAGCTCGCGATGCTGCTGCCGAAGAACGGCGCGGTGCCGTTCGAGGTCGTCAACAAACTGCTCATCAAAAAGACGATCCAGGGTCTGATCGATACGGTATACCGCCATTGCGGCCAGAAAGAGACAGTGATGTTCGCCGACCGGATCATGGACCTCGGCTTCAAAGAGGCGTGCAAGGCGGGCATTTCGTTCGGCAAGGACGACATGGTCATTCCGCAGGCGAAGCATGACCTCGTCGAAGAGACGCGCGCGCTCGTGCGCGACTATGAGCAGCAGTATGCAGACGGATTCATCACCCGGGGCGAAAAGTACAACAAGGTCGTCGACGCCTGGGCGAAGTGCACGGACAAAATCGCCGATGCGATGATGGCGGAGATCTCCGCGAAGTATGTGGACGACGAATCCGGCCGGGAGAAGCCGGTCAACTCCGTCTACATGATGTCGCACTCCGGCGCGCGGGGCTCCCCGGCGCAGATGAAGCAGCTCGCCGGCATGCGCGGCCTGATGGCGAAGCCTTCCGGCGAGATCATTGAGACCCCGATCATCTCGAACTTCAAGGAAGGGCTGACCGTCCTTGAATACTTCAACTCGACTCACGGCGCGCGGAAGGGTCTCGCCGACACCGCGTTGAAGACCGCGAACTCCGGGTATCTGACGCGTCGCCTCGTCGACGTCGCGCAGGACTGCATCATCCGCGAGGAGGATTGCGGCACGCAGAACGGGATAACGCTGTCGGCCGTCGTCCAGGGCGGCGAGACGGTCGTGCCCCTGTCGCAGCGCATTCTCGGCCGCACGACGCTCGACGAGATCCGCGATCCGGAGACGGACGAGGTCATCGCGGCGGTTAACGACGAACTCGACGAAAGCCAGTCGGAGCGCATCGAGAAAGCGGGCGTCCAGAAAATCCGCGTTCGTTCGGTCCTGACGTGCGATTCGCGTTCGGGCGTCTGCGCGCGATGCTACGGCCGCGACCTCGCGCGCGGCAGCCATGTGAACATCGGCGAGGCGGTGGGCGTCATCGCGGCGCAGTCGATCGGCGAGCCGGGCACGCAGCTCACCATGCGAACCTTCCACATCGGCGGCACGGCGCAGGTGGGCGATACGTCGTTCGTCGAAGCGAGCCACGACGGAACGATCCGCTTCGAGAACGCCAATACGGTCAAGAACTCCGACGGCGACCTGATGGTCATGGGTCGGAATATGGTCATCAAGATCTTCGACGGCGAAGACAAAGAACAGGCGAGCTACAAGGTCGGCTATGGCACCAAGATCCGCTTCGAAGACGGCGGCAAGGTCGAGCGCGGCCAGCGCATCGCCGACTGGGACCCCTAGACGATCCCCATGCTGACGGAGCTCGCCTGCAAGGCGAAGTACGAAGACCTCAACGAGGGTTTCTCGATGCAGGTCGTCATGGACGAGGAGACGGGCATTGCGAGCCGCGTCGTGACGGACTGGCGCGCAAATCCCCGCGCATCGGGCCTGAAGCCTCAGATCGTGCTCGTTGACGACGAGGGCGCGCCGCTGACGCTGCCGAGCGGCGGCGAGGCGCGCTACACCCTGCCGGTCGGCGCGGTTCTTTCGGTGGAGGACGGCGATGGCGTGCGGGTCGTCGACACGCGCGCCCGCATTCCGACCGAGGGCGCCAAGACCCGCGACATCACCGGCGGTCTGCCGCGGGTCGCGGAACTGTTCGAAGCGCGCCGACCGAAGGACCATGCGATCATCGCTGAGGCCAACGGACGCGTCGAGTTCGGCCGTGATTACAAGAACAAGCGCCGCATCCGGATTATTCCGTCCGACGAAAGCATGGAGCCGGTCGACTATCTCGTGCCGAAAGGGCGCCACATCGCCGTCCAGGACGGGGATTTCATCGCCAAGGGCGAATACCTCATGGACGGCAATCCGGCGCCGCACGACATCCTCCAGATCCTCGGCATTGAGGCGTTGGCCGATTATCTGATTAACGAAATTCAGGAGGTCTATCGACTCCAGGGCGTGCCGATCAACGACAAGCACATCGAAGTCATCGTTCGGCAGATGCTGCAGAAGATCGAGATCTCGAACCCCGGCGATTCGCTCTTCCTCAAGGACGAGCAGATCGACCGGATAGAGTTCGAGGAGACGAACCTGAAGCTTGAGGACGAAGGCAAACGGCCCGCCGAAGGCGCGCCCGTTCTTCTCGGCATCACCAAGGCGAGCTTGCTGACGCGGTCGTTCATTTCGGCGGCCTCGTTTCAGGAGACGACGCGCGTCCTCACCGAGGCGGCCGTTCAGGGCAAGGTCGACACGCTTGAAGGCCTCAAGGAGAACGTCATCGTCGGTCGCCTCATCCCGGCGGGCACGGGCGGCATGGTCGCGGACCACCAGCTCGAGGCCGAGCGCCGCGACGAGGCGTTGATCGCGGAACGCGAACGGCTGGCGGCCGAAGCGTTGCCGGCGCCGGACGAAAACGACGGCCCAGCGTCCGACGAGGCTACGGGCGACGACGAGACGTCCGCGTCGGGACCGGAAAGCGACGGCGCGTCGAGCGAAGAGCCAA
Organism: Parvularculaceae bacterium; assembly: GCA_050331095.1. Lineage (GTDB taxonomy): Bacteria > Pseudomonadota > Alphaproteobacteria > Caulobacterales > Parvularculaceae > MED-G105. The sequence goes on from JBHJHE010000010.1 coordinate 106,699, forward strand.
GCGCCAGCGAAACGGCGGCGGCGGAGTAAGTCGTCGTCATTGTCGAAAGCGAAGCGTCGCCGCGGCCGGATACGCCGCGGCGACGTTTTTTTATCGCGGGGCCGTTCGGGCGGCGTAGCGCAGCGCGTCGCCCAGGCGGAAGGTCAATAGGCTGAAGACGGCCAGCTTTCCGAAATAGGCGCGGCGCAAATCGTTCCGCCGGCCGATCAGATGGGCGAAGTCGTCACAGATGATCTTCCAGTTCCGCCGGCTCCGCTCCAGGTCGCGGAGCTTGGCGAGCGGGCCCGTCCGGGTGATCTGGTCCGCGCGATTGTCGTACGTCCAGACCGCGCCGACGCCTTTGGCCTTCACGCACTTGCGGCGCTCGAAAAGGCGATACGTGAGATGAAGGTCGGTGTACTTTTCCAGCGCCGCGTTGAAGCGCTCGGCGCGAAAGACGTCGGTTCGTATCAGCGGGCTGTTCGTGTGTATCGGCCGGTAGCGTAGAACCGCATAGACGTCGCTCGGGTCGTTGAGCCGCATGACGGCGACGCCGTTCGGCGTTCGGCGTTCGGTGTCGATAATGCAAAACTCGGCCGACGGATCGGCTTCAAGCGCGGCGACCTGGCGCGCGAGCTTTTCCGGGAGATAGAAATCATCGTCGTCTAGGAAGCCGACGAACGCGCCGCGCGCGCCTTCGGCGCCGAAGTTTCGCGCCGCCGACGCGTTGAGGCGTTTCGGCGCACGCAGTCGCACCACCTCTACGCCGTTGGGCGCCGGCGGCGGATCTATCGGCGTCGTGGACTGATTGTCTACGAGACGCACTTCGATCGGGCGGTGTGTCTGCGCGAAAACGCTGACGATCGCTCGTGCGACCAGGGTAGGGCGGTCCCGCGTCACGATGACGACGCTTACGAGCGGGCCGCCGGCGTCTTTCGCCATGGGCGCTCCGCCAGAAAATCGCGTCGCGGACGTTTTCGCGAAACGATGGATCGTTTATGTCACGCGATCATAAGACGCGTCCCTACGCCACGTCGAGCGTATGCGAACATATTGAAAGGCGGCTTGACGAATGGCGCGCGGACCGACCTATTTCATTTGCGGCGCGTTGCGGTCGGGCACGACCCTGCTGCGGTTGATGATCGACGGCCATCCGAGCCTGTCGAACCCCGGCGAAATGGACTTCCTGACCGATTATCCGAGCGACCCGTCGTCGCCGGACGCGGCGGCGGCCTATCGCGCGACGTTGCGGCGCTCGCGGATCTTCGCAACGCACGCGCTGGACGTGGACGAGACGCTTGATTGCGTCGGCCTCGCGCGGAGCTTCGTCTCGCAACTGCGCGCGCGCGCCGAGGGGTCGACGCTGACCATCAACGCGCATCGCAACTTCGACCGCCTGCTGGACATCGCGCCGGACGCGCGGTTCGTGCATCTGATGCGCGACCCGCGCGACGTGGCGCGTTCGTCGATCGCCATGGGGTGGGCGGGCAGCGTTTACTTCGCCGTCGATCACTGGATCGCGTCCGAAAAGTCGATGGAACGGCTTCGAGGCATGGCGGAGGCCAACCGAATTTGCGCTTTGCGCAACGAGGACCTGGTGCGCCGACCGCGGGATGAACTAGCTCGCGTCTGTGCGTTCATGGACGTCGACTATGACCCGGCGATGCTCGACTATCCGCAGCGGTCGACCTATGCGGCGCCGGATCCCTCGCTCGTCGAGCAGTGGCGCAATACCGCGACGGTTCGCGAGCTTGGCCTCATAGAAGCGAAAGTCGGCCCGTTGCTGACGGCGCGCGGCTACCTGCCGTCGGGGGCGTCGCCCGTGAGGCCGCGCGGTCTCGGCCTTTGGGCGTTGACCTGGCGAAACCGGTTTCTCCGAATCCGCGCGCAATCGAGGCGCTATGGCCTCGGGCTCGTCGCTCTCGAGGCGTTGGCGCGCCGCGCGCGCGTCGGCCGGCTTCAGGACTACGCGGCTCGCCGCATCAATGCGAAAGCCGTCCTCTATTTGAAATGAGCGGCGGCGACCCGGAGCGACGCCCGGGGGAGCCTTAAACTTTGCGACGGCGGCCCAGCCCGCGCGCTGGCGCGGGCGACGCGTTGGCGCGATCAAGGCACGTTGTCATGAAACGTAAAAAAAGCGCGTCCGGGCCCGGAAACAGCGGGTTCACGGTATTGACCGGCCCCCAGCCGATCATTAGAACCCGCCCAGCTTGAAGGCCGGCAGTCAGATTTCCCTGAAACGCGGCCAGCATAGCCGAAGAACATCGTTGTCGATCAGCGTCCGGTTTCCATCGGGAGCATGGGCGCTTTCGACGTTAGGGCGCAGTCGAGCCGCGCGTTCCCGCGCGCCGTCCGCGACCGGCGATGTTGGTTTTCGGCCAACGGGTTGGACGCGTTATGCCGACGATACAACAACTGATCCGCAAGCCGCGGAAGCCGCGCCGAAAGATCAACAAGGTGCCGGCGATGGAGGCGAACCCTCAGAAACGCGGGGTTTGCACGCGCGTTTACACGACGACGCCGAAGAAGCCGAACTCGGCGCTTCGAAAGGTGGCCAAGATTCGCCTGCCCAACGGCTATGAGGTCATCGGCTACATCCCCGGCGAGGGGCACAACCTGCAAGAGCACTCCGTGGTCCTGATCCGGGGCGGCCGCGTTAAGGACCTTCCGGGCGTGCGGTACCACATCGTGCGCGGCGTCCTCGACACGCAGGGCGTCAAAGACCGTAAACAACGCCGTTCGAAGTACGGCGCGAAGCGACCGAAGTAAGGAGCGCGCCCATGTCACGTCGCCGCCGCGCCGAGAAACGCGTCGTTCACCCGGATCCGAAGTTCGGGGATCAGACGGTGTCGAAATTCATGAACTACATGATGCTCGACGGCAAAAAAGCCGCCGCCGAGAAGATCGTCTACGGCGCCTTCGACCGCATCGAAGAAAAGCTGCGCCGCCCGCCGATCGATCTGTTCAAAGAGGCGCTTGAAAACGTCACGCCGGCGCTCGAAGTGCGCTCTCGCCGGGTGGGCGGCGCCACCTACCAGGTGCCGGTCGAAGTGCGGCCCGATCGCAAGCAGGCGCTGGCGATGCGGTGGATCATCAACGCCGCGCGGAGCCGCAACGAGACCACGATGGTCGACCGCCTATCAGGCGAGCTAATGGACGCGTCGCAGAATCGCGGCGCGGCGGTGAAAAAGCGCGAAGACACGCACCGCATGGCGGAAGCGAACCGCGCCTTCTCGCACTACCGATGGTAACGACGCGCAAGCGCGCGCGCGCCGGCGACGGCGCATTCGCAGGGTCAAGGGACGACACGTCATGACGCGGACGCATAAAATCGAGGACTACCGGAACTTCGGCATCATGGCCCACATTGACGCGGGCAAGACGACGACGACCGAGCGCATCCTCTATTACACGGGCAAGAGCCACAAAATCGGCGAAGTTCACGATGGCGCCGCCACGATGGACTGGATGGAGCAGGAGCAGGAACGCGGCATCACGATCACGTCCGCCGCGACGACCTGTTTCTGGCAGGACAAGCGTCTCAACATCATCGACACGCCGGGCCACGTCGACTTCACGATTGAGGTCGAGCGATCCTTGCGCGTGCTCGACGGGGCCGTGGCGCTCCTCGACGCCAACGCCGGCGTCGAGCCGCAAACCGAGACGGTCTGGCGTCAGGGCGACAAATACCGCGTGCCGCGCATGTTCTTCATCAACAAGATGGATAAGCTGGGCGCGGACTTTTACAATTCCGTCGACACGATCCACGACCGCCTCGCCGCGAAAACCGTGATCATTCAGCTGCCTATCGGCGCGGAAAGCGACTATAAAGGCGTTATCGACCTCATCCGGATGAAGGCGATCATCTGGGAGGAGGAGAGCCTTGGCGCGAAATTCCACGAGGCGGACATCCCCGCCGACCTCGCCGACAAGGCCGCCGACTACCGCGAGAAAATGATCGAGGCCGTCGTCGAAGCCGACGAGGCCGCGATGGAGGCGTATCTCGAAGGCGAGGAGCCGGACGAGGCGAAAATCAAGGAATTGATCCGCAAGGGCACATGCGAGGTCATGTTCCACCCGGTGCTGTGCGGTTCGGCGTTCAAGAACAAAGGCGTTCAGCCGATGCTCGACGCCGTCGTCGACTATCTGCCGAGCCCCGTCGAAGTGCCGCCGATCAAAGGCGTTCTGCCGGACACGGACGAGGAAGTCGTGCGCAAGTCAGCGGACGACGAGCCGCTCTCCATGCTCGCCTTCAAGATCATGAACGACCCGTTCGTCGGCTCGCTGACCTTCTGCCGCATCTATTCGGGCAAGCTTGAAGCGGGCACGCAGCTCCTGAACACCGTCAAGGGCAAGAAAGAGCGCGCGGGCCGCATGCTGCAAATGCACTCGAACAGCCGCGAGGAAATCAAGGAGGCCTACGCCGGCGACATCATCGCAATCGTCGGCCTCAAAGACACGACGACGGGCGATACGCTCTGCGACGCGCAAAAGCCGGTCGTTTTGGAGCGGATGGAGTTCCCGGAGCCGGTCATCGAGCTCGCCGTCGAGCCGAAGACGAAGGCCGACCAGGAGAAGATGGGCGTCGCGTTGCAGCGCCTGGCCGCCGAGGACCCGTCGTTCCGCGTCTCGTCCGATGAGGAGAGCGGCCAGACGATCATCAAAGGCATGGGCGAGTTGCATCTCGATATCCTCGTTGATCGCATGAAGCGCGAGTTCAAGGTCGAGGCGAACATCGGCGCGCCGCAGGTCGCCTATCGCGAGACGATCACGAAAGAGGCCGATATCGACTACACCCACAAGAAACAGTCGGGCGGGTCGGGCCAGTTCGCGCGCATCAAAATGCGGGTCATCCCGCAGGACCCGGGGGAAGGCTACGAATTCGAAAGCAAGATCGTCGGCGGTTCGATCCCGAAAGAATACATTCCCGGCGTCGAGAAAGGCATCGATTCGATCCGCAACACGGGGTTGTTGGTGGGCTTCCCGATCCTCGACTTCCGCGTCGAGCTTTACGACGGCGCGTTCCACGACGTCGACTCGTCCGTGCTCGCCTTCGAGATCGCCGCGCGCGGCGCGATGCGCGAACACAAGAGCGATCTTGGATTGGCGCTTCTCGAGCCGGTGATGAAGGTCGAAGTGGTGACCCCGGACGAATACACGGGCACGGTCATCGGCGACCTCAACTCGCGGCGCGGCCAGATCCAGGATCAGGAGATGCGCGGCAACGCCACCGTCGTGAACGCGATGGTGCCGCTCGCCAACATGTTCGGGTACGTCAACAATCTTCGCTCGGCGACGCAGGGCCGGGCGAATTACACGATGCAGTTCGACCACTATGAGCGCGTGCCGAAGGCCGTGGAGGACGAGGTTCGCGCGAAGCTCGCCGGCTAGGCGGGAGCGCGTCGAGGAAACGAGTTTACGACAGTCGTCACAGGACGGAGAAGGTTACGATGGGTAAGGAAAAGTTCGAACGCACGAAGCCGCACGCCAATATCGGCACGATCGGCCACGTCGACCATGGCAAGACGACCCTGACGGCGGCGATCACGAAGTATTACGGCGACTTCAAAGCGTACGACCAGATCGACGCCGCGCCGGAAGAAAAGGCGCGCGGCATCACGATTTCGACCGCGCACGTTGAATACGAGACGGACGGTCGTCACTACGCCCACGTCGATTGCCCGGGCCACGCCGACTATGTGAAGAACATGATCACCGGCGCGGCGCAGATGGACGGCGCGATCCTCGTCGTCAACGCCGCCGACGGCCCGATGCCGCAAACCCGCGAGCACATTCTCCTCGCGCGTCAGGTGGGCGTTCCGGCGATCGTCGTTTACTTGAACAAGGTTGACCAGGTCGACGACGAGGAGCTCCTCGAACTCGTCGAGATGGAAGTGCGCGAGCTCCTCTCGTCGTACGAGTTCCCGGGCGACGACATTCCGATCGTCAAGGGGTCGGCGCTAGCCGCGCTTGAAGGCCGCGACCCGGAAATCGGCGAGAACACGATCAAGGAGTTGCTCGAACAGGTCGACGCCTACATTCCGACGCCGGAGCGCCCGGTCGATCAGCCGTTCCTGCTGCCGATCGAAGACGTGTTCTCGATCTCCGGCCGCGGCACGGTCGTCACGGGCCGCGTCGAGCGCGGCGTCGTCAATGTCGGCGACGAGCTCGAGATCGTCGGCATCAAGGACACGCAGAAAACGACGTGCACGGGCGTTGAAATGTTCCGTAAGCTGCTCGACCGCGGCGAGGCGGGCGACAATGTCGGCGTGCTCCTGCGCGGCATCGACCGCGACAAGGTCGAGCGCGGCCAGGTGCTCTGCAAGCCGGGGTCGGTGACGCCGCATACGAAGTTCGTCGCAGAGGCCTACATTCTGACCAAGGAAGAAGGCGGCCGCCACACGCCGTTCTTCTCGAACTACCGTCCGCAATTCTATTTCCGCACGACCGACGTCACCGGCGTCGTGACCCTCAAAGAGGGGACGGAGATGGTCATGCCGGGCGACAATGTCGAAGTCGACGTCGAGCTGATCGTGCCGATCGCCATGGAGGAAAAGCTGCGCTTCGCCATTCGCGAAGGCGGCCGGACCGTTGGCGCGGGCATCGTCGCCAAGATCGTCGAATAGCAAACTGAAAGAAGTCGGGGCAGGGCGAGCCCGGCGCGTTCGCCCTGCCTTTTTTTGTCTCCGAATTCACCGCGGCCCGGCGCAGGACGACGACCGAAGAAGCCTCAACGGACCCGAAGAAAGCGACACCGCCAAATGCAACAGAACATTCGCATCCGGCTCAAAGCCTTCGACCACCGGGTCCTCGACGCGTCGACGACGGAGATCGTCAACACGGCGAAGCGCACCGGCGCGCAGGTGCGCGGGCCGATCCCGCTGCCGACGCGCATAGAGCGCTTCACGGTCAATCGGTCGCCGCACGTTAACAAGAAGAGCCGCGAGCAATTCGAAATGCGCACCCACAAGCGCGTCTTGGACATCGTCGATCCGACGCCGCAAACCGTCGACGCCTTGATGAAACTCGACCTGTCGGCCGGCGTCGACGTCGAAATCCGCCTCGGCGCGTAAGCGGCAGGGCGAGGGAGCAGAACCGATGCGCACAGGGATCATCGCCAAGAAGGTCGGCATGACCCGCATTTACCGTCCTGATGGGGAGCATGTTCCCGTGACGGTGATGCATGTCGACGCTTGCCAGGTCGTCGAGCAACGCACGCTCGATAAGAACGGCTATGTAGCGCTGCAGCTCGGCGCCGGCGCGCGCAAAGCGAAGCGCACGACGCGTCCGATGCGCGGACAGTTCGCGAAGGCCAAGGTCGAGCCGAAGCAGCGCCTCGTCGAGTTCCGTGTGACGGAGGACAATCTTGTGGACGTCGGCGCCGAGATTTCGCCGGCGCACTTTGTCGAAGGTCAAAAGGTCGACGTCACCGGCGTGACGATCGGCAAGGGCTTCGCCGGCGGCATGAAGCGCTGGAATTTCGGCGGCCTGCGCGCATCGCACGGCGTCTCGATTTCGCACCGCTCCCACGGCTCCACCGGCCAGTGCCAGGACCCCGGCAAGGTCTTTAAAGGCAAGAAGATGGCTGGCCACATGGGCGCGCGCCGTCGCACGACCCAAAACCTCGAGATCGTCAGCGTCGACGAAGACCGCGGGCTTATTCTAGTGCGCGGCGCCGTGCCGGGGCCGAAGGGCGGCTGGGTCACGATCAAGGACGCGGTCAAACGTCCGATGCCGGACGACGCGCCGACGCCTGCGAAGTTGATCGAGCGGGCCGCCGTCGATAGCCCGGCTGGCGAGGCCGTCGACTCCCCGCCGCCGGCAAGCGACGAGGCGGACATGGTCGCTGAAGGCGCGCCGCTGGACAACGCGCCGGCCGGCAGCGCTGACGCTGGGCAGGACGCCGGGAAGAAGGACGCGGAATGATGCAGGTCGACGTTCTTAATCTCGACAGCGAAAAAGCGGGGTCGATCGATCTCGACGACGCCATTTTCGGCCTTGAACCGCGCAAGGACATTTTGCACCGCATGGTGACGTACCAGCTCGCAAAACGTCAGCAGGGCACGCACAAGTCGAAGGAGCGCAACGAGATCTCGGCGACGGGCAAGAAGTTCGTGCGTCAGAAAGGCTCGGGCGGCGCGCGCCACGGCGACAAGAAAGCGCCGCAGTTCCGCGGCGGCGGCAAGGCCCACGGGCCGCGCGTGCGCAGCCATGCGATCGACCTGCCGAAAAAAGTGCGCCGTCTCGCGCTGCGCCACGCTCTGTCGGCGAAGGCGGTCGCGGGCGAACTCGTCATCCTCGACGGCGCCTCGCTCAACGCCCCGAAAACGAAGGCGCTGGCGGACCGGCTCGAAAAGCTGGGTCTCGCCAACGTTCTCGTCGTCGACGCCAATGTCGACGAGAATTTCGGCCGCGCGGCGCGCAATATCGTCGGGATCGACGTGCTGCCGCTCGCCGGCGCCAACGTCTACGACATTCTTCGCCGGGAGAAACTGGCGCTCACCCGCGCAGCGGTGGAAGGCCTGGAGGCGCGCCTCAAATGACGCAGACGGAAAAGCATTTCGACACGATCGTTTCGCCCGTGATCACCGAAAAATCGACGATCGCCAGCGAGAACAATCAGCACGTCTTCCGCGTGCGGCTGGAAGCGACGAAGGCCGACATCGCCGCGGCGGTGGAGGCGATCTTCGGCGTCAAGGTGGCGGCGGTGAACACGCTGCGCGTCAAAGGCAAGAACAAGCAGTTTCGCGGGCGGCGCTACACGCGCACGACGGTGAAGAAGGCGATCGTAACGCTCGAGGACGGGCAGTCGATCGACGTGACGACGGGTCTTTAAGAGGCGCCGCGCGCGCTCTTGCGGCGCGGGCGGCTGAACGAACGGACGGAACGCCATGGCGTTGAAGACATTCAATCCGACGACCCCTTCGCGGCGACAGCTCGTGCTCGTCGACCGCAGCCATTTGTGGAAGGGCGACCCGGAAAAGACGCTGACCGAGGGCCTGACGTCGAAAGGCGGGCGGAACAATCACGGCCGCATCACGACGCGTCGGCGCGGCGGCGGAGCGAAGAAGCTCTACCGCAAGGTGGATTTCCGCCGGCGGAAGTTCGGCGTCGAGGCCAAAGTCGAGCGCCTCGAATACGACCCGAACCGCACGGCGTTCATCGCGCTCGTGAAGTATCTCGACGGCGAGCTCTCCTACGTGCTGGCGCCGCAGCGGCTTAACGTTGGCGACAAGATCATCGCCGGCGACAAAGTCGACGTGAAGCCGGGCAATGCGATGCCGCTGAAGGCGATGCCGGTCGGCACGATCGTTCACAATGTGGAGCTGAAGCCGGGCAAAGGCGGTCAGGTCGCCCGCTCCGCCGGGGCGTACGCCCAGCTCGTGGGCCGCGACGGCGCGATGGCGCAAATGCGGATGATGTCCGGCGAGGTGCGCCTCGTCCACGGCGACTGCATGGCGACGGTCGGCGCGGTGTCGAACCCGGACAAAATGAACGAGAACATCGGCAAGGCGGGCCGCAACCGCCACAAGGGCAAGCGGCCCTCCGTACGCGGCGTCGTCATGAACCCGGTCGATCACCCCCATGGTGGCGGCGAAGGCCGTACGTCCGGCGGTCGCCACCCGGTGACGCCCTGGGGCAAGCCGACCAAAGGCCGGCGCACGCGCAACAACAAAGCGACGGACAAATACATCATCCGCTCGCGGCACGCCCGCAAGAAGTAAGGGAGCGGAGGAAGAGCGATATGCCACGCGCGATTTGGAAAGGGCCGTTCGTCGACCGCTACCTCCTGCAAAAGGCGGAGGCGGCGCAGGGCGGCGGCCACAAGGGCGGGATCAAGACCTGGTCGCGCCGGTCGACGATCCTGCCGCAGTTCGTCGGTCTGACGTTCAACGTCTACAACGGCCAGAAGTTCGTGCCCGTCCACGTCACCGAAGACATGGTCGGCCACAAGCTCGGCGAGTTTTCGCCGACGCGCACCTATTTCGGTCATGGCGCGGATAAAAAGGCGCGGAGGAAGTAATGGGTCAGGAAGCGAACCCGCGCCGGCTTTCGGAGAACGCCGCGATGGCGAAGGCGCGCATGATCAAGACGTCGCCGCAGAAGCTCAATCTCGTCGCGCAGATGATCCGCGGCAAGCGGGTCGAGCGCGCGCTCGCCGACCTCTCGTTTTCGCGCAAGCGCGTCGCGCAGGACGTCCGCAAGGTGCTCCTGTCGGCCGTGGCGAACGCTGAGAACAACCACGATCTGGACATCGACGCGCTCGTCGTCGACCAGGCTTTCGTGGGCAAGAACCTGGTGATGAAGCGCTGGCGCGCGCGCGGCCGCGGCCGCATCGGGCGCATCATGAAGCCGTTCGCGGAGATCACGATCGTGGTCAAGGAAGTCGAGGAGGCCGCCTGATGGGCCAGAAGGTCAATCCGATCGGGCTGCGGCTCGGCGTCAACCGCACATGGGATTCGCGCTGGTTCGCGCCGACGGCGACGTACGCCGATCTTCTCCATGAAGATCTGAAGATCCGAGAGTTTCTCCGTAGGCGGTTGAAGCAGGCGGGCGTCTCGCGGGTCGTCATCGAGCGGCCCCACAAACGCTGCCGCGTGACGATCTACACGGCGCGGCCGGGCGTCGTCATCGGCAAAAAGGGCGCGGACATAGAGAAGCTGCGCGGCGAATTGCAGAAGATGACGTCGTCGGAGACCGCGCTCAACATCGTCGAGATCCGCAAGCCGGAGGTCGACGCGACGCTCGTCGCGGAGAACATCGCTCAGCAGCTTGAGCGCCGCGTCGCTTTCCGCCGCGCGATGAAGCGCGCGATGCAGACGACGGTGCGCATGGGCGGGCTCGGCATCCGGGTCAACGTCGCGGGCCGCCTTGGCGGCGCGGAAATTGCGCGTACGGAATGGTATCGCGAGGGCCGCGTGCCGCTTCATACGCTGCGCGCCGACATCGATTACGGCACGGCGACCGCGCGCACGACCTATGGCGCGATCGGCGTCAAGGTCTGGATCTTTAAAGGCGAGATCATGGAGCACGACCCGATGGGTCAGGAGAGGCGCCTCATCGACGCGCAGACGGGCGGGGTCGGGCAAATGCGCCGCGACGACCGCCGCGAGCGCGCGTCGTAAGTCGGCGAACGGACGGGTTGTTGGAGAGGCGTCATGCTGCAGCCGAAACGGACGAAGTTCCGGAAGATGCACAAGGGCCGGATCAAAGGCCTCGCCAAGGGCGGGACGGATCTGAATTTCGGGTCCTTCGGCCTCAAGGCGATGGAGCCGGAGCGGATCACGGCGCGTCAGATCGAGGCGACGCGCCGGGCGATCACCCGCCATATGAAGCGGGCCGGCCGCGTGTGGATCCGGATCTACCCTGACGTGCCGGTCACGGCGAAGCCGACCGAGGTGCGCATGGGCAAGGGCAAGGGCTCGGTCGACCGGTGGGTCGCGAAGGTGAAGCCGGGCCGGGTGATGTTCGAGATCGACGGCGTCTCCGAGGCGCTGGCGCGCGAGGCGTTGACGCTCGGCGCGGCGAAACTGCCGATCAAGACGCGCATCGTCAGCCGGATCGGCGAGTAAGGGAGCGGTACGGATGAAAATCGGAGACGTCCGCGACATGACGAACGACCAGCTGAAGGACAAGCTCCTTCAGCTCAAGAAAGAGCAGTTCAACCTGCGGTTCCAACAGGCGACCGGGCAGCTCGAAAAAACCGCGCGGGTGCGCGAAGTGCGGCGCGACATCGCGCGGCTCAAAACGGTGATGCGCGAGCGCGTCGGCGCGCCGGGCGAGGCGCCGGCGGCCGAGACCGCGGCCGGGGCGTGAAGGAAAACGAACGATGCCAAAACGAATTCTTCAGGGTACGGTGGTGAGCGACAAGAATCCGAAGACGGTGGTCGTCAACGTCGCCCGCATCTTCACGCACCCGCTGCTCAAGAAAACCGTCCGCCGCTCGAAGCGATTTCACGCGCATGACGAGGCGGGCGACTACAAGAAAGGCGATCTCGTGCGCATTCAGGAATGCGCGCCGAAATCGCGTCTGAAGCGTTGGGAAGTGATCGGGCTCGGCTCGAAGAGCTGACGTCGTTTGAATTGAAGGGGCCGGTCTCCGGCCAGGAGGGTCGACATGATCCAGTTGCAGACGAACTTGGATGTCGCCGACAATTCCGGCGCGCGTCGCGTGCAATGCATCAAGGTGCTTGGCGGCGCGAAACGCAAATACGCGCGCGTCGGCGACATCATCGTCGTCTCTGTGAAAGAGGCGATGCCGCGCGGACGCGTGAAGAAAGGCGCGGTCATGAAGGCCGTCGTCGTCCGCACGGCGAAGGACATCATTCGCCGCGACGGGTCGGTCATCCGGTTCGACAAGAACGCGGCCGTCTTGATCAACCACAACAAGGAGCCGGTCGGCACCCGGATCTTTGGCCCAGTGACGCGCGAATTGCGCGCGGCGAACCACATGAAAATCGTCTCGCTGGCGCCGGAAGTTCTTTGAGCGAATTGCAGGAAGGGTCGCGCGACATGGCGGCGAAGATCAAGAAGGGCGACAAGGTCGTCGTGCTGGCGGGCAAGAACCGCGGCGCGGAGGGCGAAGTCACCGCGGTGTACCCGAAGGAAGAGCGGGTGCTGGTCAGCGGCGTGAACGTCATCACCAAGCACCAGAAACAGACGCAGACGGAGCGTGGCGGCATCGTGCGGCGCGAAGCGCCGATCCACGTGTCGAACGTGGCCCTCAGCGTCGATGGGAAGCCGACGCGCGTCGGGTTCAAGATTGGCGAGGATGGCAAAAAAGTCCGCGTCGCCAAACGCACCGGGGAGGTCGTCGATGGCTGAAGCCGATACCTATGCGCCGCGCCTGAAGGCCGCGTACAACGACGCGATCGCCGCGAAGATGCGCGAGACCTTCAAATACGCGAACGTCATGATGACGCCGAAGCTTGAGAAGGTCGTCATCAATATGGGCGTCGGCGACGCCGTGAACGACCGCAAGGCGGTGGACGCGGCGTACAACGACATGATGCTGATCGCCGGCCAGAAACCGGTCGTCACCCGCGCGAAAAAGTCGATCGCCGGCTTCAAGTTGCGCGAAGGCATGCCGGTGGGCGTCAAGGTGACCTTGCGCAAAGACCGGATGTTCGAATTCATCGATCGTCTTGTGACGATCGCCCTGCCGCGGGTGCGCGACTTCCGGGGGTTGAGCCCGAAGAGCTTTGACGGGCGCGGCAACTACGCGATGGGCCTGAAAGAGCACATCGTCTTTCCCGAGATCGATTACGACAAGGTCGACAAGATCCTCGGTATGGACATTATCGTTTGCACGACCGCGCCGACGGATGACGAAGCGCGCGAGCTCTTGCGGCAGTTTAATTTTCCGTTCCGCAAGCAGTAGCGGCGCGAAAACAGGCGAGGTCCGGACGATCGTTCCGGAAACCGGCCTATTGGAGGACGACGGATGGCGAAGAAAGCGATGGTCGAGCGCGATTTGAAGCGCCGGCGGATGGCGAAAAAGTACGACGCGAAGCGCGAGAAGCTGAAGGCGCTGATGCGCGACGAGGCGACGCCGGCCGAAGAGCGGTTTATGGCGGCGCTCAAACTCGCCGAGTTGCCGCGCAACGCCTCGAAGACGCGCATCCGCAACCGGTGTCTCGTCACCGGCCGGCCGCGCGGCTTTTACCGCAAGCTGAAAATGTCGCGCGTGGCGCTGCGCGAATTGGGTTCGGAAGGCAAGATTCCGGGCCTTGTGAAATCGAGTTGGTGAGGAGCGCGCACGAATGTCGATAAACGATCCCATCGGCGATCTGATCACGCGGATCCGCAACGCGCAGATGCGCCGGCACGCGTCTACGGCGGTGCCGGCCTCGAAACTGCGCGGCTGGTGCCTCGACGTGTTGACGAGCGAGGGCTACATCCGCGGCTATTCGCGCGTGGAGAAGGAGGGCGAGAAGCCCGAATTCGAAATCGAGCTGAAGTATTACGACGGCGCGCCGGTGATTTCGCACATCAAGCGCGTCTCGAAGCCGGGGCAGCGCGTCTATTCGTCGGTGTCGGACCTGCCGTCGGTGCGCAACGGCCTCGGCATCTCCGTCGTCTCGACGCCGAAGGGCGTCATGTCCGACGCCGCGGCGCGCAGCGCCAATGTGGGCGGGGAAGTCCTGTTCCAGGTTTACTGATCGGATCGCCGATCGAACGCGAGAGGTATTCGCGATGTCGCGAATTGGAAAACAGCCCGTCGAAGTGCCGAGCGGCGTGACCGTGACGGTCGACGGCCAGACGGTGAAGGCCAAGGGGCCGAAGGGCGAACTGACGTTCGAGGTCGTCGAGGCGTGCCGCGTCGCGCTGAACGACAACGCCGTCACGGTCACGCCGGTCGATAAATCGAAGGACGCGCGCGCGGCGTGGGGCATGAGCCGCACGATGATCTCGAACCTCGTCGAGGGCGTGTCGAAGGAGTTCACGAAAGAGCTCGAACTCGTCGGCGTCGGCTATCGCGCGCAGATGAAGGGAAACTCGCTCAATCTCGCCCTTGGCTACAGCCACGAGATTGATTTTCCGACGCCGGAGGGCCTGAAGATCGCGACGCCGAAGCCGACGGAGATCGTCATCACCGGCGTCGACAAGCAGAAGGTCGGCCAGGCGGCGGCGGAGATCCGCGCCTTCCGGCCGCCGGAGCCCTACAAAGGCAAAGGCGTGAAGTACAAGGACGAATTCATCTTCCGCAAGGAAGGCAAGAAGAAGTAAGCGCCATGGCGGATTTGAAAGCGAGACAGAAGCGCGCGGGCCGCGTGCGCAATCAACTGAAGAAGGTCGCCAGCGATCGGCCGCGGCTTTGCGTCTACCGCTCGGCGAAGAACATCACGGCCCAGAGCATCGACGACCGCGCCGGAACGACGGTGGCGTCGGCCTCGACGCGCGACAAGACGCTGCGCGTCGGTCTTGCGAATGGCGCGGACGCCAAGGCGGCGGCGGAAGTCGGCAAGGCCGTCGCGGCGCGCGCGATCGAGAAGGGCGTCAAAGACGTCGTCTTCGATCGCGGGGGCTATCTCTTTCATGGCCGGGTCAAAGCGCTTGCGGACGCCGCGCGCGAGGCCGGCCTGAACTTCTAACGCACGGGAAGGACGCGACATGGCGCGAGACGAAGGACGCAGACGGGGGCGCGGCGACCGCGACGAACGCGACGAGTTCGTCGACAAGCTCGTCGCGATCAACCGCGTCGCCAAGGTCGTCAAAGGCGGCAAGAATTTCGGCTTCGCCGCGCTCGTCGTCGTCGGCGACCAGCGGGGTCGCGTGGGCTTCGGCAAAGGCAAGGCTCGCGAGGTGCCGGAGGCGATCCGCAAGGCCGCGCAGGAAGCGAAACGCACGCTGGTGCGCATTCCGTTGCGCGAGGGCCGCACGCTGCACCACGACGTCAACGGGCGTTGGGGCGCCGGCAAGGTCGTCCTCCGCGCCGCGCCGCCGGGCACCGGCGTCATCGCCGGCGGGCCGATGCGCGCGGTGTTCGAAACCCTCGGCGTACAGGACGTGGTGGCGAAGTCGCTCGGCTCTTCGAACCCCTACAATATGGTGCGGGCCACGTTCGACGCGCTGAAGAACCAGCAAAGCCCGCGCGCGATCGCCAACAAGCGCGGCAAGAAAGTGTCGGACATTCTCGCCGACCGCGCGGCCTCCGGCGCCGATGCGGCGAGCGGCGACGACGCGCCGACGGAACCGCCGATCGCGGACGGCGCTGAAGCTGGCGCCGGCGAAGCGACGGCGTAGCGCCGGCGGAGGAGCGACAGACATGGCGAAGAAAACGATCAAGGTGCGCCAGACGGGCAGCCCGATCCGCCGACCCGAAGACCAGCGACGGACGCTTGTTGGTCTCGGCCTCAACAAAATCGGTCGCGAGCGCGAGCTGGAGGACACGCCCGCCGTTCGAGGCATGATCCGCAAGGTCGCCCACATGGTCGAGGTGGTCGAAGAGTAGCCGGACGGGAAAGCCACTCTTGCCGATACCGGAAAAGGCTTATGCGGTCGGCGGGTGATCGCGGAAACAGGCCGCCCGCCTGCGGGCTATGTCGGCGGAAGGCGGTTCTTGAACAAAGAGCGGACGCTTCGCGTCGGCGGCCAGTATCGGGAGTACGACGTCGACCCGACGCCGCGGAATGGGCTCCGAAACGCTGAGCGGCTCGTCGTCGACGTTGAAAATGGTCTCGCGTGGTATACGCCCGACCATTACGGAGTTTTTGGCCCTCGACGATGGGCGCGACGGCGACGACGGCGGCTAGAACGGCGGCCGCGTCGAATGGGAAAGGAGGCGTGTGATGGACATTGTTATTGCGAAATCGAGCGCCTCCAAAGCGGAGATCATCCGCGCCGTGGGAAGCGCCTTGCGGTTTCCGGATTACGCACGGGTCGACAATTGGGACTCGTTCGACGAGTGCCTGAGCGATGCGCTGACGGCGTCCGTCGAACCTGTGACGATCCATATTCGCGCGCTGCCGACCGAAGGTTCGGCGACCGCAGAACTTATCTCTCTCCTGACCGATCTGCGGCTGGGGCACGACAATCTGTCTTTCATCGTTGGCGAAACGCCGCGCGGGCCGACCGACGCCGACGACATGCTGAAGAGGAGGCAGGCATGAAACTGAACGAACTTTCCGACAATCCGGGCGCGCGCAAAGAGCGCACGCGCGTCGGCCGCGGCATCGGCTCGGGCAAGGGCAAGACCGGCGGGCGCGGCGTCAAAGGCCAGAAGTCGCGGTCGGGCGTCACCGGCATCCGGGCCTACGAAGGCGGCCAGATGCCGCTTTACCAGCGCTTGCCGAAGCGTGGCTTCAACAAGCCGAATCGTCTCGCTTTCGCAGAGGTGAACGTCGGCCGGCTCCAGGCGGCCGTCGACGCCGGCAAACTCGATGCAGCGAAACCCGTCGACGCCGCCGCGCTAGTCGACGCGGGCGTCGTGCGCCGCGCGAAAGACGGCGTTCGCCTCCTTGGCGAGGGCGAGATCAGCGCCTCGCTCCAGGTGACGGTGGCGCATGCGAGCGCCGGCGCAAAGGCGGCGATCGAAAAAGCGGGCGGATCGGTGACGATCGCGGAACCGAAGGCGCAAAAGCCGACGTCCGCCGACGCGGACGGCGCGGCGTCAAGCTAAGGCTTGTCGCCGGCGGCGACCGGGCCGACTTGCGGTCGTCGCGCGCGGCCGCCACATGCAACGCTTGAAGCGACGCCGAACGCGTCGTCAGCGACCGAAGAGGGCGAGAGCCGATGACCTCAGCCGCGGAGCAGTTCGCCCAGAACATCACCTTCGAATCCTTCGCCAAGGCGGAGGAATTGAAGAAGCGTTTGTTGTTCACGCTCGGCGCGCTGATCGTCTACCGCCTTGGCACCTTCGTGCCGATCCCCGGCATCAACCCGATCGCCTACGCCCAGCAATTCCAGTCCCAGTCCGGCGGACTTCTCGGCACGCTGAACCTGTTCACCGGCGGCGCCGTCGAGCGGATGGCGATCTTCGCCCTCAACATCATGCCGTACATCTCGGCGTCGATCATCCTGCAGCTGATGACCGCTGTGATCCCGACGCTCGAACAATTGAAGAAGGAAGGCGAGCAGGGACGCCGACAGATCAATCAGTACACCAGGTATCTGACGGTCTTTCTCGCGACCATTCAGGGCTATTTCATCGCCGTCAGCCTCCAGGGCGGCAGCGGCGGTGGCGTGCCCGTCGTCATCAGTCCGGGCCCGTTCTTCCTTGCAACGACGACTGTGACCCTTGTCGGCGGCGTCATGTTTCTCCTGTGGCTTGGCGAGCAGATCACCGCGCGTGGCGTCGGCAACGGGGTTTCGCTTCTGATCTTCGCCGGCATCGTCGCGGAGCTGCCGCGAGCGGCGGCGGGCCTTTTCGCCCTCGGGCAAGGCTCCGGGGCGGGCGGCGCGTCGTTGCCGGGCGGCGTCGGCCTCCTGGTCATCGTCATGGCGCTCGCGCTTATCTATTTCGTCGTCTTCATCGAGCGGTCCCAGCGGCGCATCGTCGTCCAGTATCCGCGCCGACAGGTGGGCATGCGGATGACCCAGGGCGAGAAATCGCACCTGCCCTTGAAGCTCAACCCGTCGGGCGTGATCCCGCCGATCTTCGCATCGTCGCTCCTGCTGCTGCCGGCGACGGCCGCCGGCGCCGTCGGCACGGATTCGCCGGAGTGGCTGCAAACGCTGCAGATCATGTTCGCGCCGGGCCGCCCGCTCTATATCGCGCTTTACGGGGCGCTGATCATTGCGTTCACGTTCGTCTACACGTCGGTCGTCTTCAACACCGAGGACGTGGCGGACAACCTCAAGAAATACGGCGGGTTCATCCAGGGCTATCGGCCCGGTCCGCGCACCGCTGAGTATCTCGACTACGTCGTCACTCGCCTGACCGTCATCGGCGCGGCCTATCTCGCCGCCGTGTGTCTGCTGCCGGAGGTCGTGCGGTCTCAGTATTCGAACATTCCGGTTTATCTCGGCGGCACGTCGCTGCTGATCGTCGTCTCCGTCACGCTCGATACGGTCGGGCAGATCCAGGGCCATCTCGTCGCCCAGCAGTATGAGAGCCTGATCAAGAAATCGAAGCTGCGGGGGAACCGGAAATGATCCTCATACTGCTTGGGCCGCCGGGCGCCGGCAAAGGCACACAGGCGAAACGCCTCGTCGCCGAGCGCGGCATCCCGCAACTCTCCACCGGCGACATGTTGCGCGCCGAGACCAAGTCCGGCTCCGAGCTTGGAAAGCGCGTCCAGGAATTGATCGACAACGGGATCCTTGTCTCCGACGAGATCATTGAGGAGCTGCTGACGGCGCGGATCAAAGAGCCCGACTGCGCCAACGGCTTCATCCTCGACGGGGCGGTGCGCACGCTCGGCCAGGCGGAAATGGTGGACCGCGCGCTTGAGAAGGAAGGCCGCTCGCTGGATCTGGTGATCGAGCTCATCGCGAAAGAGGAGACGCTCCTTGAGCGGATGAAAAAGCGCGTCGCCGACGCCGAAGCCGCTGGCGAGACGGTGCGCGCCGACGACAACGAGGAGACGTTCCGCAAGCGACAGTCGGTCTACCGCGACGAGACCGCGCCGGTCATTCCCTACTACGAGGCTCAGGGAAAGCTTCGCAAAATCGACGGCATGCGCCCGGTCGAGGCCGTGGCCGCCGACATCGACGCGGCGCTCGTCGAAATCGCGGGGCCGCCCAACGCGGCTCCAGGCGCCGTCCTCGGCGCCGCCGCCGCCGTACCGTCGGCCGTCCCGCCGGCCGCTGCGGAGGCCGAGCCGGACCGGGCCGACGCTTCGGCCGCCAGTCCGGCGCGCGCCGCCGAGCCGACGGCGGCCGAAACCGAGTTTAGCGGGTCGCAGACCGACGCGCCGAAGCCGTCCGGCGGGCTGATGGGGTTCCTGTCGCGCCTCTTCGGGGGCAAGGCGCATTAATCCTTCGCCGTGGGGCGAAAAGAGTTGACGCGCGCGCGTCGCGCGAAGTAATTCCTCGCGCTCGTCGAGGAAAATAAGCGTTTAGGCGCGCCGCGCGCCGAAATCCGGCGGCGCGGCTGATCGGCGTTTATCGATTTGGTTGAAGGAGCGGCCATGGCCCGCATCGCTGGCGTCAACATTCCTGCGAACAAGCGCGTCGAGATCGCCCTGCGCTACATTCACGGCATTGGACCGTCGAAGGCGCAGGAGATCTGCGAGAAGGTCGGCGTGCCGCGCGAGCGTCGGGTGAACGAATTGTCCGACGCCGAAGTTCTCCAGATTCGCGAGGCGATCGACGCCGGCTACACGGTCGAGGGCGATCTGCGCCGCGAGGTGGCGGTCAACATCAAGCGCCTGATGGACATGGGCTGCTATCGGGGCTTGCGCCACCGGCGCAGTCTGCCGGTGCGCGGCCAGCGCACGCACACCAACGCGCGGACGCGCAAAGGCCCGGCGAAACCGATCGCCGGCAAGAAGAAGTAACGAAAAGCCCGCCGACCGGCGCGCACGAAGGACTGATCGATGGCGAAACAACCCACCGCGCAGCGCGTCCGCCGCCGCGAGCGCAAAAACATCACGTCGGGCGTCGTCCACGTCAACGCGTCGTTCAACAACACGATGGTGACGATCAGCGACGAACAGGGGAACGCGATCTCCTGGTCGTCCGCGGGCGGCATGGGCTTCAAGGGCTCGCGCAAGTCGACGCCCTACGCCGCCCAGATGGCGGCGGAAGACGCGGCGAAGAAGGCGATGGAGCACGGCCTCAAGACCGTGAACGTCGAAATTCGCGGGCCGGGGTCGGGTCGCGAAAGCGCCTTGCGGGCGCTGCAGTCGGTGGGCCTGACGGTCAACATGATCCGCGACGTGACGCCGATCCCGCACAATGGCTGCCGGCCGCGCAAGCGTCGGCGCGTTTGACGCCGAGGCTCCGGTCAAAGCGGAGCGAGGGGCGGACGCGCCCCGATAGTCGACAATCTCGTCCCGCCGCGCGCACCGCGCCGGGGCCTAAGGCGAATGGAGACCTATGACCGTCGTTGAGAAAAACTGGCGCGAACTGATCCGGCCGTCGAAACTCGAAGTGTCGCCGGGAGCGGACCCGTCGCGGCGCGCGACGATCGTCGCCCAGCCGCTCGAGCGCGGTTTCGGGCTGACGCTCGGCAACTCGCTGCGCCGCGTGCTCTTGTCGTCCTTGCAGGGCGCCGCCGTGACGTCGATCCAGATCGACGGCGTCGTCCACGAGTTTTCGTCGATCCCCGGCGTGCGCGAGGACGTGACCGACATCGTCCTTAACGTGAAGCAACTCGCGCTTCGCAGCCACGCGGAAGGGCCGAAGCGCCTCGTCCTCAAAAAGACGGGGCCCGGCCTCGTCACCGCCGGCGACATCGAGGAGAACGCCGCCGTCGACGTGCTCGACCCGACCCAGATGATCTGCCATCTCGACGAGGGCGCGAACTTCCGCATGGAAATGACGGTGCAGCTCGGCAAGGGCTATGTTCCCGCCGACCGCAACCGGCCGGAGGACGCGCCGATCGGGCTCATTCCCGTCGACAGTCTTTACACCCCCGTGCGCCGCGTCGCCTACCGCGTCGAGAACACGCGCGAAGGCCAGGTGCTCGACTATGATCGCTTGATCCTCGACATCGAAACCGACGGCTCCGTCGCGCCCGAGGACGCCGCGGCTTACGCTGCGCGCATCGTCCAGGACCAGCTCCAGATCTTCGTCAATTTCGATGAGCCGAAGAAGGAAGTCGGGTCGGCCGAGCGCGAAGAGCTGCCGTTCAATCCGGCGCTCCTGCGCAAGGTCGACGAGCTCGAGCTCTCCGTGCGCTCGGCGAACTGCCTGAAGAACGACAATATCGTCTACATCGGCGACCTCATCCAGAAAACCGAGGCGGAGATGCTGCGCACGCCGAACTTCGGCCGCAAGTCGCTGAACGAAATCAAAGAAGTCCTGGCGACCCTTGGGCTCCATCTCGGCATGGACGTGCCGGACTGGCCGCCGGACAATATTGAAGATCTCGCCAAGAAGTACGACGAGTAGACAACGAAGACGCGGCCCCGGTGACGGTCGCGAGGGAGAACCGACATGCGCCACGGTTTCGCGCACCGCAAGCTCAACCGCACCCATGAGCATCGCAAAGCGATGTTCGCCAATATGGCTGCGGCGCTGATCAAGCACGAGCAGATCACGACGACCTTGCCCAAGGCGAAGGAGTTGCGGCCGATCGTCGAGCGCCTCGTGACCCTTGCGAAAAAGGCCGACGTCGACGGCGGGCGCCGCTTGCACCTGCGCCGCCTCGCGGCCTCGCGCCTGCGCGACGAGGGCATGGCGAAGAAGCTGTTCGAGACCCTTGGCCCGCGCTACTCGGCGCAAGCCGGCGGTTACATCCGCATCATGAAGGCGGGCTTTCGCTATGGCGACAACGCGCCGATGGCCGTCATCGAGTTCGTCGACCGCGACGAAGACGCCAAGGGTCAGGACTCCGGCCCTACGGCGGAGTTCGACGACGCCGACGACGACGATATCTAAAAGGCGACGATATCCGGATCGCGCGGTCGGCGCGCTGGCGACGAAAAGCGGCCCTTGTCGGCCGCTTTTTTGTTGCCGTTCGCGTTCTTTATTTGTTCTAATGGGCGTGGGCGTTGGAATCGAGCCTTAAGTTCGGTTCGGAAGGAGACGGCGACATGTTTCTGGAGACCGCTCGAGACGACGACGATGACGATCCGGGCGCGTCGGCGGTCGGTGAGGCGTCGGCGGCGCGATTGCGGCTGGAGCTGGAGATCGACGATCCCGACATTGTCGCCAGCCTCATGCGCGCGCCGGAGGGGCGCCGGCGCAACGCCGTGGCCCAAGCCGCGCTCAAGATCGGCGTCATGGCGATGCGCCAGGCCGAAGGGCGGATAGACGTCGAGCGCGTCCGCAACGAGGGCGAGCGCTTGCTTGCGGGCCTGCGCGAAGGGCTCGCCGCCCACAGCGACGGTCTCTCCCGCGACGTCGCCAAAGCCCTCGGCGACTACTTCGATCCGCACTCAGGCCGCTTTAGCGAACGCGTTGAAAGGCTTGTGAAAAAAGACGGCGACCTCGAAACCGCCTTACGCGCGCAGATCGCCGGCGACGGCTCGGCGCTTGCGCAGACCCTTGCGCGCCATCTGGGCCCCGAAAGCCCGATCATGCGCGCCGTCGACCCGGCGGCGGAGAAAGGGCTCGCCCGCAACGTCTCGTCGGCGGTGGAGGCGGCGACGACGGCGCAGCGCGACGCGATCCTCAAGGAGTTCTCCCTCGACAACGCCGACGGCGCTCTTGCGCGCACCGTCCGGGAGCTCGTCGCGCGTCACGGCGAGGCGGGCGAGACGCTGCGCAAGGAGATCGCCTCGGCCGTCGCCGAGTTCTCGCTCGACCGGGAGGATTCCGCCTTGTCGCGCCTCGTCCGCCGGGTCGATCAGGCCCAGCGCCAGATCAGCGACGAGTTTTCGCTCGATAAGGACGGGTCGGCGCTCGCCCGGATCCGGCGGGAAGTGCGCGGCCAGATCGACGAGCTCGCCAAGAACAACGCCGAGTTTCAGACCGCGGTCATGGAGCGCCTGACCGACATGGCGGCCCGCAAGGCGGAGTCCCTGCGCTCGAGCGCCCATGGCGAGGATATCGAGGCGGCGCTCTTCGGCTTCGTTCAGGAGATTTGCCAGAAACACGGCGACGTCGCCGTCGCGTGCGGGCGCCAGACCGGGCTCATCCGCAACTGCAAGAAGGGCGACTACGTTATCGAGCTCGGCCCCGAACAAGCTGCGGCCGGCGCGAGAATCGTCGTCGAAGCGAAGCAGGACGCGTCCTACGGCCTTGACCGGGCCCGCGCCGAAATCGAGGAGGCGCGGAAGAACCGCGGCGCGGACGTCGGCGTTTTCGTTCATTCCGCGCGCGCCGCGCCGACGGGCCTCGATCCATTGCAACGCTTCGGCGAGGACGTCTTCGTCGTGTGGGACAGCGAAGAAGAGGCGAGCGATCTTGTGCTGCGGGCGGGTCTGTCGTTGGCCCGAGCGCTCGCTTTCCGCGCCCACGCGGCGGACGACGCGCCGAGCGTCGACCTGGAGGCGATGACGCGCGCGGTGCGCGGCGTCGAGAAGCAGGCTGCGTTGCTCGACGATGTCGACAAAGCGGCCCAGGGCGTCGTCAGGGGCGGCGAGGCCATCGAAGACCGCGTGCGCAAGATGCGTCGCGCGCTCGCTCGCGACGTCGCCGCGCTCGACGCCGGCCTAGAGGCCTTGCGCGGCGGTGGCGCGGATGCGCGTTGATCGACCGAAAACGTCGCTTATTTTGCGACGGAACTGATTTCCAATTCGGCTGGCGGCGACACGACAGAGGCGCGGTGATGTTTTTTCGGACTTTTTTGGCGGCTTTGGCGTTCGCGCTCACGGCGTGCGGCGGCGCGGCGCGCCCGGGCGCCGATGCGGCCCAGGGGGCGGCCCAAGGGGCGGCCGAGGGGCCCGTCTCGACTGGCTTCGACTCGACCGACTTCGTCTCGACCGACATGGACGGCGACGCGATCGAGGCCCCGAGGTTCGTCCCGACGTCGATGGAGGAGGCGAGGGCCTCCTTCGCGCCGGTGGTCGAACGCGCCGCGCCGGCGGTCGTCAACGTTTTCACCCGCGGCCAGGCCCGGCGCTCCACGGGCGACGCCTTTTTTGATCGGTTTTTCGGCGTGGGACCGCGCGAGACGACATCCCTCGGGTCCGGCGTCATCGTCAGTCCCGACGGCGTCGTCGTGACCAACAACCACGTCATCGAGAACATGAGCGAGATCAAGGTCGTCTTCGCGGACCGGCGGGAGTTCGGCGCCGAACTCGTCCTCGCCGATCCGAGGACGGACCTCGCCGTCCTTAAGATCGAGGCGGGCGAGCCGTTGCCGTTCCTCGAATTCGCGAACTCCGACGCCGCGGAGGTCGGCGATCTCGTCCTTGCGATAGGAAACCCGTTCGGGGTCGGACAAACCGTGACGAGCGGGATCGTCTCGGCTTTAGCGCGCACCGCCGTCACGGCGAGCGACGACGCCTCCTACCAGTTCTTCATTCAGACCGACGCCGCCATCAACCCGGGCAATTCGGGCGGCGCGCTCGTCGACGTCGACGGCCGGCTTCTAGGCGTCAACACGGCGATCTATTCGCGCTCCGGAGGCTCCAACGGCATCGGCTTCGCGGTGCCGTCGCGGCTTGTGCGCCAGGTGATCGCGACGGCGCTGCGCGGCGGCGAGATCCAGCGGCCATGGTCCGGCGCCTCCACCGAAACGGTGAACGCGAGCCTCGCCAAAGCGCTCGGCCTTGATCGGCCGGCCGGCGCCATCGTCAATGATTTGTAAGATGACGGACCGTTTCGGCGCGCGGGGTTGAGATCAGGCGACGTGATCGTCGAACTCGCCGGCGAGCCGATCCTCGATGCGGAGGGATTGCGCTACCGCGTCGGCGTGCAGGAGCCGGGCGACACGGCGGCGATCGCCTATGTGCGCGACGGCAAGCGTCGCGATGGCGAAGTGACGTTCGATTTGCCGCCGGAGGACCCGAAGCCCGACGAACGCGCGCTCGACGGCCCACACCCGATGAGCGGCGTCGTCGTCGCCAACTTGTCGCCGCGCTTCAACGAAGAGGTCGGCCTCGATCCTCTGTTGAACGGCGTCATCGTCGTCGACGTGGAGCGGCGCAGCTTCGCGGCGCGGCGGGGCTTGCGACGCGGCTACCGCATTTTGTCCCTCAACGGACGCGACGTGACGTCGACCGCCGATCTCGAACGGCGTCTTGCGACCGCTCAGCGGTGGGACCTGGAGGTTGACGTGGGCGGGCGCGTCGTCGGCTGGTGCACGACCGAACGGGGCCGGCGGTGCTGATGGATCGTACGGCGGATCTCTTCGCGGACGCCGCGCGCGTCGAAACCGGGCGAAACGCGACGCGGTCGGACGGAGGCGGGCCGGACGCGCCGCTTCGTCCGCTCGCAGATCGTTTGCGCCCAACGCGGCTCGACGACGTCGTCGGCCAGTCGGACGCGCTCGGCGAGAACGGGCCGCTGCGGCGCATGGCGGCGAGCGGGCGATTGTCGTCTTTCATCCTCTGGGGGCCGCCCGGCGTCGGCAAGACGACGATCGCGCTCCTGATGGCTGACGCCGCCGGCGCGCGGCTCGAACGCGTCTCCGCCGTCGCGGGCGGCGTCGCGGAGTTGCGAAAAGCCTTCGATCGCGCGCGGGCGGCCGCCGCGGCGGGGCGGGCGACGGCGCTCTTCGTCGACGAGATCCATCGCTTCAACCGCGCCCAACAGGACGCCCTCCTGCCCGCGGTCGAAGCCGGCGAGGTGGCGCTGATCGGCGCGACGACGGAAAATCCGAGCTTCGCGCTGAACGGCGCGCTCCTGTCGCGCGCTCAGGTCGTCGTCCTTAAGCCGCTTGCAGCGGACGATCTTTCCGCGCTCCTCGACCGCGCCGAGGCCGTGCTCGGCGCGCCGACGCCCTTGACGGCCGACGGTCGCGCGGCGCTGATCCACCTGTCGAACGGCGACGGCCGCTATGCGCTCAACCTTCTGGAGATCGCGATCGCCGCCGCGGCGGATGACGATGGCGGGCCGCTCGACGGACCGGCGCTCGCGCGCGCGGCGTCCCGGCGCGCGCCGATCCACGATAAGTCAGGGGACGCCCATTACGATCTGGCGAGCGCCCTCCAAAAATCGATCCGCGGCAGCGACGTGGACGCGGCGCTTTACTGGGCGGCGCGCATGCTCGTCGCCGGCGAAGATCCGCGGTTTCTCTTGCGCCGGCTCGTGGTCGTCGCGTCGGAAGACGTGGGCAACGCCGCCCCGCACGCCCTGTCGCTCGCGGTCGCCGCGCGCGACGCCTACGAGTTTCTGGGCCAGCCCGAGGGCGAAATCGCGATCGGACAACTCGTCGCCTATCTCGGCGCCGCGCCGAAGTCGAACCGCGCCCATATGGCGGTCAAGGCGGCCAAGGCGGCCGCGCGGGAGACGGCAGCCGCGCCGCCGCCGCCGCACGCGTTGAACGCGCCGACGCGTCTGATGAAGGAGCTCGGGCGCACGGCGGGCTACGTCTACGACCATGACGCGGCGGACGCGTTCGCCGGGCTCGACTATTTTCCGGAAGGTCTGCCGCGTTCTGAGTTTTACGAGCCGCGCGACGTCGGGGCCGAGGCGGCCATGGCGCACCGTCTCAATGCCTGGCGGGCGGCGCGGGCCGAGCGAACGTCGACCATCAAGGCCGATGCGCCATGACGCTGGAACCGGCCTTGCAGGCGAAGGGCGCGATCGCGTTCGGCGTTTTCGCCGCCCTCGTCATCCTCGAGCGCGTCGCAGCCGCGGTTCCGGCGCCCGTCGTTTCGTGGCGGGTGGCGAAGAATGTAGGCCTCGGCGCGATGACCTATGCGGCCTCGCCCCTCATCCTCCTGCCGCTCGCGTTGTGGGCCGACGCCAATGCGCCGTGGGAGCGGCCGGCGTCGTGGTCCGGGGCTGCGACGCTGATCGCGGACGTATTGATCCTCGATCTTTGGACGTATGCGTTGCATCGCGCCTACCACCGCGTCCCGGCGATGTGGCGGCTGCACGCGCCCCACCATCTCGACGAGCATCTCGACGCGACGTCGGCGATCCGGTTCCATGTCGGCGAGGTGGCGCTCTCCGGCGCCTTGCGCCTCATTCCGCTTCTCGCCCTGTCGATCCCGTTCGCCCACGTGGTGGTTTACGAACTCTTGCTGTTCGCTTGCGCGGCCTTTCAGCATTCGAACTGGCGGTTGCCGCCTTCGATTGAGCGGCCCCTGTCGCGAGTCGTCGTGACGCCGTCGATCCACTGGGTCCATCACCATGCGGTCCGGGCGGACACGGACTCCAATTTCTGTTCGCTCTTCTCCTGGTGGGACGGGGTCTTCGGGACGCGCAGCGGAACGGTGCGTACGCCGAGAATGCCGATCGGCGTCGAGGGCGCGCGCGATCGATCCTTCGCAGGGCTCCTCGCGGCGCCGTTTCGCGCCGAGACCGAACGGTCGGCGGGCTCATGAATGGCGCGGCGCGCATCGCCGCCGACGGCGAATGGGCGGCGGCGCTCGCGGTGGCGGCCGGCGGCGCCGTCGGGGCGCTGGCGCGCTACGGCGTCGTCCGCCTCAATGCGGCGTTCTTCGAGGGAGGCGCCTGGATCGCGACCGCGTTCGTCAACGCGTCGGGCTCGTTCGCCATGGGCGTCGTCGCGTCGATCTTGTTCGACCGCGCGCCGAACGATCCGTGGCGCGCCTTTCTCGCGATCGGCGCCCTTGGCGCGTTCACGACGTTTTCGACGTTTTCGCTCGACGCCTTCACGCTGTGGCGTGACCGCGGCGCGCTTGCCGCCGGGCTCTACGCGGCGGGCGGCGTCGTCTCGGCGTTCGCTGCGTTCGCGGCCGGGGCGGCGCTTGCGAGGTTCGTGCGATGAGCGGCGTCGCAACGCGGCGCGTCGCTCCGGCGGACGACGGCCTGCGCCTCGACCGGTGGTTTCGCGCCCATTACCCGGCGCTGAGCCATGGCGCGCTCGAAAAACTGCTCCGTAAAGGACAGATCCGCGTCAATGGCGGCCGCGTTAAGGCCAGCCGGCGCGTCGCCGCCGGCGAAGAAGTTCGCGTGCCGCCCTTGCCGGAAGCGGCGTCGGCCCCAGCGTCGGCCCTGGCGTCAGCCCCGGGCCGGCGATCTCAGCGGACGAGCGATCCGGCCGACGCGGCGCGTCTTCGCGACATGACGATCTACGAAGACGAGCAGCTGATCGCGCTGAACAAGCCTTTTGGGCTCGCCGTGCAGGGCGGCAGCAAGACGACGCGCCATGTCGACGGGATGCTCGCCGCACGCGAGGCGAACGGCGATCGGCCGCGACTGACGCATCGCCTCGACCGCGACACCGGCGGCGTTCTCGTCGTCGCCAAAACGCGCGTGGCGGCGGCGGCGCTCGCCGGAGCGTTCCGTGGACGCGACGTCGAGAAAACCTATTGGGCGCTCGCCGTGGGCGCGCCGCGTCCGCGCGAAGGGACGATCCGCCTCGACGTCGCCAAACGCATGGCCCGGGGCGACGAGGGGCGCGCGAAGGTGGTCCCGGCCGCCGGCGAGGACGCCAAATTCGCCCTGACCGATTTTCAGACCGTCGACGTCTCGGGCGCGGCGAGCTTTCTCGCCTTGAAGCCGGTTACGGGGCGCACGCACCAACTCCGCGTCCACTGCGCGGCCATCGGCCATCCGATCGTCGGCGATCGGAAGTATGGCGGCCCGGAAGCGGTCGTCGACGGCGTTGCGCCGCGTCTGCATCTCTTCTGCCGCGAAATGCGGTTCGCCCATCCGGCGACCGGCGCGCCCCTGTCGATCGTCGCGCCGCTCACAGGCCATATGGCCGACACCTGGCGGTTTTTCGGTTTTGACGCGAACGCGCGCGTCGACTGGCCGGACTTGAAGAAGCCGAGCGCCGCGGCGCGCCGAAAGCCCCGCGCGCGGTGAACGAGGCGCCGAAATGGTCCCTCGGGCCGGAAGGCGCGCAGCTCCTCTTCGCCGGCCGACCGGCGAAGACGCCCGGCGGCGCGCGATTCCTCGCCGCGACCCGCGACGTCGCGGCCGCCATCGTTGCGGAGCAGGACGGGCCGTCGCCCGGCCTTGCGCTGCGGCCTTTGACGCGGCTGCAGATCGCAGCGCTCGACGCCGACGCGTCCGCCAGGCGTTCGCAGGTTGAAACGCTTACGAATTATCTGATGACGGACTTGATTTGCTACCGCGCGTCCTCGCCGCCGGCGCTCGTCGCGCGACAGGCGGACGCCTGGGATCCGATCCTCGACCGGGCGGCGGCCGCCGGCCTGGAGCTTCGCTCGACGCGAGGCGTCACCGCGGTCGCGCAACCCGAAAAAACGCGCGCGGCGGCGACGGCGCGCGCCGACGGGCTCGGTTCGGGTCCGCTCGTCGCGCTGACGGAAGTCGCCGAACTGACCGGCTCCGCGGCGATCGCGTTCGCGCTTGCCGACTGGGCCGCAGGCGAAATCGCTGCAATCGATCCTGACGCGGCGTGGCGCGCCGCACATGTGGACGAAGACTTTCAGATTGAACGTTGGGGCGCGGACGAAGAGGCGGCGGCGCGGCGGGCGGATCGGCGCCGGAGCTTCGCCGCCGCCGCGTTCCTCCTGAAAGAGCCGATCCAGAGCGCCCCGTCTACTGATTGAATAGGTCGGATGCTCTGGATTCCTTGTATTGAGCGCCTGAGACGGTCTTCTCCCGGCCCAGGCCGAACGCCCAGCGCTTTAGGCGCCGCCTTCGGTTTCAAGAGCCGACGTGGCGGGCGCGTCCTCGCGAGGGCGCGGATCGATCGCCGGCGCATTGAAACGCGCCGCGCCGTAGGACGTCAGTTGCTCCCCACGCAGAACGCCGTCGCCGTCAGAGTCGCTATCGTCGAACGCCGCCATCAACCGGGCGAGGAAGTCTTGCGACGCCAGCGTCGGAAACGGCTCGACCGGCGTCGCCGCGGGCGCGCGCCCGCTCGCATCGGCGATTGCGTCGCGCGTGCGCCAGATGGCGGCGAGGCCGTCGAATTCGTCCGCGGACATAACGCCGTCGCGGTTCTTGTCTGCGAGCGCGAAGTCGAGCCGCGCGGCGTCGACGGCCTCCCGGCGCGTCAGGGTTTCGCCGTCGAAGTCGGCTTTCAGGCGCTCAAGGGCCGGAACGCCCGCTTCGGTCGGCCGGGTCGGCGAGTCGTCGTCGACGGCGATTTCGCGGCTCTCCCGCTCGACCACTTCGCCGTCGACCGTCCGCGTTAAGGTGTAAGACTGCTTCAAGCGCTGCGCGGCGTTGAGCGATGCGGCGACGTTGTCGCTATCGGCCGGCTCTTCAGCCGCTTTTTCTTCAGCGCGATCGTCTTGAGCCGGCGCATCGGACGTTGATCCGTTCTGCGCGCTGGCTGCGACGGCTCCGAAAATCAGCGCCGCCGAAAACAAGGCGTAAGGGAATAATGTCTTGGCCATGGCCTCTTGCTCTTTGTCGTTCCAATTCGGTCTACAGATAAGGGCGTTCCCCGGCGCGCGCAAAATCAAGCCGTCGGTGACGGCTAGGGAAGAGGCGGTTCGGCGTCGGCGGTCGGCCCGAACGTCGCCTCAAACGCGGCGCGCAGCGCCCTGTCGACGACGTCCATCGTCGCCGGCGCGCCAAGCGCGGCGAGGCTGGTGACGCCGAAACGCGGATCGTCGACGCCGCAGGGCGTGATGCCGTCGAAGTGTTCGAGATCGGGGGAGACGTTGAGCGCGACGCCGTGAAAACTGATCCAGCGCCGCAAGCGCACGCCGATCGCGGCCACCTTGTCTTCGCGGCGCGCACTGGCCGGCGCGTCGTCCGGCGCGTCGCGGTCGACCCACACCCCGACGCGGTCGGCCCGCGTTTCCCCCGTGACGCCGAGGCGGGCGAGCGCGTCGATGAGCCAGTCTTCAAGGGCGCCGACGAACGCGCGCACGTCGCGGCCGCGGCGATTGAGGTCAAGCATGACATAGGCGACCCGCTGTCCGGGCCCATGGTAGGTGTGCTTGCCGCCACGGCGCACGCGATGGACGGGAAACCGGTCGGGGTCCCTGAGGTCCGACGCGTCGGCGCTGGCGCCGGCCGTATAGAGCGGCGGATGCTGGAGAAGCCAGACGAGTTCGCCGGCGTCCCCGCGGCGGATGGCGTCGATGCGGTTCTCCATCGCGGCGACCGCCTTGACGTATGGCGTCAGGCCGTCGCTCCGGGCCCACTCGGCCGGCGCGTCGAGGCGCAGCGAGCCGCTTAACCTCGACCTAATGAACGTTTGCGACAACTTTACCGCGTCCGCCGCCGGCCCGCGTCGACGGCGTCGCGCGGCTTGGCGAGGGGGCCGATGGGCAAAGGCGATCGCATATCGGTGGAGCGCATTCCGCTCGACCTAACGGTTCTGATCGGCGCCGTCGATATGCCGCTCGGCGCTGCGCGTCGGCTGGAGCGCGGGGCCGTGATCCCGCTCGGCCGGCGGGTAGACGCGCCGCTTGAGGTGCGCGCGGGGGACGCGCGCGTCGCCACGGCCAAAGTGCGCCTGCGCGGCGAAAAAGTGGCCATTGAGATCCTAAGCGTGGCGCGCGGTCGGTCGCCGAACGAGGCGGCTTGAGCGGCGAGGGGGCTTTTGCTAAGCCCCACGCTCCGTAGCGCGAGCCCGTCTCGCGCGCGGCGAAAGTGCGGTCGTGGCGGAACTGGTAGACGCGCAGCGTTGAGGTCGCTGTGGAGCAATCCGTGGAGGTTCGAGTCCTCTCGACCGCACCATCAACGCTTTCCTGACTTAATTTGTTCGCGCTTCGGTTTCTGGCGCCGCCGCCGCCCGGATCGGGCGGCCGCGAATGGTTTTCGCGCTGTTCCTGGAAATACATGTCTTCAGGCCAGCTGCGGCGCCTTCAACGGACGAGAGGCCGGCAAGCAGCTGCGATCAACCGGTGGAATTCCACAGTTGGCGCATTGATGGTTCGGAAGTCGACAGGCATGAGCGCGCAGCGAGCCGGCCGTCGGCATCGAGGGGCGGGATCGCTGACGTTGAATTAAATTTACCAACTTGAATACATAACGTAGCTTCAAAAATTATAACCTAAACTAATTTCGATTCGGTCAAACAAAATGGCGCCACCGTGCTCGCTTTGGCAACGGCTTCGCCGTCCTCCACTTCGTTCCGGTCCTTTCAGGATGCCTGACGCATGCGCGCGTCGGTGTTCTGGAGGTGTCGGCTCCGAGGGAATGTCGCTTGACGCTATCGACCACGCCTCCGGCGGGTCTTCCAAGGGAATATCAATATGACAAACAAGCTCCGGGGCGATTTATGTCAAAGCGGTCCGGATGCTACCCCGATGCAACGGGGGTAGGCACAGGGGGTTAACTGCAGCAACCCTTACTGAAGCTACATTCGTGCTTTACTTTCGCTTTCTAAACGAGACAAAATTTCGAAAAGCCGTGTCCGAAAGTACTCGTTGACCTTCTCAATTTTTTCTTGAATCGGATAACCGAAATGATCGTCCAGCTCCTCGCCAACTAAGGAAAACGGTCGTGGGATAGATCGCATCCCATAATAAAAGATAATCCTGGAGTGAGCAGTTTCAGCGGGCTTATTGAATGTTGCCCCGTAGTTTTTCAATAGAATTTGAATAGCCTGCAAGTCGCGTTTCATTGAACGTTGTTTGCCGGAATCATGATGGCCGTTGCCACGCTTGATTTCATACGCTCCGAGCACTTGGTCAGTGTGATCGTAAGCTATTAGGTCGATTTGAACAGTGCGGCACGTGTAACCGTACGGAAGTGTTGCCTCTGGAAAATCAGAATCTTCCATTAGTCCAATGAGAGTATCGGCTGCTTTTGAGACCTTAAAGGCCGCTTCGCTCCAGACCTCAAAGCGGTTGCTATCTCTGAGTCCCTCGATCATCGCGGCTTCGATGATTTTCCCATGGCGCTTATAAGCAGAGCTGATGATACTCGTCTGCGCGGACAACAAAGGACCAGCAATTGGGTCCTCGACAAATTCTTTCCGTGCGAGCTTCTCAATCGTATCGTCTACGATGGGGATTACACGATCGAAATACGTCATTCCTAAGCCCCGCTGCTTAAGTAACTATATTTGCGGAGCTAAAGTTTATCAAATCCTTTAGATTACGCGCTCAGGCGAGCATTCCGTGATTTTCTTGCTAAAGAATTTGGGCTTGGCATTTCGTAATCATTATCTTTTTCCAAGGCTTTTCGACAAGGAGGGATCCAGACAACTTCAGTTTTTGTTTCACTACGATCGATTTGCCAAACGAGCCAGCAATAGCCTGTAGCCGTGGATGCTTTTTTATCGAGCCGCCCTTTTACCATAGGCACGCGTTCCGTGAATTGGGCAAAGTAAGCCGGCGGTGTTTTTGAAAAAAGCCTATCGTATCGTCCAATGCTCTCGATAAATACTGTTCGTGTAAGGATTGCGACTCCCTTCGTCGCCAAATCGCGCGCGCGCAAGACAAATTCTTCCGCGGATTTAAACGGCGGGTTCGTAATCAGCCAATCAAAGCTCTTGGCTGAAAATGGGGCTCTCAGAAAGTCCTTTTGATCAGAATACCCATAAGCTGCTATGTCTGACGCTTGTACCTCCCCGAAATACTCTTTGAGTACCTTCGCCATGTGAC
The DNA here is from genome assembly GCA_050331095.1 of Parvularculaceae bacterium. GTDB lineage: Bacteria > Pseudomonadota > Alphaproteobacteria > Caulobacterales > Parvularculaceae > MED-G105. The sequence goes on from JBHJHE010000010.1 coordinate 140,298, forward strand.
CTTGCCCGCAAGCCGGCTCAAGGCAGGACATTTGCCTCAACGATTTTGGCTTTTTGATCACATGTTCGATCAACGCGCGCGTTGCCCAGGGGGGCGTTGGAAAATCGTCGAGGCTGTCTTTGGCTTCGACGCGCTGCGCCATAACTGCGTGTGAGGTGTTTTGCATTTTATTCCCTCGGATCGTGCCGCAGAGGTTGGTGCGCTTTGCGGTGATTGTATAGGTGCTATCACCGCATCCGTATGGTTAACCGACTGTAAAAACCGCATCTCTTGGGGATCAGCATAAAATCGTTCGGCAACGTTCGACACGTCAGATTGGCTTGCTTTGGTTGTCGGATTGTCTTACCAAATTCGTACACGCGCGAAGCGTTAATAGAGTTTCTTAGGAAGTTGCTTGCCAATTAAATCAATGGTTTAGTGGCGAAAATTCCGAGCGAATCGGACCTCTCGACCGCACCATCAACGCCTTTCCAACTTGCCATTACTGTTCCTCTTTCGGCGCGCGGCCCCGGCGCCGCGTTTTACGATCGCACACTGTCAAACGTTTGGCGCCTCGAACGGCCGGTCGGCGGTTCAGGCGTTGTCGGGATCGATGATGGGCGCGAACGCCGCGACGAGGTGGTAGAGCATGCTGCCGGGCGCGTCGCGCGCCGCGGGCGCGTCGTCGGGTCCGTAGGCGTCCATCCACAGACCCCTGGGCGCGTCCGCGAGGTAGGTCGCGAACAGGGCGTCGACGAGGCCCGCCGCGTCCGTAAGGCTTTCACGGTTCGGGCGAACGAGGCGCGCGCGGAGGCGTTCGGTCTGGGGCCAGAGGCGGCGCGCGCCGTCGACGACCTCGCCGTCCGGCGACACCACGTTGAACGCGAACGGTCCCGCCGGTTTCAGACCGATAGCGTCTGCGCCCGCAACGAGCCGCCGCTGCCAGCTCGTCGTGTCGCGCTCTCTGTACCGATCGAATTTCGCCAATAGCGACGCCCATTCATAGCCGTGCCCCGGTTCGATCAAGTCGCCTTTCTCGGCGTTGAGCGACCAGTCGGCGTTGAAATGCTCCCGCACGCAGTTGCAGGCGGGATCGAAGAACCGCCGCTCGAACAGCTCGACGATCGCTTCGGCGCGATCGAGAAACGCCGGGTCTTGGGACGCCTCGTAAAGGGCGAGAAACGCCTCCAGCAGATGCATGTGCGGGTTCGCGCGCAGAGGCCCGTCCGCCGGATCGCCTGAGCGATCGTCATCCGCATACGCGCCATCACGCCGCCGAAGGCGCCCGTCGATGAGGTCGACGAGCGAGCGCGCATGCTCCAGAAACGACGCGTCGCCAAGCGCGCGATGGGCCCAGGCGAACGCGTTCAGCGCGAAGGCCTGATCATAAAGATCCGTTCGGGGATCGATAACCTTTCCCTCGCGATCGATCAGATGCGCATATCCGCGGCCGGGCCGATAACACTTCTCGGTCAAGTGCCGGACGCCCCGGCGGACGAGCCCCTCGGCGTCGCCCGGCCAGCCGAGGACCCTGGCGTGCGCGAAAGCGTAAACCTGGCGCGCCTGAACCCTGACCCGTCGCACGTCGGCGGTTTCGGCGTGGGGCGCGGCGAGGGCGACCGCCTCCTTGAACCCGCCATGGGCCTCGTCCCAGGCGATCGCCGACCATAGCGGCAGCGCGTCGTCGAACAGCCACGCCCGCACGCGATCCCTTGTCGCTTTCGGCAATAGGGCGCCGATCCCGAAACCGCGCGCGATCTCCGCAACCTCTTTGACCTTCTGGGCCGCGCTCAGATCACACGCGAGAAAGCCGTCCGCGTTGGCGACGACAGCCACGTTCTTCAGTCCGACCGCCGCGACGAATGGGCCGTCGGAGACGAGCAAGACGTTCTGTGACGCCGCCGCGTAGGCGGGTCCGCGTTCGATGGCGGGCGCGTCGCGTTGCGCCTCGTGCAGCGCGAGGTGATCGCCGATATCGCTCCATCCGATGTCGGACGGCGCCACGGCGACGGCGCCATCGCGGCTTGCCGGTTCGAACACGGCGTAGTCGATCGAGATCTTCGGCGCCTGAACGAATGCGCGGGCGTCGAGGACTTTGGTCGGCCCGTCGGGAAGGCCCTCGAGCGCCTGCTCCGCGGCGTCAAGAACGTCGCGCGCGTACGTGCGAAGCGCCTCGACCATCGCGCCGGCCTTGAACAAAAACGCGCCGGCGTTCCAGAAGAACCGTCCCGACGCCACATACGCCGCGGCGGTTTCGCGGTCCGGCTTTTCAACGAAGCGCGCCGCTTTCCTGACTTCTTCGGGGCCGCCGTCGTCATCCGCGGCTTCGATGTATCCATAGCCTGTCGCCGGAAAATCAGGCGTGACGCCGAAGGTGACGAGTTTGCCGTCCTGCGCTGCGGGTATGCTGTCGGCGATGCGCCGATGGAAATCGAGCGGCCTGCGGACGTGATGATCCGCAGGCGAAACAAGAAGAAGATCGTCCGGTGCGGCGGCAAGGCTCGCCGCCGCGATCGCCGGCGCGGAGTCCCGGCCCATCGGCTCAAGGATGGCGTCGACGCCGGGTAGACGCGCGGCGATCAGATGCCGGTGCCGCGCCGACGCGACGATCGTCGGCCTCGCAAATGCAACGATATTGGACGACCGAAACCGGTCGACCGTCTCTTCGACCATGGTCTTGTCGCCGACGAGGCGTTGGTACTGTTTCGGGCGGCCCGGAGTGGAAAGGGGCCACAGGCGGGTTCCGGACCCGCCGCATAGAATGACCGGCGTTACTTTCGTCACTGGGGTCTCGCGCGGCTGTCGGACGAGGTCTTTGGATCCCGCCCCGCGTCGAGCGGCGATCGCGGACCGTTCGTTGACGCATCATACGTCGCGGCGCTTCGCTGCGCCAGCGCCCCCTGACGATGCGCGCTCGAGACGATGCGCGCTCGAGCAGGGGCCTGACCGCGCTGGCGACGTCCCGGCGTCGGTCGGCGTCAGCGACTTGGGTGCGTTCGTCCTGCGGACCGGCGTTTGTACGTCCGGCTTTCAAGCGCAATGGCGCCGGAACGATTTAAGCGGAGAGGCGGGCTCAGCGAAGCGCATTGTCGCAAGCTCGACCCGCCGCCCGAGCGGAGACGGAGAGGCGCGGGTCGCTAGATCGACCCGTCGCGTGTCGCCGTCCCCCACGGGAAGATCTGCGCCGATGCGACCCGGCGCCGGCTCCGAGGTTACGGCTGATACGGAAGAGACGAGTGGTGGAGCACAATCCGAAGCGCGCCCTCCGCGTCCTTTTTGTACCCCCAACTCTTGTCGACCTTGGTCACCTTTCCGTCCTTATCCGTCATCGTGACCCAGCCCATCCACATCGCGACGTCGCCTTCGATAAAGTGCGCCGCGGTGTCGGACGTGCATTCTCGCCACCCTCTTATGCCGAAGCCGCCGACGAGCGGAAAATCGTCGTCATGCCCGACGAAGTAAGAGAGCGCGCCTTTCCTCGTTGGGCGGAACGTTTTCTCGCCGCTCGCCAGCGTGGGCTTGAACAACACCGGGCCAAGATTGTAACCATACGCAGCGTCCAGGACGTCTTCCGCTACGCGGCGCGCGCCGTCGATCCCATCCGCCTCGAACGCTTTTGCGATGGAGATCAACGCGTCTCCCCATGCTTTGCGCGCGGCGTCCAATTCGGCTTCCGTGATCGCCATGGTCGTTCCTTTTCTCCGGTTCAGGTTTCTAATCAGGCGTTAGAAATAGAAGTTTTAAGCGGCTGAAACAAGCGGCGCAGATCCGTCTTTTCGCCGCCTACGGGCTTTTCCGAAGATGAGGTTTGCGCCCTCCGGCCGGGCTCAGCGCCGGGCGTCTCGCGACGCGGCGAATAGAAGCCGTCGTTGAGCGACGCCGGAGGTTTTTCGCGCGTTTTCAATGTGTACGCCGTGATCTCGCCGCGCTGCGGGGTGGGGCGACGGCGTCGTGCGTCGCCGGAACGACGGATGGAGCGTATCGCCCGCCGCGGCGTATGGAAAAGCAAGGCATACGGATCGTTACGTTGCGGACGAGCGAGCGTTCGACGACGATCTTCCGCTAATCGACGGCGATCCGCACGCCACTGAACGTCAGGCGGCGACGCGGGCGCTCGTCGCCGACCGCACGCTTACGAGTTCGGCGCGCTTTCGTCTTTTGGTCGTCGCAAATAAAGACGCGCGACGCCGTCTCTGTCGTCGATGGCGAAATCCTCCACCCGCTCGTAGCCTTCGTCGCGCGCATAGGCCCGCAACGGCGCTTCGAGATCGTAGTCGACGCCAAGCAGCAACGCGCCCGGAGGGTCGTTGCGGAGCAGCGCGTAAAGCTTGTCCGGCGACGTTGTTTTGTATTGGCGAGCCAGCTTTTCGGACATGAAGGGCGTCGTGCGCACGACGAACGGACCCGTGGCCATTTCTTGGTATACGGAGAGGCCGCCCTCCAGCGGGTAGATCGGCGCGAAGGTCGCGACCTTGCCGTCTGCGCCGGCCGCCGCCATCCGCGCGGCGATCTCCAGGCCGCTATTGTGGACGGCGACCGTCGTCCAGCGTTCGGGGAAGGGTAGGCGCGCCAGGTCTTTCGTCAGCCGCGGCGCGTTGACGACGACGAGCGCGACCGAAAGCGCGATAAAGGCGGGTCGCGCCCGAGCCTGCGCGTCGGCGTCGAGGCGCGCGAACAAAAGCGCCATCAGCAGCGGCGCCAGCACGACGGGGGGCGCATAGTACTGCGGAAAACCCGGCGTCGGGGAAAAAGCGGCGGCGGCGAGCGCGCCTATCGACAACGTCACGGCGACGATGCGCCCGTCGAGCGCAATCGCGCGGCGGCTAGCGAAAACCATGAGCGCCAACAGAACCCCTGCGGCGATGAGGAGCGCGTTGGCGCCCGTCGTCCACACGCTGTAGGCGAGCGTCGCTTTCGACATGACGCCCATCGCGGCTTCGAGCGACGAATTCTCCGGCTGCGTCGCCCAATAGGCCCGGTGCGGACCGATGTGCCAAGAAAGGAGATGGGCGAACGTTTGTTCGGGCGCGCGGGCGACATGGGCCTGCGCCGGGGCCGCGCCGAGCAGGCCGCCTTGCGCCACCGGCGCGGCCACGACGCGTAAACGCTGCGCGGCGTCGAGCGCGGCCGGAGAAAACAGAGCGCACGCGAACACAACCGGGCCGACGACCGCGGCGCTGACCTTTACCGACGCGGCGAGGCCCAAGGCGAGCCCCGCGCCGAAGAACGTCCGCGGATCGGGCTGGGCGACGCCCAGCGCGAACGCGCTGACGCCGAGGTAAATCAGTGGCAACGACAGAAAATTGTTCGTCGCCGCCATGCCGGTCACGGTGAGGAAGACGTCGTTCGACAGAATTGAAAGCGTCAGAAACGCCGTCATGGGGCGCGAGCGGGTCAAGCGCCATGAGACGAACGCGACGGCGGCGGCTATCGCCAACCAGACGCAGAACATGAACAAACGCGACGACACGATGAAAGACGTCTCGCCCGTCGCGATCGCGGCCGCCCGGAACGCCCAGGCGGAGACCGGCGGGTGATTGTAGAAAAAGTCGGTATATAGATCGAAATCGCGCAGCAACGACGCGGGCGCGACGTAGAGGTGTTCGTCGCGGCGCAGCGCGTAGTTCATGATCCGTGAAAAGATCGCCGCCAGCAAGACGCCGCCGCCGGCGCCGTACGCCAGTTCGGCGCCGTGCGCGCGTCCCCACGCGCCAGCGGCGCGCAATGCGCGACCGCTCCGCGCGCCCAGGCCCTCCGCGGCGCCGGTCATCCCGGGAAACCGGGTTTGTCCGCAATTTGCCAGATCAAAACGATCGCGGCCCCATGCAGCCAGCTCACGCGGTCCTTGAGCGCGAAAATGATCGGATCGTCGCGCAACTCGCCGCGGTGCGCGCGGACCCAGATTCGCATCGTCCACGAAAAAAGCACAAGCGGGATGAAATAGAGCCACTCAGCGTCGTCGTAGTGTCCGATCGTCATCGCTTTGAATTGGAAGTACAGCGACATGACGATCATGGCCGCGATCGCCGCGCTGACGCCGAACGCGGTCAGCAAATGCCGATCGTCGACGCGGTATCCCCGGCCGGAAGGCGCCGGGTCGCCGTTCGCGTGCGCAAGCGCGAGTTCGGACGTTCGTTTCGCAAACGCCAGCGACGCGCAGAACGCGAACGCGAAACTGGTCAGCCAGAACGACACGGGCTCGTCCAGAATGGTCATGCCGGCGACGAGGCGCAGCGTGAAAAGCAAGCCGATGACGAAGAGGTCCGTTAGCGGGATGCGCTTCAACTTGAGCGAATACGCGATCGCGAGGCCGAAGTAGATCGCCGCCCATTTCGCGAAATCGGGGTCTATGGCGGCGGCGACCCCGAGGCCGGCGCATGCGCCGGCGACCGCGAACGTCAGGGCGCGCGCGGCGGGGATGCGGCCGGCGGCGATCGCGCGGCGGTGTTTTCGCGGGTGGGCGCGATCGGCGTCGAGATCGAACAGGTCGTTGAACAGGTAGCAGGCCGACGCGACGAAGCCGAACGCGACGTAGCCGACGGCGGCGGCTGCGACGGCCTCGGCCTCCATGAAACGCTGGCTCAGAACCAATGGCACGAAAATGAGCAGATTCTTGACCCAGTGGTGTATACGGAGCGTCTTGATCCAGTCGGCGAAAGTCGCGCGATCGTCGACGATCCGTTCGCTCGCATCCGGCGACGCGCCCAGCAGGCGTTGGGCGCGGCCCGGCGATGCGACGACGACCCGCTGGGTCGCGGCCGCGAACACCGGTCGGTCGGCCGATGAATCGCCCACATAGGCGAAACCGTTGGGGAAGCGCGCCCGAAGATAGTCGGCCTTCGCCGCGCCGGTCAGGTTGACGTCTCCGGAACTTCCCACGGCGCTGTCGAAAACGCCGAGATGGTCGGCGACGGCGTTGGCGACGCGTTGGTCTGCGCCGGTGACAAGGTGGGAGCCGCCCCCCGCCGCTCTCGCGCGTCGCGCCAACGCCACCACCTCTGGCCGATAGGGCGTCGTTTCTGGATCGAACCCGTCAATGTCGAAGATGGCGCGTTTGAACGCCGCGCGGCCGCGCGTAAGGGCGACGAGCGCGCGCGCGAACGCCAACGGCCGCCGCGCGGCAAGCCGGATAACCGCCTCGACGAGCGTATCGGCGGGGGTCAACGTCCCGTCCAGATCCACGATAAGCGGGCGTTGATGAGACGGCCGCTCATGCGGCGTTTCCGCATCCGTCAGTTCAGCAGAACGCTTCGGCGGCGAACTTTGCACTTGAATATTCGCCACTGCAATGAACTTAATTCGCTCTAAGACCAATACGCAATCGCCGCCGTCTATCAGGAGACCCGCGTTGACACAAGTCGAGGCGCCAGGCGGCGTGGCGGCGGCGGCTAAGCCGCCCGCCAGCGGGGAAAGAGTCGCGTTTCTCGACTTGTTTCGCGGCGCGGCGATCTTGCAGATCGTCGTTCTCCACGCCGGGCGCGCCCTATTCAACCGCGGATACGCCGAACCGATAGCGGACAGCGATCTCGCCTTCGCGACCATCGACATTTTTTTTCATAACGCCACGATTTACTTCACTTTAATTTCAAGCATCCTCTACGCTCGGATTTTCGCGCATCGCGACTTTGTCGGCTTTTTGAAGGGGCGCGCTCTTTACGTCGCGACGCCTTATCTCGTCGTGTCGACGGCGCTGACGATCTTGATGTCGTTCCGCCAGGGCGGCGACCTTGGCCAGCTGCCTGCGGCGATCTTTCTCGCGGGCGCGACCGGCGATGCGTGGAATCAGCTTTGGTACATTCCGGTCATTCTCGCGCTCTATGCTTTGACGCCGACCATGTTCGCCTTGGCGAGGGCGCCTGAGGCGCGGTGGGCGGCGGTCGCGCTCATCGCCGCGCCCCTCCTGTTTTCTCGTACGGGTACGGACGTGACCGCGCCGCAGCTTCTTTACTTCGCAGGACCTTACATGCTCGGTCTTCTCATCGGGCTCGACCTCGAGCGCTGGATGGACGCGTTCGAGCGCCGCAAAGCCGCGTTGGGCGCGACGGCGTTGGCGAGCACGGCCGCCCTTTACGCGCTTTACATAGGCGGGCTCGACTATGTCGGCCCGGTGTCGGCGCGCGAGAGCCTTTACTACGTTCAAAAGCTCGCTCTGGCGGCGTTGCTGCTCACATTGATGCGGCGGTGGAGCCTGACGCCGCGGCGACGTCGAGACGCGTTCCTGACCTACGCCGCCACGACCGCGTTCGGGATTTACTTCGTTCACGCGCCGGCGCTGCGGCCCATCGTTCGCGTCGTCGGCGGGTTGACGACGGAGCCCCCTGGCGGCGCTGAGCGGCTCGCCTTGACGTTCGTCGCGGCGGTCGCCGCCGTGTTGGTTTCGTGGGCGGTCGTCATCGTCGCTCAAAAAACGCTCGGCCGACGCTCCCGTCTGATCCTTGGCGCGTAGCTAGGCGTCGACCATGCGGATGATCGCGGGCTTCTCGGCGTCGGGCGGCGTTGGCTGCGGGGGAAGGCGTTCGAGGCGCAGGCGCCGCGCTTTTGACCGTGATCTTCGCCCTCGTCCGTCGCGTTCGCGCAAGTTTGTCGCGAGGTATGGTCAGTGGGCGCGGGGGAGGCCGGCGCCGGCGGGTATCCGGATGTCGTCCACCAGAGCCTGCACCCGGCTCGGCGTTGGCGCCGTCATCCGCGCCACGATGAAGGCGACGGCGAAGTTGAGCGCCGCGCCGACGGAGCCGATCCCCTCGGGCGAGATCCCGAACAGCCAGTTCCGCGGCGCGTTCACGCCCCCGAACCAGGGGGACTTGAAGTAGACGATGTAACCGATCGTGAAGGCGAGGCCCGCGACCATGCCGGCGACCGCGCCCTCCTTGTTCATTTTCTTGAAAAAGATCCCCATAAGGATCGCCGGGAAGAGCGATGACGCAGCGAGGCCGAACGCGAGCGCGACGACTTGCGCGACGAAGCCCGGGGGATTGACGCCGAGATAGCCGGCGACGGCGATCGCGAATACGGCCGCCCCGCGCGCGGCCAGCAATTCGCCGCGTTCGGAGATGTTTGGGGTGAACGTCTTCTTTAGGAGGTCGTGGCTGATCGATGCGGAGATCACGAGAAGCAAGCCGGCGGCCGTCGACAGCGCGGCCGCGATGCCGCCCGCCGCGACGAGCGCGACGACCCAGCCTGGCAGTTCGGCGATCTCCGGGTTCGCGAGAACCATGATGTCGCGGTCGACGTAGGTTTCGTTGGCGTTGGTCGTCGCCTCGTTCGCGACGAGGCGTTCGCCGGAGGCGCCGCGTTCGTCCGTGAACTTCGGCTTGCCGACGAAGGGCGCCCCGGCGGCGTACTGAACTTTGCCGTCGGCGTTTTTGTCCGTCCACGCAATGAGGCCGATGTTCTCGAAGGTCTTGAAGAACGTCGGCGCGCCGCCGTTCTCCGCCGTCTCCGCATAGGTCGAGCCGTTGACGGTCTCGATGAAGTTGAGCCGCGCGAAGGCCCCGACGGCGGGCGCGGTCGTGTAGAGGAGCGCGATGAAGACGAGCGCGTAGCCGGCGGATTTGCGCGCGTCGGACGCCTTCGGCACGGTGAAGAACCGCACGATCACGTGCGGCAGGCCCGCCGTGCCCACCATCAGCGCCAGCGTGATCGCGAACATGTCGACCATTGACTTCGAACCGAGTGTGTAGGGGTCGAAACCGAGATCGACGAGCGTCGTATCGAGCTTCTGAAGGACGGTCATGCCCGATCCGTCGGCGACGGGCGAGCCGAGGCCGAGCTGCGGGATCGGATTGCCGGTGATCAGGATCGAGATCAAGACGGCGGGCGCCATGTAGGCGAAGATCAGGACGCAGTACTGCGCGACTTGGGTGTAGGTGATGCCTTTCATGCCGCCGAGCACGGCGTAGAAGAAGACGACGGCCATGCCGACGAAGACGCCAATGGTGATCGGAACGTTCAGAAAGTGCGAGAATACGACGCCGACGCCCCGCATCTGGCCGGCGATGTACGTGAACGAAATGACGATCAGGCAGGCCACGGCGACGACCCGGGCGGTCTTGGAGTAGTACCGTTCCCCGATGAAGTCCGGCACGGTGAACTGGCCGAACTTGCGCAGGTAGGGCGCGAGGAGCAGCGCCAGAAGAACGTAGCCGCCGGTCCAGCCCATGAGGTAGACCGAGCCGTCATAGCCGGCGAACGCGATGACGCCCGCCATTGAAATGAACGAGGCGGCGCTCATCCAGTCGGCGGCGGTCGCCATGCCGTTAGCGACGGGGTGGACGCCGCCGCCCGCGACGTAGAAGTCTTTGGTCGAGGCCGCGCGGGACCGGATGGCGATGCCGATGTAAAGCGCGAAGGAAAGTCCGACAACGATGTAAGTGAGAAGCTGCGTGCTCATGCTCCTTTCCTCACGCGTCGTCGTCATCGACGCCGAACCGGCGTTCGATGCGTTTCATGCGGGCCGAATAGAAGAAGATCAGCCCGACGAAGACGTAGATCGCGCCTTGCTGGGCGAACCAGAAACCGAGGGGATAGCCGCCGAGGCTGAAGGCGTTCAGTTCGGCGACGAATAGGATGCCCGCGCCGAAGGAGACCGCGAACCAGACGGCGAGAAGCCCGAGAAGCAGGCGCACGTTCGCGGACCAATAGCCATTGGCCGCCGCCCTGGACGCCGCTCCATCCGCTAGCGCACCTTTCTGCGAAAGATCGTCCGGCGCGGCGTTCGCGCGCCCTGATTGGGGGGGCGCGTCGGAAGAGGGCGTCGTCGCAACCATGTCACGGCATCTGATGTCAAGGACTCTGCCGTCGCCGCCTCCGACGACGCCGTCTCGGTCGGCTCCGTCGCTGGCGTCGCGATCAGTCCGCAGGGGCTGCGCTTGCGTCGCGTTCGGGCGTCTCATAAGTCAGGAACGCGCCGCGCCGGCTTTCGTCGAATACAAGCGTACGCTTTTCGCCGTCGATCGACACGTTGACGTGATTGACCTGGTCGGGACTGAGGTCGGCGAGAATGTCGCTGCGTACGCGAAGCGCGGTCGGCGGCGCTGGAAGCTGCGCCTCCTGATAAACGACGATGTAGTCGCCCTCGATCTCGGCGCCGATGAATTCGAGGGCGATCGGCGCGCCGCTGGCGTCGGCGAGCGCGAAGCGCTGCGCGATGTAAAGGCCGAGGGCGGCGAGGCTTTCCGCGCTCGCGAAACCTTCGGCGCCGCGCCCCAGTTCGGCCGTCGCGGAGTCGAGCGCGTGGTGGGCGTGCAGGCGGTGGATCACTTCCACGGCGCTGGCCCGGCGGTTCCACTCGACCGAGGTGAGCGCGAAGTTCGCGTCGTGGGCGCGCGCCGCGAGCGGCGCCGTCGCGATCGCCAAAAGAACCAGGATCGCCCGCGGGATCACCGCCGTCCCCCGTCATCTTCCGTGGGCTTCAGCGGGATCTGCGTCGCGCCGCCCGTCTTGGGACGGTCCTTTTGCTCCGCCAACAGTTCTTCGAACATGTCCCGCATCAAATTCCGCGTCTCGTCCTCGGCCTTGAACGCCTGCAGGCGAGAGGCCTTGATGCGGCGCGGGTAGTGATTGTTCTGGCGATCGGCGTCCGGCAGTTCGTGCTTGTCGTCGATTGAAATCGACGCGATCGCCTTTTCGCGGATCATCAGCTTCGTGACTTTGTGCGCGTTGCGCCGCCAGATCTCGGCCGGGATCATCAGCTCCTCGACCGAACCGTCCTTGAAGGCGATGGCGAGCGGCAGCGGCGACACGAGCCCGCCCACGTTCGAGAAATCGACGAAATAGACGAAGTCGTCATCCTTCACCGCCTGCTCGAGGGCTTGTTTCTCCCATTCCTCGAGACCGCCGTCCTCCACCGGCGCGTTCTGCAAGGTCCAGTAGACGTTGCGATCCGCGTTCGAGACGGTGAACTCGTCATTTTCATTGTAGAAGTCGGCGAGCTCCGGATGGCGCTGGAGATAGGTCTTGAGCCCTTCTTCGCGGTTGCGCTTCTGGATAACCGGTTCGGGCTCGTTCGCCGCTTTCAGTTTCCGGTTCTCCGGAAACTCCTTCTCCGGATCGTTATCGGCGATCTTGTACTCGCGCACGTCGTCGATGGCGACGTCCACATGGTCCGTTGAATAGAACCAGCCGCGCCAGAACCAGTCGAGGTCGACGCCCGAGGCGTCTTCGAGCGACCGGAAGAAGTCAGCCGGCGTCGGCCGTTTGAACTTCCAGCGCTGGGCGTACTCGCGGAAGGCGAAATCGAAAAGCTCACGGCCGAGCACGGTCTCCCGGAGCACGGTCAGCGCGGCGGCCGGTTTGGAATAGGCGTTCGGGCCGAACTGCAGGATCGAATCCGATTGCGTCATGATCGGAACCTGGGCCTCGCTGGTCATGTATTCCGTGATGTAGTCGAGAACGTTCGTCTTGCCGCCGAACGCCGGAAAGTTCTCCTCCCATTCAATCTCGGCGACGTACTCAAGAAACGTGTTGAGGCCCTCGTCCATCCACGTCCATTGACGTTCGGCGGAATTGACCGGCATCGGATAATAGATATGGCCGATCTCGTGGATGATGACGCCGATGAGGCCGTACTTGATCCGCCGCGCATAGGTGCGCTCGTCGACCTCTTCGGCTTTGGTCGGACGGTATCCGTTGAACGTCATCATCGGATACTCCATGCCGCCGCGCTCCCAGGTGTTGACGGACTGCGCGGTCGGGTAGGGGTAAGCGAAGGAGAAGCGCGAATAGACGTCCATCGTGTGGGCGACGGCGTGGCTCGAATACTGCGACCAGACGGGTTCGGCTTCGTTCGGGTAGAACGACATGACGAGCACTTCGGGGTTGGCCTCGTCGTCCTGCTTGAAGCCCATCGCGTCCCACACGAATTTCCGCGACGACGACCAGGCGAAATCGCGGACGTTCTCGGCCGTGAAGCGCCACGTCTTCGTTCCGGACGCTTTTTCCTTTTCGTTCGCGAGCGCCTCTTCGGGCGTGACGACGAACATGGGCTTGTCGCGGCCGCGCGCTTCGGCGAGCCGTTCGCGCTGCGTTTCGCTCAAGACCTCCTCAGGGTTTTGAAGAACGCCGGTCGCGGCGACGATATGGTCCGCCGGCGCGGTGATGGCGACGTCATAGTCGCCGAACTCCAGCGTGAACTCGCCGCGGCCGAGGAAAGGCTTGTGCAGCCAGCCGCCATAGTCCGTATAGGCCGCCATGCGTGGGAACCACTGGGCGAGGAAATAAATGTAGGTGTCGTCGTCGAAGCGCTCATAGCCGCCGCGCCCGCCCATGGCGGCCTCGTCAATGATGTTGAAGCCCCACGAAACCCGAAGCGCCGTCGTTTCGCCCGGCGCGAGGGGCGCGGGCAGATCGACCCGCATCATCGTGTCGACGACGGCGTAGCTGAGGTCGGCTCCGTCGCCGGTCGTCACGCCCTTGATCTCAAATCCGTGGTCGCGGCGGTCGAAGGCCTGGTCGCGCCGAAGCGCGTTGTACGAAATGAAATCGCCTTCGACGACGTCGGCGCGGCGTGTGCCCGCGCTTTCCGCGGTCTCGGAACGCCGGGCGAGCGAGTCGTTGCGGAACCGGTTCTGGTCGAGCTGCACCCAGAGATAGCGCAACGCGTCGGGCGAATTATTCGTATACGTAATCGTTTCCGAAGCGTCGATGCGCTTCGCCGCCTCGTCGAGGGCGACCTCGACGTCGTAGTCGGCGCGCTGTTGCCAGTATTGCGGACCGGGCGCGCCGGAGGCCGTGCGGTAAACGTTCGGCGTCGGCAGTTCCTGGCCGAGCTGCTCGAACGCGCGCGCGCCCGAACCGATCTCCATGTCGGGGCCGTCGCCGGCGATGGCGTGCGAAGAAATCATCGCGGCGGCGGCGAGCGCCGCGAAACGGCCGATGAACATAAGCGGATCCCCTGGAAGTTAGCTGGTGCGCGTCGCCCTATATCCGGTCGCAAAGCGGTTGTTTTGTAAAGGGGTTTGCGCCCATTCCGTTCCGGCGGGCTTGACGGGCGGCCGACTGATTCGGGCCCTTGGCCGTGACGGCCTCGCGTTATGGGCGATGTCGTACCACGACTGCGCGCCTATGGGCTTCGCGCAAGGCCCCCGCGCGCCCGCCGTTCTCACGATCGGCTTCGCGTGCGCGGCGAGCGCGCATGGCGCAGCGCATGACCACGGCGATGCGCGCGACCGCCGGGCGGCCCGTCTGGTCGCCGAAACGCCGAGCGCGCCGCCGCCGACGCCGTCACGGAGGCGGTCGGCAAATGCGCCGGGGCGTCGTTACGGACGCAAGACGGTCAGCGCCTTAGGCAGGATCCGAAGCGCGACCTCGCCGCGTGGGATCTGCACCGGGTCGCCGTCGATGGCCGCCACGGTGTCTCGGTCGACGACGACGCGGCAGCGTTGCGCGCGCCGCACGTCGACGTCGCGCGACGCGTCGAGATCGCCGCTCATCGCCTCAGCGACGCGCGAGAAAAAGTCGCCGGCGTTCCGGCTGTGCGTGACGTAGGCCCCGAGCACGCCCTCATCCAACCGCGCGCGGGTCGGGCGAAGCGCGTCGGCGTCGGTGTACAGATTGTTTGCAACCATCAGAAAATTGCTTTCGACGTCGACGACGTCGCCATCGAGTTCGATCCGCATGCCGATCGGCGCGCCGTCGGCTGCGGCGTAGGCGATTTCGGCGATCGCGCGGATCTTCTCCGTCGTCGCGTCGGCCGCGCGCATTTTCTCGCGGCCCTCGGCGAGCGCCGCGTAGGCGCCGAACGCGACATTGTTGACGAAGACGCGCCCATCGAACGCGGCGACGTCCACCTTGTCCCGCCGGCCGCGCAGGCAAAGGTCGAGCGCGGCGTTTAGATCGTTCGGCAGGCCGAGGTCGCGAACGAAGAGATTCATGGTGCCGCCCGGCAGGGGAGCAAGCGCCAATCCGCTGTCCGCGAGCGCGCCGGCGGTTGCGGCGATCGTTCCGTCGCCGCCGGCGACGACGACGAGGGCGGGCGGCGCGCCGCGCATGGCGTGCGAAATCGCTTCCTTCAACTCAAGGGCCGAACCGATGACGCTCTCGCAGGCATAGCCGCCGTCGCGCAGGCGCGCTTCGATATCGCGTCTTGTCTCCGCCGCGCCGCGCGGCGCGACTGATCCGGACGCCGGATTGACGCACGCAAGGACACGGAGATCGCCGCTAATTTCGGCGCTCATGTCGCTGGCGGCTCCGAAAGGTCACGCAACGCCGGGCGCTTTTCGCGTCGGCTTGGTCCAACCGAAGATCTTTCGTTCGAGTAAGCGCCTATCGCCATATCCGACTACGTCCGTCAGCCGCACTGAAACCTGGAGACCGGGCTTGCGCCTCTCGAGCCGGGCCCCGTTGGACGATCTATTTAGACATTGCGCAATTCCGCAGCGCCTGCGACGACAGCGAAAACCTCTGACGTGTTGCACGGCATGGATAGCTTGTTCATTCGACTGCGTCACTACGCTGAAATCGGCGACGAAGAGCGAGACGCCTTGGCGGCGATGCCGACGCGCCGCGCCGAGTACGCGGCCGGCGACACCATCGTCGCGCAGGGCGACGACCCGATTGAGGCGTTCATCGTCAACAAGGGCTGGGCGGCGCGCTACATCGCGCTTGAAGACGGGCGCACGCAGATCCTCAATTTCATGCTGCCGGGCGACATGTTCGACTTCCAGGTGTTCGTCGCATCGAGCGCTGATCATTCCATTTCAGCGATCACCTCGCTTGAGATTCTGAAGATCAGGCGCCGCGACATCCTCGCGGTTTTTCGATCGGGGACTAACGCCGGCGCGGCGTTCTGGTGGGCGGCGTTGCAGGAAGAGGCGATGCTCCGTGAGCAAATCGTCAGGAATGGACGCCGGTCGGCGCGCGAGCGCATCGCGCACCTTTTTTAGGAGCTTCATCGGCGCGCGCTCATCGTCGGGCAGGGGGAGGGCGACGAGTTTTCCTTGCCCGTGAGCCAGGCGCTGATCGCTGACGCAGTCGGATTGAGCTTCGTCCATGTCAACCGGGTGATGCGAGCCTTTGAGTCCGAAGGGCTTATTGAGCGCTCGCGCGAGACGCTCATATTGCGCGATCGCGACGCGTTGGCGGAAATCTCCGGCTTTAGCGACGCATATCTTCATCTTGACGCCGATCCGCGACGGCTCGCCCTTGAACGCGCCTAAACCGCGCGAGCCGTAACTTCCCCAACTTACTCATGTTGTGGCGGCGACGGCGTTTCGTCATTTTCCGCAACCCGTTGATCTGGCGATCGTTGCACACACGGAATTTATTGTCCGACGCCGTCTAGTCCTTCACCAACGACGTGCAAACGAGTTGGAGGACAACGCATGACGAAGGCGATATGCGCCGCCGAACTGACGAATTGTCTGCCTGCGTTGCAGCGGTTCGCGACGTCGCTGACGAAAAACGCCGATCGCGGCGCCGATCTTACTCAAGATACGGTCGCGCGCGCCTTGCTCAAGCAGCATCTGTTCGACGGGCGGAACCTTCGCTCCTGGCTATTCACGATTTGTCGGCGCGTGTTCCTCAATCAAATCCGAAGCCAGAAAACGCGCGCCGCGTCGATACCGGTTGAAGACGCGCCGCAGGCCGCCGTGTCCGTCGATCAAGACCAGGAGATTTCGATGCACTTCCACGACGTCGCCGCCGCTTTCGAACGCCTGCCGTTGAACGACAAGGTGGTTATCTCGCTTGTCGTGATCGAGGGGCTGAAATACGAAGAGGTTGCGGCCGCGCTCGACGTGCCGATTGGAACGGTCCGGTCGCGACTGTCGCGCGCCCGGGCGCGTTTACAGGAAATGGCCGGCGGCGACGACGCCGAGGAGAAAATATCCGCCGCGATCGTATGATTGTATTTCGTACAAGGATAACGTGATTGAATAGAGAAAAGCCCCGCCTTTCGGCGGGGCTTTGGCGTTACTGTTTGTTTTCGACGAGCGCGTTCAGCATCCACGCCGCCTCGTCATGAACGCCGATGCGCGCCGTCAGGAGATCGGCGGTGTAAACGTCGCCGACTTTTTCGGCGCTCTCCACCATGTCGCGAAGGCGCGTCGCGAGCGTCAGGTGATCCTGAGCAAGCTCGGCAACCATATCGCCCGCTGGCTTGATGCCGTCGACGTCTTTGATGGCGCTGCTCTCAAGGTAAGCGCTAAGGCCGACGGGCGCGGCGAAGCCGATCGAGCGAATGCGTTCGGCGACGGCGTCGATCGCCTCCGCAAGATCCGTGTATTGTTCTTCCGTCAGCTTGTGCACGGAATAAAACATCGGTCCGGTTACGTTCCAATGGTGCGCATGCGTCTTATGGTACAGCACATACATGTTCGCGAGCGCGTCGGCGAGATGCGCCGCGAGTTCCTTGCGGTCGTCGCGGGCGACGCCGCTGTTCGCCGGCAATTCTTTGGCCATCGACGAAAACGCGGTTTCCATATTATGCTCCTTCATTACTGAATAAAGATCGTCACGAACAAGATTACGGCGGCGGCCGTCGCCGAGATGATGAGAACGCGGCGGACCCATGGTCGCGCTTCTCCTTGCCGCATGGCGGCGTCGGGCGGTCGCGTTTGTCGCTGCATCGTCAGTCAACCTCGTCCGTCTGCATCCATACGTCCGCGGCGCGCGCGAAAGACTGGCGGCGAACGGCCTCGAACCGTTTTTCCGCCAAGGCGTAGGTGACACATTCGATGGGGTCGACGTTCCAGCGGCGCGACGAAATAAAAAAGAACGATGGCGGCTCGCCGCGTTGGCGGCCGCTGATGGCGCTGCCCGCCCCGAACGACAACATGCGTCCGCCCACGGCGTCGATCGGCGCCGCCTTCGATACATGCACATGGCCGGTGAAAACCGCCGACACGCCGGCCTCGCGGAACGTCCGCAGCGCGAGTTCCGCGCGCCCGACGGTCTCAGAGCCGGCGACGCCGGGGCCGAGAACGACGGGGTGATGCATCGCGACGACAACCGCCGTGTGCGGCGCGGCGTCGCGCGCGACGTTGGCGGCGGACGCGATGTCGCGCCGGCTCAACGTTCCAAAAGCCCAGTTCAGCCTCGGCGCGGCGCGGCGGGCCGAGTTAAGGCCTATCACCGTCAAGCCATCGAGCTCGGCGACGCTCATGTTTTCGCGCCCGATTAACCGTCGAAATCGGCCCCATGGGTCCAAAAACCGCGCGCCGACGTTGAACACCGGCGTATCGTGGTTGCCCGGCACCGCCAAAACGCCGCCGTCGACGCTCTTGAGAAACGTCGACGCATCCAGAAACTCCGCCCGGCGGCCAGCCTGCGTCAAATCGCCCGTGACGATCGTGAGATCAGGCGTAAGTCGGCGCAGCGCGGCCGACAAGGCGGCGAGCGCCACGGGATCGACCCGGCCAAAATGAAGATCCGAGATGTGCGCGACGGTCGGCATGTTCGGGGAACGAAATCTCTCGCGGCTT
The DNA here is from genome assembly GCA_050331095.1 of Parvularculaceae bacterium. Lineage (GTDB taxonomy): Bacteria > Pseudomonadota > Alphaproteobacteria > Caulobacterales > Parvularculaceae > MED-G105. The sequence goes on from JBHJHE010000010.1 coordinate 158,696, forward strand.
CGTTGGGCGTTTATCGAGGCGCCGGGATGCGCGTTCTTAACCTATGCTAAGGACGGCTCCGTCGGCGCAGGCTATCCGAACCGCAGTTTGTGGCGGTCGGCTACGGTCGTAAATCCGCTTCGTTAGTACGCATGAAGAAGTTGCCGACTCAACACGCTCTCAGATATTTCGCGCGAACCGTGTTCGCGGATCGTCTCGCTGGAGACGAGTTTCTGCGCACGTCGCTGAGCGAACTGCGCCGGCGGCAGGCTGACGTCGCAACGGGGGCCGGCGCATTTGAACATCTCATGCGGCAGTGGCGGTCCTTGCGGTCCGACGCGCCGGCTCGGAACTTCACGGACCTGTCGCTTCTGCAATCCTTCGGTCCGCCGCCGAGCGTCGGCCGGTTGGCGTTGATCCTCGTCGATGCGCTTGGTATCTCGATGGACGAAGCGGCGCGGATCTTGGAGCCTTCGGACGAACCGATCGAAGATCTGCTGACCGCCGAACGTCGCGCGTTGCTTCGCCGGTTCGACGCGACTGTGGTGATCATCGTGGACGAGTTCCCCCTCGGCGTGGATTTTGAGGGCCTGCTTTCGGAGATCGGCGTTTCGGTGGCTGGTCTCGCGCGCGACGTGGAGACCGGCGTGAAGATGGCGCTCGAGACGCGACCCTCAATCGTTCTCGCTAGCCACGACCCCGACGGAACGGAAGCGGGCGTTGATTGGGTCGCCGAGATTCAAAGCGCGCATGATTGCCCGGTGGTGTTCGTTACGGAGCGCCCGACTCCCCTCACGGAGGAAAGCTCCTTGGAGCAGGATTTTGTAGTCGTTGACCCGCACGCGCCGGACGCCGTGCGAGTCGCCATCGCCCATTGCCTTGACGTTCGCGAACGGGAATCCAGAAACGCTGGCGTCACGCGCGCCGAGGGGCCGTCGGCGTGAGCGAGGGTGACGACGAACAGCGCCGGGAAAAACGCGTCGAGAAGCTTCAGATCATGGCGTCGGATTCCGAAATCACGGCGATTGACGATTGGCGGTTCGCCAATCGCGCCGCCAGCCGATCGGCGGCGATCCGCAGCTTGATCCTTTTGGGGCTGGCGTTCTCCGCGTCACACCCGGACGAAAGCGAAAAAATACTGGCTGAACGCGACTGAGGCGCCGCCTTTGCGCTGAACGGCGCAAAGACGACGGTTATCCGCAAGCAAATCAAAACGTAAAGCAGCGGCGGACAAAAAGCCGTAGACGTTGGTTTCCGCGGCGATGTCCGCTGCCAGGCCTCGCGTCAGTCTTTTTTTCCTTTGACGGCGTCTTTCGCGTCGCCCGCGGCCTGCCGGGCCGCGCCCTCAGCCTGATCGAGCTTGCCTTCCGTTTTCAGTTTTTCGTTGTCCGTCAGCACGCCGAGCGCCTCTTTGGCTTTTCCCTCGACGTCCTTCGCAACGCCCTTGACCTTTTCTTCATTCGACATGGGTCGTCTCCTATTTTCGCAATGAGTTACATTCTGACAACAGCGAGGGTCGTCAAAAGTTCGGGCCTCGAACGAGAAAGGCGTACGCCGAAATCCGGACGCTAACGATTGTCGCGGCCGTTAGGCGGCGGCCTTTAGAAAAGCGGCGCGCGCATCGGACATTTCCGATCGAAATCCGATGGGGTCGCTGATCGGCGGCGACTTCACCTCGCCACGTCCCGAACCGGCGATGACGAGGCGGCCGAAATTGAAGAGGCGGCCGAAAAAGCCTTGTTCGATCGACACTTCTTCGACGGACGTCAGCGACAGCTCTTCAGTGCGACGACGCAACCAACCGCGCTTCAAGATGACGCGGCGGTCGGTTAGCGCGAACTCCGTCGTCGCGATCCACACTTGCACGCTGACGAAAATCACGACGCCGATCACGAAAACGCCCAGCAAAAGGAGCGCGAGCCAGGCTTTTGCGTGAAAGGGCCACGCAATGCCCGCCTCGCGCAAAAGCGTTTCATCTGCGCCAAGACTTTTGGATACGTACGTCATCGCCTGCCGTCGGCGCCGTCTAAACCGGCGGCCGGCCTCGGATTGCGCGGGCGATCATCGCAATGACGAACAACACGGCGAAAACGAAGAAGAGAATTTGCGCGATGTTCGCAGCGCCGGCCGCAATCCCGCCGAAACCCAGGATAGCGGCGATGACGGCGATTACGAAAAACGTCAAAGCCCAGCCTAACATGGCGCGACCCTTTCTATTGCGGTTGGAATAAACCAAATCATGACGAGAAAACGGCGGAAGACCCGCGGTGGTTCCCGCGCCCTTTCGGAAAAACCGGTTACAACGCCGTAAGCGTCGCGCGTCGTCGCGGTGACGACCTTGCGGCCGCTGACGCCCCTCAGCGAGGATATCGGTCGTCTGCTCTGCAGCCTTGCGCTCTTTGAGCTTTGCGTTCTCCTGGCGGCGGCGCCTCAACTCGTCCCGTTCACCGTTACACAGACGATCGATTGGGCTCGGCTCGTCTTCTTGAGCGCCGCGGTCCGATCGCGGAACTCAGACGGATAGGCGGATCTCGTTCTCGGTACGGCGACGCCTTCTCCTTCACCGAGGGTTTCGCGCTCGCCGAAACGGGAGAGTCCCAAAGATCCGCTTGCCGACGTAATGTCAGGACGTTTAGCCGGCGTGGCCGGACGACCGCGGCTAGTCTCGAGACGTCACCCGTTCGTCCACACCATGTTGAAGACGATCGTCGCAACGATCGCCAAAAGGATCGTTACGTAGATCAACGCCACGATCAGGCTCGAAGGGATCGTCTTGAGCCAGCTGCGCCCGTAGGCGCGCCTTACGGCGACGATGAAGTAAGCGACGAGCGCGACCGACGCGGCCGGCCCGGCGATGGGCGCGCCGAACTGACCCGCGACGACGCCGGCGCCGACAATGACGAACGCCGCGGCGTGGGAGTAAAGCGACAGCACCATATGGTCGAACAACAGCGCGTCGCGGCCGCGGATGAAAAGCGCCAGCAATAGCGCTAGCACTGGCGTCATGAAAAACAGGACCCGCGGCAGCCAGTTGTTGAACGCGGCGTTGAACTGATCCGGATTGCGGATCGCATCGCTTACCCCGCCGGCAAGCTTGTCCAGTATCGCCAGCGTTCGCTCGTCGTCGCCGCGGTCCGTGGCGTCGGAGTCGCGTTCTTCAAGCTTGCTAGTCGTTCGTTTACGGACTTTCTCAAGGCAGGCTTCGAACGCCTCGTGATCGGTGTTGACGTCGCTGGGGCGTTTGAAGAACGCGAGGCTCGCATTGATCTTGCACGCCGGCGGCGCCTCAGCGACGTCGGCGCCGCCGTCGCGTGCGTGTTCGAGCGCTAAATCGGCGACCTTGACGAGCTCCGCATCCTCGGCGGTCAGCGGCTGGATCTCTATCGCGACGAACATGGTTTTCGTCGCCGCGAGCGTCAGAAAGAAAAGAAAGCTGATCACGAGAAACAGCCGCACGGGCGGCGTGAAGCGAGAGCGCTTGCCATGGGCGTAGTTCGAGGGCACGAGCCCGGGCGCGATCGCCATCAGGCCGAGCGTGCGCCACATGCGGGAATCGAATCCAAAGGTGTCGCGCAGGAAGTCGCTTGCAAGCACCACGGACGACCGGCGCATGTCGTCGTTTTTCTGTCCGCAGACAGCGCAAAAGACGCCGGGGGCGATTGCGCCGCAGGAAACGCAAACGCGCGTCGGCGTTACGACGCCGTCGTCGGATGCGGGTTCCGTTTCCGAAGCCGGCGCGGTCTCCTCGCCGACGTTTTCTTCGCCGCCCTCAACGCCGTCAGGGCCTTCCAGTTCCCCCATCGGCGTCTCCGCGCCCGCCGGCCTCAATAGCCCGAACGCAGGTTAGCCGATGTTCGCCGACGCGCCAAAGGCCGCCACAAGCGCTTATCGCTCTCCCTTGCGGGTGGCCGACGCTCGTCTGGACGCGCTAGCATCGCCTCCATGAAGACGCAAAAACTTCTCCGCCAGGTCCACCACTGGGGCTCCCTCGCGATCTTGCTGCAGATGGGCCTCGTCATCGGGGCCGGCCTTCTCTTGATGCTAAAGAAGGAGATCGAGTGGATCCAGCCGCCGACGGCGAAAGGCGCGACCGCTTACGAAACGCCAAGCCAGTCTTTCGAGGCGCTTTTCGCCGTCGCCCGAAGCGTCGATGAACTGGGCGTCGAGAGCTGGCGCGACCTGGCGCGGGTCGACGTCAAACCGAAACAGGGCGTCGTTAAATTCGTCGGCGCCAACAATTGGGAGGCGCAAGTCGATCTCGCCACCGGCGAGGTCCTGCAGGTCGCCTACCGACGGTCCGACGTCATCGAGTCCTTGCACGACGGATCGCTCTTCGCCGATTGGGCGAAGCTCTATCTCTTTTTCCCGTCCGGCGTCGTGCTGTTGGTTCTTTGGGGCACCGGAGTCTACCTGTTTTTTCTGCAGCATTGGAAAAAGGCGCGAAACCGCCGATCGCGTCGCGCGCGCGGCGCGAGGCCGGACATGCAGGATCTCGCCGGGGCGCCGGACGACGGCTTAACGCCGACGTGACCTGAGCGCCCTTCGAAACGAAGAGCCATTTCGGCGATTGGCCGCAGCGTCTTTTGCGTTAAGCTTCGACGCGCGAACGCCAAAGAATGAACGCTAAAGGATGAACGAATGATCCGTCGTACTTTTTTCGCCGTCGCCTCGATAACCTTTTGCGGCGCAGCGTTAGCTCAGACGTCGCAGCCGTCGGCGCCGGACGCAAAGCCGCCCGCCGCCGCCGAAGCGGCCGACGCCAGCGACGACGAGGCGTCGGAGGAGTCGCCGGCGGACATTTTCAAAGGGTTCGAACTGCGGTCGATCGGGCCGGCCTTCATGGCGGGTCGGATCGCCGACATCGCCATCGTGCCGAGCGATCCGGACACATGGTACGTCGGCGTGGGCTCTGGCGGCGTCTGGAAGACCGAAAACGCCGGCACGACCTGGACGCCCCTGTTCGACGACGAGGCGTCGTACTCCATCGGCGCCATCGCCCTCGACCCGTCAAACCCTGACGTCGTCTGGGTCGGTTCGGGCGAAAACCATGGCGGTCGGCACATCGCCTACGGCGACGGGGTTTACCGCTCGCGCGACGGCGGCGCGAGCTGGGAGAATCTCGGGCTTAAGGACTCCGAACACATTTCGAAAATCATCGTACACCCGGAAGATCCGGACACGGTGTTCGTCGCCGCCCAAGGACCGCTGTGGTCGAAGGGCGGGGAGCGAGGGCTCTTCAAGACGACGGACGGCGGCGCGACCTGGTCGAACGTCCTCTCGAAAGGCGAATGGACCGGCGTCACGGACCTCCTGATGGATCCGCGCAATCCGGACGTTCTGTACGCCGCGACCTGGCAACGCCACCGCACGGTCGCCGCCTATATGGGGGGCGGGCCGGAAAGCGGGATTCACGTTTCGCGTGACGGCGGCGCGTCGTGGTCGGAGCTGACCAACGGCCTGCCGGAAGGCAATATGGGCAAGATAGGCCTCGCCATGAGCCCGCAGAAGCCGGACGTTCTCTACGCGGCGAGCGAGCTGAACCGCCTCAAGGGCGGCGTCTGGCGGACGTCCACGCGCGGCGCGAACTGGGAGAAAATGTCAGACGCGGTTTCCGGCGGCACGGGGCCCCACTACTATCAGGAGATCTATGCGAGCCCGCACCAGTTCGACAAAGTCTATCTGTTGTCGAACTACAGCCAGGTCTCGTCCGACGGCGGCGAAACCTTCACGCCGCTCAACAATGAATACAAACATGTCGACGACCACGCGTTCGCGTTCCATCCGACGAATCCGGACTACATCCTCTTCGGTTGCGACGGCGGCCTTTACGAGAGCCGCGACGGCGAAAAGTCGTGGCGGTTCATCGACAATCTGCCGATCACGCAGTTCTACAAGGTGGCTGTCGACGACGCCGAACCGTTCTACAACGTCTATGGCGGCACCCAGGACAACAACTCCCAGGGCGGGCCGTCGCGCACCGACAATCGCCACGGCATTCGCAATTCGGACTGGTTCGTCACGCTCTTCGCCGACGGCCACCAGTCGGCGACGGAGCCCGGCAATCCGGACATTATGTACGCGGAATGGCAGGAGGGGAACCTCGTGCGCCACGACCGCACGACGGGAGACATCGTCCATATCCAGCCGCAACCCGGCAAGGACGAGCCGAACGAACGCTACAACTGGGACGCGCCGATCCTCGTTTCGGCCCACGACCCGAAGCGCCTCTATTTCGCGTCCTACCGCGTATGGCGGTCGGACAATCGCGGCGACGACTGGACGGCGGTCTCGGACGACCTGACGCGCAACGAGGACCGCATGCGGCTGCCGATCATGGGCCGGCAATGGTCGTGGGACTCGGGCTGGGACTTCCTCGCGATGTCGCAGTACAACACCATCACCTCGCTCGGCGAATCCCCGCTCGACGAAAACGTGCTTTACGCCGGCACCGACGACGGCGTCATCCAGACGACGCGCGACGGCGGCCAGACGTGGTCGAGGGTCGACGTCGGCAGCCTGCCGGGCGCGCCGGACACGGCGTTCGTCAACGATATCCGTGCCGATCTGTATGATGCGGGTACGGTCTACGTCGCCCTCGATAACCACAAATACGGCGACTACAAGCCGTATCTCTATAAGAGCGTCGACTACGGAGAGACCTGGGTCTCGATGGTCGGCGATCTGCCGGAGCGCCATCTCGTCTGGCGGATCGTCCAGGACCACGAGAACAGGGACCTCTTCTTTCTGGCGACGGAGTACGGGCTCTTCTTCACCGTCGACGCAGGCGGCGCATGGACGAAGCTCGACGCCGGCGCGCCGACGATTTCATTCCGTGACGTGACGATCCAGCGGCGCGAGAACGACGTCGTCGGAGCGACCTTCGGCCGCGGCTTCTACGTCCTCGACGATTATGCGCCCTTGCGCGAGATCGACGCCGAGGCGCTGGAGAGCGAAGCGTTGTTGTTCCCCGGGCGTCGGGCCTGGTGGTACATGGAGCGTCATCCGCTCGCGTTCAGCAAGGGCGGGGCCCAGGGCCACGGCTACTATCGCGCGCCGAACCCGCCCTTCGGCGCCGTCTTCACCTATTATCTGAAAGAGGACGTCGAGACGCTCGAAGCCGCGCGCCAGGCGCGTCAGAAAGATAAAATCGAGGCGGGCGAGGACACGCCGTTCGTCGGCTTCGACGCGGTCGCCGACGAAATGGAGGAGGTCGAGCCCGAAATTATCCTCACGGTGCGGAACGCCGACGGCGTCGTCGTGCGCCGCGTCACGGGCCCTGCGAAAAAAGGCTTCCACCGCGGCGCCTGGGACCTGCGTTATCCGCCGATGGACGCGGTCGTGCCGCAGGAGACCTGGCCTGAGGACGAACTCGTAGGCATGCTGGCGGCGCCGGGGGACTACACTGTGTCCCTTTCAAAGCGCGTGCGCGGCGAGACGACCGAGCTCGTGGCCGCGAAGCCGTTCAAGGTCGAGCGCTTGCGCGACGGCGCGTTGCCGGGCGCGGAGACGGACGAGGTCGTCGCGTTCTGGGAGCGGACGGCGAAGCTGCAGCGCGGCGTAACGGCGGCCGGCGCAGCGGCCGAACGGATGAAAACCAAGGTCGAGGATCTGAAGCTGGCCCTGTCGCGCACGCGCGCAGCGCCCGCCGGGCTTGACGATCAATGGGCGGCGATCGACGCCGAACTGAAGTCGATCGTCGAAATGATGAGCGGCAACCAGGCGATGGCCGAGGTGGGACAGGATCCGCCGCCCAACCTCCAGAACCGGCTTGGCAAGGTCATGGTCGGCGTCGCCTATCAGACCTACGGGCCGACGGCGACGCACCGCCGCGTCCTCGGCTATGCGGAGGAGGACTTCGACGTCGTCCGTGAGCGCATGAACGCGCTGTCGCAGGAGACGATCCCCGCCTTCGAGGCGGCGCTGATCGAGGCGGGCGGGCCGTGGACGGTCGGGGGCGCGATCCCCGCGCGCTAGACGACGCCTGGCGGCGCGGGAAGCGCCGCCAGGAGCTTAGGCGCGGGGCGTTAGCTGCGCTGGGGGCGGCCGTTACGCCGCGCCGAGCTGCCGGTCGAAGAGGGCGAGCATCCGGCCCCAGGCGCGTTCGGACTGCGCGGGGTCGTGGGCGCGCGAATCCGTTGGCACCCAGCCGTGCAAGGCGTCCTCGTAGACCTCGATCTCCGCCGGAACGCCGGCCTCGTCGAAGGCGGCGATGAGCGCGTCTTTCGCCTCCGGCTGACGCTCATGGTCGTTCTCGGCGATGGCGATGAGGACGCCGCCGTCGATCTTGCCGGCGAGGCGGTGCGGGCTGTCGGCGTCGTCCGTGACGAGGCCGCCGCCATGGAACGAGCAGGGGGCCTTGATCCGCCCGGGGACGGCCGCTGCGGCGCGCAACGTCCACGAGCCCGTCATGCAGAAGCCGACGGCGCCGACGCCGCGCGCGGCGTCGACGGCCGACTGCTCGTCAAGCCACGCCGTCAGCGCTTTCGCGTCGGTCACGACCGTCTGCGGCGACAGCGCCTGGTAGTGCGGCGTCACGCGCTCCCGCCCGCCGGGATCGCGAAAGGTCATGCCGTCGAAGAAAAGCTGGCCTTCATGCGTGCGGTAATAGGGGTTGACGGCGAGGACGCTGTAGCCGGCCCCCGCGAGCCGCCGCGCCATTTCGAAAAAGGCGGGCCGCACGCCGTGAATGTCCGGCCAGATGATGACGGCGGGGTGAGCCCCCTCGGCGGGATGGATGAACAGAGCGTCGGCCTCGCCGTCGGGCGTCGCGACGGCCACGGCGGTCTCGGTCAGATCGCCGGCGTCGTACTTGGCGGCCAAGGCGTAGGGCGCAAGGCCCAGCGCCGCGACGGCGGCCGGCGCGCCGGCGTTGAAGCCGCGCCGGGTCAGGGCCTTCTTCCTGAGGTAAGCGTCGAGCTCGCGTTCGGTCGTTTCATCGCACATTGGTCGGCCTTTTCGTTGTCGCCCCCCGCATGATCCTAGGCGCGCGGGATCCGTCGTGTCTCGGTTCGGACGTCGATCCGGCGGCGACGGCCGTCAGCGAACGATTTTCATCTCGTCGATGAGCCGCGGCGCGCCGTCGAGCTTCTCCATGACCCAAAGCATATAGCGCGTGTCGACATGGATCGTCCGCGTCGTGCGCGGATCGAAGTCCCAGTCGGAGTTCACGCTTTCGATAGTGCCGTCGAACAAGAGCCCGACAAGCTCGCCGCGGGCGTTCAGGGTCGCCGAGCCCGAATTGCCGCCGGTGGAATCGAGGTCGGAGAGAAAATTCACCGGCACCGTGCCCAGCGAGCGCAGCGCGTAGCGGCCGTAGTCCTTCTCGGCGATGAGCTTCAGTTGCTCCTTCGGCGCGTTGAACGGCTCCTCGCCGGTGTCCTTCTCCGGAATGCCTTCGAGTCGCGTGAACGGCTCGTAGATCAGGCCGTCCTTCGGCGAGCCGCCGAACACCGTGCCGTAGGTGATGCGCAACGTGGAGTTGGCGTCTGGGTAAGCGGCGCCGCCTTGCGACTTCCGCCACGCGATGATCGCCTCCATGTAGCGCGGCTCCAGCGCCGAGCGGCGGCCCTCGCGGGATTTCGCCTCTTCTTCGGCCTTGATCTCGGTCTCATGGAGGGCGACGGCGAGCTTCACGAACGGATCGTCGCTCGCCTCGAATGCGTCGGGCGCGGCCTCCATCAGCGCGATCCGCGCCGCGCTGTCCCCAAGCGTCGTGTCCGCATAGAACCGGTCGAGATCTCCGGCGGCGAACCCGTCGTCGAGCCCGAGCGCAGCGTCGAAGGCGGCGACGCGCCGTTCGGGGGGCTGCGCCATGTAGCGGTTGAGGAACAGCGTCCACTCGGCCTTGTCGACGCTGGGGTCGTAACGGCGGTCGATCCGGCGCAGGCCCGCGGCGAAGAACGTCATGTCGCGCTCCTGGAACCCCGGCTCGCGAGCGTCGTCGGGCTTTTGGCGTTCGAGCGCCAGCCGATAGAGCCGTTGTGCGGCCGCCAGAAGCTGCGGGCGCGTCGCGTTGTCGTAGGCGAAGTCGCGTTTTTCCGCCGCCGCTTCCTCTGCGGAGAGGGCGTCGAGCGCCTCGATCGCGCGGGCGTAGTCCGCCCGGCCGGCGTCTTCGGCGATCCAGGCGTTGAGCGCCGCCTCGCGCGCGCGGCGCCGATCGACGAGGCCAACGCGCCGCGCCCCCTCGATCTGTCCGCCGAGGTTCTTCTCGAAATTGTTGAGCCCGGACAGGCGAGCCTCGTATTTGATGCGCGCGTCGGAGCCGACCGGCGCCGCCTCCTCGATCGTGCCGATCCAGTCGTTCATCAGCGTCCGAAAGGTCGGATAGAGCCAGTCGAACGTGTGCGCGACCTCGGCGAGGCGGGCGTAGCGGGAGGTCGAGCCGGGATAGCCCGCCGCCATCACGAAGTCGCCGTCGTCGAGCCCGGCGGACGAGACCTTGAGCACGTGTTCGGGCTTGTACGGAACGTTCTCCTCGGCGTAGTCCGCCGCGGTCCCGTCGGGCGCGACATAGGCGCGGTAGAACGCGAAGTCGCCCGTGTGGCGTGGCCAGAGCCAGTTGTCGACGTCGCCGCCGTATTTGCCGATGCTGTCGCCCGGCGCGTAAACGAGGCGCACGTCTCGGATCTCCAGCCGCTTGATGAGCTTGTGCTGTAGACCGCCGAAAAACGCCGGCGCCTGGCAGCGATGGCCCGGATCCTCCTCGCACTCCTTGATGAGCGCTTTTTTGGCGTCCTCGATCGCCTGGTAACGCTCGCGCGGCGACATGTCGTCGTTAACGCCAGCGAGCGCGCGGTCCGTCACGTCCTGCACGTCGACCGTCACATAGACGCGCGAGCCTGGCGCAGCCGGCAATTCGGCGGCCAGATCTTCAGCGAGAAAACCGTTTTCCAGATAGTTGTTCTCAGGCGTCGAGTTGAACTGCACCGATCCGCGCGCGCAGTGGTGATTGGTGACGACGAGACCGGTCTCCGAGACGAACGACGCCGTGCAATTCCCGAGCGAGATAACCGCGCCCATCGGGAACGCCGTGAGGTCGGCGAGCGCCTTCGGGTCAAGCCGCAGTCCCGTCTTGCGCATGTCGGCGGCGATCTCGACGGCCTGCTCGGGCGTGAACATCCCTTCCTTGGCGTCGGCCGCGCCCGCAAACGCGGCGAGGCCCGCCACGAACATGAATTTCTTCACCGCTTCCTCCAGATGTCCCCCGCGTCGATATCGCGCGCGTCTTTCCTCAAATCACGATCAAACGCCCGCATAACCGCGCGCGCCCCCGACGTCCATGTTGACGGCTAGTGTAGGCGCGAACCCCAACTGCGCTATACGTCCCAGCGACGCGCGGGCGAGCCATGAGATCCGACTGACGTGACGGCCCCAGGAACCGGTATTGGCGAGCGACAAGCGCCGACCTTCTCGGTCATCATCGTCAACTATCGCGCGGGCGACCGCCTGCGCCGATGCCTCGACCGCCTTACGCGTCAAACCCTCGCGCCGTTCGAGGTCATCGTCGTCGACAATGGGTCCGACGACGGATCCCTCGTCGAGGCGCGCCGGAGCGCGCAGGCGTTTCGACTGATCTCGCCGTCGACGAATCTCGGTTTCGCGGCGGCGAACAACCGCGCCGCGTAGATCGCGACCGGCGCGTGGCTCGCGTTCCTCAACCCCGACGCTTACGCCGAGCCGACCTGGCTTGAAGCCGTCGCCGAGGGCGTGAAGCGCTATCCGTCCGTCGACGCGTTCGGATCGCTCCAGGTCGACGCCGCGGACCCGACCCGCCTCGACGGCGTCGGCGACGCTTACTTCTTCGCCGGCGCGCCCTACCGCGGCGGCTTCGGCGAAAAACGGTCAGCGGACATTCCCGACGGGGAGTGTTTCGCCCCGTGCGCCGCGGCCGCGTTTTATCGCCGGGAGACGTTCGCGGCGCTCGGTGGGTTTACGGAGCATTTTTTCTGTTACGGCGAGGACGTCGATCTCGGCTTTCGCCTGCGGCTCGCCGGCGGGCGATGCGTGCAGCTGAACCGCGCCGTCGTCGCCCATGAGGGCTCCGGCGTCACCGGTCGGCGCAGCGGCTTCACCATGTACCATGGCCACCGCAATCGGATCTGGACCTATGTGCGCAACATGCCCGGTCCGATTTTCTGGCCGGGCCTGCCGTTCCATCTCCTCGTCAACGCGTACCTCCTCCTGAGGTTCGCGCCGCGGAACGAGGCCGGCCCCTATCTCCGGGCGCTGCGCGACGCCGTGCGCGCCGCGCCTCGCGAATGGCGCGCCAGACGCGAGATCCAGGCGGCGCGCGTCGCCTCGGTCGCGGCGATCGCCCGCGCGCTGACCTGGTCGCCGTTAAAGCTCGCCGGGAAGCGGCCCGATCTACGGCCGCTCCCGCAACCGGCGACCACGGAGAAGGTCGGCTAGGTCTTGAGGTTTTGCGCCGCCGATTTGATCGCCCGACGGATGCGCATATAAGTCGCGCACCGACAAAGATTGCCGGCCATTGCGCCGTCGATGTCGTCGTCGTCCGGGTCCGGTACGACCCGCAACAGTGCGATGGCGCTCATGATCTGACCCGACTGGCAGTAGCCGCACTGCGGCGCGTCGATCTCGGTCCACGCGGCGCGCACGGCGTCGGCCTCCGCGCCGTAAATCCCTTCGATCGTCTCGACCTCGACGTCTTCGAGCGAGCCGATCGGCGTGACGCACGCGCGGCGGGGCTGCCCATTGACGTGCACCGTGCACGCGCCGCACTGCGCGACGCCGCAGCCGAATTTCGAGCCCGTCAGGCCGAGCCGGTCGCGCAGGACCCACAGGAGCGGCGTGTCGTCCGCCGCATCGATCGTCCGTTCGTCGCCATTAATCCGTAACGTGACGGCCATGGGTCGCCTCCCTATGACGCTTGAGCTTGGGACAAGTCGAGCCGGTCCGGTCCGCCGGCCTCGAAGATCGGCAGGCGCCGCACGCGTACGCCGGTCGCGGCGAAAATCGCGTTCGTCAACGCCGGGGCCGCCGGCGGGGTCGGCGGCTCGCCCACGCCGCCCGGCGGCGCGTCGCTGTCAATGATCGTCACCGACATGCGGCGCGGCGCTTCGTTGATCCGCATCAGCCGCCAATCGGGGAAGTTCGCCTGTTCGACGGCGCCGTTGCGGGCCGTGATCGCGCCGAAGAGCGCGTTCGAGAGGCCGTATAGCGTGCCGCCCTCGACCTGCGCTTCGGTGTGGCGGCGATTGACGACGACGCCGGCGTCGATCGCCGACCAGACGTTGGGGATCGTCAGGCGGCCATCGTCGTCGACGCGGGCTTCGACGACGGTCGCCACATAGGAAAGGAACGATCGGTGGGCGGCGATCCCGAGCCCCGAGCCCGAGGGCAGGGTCCGGCCCCATTTCGCCATTTCGCCGACCTTCCTGACGACGTTCGCAAGACGGCCCGTGTCGATCGGATATTCTTCAAGCGGATCGCCGTAATTGTCGTATTCGGCTCCTTCCGTGTTTGGATCGAACAGTCGCGGCTCGCCGATCAGCTCCAGCAGGTAGTCCTTCGGGTCGCGCCCCGCGGCGAAGGCTAGCTCGTCGGCGAAGCTCTGCACCGCGAAGGCGTGATAGACGTTGGCGACGGACCTCAGCCAGCCGATGCGCACTTTCGCCGGCGCGTCGCCGCTTTCCAGCCTGAGGTTCGGCGTCGCGAAGGGATTGTCGGTGGCCCCGAGGCGCAGCTCGCCCCATGACGGCGTTTCGACGCCGGCCTGGAAGGTCGACGGGATCGGCGGGAACACCGTCCGGTGGAGCCAGGCGGTGCAGCGGCCCGCCTCGGCGAGGCCGCCCTCGAGGCGTTGGGCGCTGACGCTGTGATAGTATCCGTGCTGAAGATCGTCCTCCCGGGTCCAGATCACTTTCGTCGGCCGGCCGACCTCGCGCGCGATGAGCGCCGCCTCGGCCACGAAATCCGGCTTCGACTTGCGGCCGAACCCGCCGCCGAGAAGGGTGACGTTGATCGTCACGTCGTCAGGCTCGATCCCGCAGGCCTGCGCGACGGCGTTCCGCGCGGCCTGAGGCGCCTGCACGCAGGCCCAGCACTCGACGCGCCCGTCGACCCAGCGCGCGGTCGCCGCCGGCGGCTCCATCGGCGATTGGGACAGGTGCGGCACATAGTACTCCGCTTCGACGCGCGTCGCCGCGTCGGCGAGGGCGCGGTCGACGTCGCCGCGATTGCGGCGCGTTTCGCCGGGCTGGCGGGCCGTCTCGGCGATGGCGTCGGCGAACGCGTCGGAGTCGTAGTCCGCGTTCTCGCTGTCGGTCCAATCCACCTTGAGCGCGCGCCGGCCCTTGATCGCCGACCAGGTGTCCTCGGCGATGACGGCGACGCCGCCGAGCGGCTTGAACGCGGCGGGCGCGGCGAGGGCCGGCAGCCGGACCGTGCGCAGGACCCCCGGCACGCCGAGCGCCTTGGCGTCGTCGACGGCCGCGGGGCTGGATAACACCCGCGGCGGACGCGCCACGACGGCGTAGGCCATGTCGTCGAGGCGCACGTCCTGACCGAAGACGCCCTCGCCGCGGACGATCATCGGCACGGTGAGCGACGGGATCTCCTTTCCGATGTACCGCCAGTCGGCCCGGTCTTTCAGGACGATGTCCGCCTCCGCCGGCGGCGCCAGCTCGGCGGCCGCAGCCGCAAGCTCGCCATACCGCGCCGATTGGCCGTCCGGCCCTCCGACGACGTTTTGCGCGCTTGAGCAGGCGGCGGGGTCGACGCCCCATTTCGCCGCCGCGGCCTGCGTCAGCATGGCGCGCATCGCGGCGCCGACGACGCGCAGGCGATGGAGGTTGCGGCGCACGGAGCGCGAGCCGTCGGTGTTCTGGTCGCCATAGCGCGGATGGCCCTCGGCCTGGACGATTTCGATCCGCGACCACTCGGCTTCCAGCTCGTCGGCGATGATCTGCGCCATCGCGGTCCAGGTCTGCTGGCCCATCTCCGAGCGGTGGCAGGTGATCGCCACGCGGTCGTCGGGCGCGATCGCGACGAAGAGGCTCGGCGTCGCGTCACCGCCGCGCACGTTGGCGAGGCCGCCGGCGGTGGCGTCGGCCTTGGCGCGGCCGGCGAGGGAGACGGCGACGACGAGCGAGCCCGAGGCGGCGAGGAACGCGCGGCGGTCGACGGCGAAGAAACGCCGCTCGCCCCGCTCAAGGTTGCGGGAGGCGTCGGCGGCGGAGGCGGCGTCGCGTAACGGGTCTGGCGTGAACATCGAAATTCCCTCCACGGAGGTTGCGCCTCGTTAACATAGCACATGGTCGCGCGTGCGCGCCAGCGGCCGCTATCGCCGCGGTTGCGGCGGTTTTCGCGAGCGCGAACGCTTCGCCGCGTTTCGACTGCGGCTCGCCGGAAAGCCGTTGCGCTCGATTGTCCACACGCGGATGGTCGGCGTGCGCGGATTGTCCGGCGCGCGGCGCAGTCCGACTGGTTTTTCGGGTTTCAGCGATGTCTTCGACGCCGTCTCTTGGTGCGCCGCTCGACGAGGTCGTTTCCGACCCTGCGCTTTATCCGTTCCAGGTCGATTGGCTGAGGCGCCAGGCGCTGATCGCCAAGGTGGACGACGGTTTTTTCGAGCGCGCCGCGTTTTTGGACCAGAGCGCGCTTACACATGCGCCGCCCAGCCGCTGGGTGGCGCTCGACGAGCTCGAAGCGCGCATCGGCATATCTGCACAAGGAGGAAACGGGGGATTAGGGCTCGTGTTTCACGTGGGGCACTGCGGTTCGACGTTGATTTCGCGCCTCCTGGGCGCCGCGCAGGCCGTCCAAAGCCTGCGCGAGCCGCTGCCGATGCGGGATCTCGCGCTTCGCTGGTCCGCACGCGACATGCCCTGGTCCGTCGAGGCGCCAGCGCGCGTGCGCGCCGACGCCGGCGTGTTGCGCGCTCTGTGGCGGCGCATAAAGCCGCCCCAGGCGTTGAGCGTCGTCAAGGCCACGAGCTTCTGCGGCGTCGTCTCTTGCGACTGGCTCCATTGGCACCAGGACGATCGCGCGCTATTCGTCAGTGTACGGCCAGAAATCTACCTTGCGTCGATGCTCGCCGACGACCGCAACGAATTGGACATTCGCCTCTCCATCCCGCAACGGCTCATGTCCGTCGTCCAGCGGTTGGACGCGCCGCCGGAGCCCTATTACGCGCTGTCGCCCGGCGCGAAGGCCGCGCTCGCCTACGCCTGCGAGGCGGTGAACTACGCGGACGCCCTCGACGCGCACCCCGACCGCGCCGCCGTGTTGGATTTCGACGACTACCTCGCCGATCCGCCGGCGCGTCTGCGCGCGTTGTTCGGCTTCTACGGCGTCGACGTCGACGCAGCGGAGGTCGAACGCATCCTCGCAAGCAACGTACCAAGACGATATTCGAAAGACGTCGCTCACGCCTACGGCCCCGGCGACCGCGCCCGCCGCCTGCGCGAGACGTCGCGGCGCCGCGGCGAGGACATTCAGGCGGGGCTCTCATGGCTCGACGAGTTCGCGACGTCGAACGCTCTCGTCGGCGCCGCGCTCGACCGTCTCGCGAAAGCCTGAGATGGCCGTCAGTCGCCGGCCCAGAGCCGCATCAGGTTCAGCCGAACGAATTCGATGCGCGTCAGTCCCTCGTCGCCGATGTCCCGGGCGTGGGTGTGCCGCAACTCCTCCAGCTCGTAAAGGATCTGGCGTTTCAAGGGATCGCGGACGTGGCTCTCGATGAACGTCAGCGCAACGAGCCGCACGCCGCGCGTAACCGGCGCAACCTGGTGAAACGTCGTTGACGGATAGAAGATCGCCGCGCCGGCCGGCTCTTTGATCTTCATTTCGCGATTGCCGGGGCGGATCGTCAGTTCGCCTCCGTCATAGGCGGCGGGGTCGGAGAGAAACACCGTGCACGATATGTCGACGCGGATCGGCGGGTTGACGGCGATAATGGCGGTGTCGATGTGCTCGACATAGGAAATGCCGGGCTCGTAGCGCGCGAGCATGGGCGTCGCGAGCGCCTTCGGACGGCAGATCTCCATCGCCCATTCGTTGCGGCGGATCGCCTCGCGGATCATCGCCGCGGCCTGCTGCGCCGCCTGGTGGCGGGGATCGGCTTGCAGGTTTCGTTTGGCCGCGAAGTCCGGGTTCGTCGTTTTGACGTCGACGAACGACGCCTGCTCGCTCAACGCGTGCAATCGGGCGACTTCCTCGGCGGCGAGAAACTCGTCGATGACGTGGAACATGGGTGGAGGCGGCCTCTCTTGCGCGGCGATCGCCTTGGACCCAAAAGCCGTCGACGCGCGCTGTCAACGTCACCCCGTCGGACCGCAAGGCGTTGTTCGCGCGCGGCCGCACGCGTACTCTCGTCGATATGGACGGCGCGACGCCATTTCAGACCCCGAGGCGGGAGCAAGGTGCGATGATCGACCCGTTCGGCCGGCGCATCAGCTATCTGCGTCTCTCGGTGACGGATCGCTGCGACCTGCGCTGCGCCTACTGCATGGCCGAGCGCATGACGTTCCTGCCGAAGCGCGAGCTTCTGACGCTCGAGGAGCTTGATCGGCTCGCGAGCCGCTTCGTCACGAAGGGCGTGCGCAAGATCCGGCTGACGGGCGGCGAACCGCTTGTGCGCCGGGACGTCATGTCCCTCGTGCGCGCGCTCTCCCGGCATCTCGTCGGCGGCGATCTCGACGAATTGACGCTGACGACGAACGCGACCCGCCTCGCCGAGTTCGCCGAAGACCTCGCCAGGGCGGGCGTGCGCCGGGTCAACGTCTCGCTCGACAGCCTCGACCCGGACGCCTACGGCCGGATCACCCGGGGCGGACGACTGGAGCGCGCGATCGAGGGGATCGACGCCGCGCGCGCCGCAGGGATAGCCGTGAAAGTGAACTGCGTCGCGTTGAAGAACGACAACGCTGACGCCGTCGAGGACATGATGGTCTGGGCCCACGGGCGCGGGCTCGGCTTTACGCTGATCGAGGTCATGCCCCTCGGCGACGTCGGCGTCGACCGCCTCGATCAGTACGCCCCGCTGGACGAGATTCGCGCCCGCCTGTCGCGCCGGTTCACGCTCGTCGACCTCGCCAAGCGCACCGGCGGTCCGGCGCGCTATGCGCGGGTCGCGGAGACCGGCGGCGAAATCGGGTTCATCACGCCGCTGACCGGCAATTTCTGCGACGGATGCAATCGCGTCCGCGTCTCGTGCGTCGGCGAACTGCACCAGTGCCTCGGCCAAAGCGCCTCGGTCGACCTGCGCGCGCCGCTGCGTGCGTCGGCCGACGACGACCTGTTGTCCGCGGCGATCGACGCCGGTCTCGCGGGCAAGCCCTTCGGTCACGATTTCCGCGCCGACCGGCGGGGCGCCGCGCCGGCGCTGCAGCGCCACATGTCCGTAACGGGAGGCTGACGGGGGTGGCGATCGACGTCGACGTTTCGTTCTATGGCCGGCTCGCCGACCTCGCCGGCCGCCGGCGCACTGTGTCGGTCGCCCCGTCCGCGACCGCCCGCTACGTCGCCGACGCGCTTGCGGCGACGGCGCCCGCCGTCGGCGAGGCGGTGCGCGCGCCCGGGACCTTCGTCGCCGTCGGCGAACGGATCGCTGATCTCGACGCGCCCCTCGGCGACGCAAGATCGGTCTCGTTCGGCTCGCCCGTGTCCGGCGGTCGTTAGATGGCGCGCCTCCAACGGGAGCCTTTCGACCCCGCGGCGGAGACGGCCGCGATCGTCGATGCGGCGGGGGACGCTGCAGGGGACGGGGCGGGGGCGATCGTCAGCTTCGTCGGTCTCGTGCGCGGCGGCGCGACCCGGGCCCTCGTTCTGGAGCGCCACCCGACGGCGACGCTCGCCGCGATGGACGGGTTCGAGGCGGCGGCGCGGACGCGCTGGCGTTTGGCGGCGACGCGCGTCGTCCACCGCTTCGGCGAGCTTGCGCCCGGCGAGCCCATCGTTTTCGTCGCGGCGGCTGCGGCGCACCGCCGGGCGGCGTTCGAGGCCGCGGACATGTTGATGGACGCCCTGAAGACGCGCGCGCCCTTCTGGAAGCGCGAGATCGGGGCCGACGGCGCGGACCGGTGGATCGAGCCAACGGCCGCGGACTACGCCGACGCCAGGCGGTGGTCTGCGGACTTGACGGGAGACGTTTCATGAGGCGACGGCGATGAGCGGCGTCGACACGTCATTGACGTTCGTCCCCATACGCATCGCGGCGCTCACGGTGTCGGATACGCGCGACATGGCGACGGATAAGTCGGGGGCCTTGCTCGCGGCGCGCATCGCCGAAGCGGGCCATGACCTCGCCGACCGACGGATCGTTCGCGACGACGTCGAGGCGATCCGCGGCGCGGTGCGCGACTGGGTCGCGACGGGCGCCGTCGACGCCGTCGTCACGACCGGCGGCACCGGGCTGACGGGCCGTGATGTGACGCCGGAGGCCCTGACGCCGCTCTTCGACAAGACGATCGACGGCTTCTCCGCCGTCTTCCACCGCGTCAGTTTCGACAGCGTTGGCCTCTCGACCCTGCAGTCGCGCGCGTGCGCGGGCGTCATCGACGGCGTCTACGTCTTTTGTCTGCCGGGGTCGTCCGGCGCAGTGAAAGACGGCTGGGACAAGGTCATCCGCGACCAGCTCGATTCCCGCCATCGGCCATGCAACTTCGTCGAGATCATGCCGCGCCTGCGCGAGGGGTTCGCGCCGCGCGCCGATGCCGCGGGGGACGGCGCGTGAGCGACCTCACGCACTTCGACGCAGAGGGCCGCGCGCGGATGGTCGACGTCTCCGCCAAGGCGTCCACCGCCCGGCGGGCCGTCGCCGTCGGCGCGGTTCGAATGTCGCGGGCCGCGCTCGACCGCGCCGTTTCCCGGACGGACGACGCCGGCAAGGGCGACGTCCGCGCCGTCGCCGAACTCGCCGCCGTCATGGGCGCGAAACGCACGAGCGACCTGATCCCCCTTTGCCACCCGCTGCCGCTGACGAAGCTCGCCGCGGTCGTGCGCGTCGACGAAGCGTTGCCGGGGCTCTCGGTGGAAGTCGAAGCGAAGACCACGGGGCCGACCGGCGTCGAGATGGAGGCGCTTACCGGCGCGAGCGTCGCGTGCCTGACGATCTACGACATGCTGAAGGCCGTCGATCGGGGCATGGAGATCGTCGGCGTGCGCCTCATCGAGAAGAGCGGCGGCGCCTCCGGGGATTGGCGCGCGGACGGCCCCGCCTGACGCCATGGCGCTTCTGACCCTCGACGAAGCCCTGTCCCGCGTGCGCGTCGACGCGCCGCCGCCACCGGAGACCGTTCCGATCGAGGCCGCGCTCGGCCGCGTTCTGGAGGCGGACGAAGTCTCGTCCCGCGCGAGCCCCACCGCGGCAGTCTCGGCGATGGACGGTTATGCGGTGCGTACGGAGGATCTCGGCGCGACGCGAGAGTTCGACGTGGTCGGCGAGGCGCCCGCCGGCGGCGCGTTCGGCGGCGCCGTGGGGCCCGGCCAAACGGTCCGGATCTTCACCGGCGGCGTCCTGCCGTCGGGCGCGGACAGGGTCATCGTTCAGGAGAACGCCGCGCGGCGCGGCGACCGCGTGGCGCTCGCCGTAGACGACGGGGCGGCGGCGCATGTTCGTCCCGCCGGGCTCGATTTCGCGGCCGGCGAAACGGTGGCGCGGGCCGGCGAAGCGCTGACGCCGGCGCGGCTGGCGCTCGTCGCCGCCGCCAATGTCGGCCGGGTTCAAGTGCGAGGCCGCCCCCGTATCGTCGTCCTCGCGACGGGCGACGAGCTTGCGCCGCCGGGGACGGATTTCGCGCCGGGCCGGGACGACGCCCGCATCGTCGACAGCGCAGCGCCCGGCGTCGCGGCGGCCTTCGCCGCCTGGGGCGGGCAGGCGCGCGCCGCGCCGGTTCTGCGCGACGAACGGGACGCCGCCGCCGCCGCGCTCCGGTCGGCGGCGCGCGAGGCCGACCTCATCGTCGTCATCGGCGGCGCCTCGGTGGGCGACCGCGACGTCGCGAGGCCCGCCGCCGTGTCGGCCGGCGCCACGATCGACTTCGCCGGCGTCGCCCTGAAGCCCGGCAAGCCGGTCTGGTTCGCGCGCATCGACGGCGGGCCCGCACTGCTTGGCTTGCCTGGCAATCCGGCCTCGGCGCTCGTTTGCGCCCACCTTTTCGGCCCCGCCGCCATGCGCGCGCTCCTCGGCCGGCCCGCGCTCGATCTCGACCGCCGGCTCCGCCCCGCGCGGCTCGCCGCCGCCCTGCCGGCGAACGGTCCGCGCGAGGCTTTTCTCCGCGCCCGTCTCGCATGGACCGCGGACGGCGAGATCGCGGCGCGCACGGACGACCGCCAGGACAGCGCGCTCCTAACGCCGTTCGCCGACGCCGACGCGCTGCTTCGCCGGCGACCTGACGCGCCGCCTGCGGAAGAGGGCGCGCTCGTCGACGTCTTGCCGCTGACCGGCGAAGATGGTCCGTGGCCGACGTGAGGGCGCTCTCGTTGCTTCTGGCGCTGACGATCCTCGCGGGCTCCGCCCGCGCGGAGGAGGTCATCGTCGCCGTCGCGTCGAACTTCGCCGAACCCGCCGCGGCGCTTGGGCGCGCGTTCGAGGCGGACGGCCGGCACGAGGCGACGCTCGTCTTCGGCGCCACCGGCGCGCTCTACGCGCAGATCGTCGCGGGCGCGCCGTTCGGCGTCTTCCTGGCCGCCGACGAGGCGAGGCCGAGGCGTCTCGCCGACAAGGGCCTCGCCGACGCGCCGCGCGTTTACGCCATCGGCCGCGTCGTTCTGTGGGGGCGCTCGCCGCCGACGCCGCTCGCCGAGACCGGCGCGGAGATTTTGCGGGGAGGAGACTTCCGCGCCCTGGCGATCGCCAATCCCGACCTCGCGCCCTACGGCCGCGCGGCGCTCGACGCCCTGGCCGCCCTGGGGCTCGAAGCCGCGGCGCGGCCGAAGCTCGTTTATGCGGCGAACGCGCGCCAGGCCCACGCGATGGCGGCGACCGGCGCGGCCGACCTCGCCTTCGTGCCGCTTGCGGCGCTCGTCGGCCGGGATGCGGACTATTGGACGCCGGACGACGCCGGCGCGCCCATACGCCAGGCCGCCGTCCTTCTGCGCGACGCGCCCGGGCCAAACGCCGCGCGAGACTTCTTCGACTTTCTCTTCAGCGATGCGGCGCGGGCGACGATCGCGTCGTCGGGCTACGACGCGCCCGGCTGATCCGAGATGCCCACGGACCTTTCGCCGCTCTGGATCACGCTGAAGCTCGCCGCGGCGACGACGGCGATCCTCTACGTCGTGGGCGCGCCGATCGCGCTGTGGCTGGCGACGACCCGGTCGCGGGCGCGGCCCGTGGTTGAGGCGGTCACCGCGTTGCCGCTGGTGCTGCCGCCGACGGTCATCGGGTTCTACCTCCTGATCCTCCTTAACCCGCATAGTCCGTTCGGCGCGTTCTGGAGCCGCCTGACGGGCGGATCGCTGACGTTCTCGTTCGCGGGGCTCGTCGTCGCGTCGATCGTCTATTCGCTGCCCTTCATGGTGCAGCCGCTCCAGCGGGCGTTCGAGACCGTCGGCCGCGCGCCGATGGAGGCCGCGGCGAGCCTGCGCGCCGGACCCGTCGACGCTTTCTTCACCGTGCTCGTTCCGGCGGCGCGCCGCGGGGCGCTGACCGCCGGCGTCCTGACGTTCGCGCACACGGTGGGCGAGTTCGGCGTCGTCCTGATGGTCGGCGGCGCGATCCCGGACCGGACGAAAGTCATCTCGATCGCCGTCTACGAACACGTCGAGGCGCTGCGCTACGACGAGGCGCATCTGTGGTCGGCGTGGCTTCTGGGATTTTCGTTCATTGTCCTGACGATCGTCTACGCCCTCGATCGGGCGGCGAGGCTTCGTGTCGGCTGACGTCCTCGCCGTCGACGTCGTCATGCGGTTCCCGGGCTTCGACCTGGACGTCGAGGCGCGCTTTGCGCTCGACGGCGTCACGGCGATCGTGGGCCCTAGCGGGGCGGGCAAGAGCACGCTCCTGCGCCTGATCGCCGGCTTCGCGCGGCCGGACGCAGGACGCATCGCCTTCGGCGACGAGGTCTGGGTCGACGTCGCCGCGCGCCGCGTCGCGCCCGCGTGCGCCCGTGGGGTCGGCGTCGTCTTTCAGGACGGGCGTCTGTTCGACCATCTAACGGTCGGGGAGAATCTGTCGTATGCGGATCGTCGCTCGGCGAAGGCCGGATTGACCGCGCCCTCGCGCGCCGACGTCGTCGAGCGGTTGGCGCTGTCGCGGCTTATGGCGCGTTCGCCGGCGTCGCTCTCGGCCGGCGAACGCCAGCGGGTCGCCCTTGGGCGGGCGCTCCTGGCGAGGCCGCGCCTTCTGTTGCTGGACGAGCCGCTCGCCAACCTCGACCGGCCCGGACGGGCGGAGATCCTGCCGTTTCTGGAGGCGACGCTGCGCGACGCCCGCGTCCCGGCGCTTTACGTCACCCATGATCTCGACGAGGCGGCCCGGCTCGCCGACCGGGCGCTCGCGCTCTGCGCGGGCCGGATCGACGCCGAGGGTCCGTTCGCCGACGTTCTGGCGGCGCTCGCCGACGACGCCGAAATCGAGCCGAGCGCGCTCATCGTCGCGACGTTGTCGCGCTACGACGCAGACGACGGCGTATGCGAACTCGACTTCGACGGCGGCCGGATCGTTCTGCCGCGCGCGTCGCCGCCGCCCGCCGGCGCCGTCCGTTTGCGCGTGCGCGCCGGCGACGTCGCCCTCGCGACCGAGCGTCCGCGCGGCGTCAGCATCAGGAACGTCTTCGACGGCGTCGTCGACCGTATAACATACGCCGGGCCCTATGCGGACGTCGGCGTCGCCATTGGCGGAACCCGGCTCGTCGCCCGGATTACCAAGGCCGCCGCGGTCGATCTCAGGCTCGCTGCGGGCCGACCGGTCTTCGCCCTCGTCAAGAGCGCCGCCATCGAGCGGCAAGTGGCGCGCGGGCCCGGCGGCGGATAGTCTCGCGCCATGGGTTTCGATCGACACGACGCCGGCGAGGTCCGGCCCGCGCGCCTCGCCGGGGAGACGCCCGCCGACGTCCTGGCGTTCGCCGCCGCGCGCCTTCAGTCCGGCGAGCGGCTCGCCGTCGCGACGCTCGTCGACATCGTCGGGCCCTCCGCCCGGCGCCTCGGCGCGCAGATCGCGCTCGCGCTCGACGCCCGGGGCGGCGGCGCGTGCGGCGGCGCGTGGGCCGGATCGCTCTCTGGCGGGTGTTTCGACGCCAACGTCGTCGCGCTCTTGCAGCGGACGATCGAGACCGGCGCCGGCGCCCGCCAGCGGTTCGGGGCCGGCTCGCCCTATGTGGACCTCCAGCTTCCCTGCGGCGGCGGCGTCGATCTCCTGCTGACGCCGATCGTCGACCCTCGACCGATCCTCGAGGCGGCGAAGGCGATCGAAGAGCGCCGACCCCAGCGCCTCGCCTTCGGCGAAGAAGGCGCGCGCGCAGCCGACGCCGCGAGGGCGGGGGATTACGTGGCGCGCTATGTCCCGCCATTGCGCCTGGCGATCGCCGGCGCGGGGGCCGAGGCGGTCGCGCTCGCCCGGATCGCGCGCGCGGCCGGCTGGCTGGTCGACGCCTGGACCTCGGACGAGGTCGACCTGTCCGCGCTGGCCGAAGCCGGCGCGCAGGCGCGCCTGATGACGTCGGCGGCCGACGCCGACTTTGACGCCGACTTCAACGCCGACCCGTGGACGGCCGTCGTCACCCTTTTCCACGATCACGACAAAGAACCGCCGATCCTCGCCCGGGCGCTCGCCAGCGAGGCCTTCTACGTCGGCGCGATGGGGGCGAAGGCGACGTGTGAGCGCCGGCGACACGCGCTCGCCGCCCTTGGCGTCGCGGCCGCGTCGATCGCCCGGTTGCGCGCGCCGATCGGCCTCGTCCCCGCGACGCGCGAGCCGTCGGCCCTCGCCATTTCGACGCTCGCGGAAATCGCCTCGGTCGACGCCGCGCGCCGCGCGTGACCGGCCCGGTCGTCGGCGCGCTCCTCGCCGCCGGCGCGTCGCGGCGCTTCGGCGAGGCGGACAAGCTGCTGGTCCCGTTCCGGGGCGAACCGCTTCTGGCGGGCCCCGCGCGCGCGCTTGGCGCCTTCGAACGGCGCATCGCCATCACGCCGGCGGACGCGCCGGCGCGCGCCGCCGCACTGCGCCGACGCGGGCTGGAGACGATCGAAAATACGCGCGCCGACGAGGGGCTGGGCGCGTCCCTCGCGCTGGCGGCGGCGACCGCTCTTCGCGGCGAGGCCGTCGCTATGGTCGTCTGCCTCGCCGATCAGCCGTTCGTCGACGGCGCGCTCATGGGCCGACTGATCGGCGCGCTCGGCGACGCCGACGCGGTCGTGTGCCTCGCCGACGGCGTCGCCGGTCCGCCGGCGGCGTTCTCCGCCCGCGCGCTCGGGGTCCTCTCGCGCCTCGAAGGCGACGTCGGGGCGCGCAAGATCATCGATGGGTTCGAGAACGTCGTGCGCATGCCCGCGCCGTCCTGGCGGGTCCGCGACGTCGACACGCCGGAAGACCTCGCGGCGCTCGCCTAGAATCCGCTGAATTTTGGCATAGATCAGTATGACGAGTTTCGGAGGTGGTTTCCGCATTCGTTTGGAGAGAATCGATCCACCGGCCCGCCGGCTGCGCCGAAATCGAGGTGTGTCGCATCCATTACAACGCCGAGCGCCCGCGTTCGGCGCTCGGATACCAATCGCCAACGGAGTTCCCACAGACGCGGGCGGGAACGCCTAAGCTATGGGTCGGCTCGGCGTCTCAGCCCGCTGTGTCGGAAGCTTCCAGCTATAATCGGCCCTGACGAAGGGGGGGGGCGGTCATGTTCAAGCGCAAAACCGCATTTTGTCGCGATAAGATTTGGGAATACAAGTAGCGTCAAATAGACATCGGATCGCCCCTGATATGTTCCCGGAGTAGAGCGTTTCACCTGCCTGATTTTCGATGCGGAAGGGCTCGCCTTGAATTGACAAACGCCTTGAGTTCTTACGAACGCTAAACCCATATCGCCGCGCGACTTCTTGGACGCGCCGATAGCAGCTTTGAAGTTCGACATCTGACATAGGCAACCTCACAGCGTTAAATTCGCTTGCGAGTTGTCAATCCAAATATCGTGCCATTGACCAAAAGGGGACCAGGGCCTGCTTTAGAATTGCCAGCCTTGTTCGTCCATGAAGTCGCCCAGGGGAATGCAAGGTATCTTGAAATGCGCGCAGATCGTCGGGACTTTCGCCCCGTTCTTTTTCGGTTTTTCGTTCGTCACGACCGTCCCTTTCAGGATTGCGGCACGGGCAATGACGAAAGGGTCTGCGTTCTTTCCGCCTTTATGCATCTTCTTCAGCTCAATAACCTGCTGAAAGTGTTCGACTTGGAATATCGTGGCAACGAACGCTGCCTCGTCGCCGGTCGGCCTTGGAAACAGATACTTATGGGATTCCAGCCATGTCTCTTGATGCTGGAACGCCTCCCGGTCGGCCAATTCTCGTTTTACTTCGCGCGTTGATGTGATCTCGCGGTTGTCGACTAGTTTGTCGAAGCTGTCCCAAAAGGTTTTGAAGGTCTTCGCATAGTAGCTTCTGAAAATATGCGAGAAAATATTCGTGTCGAAAACGTAGATCACGGGGCACCCCTGGTGACATAGCTTTCCAGGGTTGCGACGTTCTTTGGCTTGATATCGAGATAATCTGCAAGCTGAATTTCATCGATCCGGTTTCTGTAAAACTGGGAAAACGCCAAGTCGATATAGCCATCTCCAAGATAGGCGATCTTGCTTCGATAGGGATCGCCGCCAGACGATGGCTTTTTCTGGCTATTCCAAAGCTTGACAGCAGCCCTGTATTTCTTCTCGGTGATAAGGCCACGATCTAGAAACATGCGAAATATAAACTCGCGGCTCACATTGAACAGCGAAGCGAGATCGGCAGCTGTTTCTTCGGTTGCGTTCCGGTCGCCAAGGGCTTTCTCAAAACGATCTTCAGGGACTAAGAATCGCGCCGCAAAGCGATTGCAGATGATTTCAATCTTCTGATCACCCTCGGGCAGGGCGTCGATGTAGTCATCTTCGACAGTATCAATGCCACTTGTGTGAAACAAAAGGTGCGCCAACTCATGAAAAAGCGTGAAGCACTGCCTCGTTTTGGTCGTCGAATTATTCACGTAGATGATTGGGAATTCATCATCATAGAGACAGAAGCCCGAATAGTCGTCTTGTCGAAATTGGTCTTTGAAGACGTACACCCCGACAGACTCCAAAGCATTCCGCCAAGCTTTCAAGGCAGTATCAGGGCCCGCCCAGCGGAATTGTTCCTCTATCGGTACGCCGATGTATTCGCGAACGCGCGCCGCCATTCGATCGATCGATACTCTTGCGTTGGGTCTATATTCTCGGGTGATCAAGCGCTCTGCGGGATTTTCTCCACCCGTCAGCTCAACGAGGCTAAGTTGAAAGGCCTTCGCTTTGCCAAGCAGCAGGCGGATACGCGGCGGAATCATCGCCACTTGATCGGGGCCAAGGGTCCTAAAGGATTTTTCGACCGGTGGAATTTCTGGCGGTTCCGGGAAAAAGAAGACTGCGATCGGCACCTTTAGTTTCTCAGACAGCTTCTCTAGCTGTGGATATGACGGGAAGACATCGCTGTCTTCGTTTTCCCAAAGCCCGGCCTTCGCGAAGCCCTTCTCGGCCTGTAATGCCTCGAGGGAGTATCCTGCGCGTTGTCGCGCCCAGGTCAGGACGGATCGCGTGATCGGCATTTTTTCAGACGGCACGAAACCTCCGATTTATTAGTATGCAGATTAACATCGTTCAGTTTTCACGCGCAATGCATCTAGGCGCGTATCACGGCGACAGCCCACATCTAGGCGCCGAAGGCGAGGTCCGGCGAGCCGCGGCGATGGGCGGCGGCGGTCAGCGTGTTAGCCATCAGCATGGCGATCGTCATCGGCCCGACGCCGCCGGGCACGGGGGTGATCGACCCGGCGACCTCCCGCGCGGCGTCGAAATCGACGTCGCCCACGAGCTTGGTCTCGCCCGGGCCTTTTTCCGGGGCGTCTACGCGGGTGATGCCGATGTCCACGACGCAGGCGCCCGGGCGGATCCAGTCGCCCCCGACCATCAGCGGACGGCCGACGGCGGCGACGAGAACGTCGGCCTCGCGCGCGATCGCCGGGAGGTCCTTCGTGCGGCTGTGCGCGATCGTCACGGTGCAGTTTTCGATAAGCAGGAGCTGCGCCGCCGGTCGGCCGACGATATTCGAGCGGCCGATGACGACGGCGCGCGCGCCCGACAGGTCGTCGCCGAGCGTGCGCTTCGCCAGAGTAACGGCGCCCGCCGGCGTGCACGGCACGAGCGCCGTCTCGGGCCGACCCGCCGCGAGCCGCCCGGCGTTCACCGGGTGAAAGCCGTCGACGTCTTTCGCCGGGTCGATCAGTTCGAGGATCCTGTCGGCGTCGATATGCGGCGGCAGCGGCAACTGCACGAGGATCCCGTCGATCGTGGGGTCGTCGTTGAGGCGCACGACCGCGGCAACGACTTCGGCCTCCGGCGCGTCGGCCGGCAGATCGATCTGGACGGAGCGATAGCCGAGCTTCTTCGCCGCCTTGCCCTTCATCCGGACATAGACGGCGCTCGCCGGGTCCTCGCCAACGAGCACGACGGCGAGCCCCGGCGGCGCGCCGGTGCGCTCGGCGAGCGCCGCCGCGCGGGGGCCGAGCCCCTCGCGCAGGGCCGTCGCGATCGCCTTGCCGTCGATAATCGCCGCGTCCGTCATGAGCCGTCGCATACTGAAGCCCGCGGGCCCCGGTCAATTCGGCTTCTTGCGTCCGCGCGTCGTCGGATGCCACATCGGAACGAGGAGCGAGGACCGCGAGATGGCGAACGACGAGACCCCGGACGAGACGCGCGAGGCGATCGAGGCGGCGGCGTTCCGCCGGCTGCTCGCCCATCTCGACGCCAACAAGGACGTGCAGAACATCGACCTGATGATCGTCGGCGATTTCTGCCGCAACTGCCTCAGCCGTTGGTATCGGGAGGAAGCCGCCGCCCGCGGCGTCGCGATGACCGACGAGGCCGCCCGCGAGCGCATCTACGGCATGGCCTACGCCGACTGGAAAGCGGCGCATCAGGAGCCGGCGAGCCCCGAGCAGCTCGCGGCGCTCGAGGCCCGCGCCAAGCGCGGTTGAGGCCGGTCCTTCACGAAACTTGAACCTCGCGCGGCTCTTCTCGCATGCTGGCCGGGCGATCCGCCTCGGCGGGAACGAGGAGTTGCGCAATGGGCGCGGACGCCAGGATGCATGACGACGCAGGACGCCGCCGCAGCGCGCCGTCTACGCTGCGCGTCGACCCGAAAGACCTCGACTCGCCCGACGGCGTCGCGAACGTCGTCAGCGCGATTTACCAAACGGCGCGGTACGGAACGCCCCTCGTCGTGAGCGCCCCGGCCGCGGCCGGCGCGCGCGCCGCCCTCGACGCGGAGATCGACGCCGGCGGGATCGTGCGCGACGGCGCGGCGGCGCGGGCGTTGCGCGCGGGCAGCGCCAAGGAGAGCGCCGCCCGGCTCGCTGCGGTCTGCGAGATGGTCGGCCTCGACGCGAGCCTGGCGCTCGACGGGCCGCCGCCGTCCAAAGCCGTGGGCGGCGTGCGCATCGAGGCGAGCTTGTCCGACGACGACGTGGCGCCCGCGCCGTCGCCGGGCGAACCCTCGCGGGTCGCCGTCGCGGGGCTGGGCGTCGTGGGCGAAGGCCTCGCGCGTCGCCTGCTGGCGGCGCCTGAAAGGTTCGAACTCGTTGGAGCGCTGATCGGCGATCCCTCGAAGCCGCGCTGGCGCCAGCTCGACCCGTCGCTCTTTACAACGCAGACGGAGAAACTTTTGGCGAGCCGGCCGGACGTCGTCGTCGGCGCGCTGTCGTGCGGCGATACGGGCGCGCGCCTGACCGAGGCGGCGCTCGCGCGCGGGATCTCGGTCGTCACCGCCAACAAACAGGCGATCGCCCACCGTATGGCGGAGTTCGCGGCGGCCGCTGAGCGCGCGAACGCGTCCTTCAGCTACGCCGCGTCCGTTGGCGGCGGCGCGCCCATGGTGGAGACGGTGAGGCGGTTGCGAGCCGAAGGCGGCGCGAGCGCGGTCGCCCGCATCGACGCGGTCGTCAACGGCACGGTGAACTACATCCTCTCCGAAATGCAGGACGGGGCCGCGTTCGAGACCGCGCTCGCCGCGGCCCAGGCGGCCGGGTTCGCCGAGGCCGATCCGAGCGCGGATCTCTCGGGCGCCGACGCCGACGCGAAGGTCCGGATCCTCGCCTTCGAGGCCGGCGCGCGCGAGATCGCCGCGATCGACATCGAGCCGCTCGACGAGGCGCGGGCGCGGGCGATCGCCAACGCCGGCGGGGTCTGGCGTCAGCTCGCCGAGGTCGAGATCGACGACGACGCGGTTGCGCGCGCGCGCGTGCGCTACGCCGACGTCGCCGAAATGCGGGATCGTCCGGAGACGGCGTTGTTCGCCGGCCTCTCCGGCGAAGGGAACGCGCTTGTCGTGACGCTTGCGGACGGCCGGCGCGCGTCGTGCCGCGGCCGCGGCGCGGGGCGTCGGCCCACCGTCGAGGCCGTGCTCGCCGATCTCGTCGATGCCGGCGAGCGCCGCTGACGGCGATGCCGCCGCGGCGCTCGCCGCCGCGCGCCGCCTCGTCGTTAAAGTCGGCTCCGCGATCGTCGTAGACGAAGCGCAGGTGGCGGCGGTCGCCGCGGGCCTCGCGGGCTTGCGCGCCGGCGGCGTTGAGGCCTGCCTCGTCACGTCGGGCGCGATCGCCCTTGGCAAGCGGCGGCTCGGTCTCGCCGGGCCGCTGAAGCTCGCGGAGAGCCAGGCGGCCTCGGCGGCGGGCCAGGCGCAACTGATCGACCTCTGGCAAAACGCCCTCGCGCCGCACGGAATGACCGCGGCGCAACTCCTTCTGACCCGCAGCGACGCGGAACATCGCCGGCGGTATCTGAACGCACGGGCGACGATCGCGACGCTAATCGAATTGGGCGCGACGCCGGTCGTCAATGAAAACGACACGGTGGCGACCGCGGAGATCCGCTATGGCGACAATGACCGTCTCGCCGCGCACGCCGCGCAGCTCGCGGGCGCAGAGGTTCTCCTGCTGCTGTCGGACGTGGACGGATTTTACGACGCCGACCCCCGCGACGACCCCGCCGCGACGCGCTTCGCCGTCGTAGAGCGCGAAACGCCGGAGAACGAAGAGCACGCCGCGGGACCCAACGCGACGGCCGGCGTGGGCGTCGGCGGCATGGCGACGAAAATCGCCGCGGCGAAGCTCGCGGCGGCCGCCGGCTGCGCCACGATCGTCGCGTCGGGGCGCGCGCCGCGACCTATCGAGACGGTGCGCGAAGGCGGACCGGCGACGTTGTTCCGCGCGCCGACGACGCCGCAGCGGGCCCGCAAGATATGGATCCTCAATCATCTTCGGCCGACGGGCCGCCTTGTGGTCGACGACGGCGCCGCGGCTGCGATCGCCGGCGGGGCGAGCCTGTTGCCGTCGGGCGTCACGCGCGTCGAAGGCGCCTTCGACGAAGGCGACGTGGTCGACATCGCGGGGGCGTCCGGCGACGTCATCGCGAAGGGCGTCGCGCAACTGGATGCGGCGGCGGCGCGCCTGGCCGCGGGTCGGCGCAGCGCGGAGGTCGAGGCGCTCCTCGGCCCGCGACGGCGCCCAGCGATCGTCGACCGCGACGACCTCGCGCGCGTCGAAGGCTGAGGCGCTGCCGCCGAGCCTTGCGTCGAAGGGCGATTGGACGCAAGTTTCTGTCAAGGAATAGCGGTTTCTTAGCGACTATGAACGTCCAGTTAGAAAATCGTGGGTGTGCGTGGGTGATGGCGATGACGACGTTATGGCGAGCGCCTGGATGGCGGACCATAGGATGGCGGACCACTGGATGGCGCACGACCGGGGAAAGCGCAGCGAGCCGTCCGAGCGGCGGCTGGCTGACGGCGAGCGCGCTCATTCTCGCGAGCCTTCTGTTCGGGCTTTTCGCGCCTCGTCGGACGGCGCGCGCGGACGCCTGACGCCGTGAGCGACCGGTCGGCGGCTTGCGTTGAGGGCCGACGACGCTAGACCCGTTTCTTTGCGCGTTGGCGGACACGCGCGCGAAGGAGCGGCGATGTGAATCGGCACCCGATCGAGCGCGATGGCGCTCGCCCAAACCGACGAGGCCGTGCGCCGGTTGCGCGACGGCGGCGCTGCGACGGACGCCGAGACCGTGCGCTTCAAACCGTTGGGCGACGTCGACCAGATCTCCAAGCTCGACCGACACGGCGGCAAGGGCGGCGCCTTCGTCGGCGAAATCCGCGCCGCCATGGTCGCCGGCGAACTCGACGCGGCGATGCACTCCCTGAAGGACATGCCGGGCGACGAAGAGGCGCCGGGCCTCGTGATCGCCGCGATGATGACGCGCGAGCCGGCCGAAGACGTCCTGGCGTTCCGCCCCGGCGTCGACGTCGCGCGCGCCCTCGCCGACGGCCTCGCCGGCCTCAAGCTCGGCACCAACTCCGTGCGCCGCGGCGCTTACCTCAACCGATTGTTTCCCGAGGCGACGGTCATCCACTACCGCGGCGCGGCCGATACGCGGCTGAAGAAGCTCGACGAAGGCGCCATGCAGAAACTGCCCGACGGCGGCGAGGTCGGCCCCGCCGACGCGATCGTCGTCGCGCGCGCCGGCCTTGTCAGGATCGGCCGGCCGGAGCGGGTCGACCACGTTTTTCCGATCGACGACATGCTGCCCGCCGTGGGCCAGGGCATCGTCGCGCTCGAGTGCCCCACGACCCACTGGAAAAGCCGCGCGGCGCTCGCGGCCGTCGACGACCAGGAGACCCGCGCCTGCGGCGAGGCCGAGCGCGAGATGTTGTGGATCCTCAATGGCCATTGCAACGCTCCCATCGCCGGTCACGCCCGATTGCGCTCGTCGGTCATCGAGATGCGCGGCGCGGTGATCAGCCTCGACGGCGCGACCATCGTCGAAGCGGCGGGAGAGGGGCCGATCGACCGCCCCCGCGAGCTCGGCCGTCGGCTCGGCCTTGAGCTGCTTTCCGGGGGCGCCGACAAGCTGATCGCCGCCGCCCGCCCGTAGCGCGAGCGCCATAACACGTGCCAATATTGACACGTGATAATTTATGCACCTATTAATGCGTCATGGACGACGTGTTCAAAGCCCTGGCCGACCCGACGCGGCGCGCGCTCCTCGATGCGTTGCGGCGCGCGGACGGCCAGACGCTGAGCGAGCTTGAAACGGTCGCCGACCTGTCGCGGTTCGGCGTCATGAGCCACCTCAAGATCCTTGAGGCGGCGGGGCTCGTCACCACGCGCCGGTCCGGTCGGTTCAAGCACCACTATCTGAACGCGGTCGCCCTCCAGAAGGTCGCGGACCGGTGGATCGAACCGATGATTCAGGGACCGACGGCGCGCCGGCTGCTGTCGCTCCGCAACGCATTGGAGAGAGACATGGCCGACCCCGAAAAACCGACCTTCGTCATGACGACGTACATCCGAACGACCCCGGAAAAATTGTGGGAAGCGCTGCACAGCGAGGATCAGTCAGCGGACTATCATTTCCTGCGCGCGTCGCTGAAGTCCGAGCGCAAAACCGGCGGCCGGTACGACCAGTTCCGCCCCGACGGCGAGATCATGCTCGGCGGCGAGATCCTCGCGATGGATCCGCCGCATGCGCTGGAGGCGACGTTCGAGCCCCACTGGACGCCTGACGCGGCGACGACGCGGATGCGGTTCGAAATCGAGGCCGTCGGCGAGGTCTGCAAGCTGACGGTTCTTCACTTCGATCTGCCGGCGGACGAGACGGGGATCAAGGACGGCTGGGCGCGGTTCGCGGCGAGCCTCAAATCCTATCTCGAGACCGGCTCCGGCATCGATTTCGCGGCGTGACGCCATGATCATCGACGAGATTTTCATCCTGATACTGACGGCGTTGCTAGCGTCGAGCCTGTGGATCCCCTACGTCATAGGCGTCAATTCGACGCCTTACGACGGGCCGGAGGATTTCTTCCAGCGCCCGCCGGACCAGAAACACATGGTCGCCTGGGTGCACCGCGCCCACCGTGCGCACGCGAACATGCTGGAACAGTTCGCGCCGTTCGCGGCGGTCGTGCTGATCGGCGCCGCCGTCGGCGTATCGAACGCGGCGACGTTAGGGCTGGCGCTGGCGTTCCTCATCGTGCGCGTCGCCCATGCGGTGGGCATGATCGGCGGCTGGATGGGCATGCCGCTCCGGCCGATCGTCTTCACGGCCGGCTGGCTCGTCACGCTCGCCTACGCGGGCGTCGTCCTCGCCAACCGCGGGTGAGAGCGGCTCAGCGCATCATTTCCGCGCGGGTCGCTTCGGCGTAGTCGTCGTCGATCTGCAGTGCCGCGGCGAGGCGGGCGAGAAACGTCGTCTCGCCGGGGGCCGGGTCGTCGCACATCGCCGCTGCGGCGACGTAAAGCTCGGCGCGCTGGCCCGGCGTGCGGGCCGCATCGGCGATGCGGCGAAGCTCCGCGTCCGTCATCGCGTTAGTGAAGGCGGCGCGCTCCTCGGCGTCGAGGTCGGCCTGCGCGAACGCCGACGTGAGGACGCGTTTCTCGCGGTCATCCAAACGGCCGTCGGCGCGCGCCGCGGCGACGAGAATCCGGACGATCGCCCGCTCGAAAGCCGGGTCGTCGCCGGAGCCTGCGGAGAAGCCCGCCGCGCGCGTTTCATCGCGCGTCGGCGCGCCATTCGATGGCGGGGCGACCTTCGGGTCGTTGGCGATTTCGCCGCGTCGGCTCCAGGCGCGGAACGCCATGACGGCGAGGGCGACCCGCAAGCCTTGCTGCATGAACCCTTGCAACAGCAGCTTGCCGCCCGGCGTCGCCGCCAAGCCGAACAGGATGAGACCGCCGCGCAGGGCGGCCCCGGAAACGCCGTCGCCGGATTTGGTCCGAAATCGCGCGCGCGTCTCGTCGCCGGCGCGGAACGCGTCGCCGGCGGCCGCTTCGACGCTTCAAAAGGTCGCCGTTCCGTCTGATTTTCCGTTTGGCGCGAAAGGCCTGTTGGTTCGCGGCTCTCTTCTTGAGCCTATAGCGAAAAACGGCTGGGTCGTGATCTATGGCGAAGAGGTCTCGTCGCCAGAAGAGATTGCCGATCTCGATCAGCAGCGTTGCATCGTCGAGCTCGAGACTGACGAGGTGCTGCTTCGCGACATCAACCGAGGCGTTGAGCGTAACAAGTTTTCGTTGACCGATCCTCAACAGAACCGGTCTCAGGAGCTAGCCCTTAAGTGGGCGGCGCCCGTTCTAATGATATACGCTAAGCCATACTGGATTTGACGCAAGGGCCCGCTATTGCAGCGGCGGCGCCCACACTTTTGAATCCAATACGACAACGCCCGTTGCCGCTGGTAAGTCGCACGCCGTAATATCAACGTCGAACATAACGACGATCGGGCTTTCAATATTTGCGCCGTCGTCAGAGACTAAAGCGCTGAACACGCCAGGCGATCCGTATCCGCCGAATGAATTTTTCGCTGATATTCGCCCACACATGAACCAGCCGGACATCGGACCCATTGTGGATTTAGCGAGCTTAGCGACCTCGATCACGACGCTCGAGGGGTCGCGCCAAACATACTGATTTATCGCTGCGGATCTTGCGCGACGCGCTAGGTCTGCGAAGTCCGTCGGCGGGGTCGCCGCGTCACGCTTTTCGATATCCTGAGCGGTCGGCGTCCACGCTTTAAGCACCTCGATTGCGGCGGCGCGGTTTTCGACATTGACATTCGACTTGCTGCTGACGCACGCCGCGCACGTCAACGCGATCGCGGCAATCGTCCTTTTCATGACGTCCCCATTTTACGATTCATCATCTACGCGCGCTTACGCGTTTCAATTCTCGCCTCAAGGTTCGCGAAGACGTCGCCGGGGAGGACCATCGGGCTCGCGGTCGATCAGCTTAGATTGGCGATGAACGCATCGGCCTCGGCGATCGCGGCGTTCATTTCGTCGATCAGCGTTTCGACGCGGCTCTCGATCTCGGCGCGTTCGGCGTCGAGCGAGGAAATCGCCCGCGCGTTGAGGTTGTGTTTCAGGAACAGGACCTGGTCGTTGTAGAGCGCGAGCACGGGGTCCATTTTTTCGGCCGCCCGGTTCATCGCGAACATCAAGTCTTCGAACTCCGACTTCGTGCGGGTGAGCTGGCGTTCGGACCGCGCCTTCAAATCGGCGCTTTCGTATTCCTTCAGCTCCGTCTCCCACTCGCGGAACAAGCGCCGGCCGACGTCGTTCACCGACTTGATCCGGGCGCGAACGTCCGTCGCCTGCTGATCGGCGCGTTTGTAGGACGCGTTGAGCTTGTCGTAGCGGCGTTCGAGCTTGCCGCCGTCGACCTCCACGAGCGACCGGAACTCGTCGAGCGCCGAGGCGAACACCTTCTGCGCCTCGGCCTGTTCGCCGCGCGCGTCCTTGACGCGGTCGACGAGCACGTCGCGCTTTTCGATGCCGAACTGTTCGAGCGTCGAGTAATACGCCGTCGCGCACCCTGCGACGAGCGCCGCAATCATCGCCAGCGCCGCGTGGCGCGCAAGCATCAGTTTCATCATGTCCGTCCCCTGCCGCGATGACGCTGAGGATAGCCCGCTTTCCCGTGGCCGCAAACGAGACGCGCGGCGTTTCCCGCGCCGCCGAACGGCGCCATAAGGCTTGTGCGAGATAAGAAGGGGAGGAGGCCTCGCCATGTCCGGTTTCTGGATATTCGTCATCGCCCTCGTGGCGCTCGGCGGCTTCGCGGTCATCATCTACAACCGCATTGTCGCGCTGAACGAGCGCGCCGACCAAGCGTACGCGGACGTCGACGTGCAGTTGAAGCAGCGCCACGACCTCGTGCCGAACCTCGTCGAGACCGTGAAAGGCTATGCGAGCCACGAGCGCGAGACGCTGGAGCAGGTCGTCTCCGCACGGAACGCTGCCGTGTCCGCGACCGGCGCGGCCGAGCAGGGCAGGGCCGAGGGGATGCTTGAGGCCGCGCTCGGCAAGCTCTTTGCGCTCGCCGAGGCCTACCCCGACCTCAAGGCGAACCAGAACTTTCTCGAACTGCAGCGCGAACTGTCCGACGTCGAGAACAAAATCGCCGCCGCCCGGCGTTTCTTCAACAGCGCCGTGCAGGAGTACAACACGATCATCCAGCAGATCCCCGGCAATTTCATCGCGCCGATGGGCGGCTACAAGCAGCGCGAATTCTTCGAGATCCCGGAGGTGGCGCGCGCCGCGCCCCCGCCGGAGGTGAGCTTTTCGTCCTGACCGCCCGGTGAACCCGTTGCGCAGTCTCTTCGGCGGACCGCCGCGCGAAAAACGCGTCGGGTCCCGCCTTCTCGGCCTCATCGGCGGCGTGAGCCCGGAATCGACCGTCATCTACTATCGTCTGATGAACGAGCGGGCGCGCGAGCGTTTCGGCGGTCAGCATTCCGTCAACGCCCTTTTGTGGACGCTCGATTACGGCGTGATGATCAAGCTCTACGAGGCCGGCGACTGGGACGCCTTCCGCGCCGAAGTCGCCGCCGGCGGGCGCGCGCTGAAAGCGGCGGGGGCGGATCTTCTCGTCATCACGTCGAACACCACCCATCTCGCGGCGGAGGCTCTCGCGGAGGCGACGGGGCTTGAGGTCTTCCACATGCTCGACGTGCTCGCGGAGGAAATGCGCGCGGCTGGGGTCAAAAAACCGCTCCTCCTCGGGACGCCGGTCGTGATGACGGGGCCGTTCTATTTGTCGTCGCTCGCGGCGCGGTACGACGGCGAGGTCGCAACGCCCGACGAAGCCGACCGCGCCGAGACGGGCCGCATCATTCTCGACGAACTCGTCGAAGGCGTCGTCAGCGACGCCTCGCGCGAGCGCTACAAAGCGATGATCGCCAAAGCGAAGGCCGACGGCGCCGACGGCGTCATTCTTGGGTGCACGGAGCTTTGCATGATCCTGTCGCAGGAGGATACGGATCTGCCGGTGTTCGACACGACCGCGCTCCACGCCCGCGCCGCGTTCGCCGCGGCGCACGGCTGACGGGTCCCGGCGATGGGCGCTTACGGCCTCCAGACCCACATCTGGAACAACAATCTGAAGTCGGTCGTTCTGTTGGCCGGATTTCCCGTACTCCTCCTTGTGCTGACGTTCGGCGTCACGCTCGGCTACGTCGCGCTTTTCGAACCATACGGATCGGCCCGCGAAGGCGTAGACGTCGCGCTGGAGCGGATGCGGGAGATCTGGGTCTGGGCGCTCGTCGGCGCGGCGATCTGGTTTGCGCTCGCCTATTCGCTCAACACGACGATCGTGCGCAAAGCCGTCGGCGCGAAGGGCCTGACCCGCAAGGAGGCGCCGGACGTCTACAATCTCGTCGAGAATTTGTGCATCTCGCGCGGCGAGCGCACGCCGCGGATCAACGTCATCGAGACGCCGCAAATGAACGCCTTCGCGAGCGGCGTCGACGAGCCGTCCTACACGGTGACGCTGACCCGCGGGCTGATGGACGCGCTCGACCGCGACGAGCTCGAGGCGGTCATCGCCCACGAGCTCACCCACATCCGCAATCGCGACGTGCGGTTGCTCATCGTCGCGACGGTCTTCGTCGGGATTTTTTCGTTCGTCGGCGAGCTGCTCTATAACGGGCTCTTCCGATCGGGTTTGCGTATGGGCGGCCACACGCGGTCGCGTCGCGGCGACAGCCGGGGCGGGGGCATGTTGATAATCGTCGCCATCGCGGCGATCGCCGTCGCCTACGCGCTCGCCCTCGTCATCCGCTTCGCGCTGTCCCGGAAGCGCGAGTACCTCGCCGACGCCGGCGCGGCGGAGCTCACCCGCAACCCCGACGCGATGATCCGCGCTCTGGAGAAAATCTCCGGCCGCAGCGAGTTGAGCGCCCCCGACGACGTGCGTCAGATGATGCTCGACAATCCCGTCCGCTTTATAGGCGTCTTCGCCACCCACCCCCCGATCGACAAGCGGATCGAGGCGTTGCGGGCGTTTGGATAGGGCTCTGGAGCATCCCGTCTACTGAATGGACCGGCCGGACGCTCCGGACTCTTTATTGTGAGCGCCTGAGGCGATCTTCGCCCGATCCAAGCCGAAGGCCCGGCGCTTTAGCCGGACGACGGATCCGCCTCGCTCGGCTTGCGGACGATCGCGCCCTGGACGAGGGCCCAGGCGGAGCGGGGGGCGGAGAGGACGCGCTCCGTCGCGCCGGCGAAGGCTCCGGCCGCGCCGCCGACGGTTTTGACGAGATCGCCGACAAGGCCGGCGGATTCGCGTTTGACCTGGTCGAAGACTTCGAGCGTCGCCTGCGCCGCGTTTTTCTCCGACCAGGCTGCGAACGCGCGGCAACGGCGCTTGGCGAGATAGCCGAGCTTCAGGGTCATGAGGGCGTTGACCGAGCCGTCCATGATCGGCGCGACGACCATGCCGCCGAGCTTGGTGATGAGCCCCCCGAGGGCGTCGCCGGCGATGCGCGTCACGTCGTCGAGGGCGCGGCTCAAAAGCACCGCGACCGCGACGTCGCGCAGGATCATCAGGCTCACCGCAAGGCTCGGCCGGCCGTAATAGACGCGCGCCACCCGGGCGACCAAGTTGACGTTCCGCCACAGGACGATGAAGGCGTCGATCGAGCCGTTCATGCTGACGGCCGTCGCCGCGCCGACCGCGATCGCCTCGCGGCGGATTTCTTCGTCGACGCGCTCGTCGAGAATCTCGAGGATCGGCGTGATGCGCGCGCGTTCGAACGAGGCGAGCGCCGTCGCCGCCGCGCCTGGCGCGGCGTTCTGCGCTTCGAGGGCGCGCAACTCCTCAAGCGCGGCTTGCGCGTCGGCTTTTTTGTTCGCGATCAGCGGATTGCCGGCAAGCCGCTTGAGGTAAGCCGCGTCGAACACTGTCCGGGCACGGACGTCATCGGCGGTTACGGTCTTGGCGTCGAGTTTGACGTCGGGAGGTTTGGCGGCTTCGGGCGTCTTCAGAAACTCGACGATCGGCAGGGCGATGAAGCGGTAGGCGACGAACGCCGCGGCGGCGAGGAACGCCCAGCCGAGCGCGGGGCGCACGCTCGCGAACATCTGGAAGAACGTGAAGACCTGACCGGCCGTCACGAGCGCCGTCAGCGCTAATAGGCCGTAGGCGGCGTATTTGAGGCCGCGCCAGGCGGCGCGCCATTGCGCGGCGATCTCCCAGCGCTCCTCGGGGGCGTCGCCGGTCGGTTCGCGGGGCGCGCGTTTTGAGAACGTCTTCAACATGCGCATCATTTAAGCGGCGGGATGGAAAAACAAAGTTTCCGTCCCCCGGTGGACGGCGCTCGCGGCCGTTTGTCGGCGACGCGAGCCGTCCTTGCGGCGAAGCGTCAGCCCGCCCGGAAGCGTCAGCCGACCCTGCCCGGGCGGTTCGCAAGCATGCGCCGGGCGAGGAACTCCGCCGAGGCGTCGAGGAGGCCTTCCGAGATGAAGGGCGTCTCGGAGAAGTTCGCCAGCGTCATGTCGCCGGCGAACGCGGCGGAAAGGCCGGCGCCGACGCGTTTCGTGGCGTCGAACTTGGTGATCACCATGCGCCGCACGCCGAACGTCGCGAAGGCCTCCGCCCAGTCGCGCCACTCCGCGGCGTCGCCGCTCGCTGGCAGGACGAGCACGGGCTCCGCGCGGGCCGCGTCCTGGAAGCTCCGCAGGGCGGCGATGTCGCCGGAGTCGAACGGACTGATTCCGGGCGTGTCGAGCACGACGGCTCCTCGCGGGCGCACGGCGCGCAGAGCCTCGGAGACGTCCTGGGGCGTCTCGACGATGTAGTAGTCCGCGCCGAGGGCGTCGCCATACGTGCGGATCTGTTCGATGGCGCCGGCGCGGCCGACGTCGGCGGTCATGATGAACGCCGCGCCGTCGCGGGCCATCGCCGCGGCGCAGAGTTTCGCCGTACACGATGTTTTGCCTGCGCCCGTGGGCCCGACGATCATGATCGGGTTCTGCGCCGTAGGACGCAGGGGCGCGAAGTCGAACGTCTCCGCGAACGCCGTTTCGAGCTCGACGAACTCGTCGTCGATGCGCGATCGGCGCGCGCCGTCGATCAGCGCTTCAAGCAGGCGTTCGTCGACGCCGTGCGGGGCGAGCGTCTCGATAAGATCGTGGGCCACCGGGTCGTCGTAGCGCGCCGCGAGTCGGTCCGCGGCGCTCGCGCCGTTGCGCGCCGGGCCGCGGCCCCCGCCTTTCGATCGGCTTTCGCCGGAAAGCTCGCGGCTCGTGCGCGACAGGGCGTCTTCGGCGAACTTGCGCTCCAGGGGCTCGCTCAAACGGGAGCCGCGCGGGCGGGCGTAGCCATCGTCGTCGTCGAAATAGTCGCGAACCGGCTCGCGCCCCGGCGCCGCGCGGCCGCCCGGCTTGTCGGAGGCGGACCCCTCGACGTCGCCGCTCGGCAGCTCGCGAATGTTGTGGATGTGGGCGTTCGCGCCGAGCGCGCGTCGCGCCTTGGCCTTGGCCGCCTCCACGTCGGACGCGATGAATTTCATCATGGGCGGCGCGGCTCTCGCTGCTGCGTAAAGTTAGACTATAACGCTCCCACCGGGCCCCTGTCATGGCCGCGCGTCCTCGCGTCACAAAAAATACGCGCGAGGCGACGAGGGGCCGTTCGCCAAAAACGCGATCGGCTAGATCGCGCCGAGGTGCGCGAGCCGCGCCTGTGGGTGAATCTCGTTTTGCGAGAGCACCATCGTCTGCGCCCGCACGCGCTCGATGACGGTGCGCACGAAGGGACGTATCGCGGCGCTCGTGACGATGGACGCGGCGTGGCCGTCCGCTGCGGCGCGCTCGAGCTTCGACAGGGCGTCGGCGACGAAGCGCTGGATGGCGTCTGGCGCCATGGCGAGCTGGCGCGCGTCGCCGTCACCGACGATCGCCTCGGCGAACGAGGCCTCCCAGGCGGGCGAAAGCATGACGATCGGCACGGCGCCGTCCGGTCCCTTCAGGGCGCCGCAAATCTGGCGCGCGAGGCGCGAACGCACGTGCTCGGCGATGGCGATGGGATCGGCGTTCTTCGGCGCGGCCTCCGCGATCGCCTCCAAGATCGTTGGCAAGTCGCGGATCGAAACGCGCTCGGCGATGAGAAGCTGAAGGACGCGCTGGACCGTGGCGACGGACGCGATCGACGGGATAAGGTCGCCGACGAGGCTGCGGTGCTTCTCGGGCAGGGCGTCGATGAGCTTCTTCGTCTCGGCGTAAGAGAGGAGCGCTGGCGCCTCCGCTTTGATGATTTCGGTGAGGTGCGTCGTCAGCACCGTGCCGGCGTCGACGACGGTGAGGCCTTTGAGGCTCGCCGTTTCGCGCTGGCTCGCGTCGACCCACAACGCGGCGAGCCCGAAGGCCGGCTCTTTCGTGGCCTCGCCCGGCAGGTCCACGGGGGCGCCCGCGGGGTCCATTACGAGGAACTGGCCGGGCCTCACCTCGCCGCGCGCCGCCTCCTGTTCTTTCAACCGCACCACATAGGCGTTCGGCGCCAGCTGCATATTGTCGAGAATGCGAACGGGCGGCGCGACGAAGCCGATCTCCTGGGCGATCGCCCGGCGCGCGGCCTTGATCTGGTCGGAGAGCCGCGCCCCCGTCTCGTCGGCGACGAGGGGCAGGAGGCCGTAGCCGAGCTCCACTTTCAGGTCGTCCATCGCCAGCATGGCCGAAGGATCGTCGTCGACCGCGCGCGCGGGCTTGGCGTCGTCCTCGCTGGGCGCGGCGCGCCGCCGGCGGCGGTTAAGGGCGACGACGCCCGCGCCGATGGAGCCCGCCAGTAGAAGAAACGGAAACATCGGCATGCCGGGCAGTATCCCGACGACGGCGATGACCGCGGCGACGATCGCCAACGCCTGGGGGTAGGCGGCGAACTGCTTGCCGAGGGCTTCGTTCGCCGCGCCCTCGACGCTCGCCTTCGAGACGAGAAGGCCGGCGGCGAGGGAGATGACGAGCGCCGGCATCTGGCTCACGAGCCCGTCGCCGACGGTCAGGAGCGTGTACGACGCGCCGGCGTCGCCCATGGTCATGCCGCGTTGGGCGACGCCGATGACCATGCCGCCCAGAATATTGATCAGGGTAATGAGAAGCCCGGCGATGGCGTCGCCGCGCACGAACTTCGAGGCGCCGTCCATCGCGCCGTAGAAGCCCGCCTCGTCTTCGAGGGTCTTGCGCCGGGCGCGGGCCTCGGCGTCGGTGATCGTTCCGGCCGACAGATCCGCGTCGATCGCCATCTGCTTGCCGGGCATGGCGTCGAGGGAGAAGCGCGCGGCGACCTCCGCGATGCGGCCTGAACCGCGCGTGATGACGACGAAGTTCACGATCACGAGGATCGAGAACACGATGACGCCGATCACCGGGTTGCCCTGCATCACGAAGCCGCCGAACGCCTCGATGATGCCGCCCGCCGCGGCGGGGCCTTCGTGTCCGCGCGACAGGATGAGGCGGGTCGAGGCGCCGTTGAGGCCGAGGCGCAGCATCGTCGCGATAAGGAGGATCGCCGGGAAGGTCGAGAACTCCAGCGCTTTCCTGGTGAAAAGAGCCGTCATCAGCACCATGACGGAAAAGCTGATCGAGCCGGCGAGGAGGATGTCGAGGAGCCAGCGCGGCGTCGGCAGGACGAGGAGCGCGAGGATCGCGACGATCATGCCGGCGAGGGCGACGTCGCCCCGCATCACGCGCCGCAGCGCGCCGCGGGCGGTCGAGGCGTTGATCACGAAGGGTTGCGCCGCGCGGTCGGCCATGGCCTCGCCTTAAGCGCTCTTCTGCGACGGTTGCTGGCCCGGCGGCGGCACCGGCACGCCCTCGTCGACATACTGCTTCAGCTTGTTGCGCAGGGTGCGGATCGAGATGCCGAGAATGGTCGCCGCATGGGTTCTGTTGCCGAGGCAATGGTCGAGCGTCGACAGGATGAGGTCCTGCTCGACCTCCGCGACCGTGCGGCCGACGAGCGCGCCGCCTTCTTCCTCGCCGTCGGACCGCTCGCGCGCGACAGGCGCGGCCGCGCCCGTCGGCAGGCGGATCGCTTCTTTTTCGATTTCCGGCTCCTGGGCGAGAAGCACGGCGCGGTGCATGGCGTTTTCAAGTTCGCGCACATTGCCGGGCCAGGGCGCGCTCGCCGCCGCCCGCTTCGCCGCTTCGGACAGGGGTTTTTTCGGAACGCCGTTGACGTCG
Source organism: Parvularculaceae bacterium (assembly GCA_050331095.1). GTDB lineage: Bacteria > Pseudomonadota > Alphaproteobacteria > Caulobacterales > Parvularculaceae > MED-G105. The sequence goes on from JBHJHE010000010.1 coordinate 202,839, forward strand.
GCGTACTTCGCCGCGAAGTGCTCGGCGAGGGCGACGACGTCCGCCGGGCGGGCGCGCAAGGGCGGCACGTGGAGATTGACGACGTTGAGCCGGAAATAGAGGTCCTCACGGAACGTCCCGTTTTTCGCGGCGGCCTCGAGGTCGCGGTTCGAGGTCGCAAGGACGCGGATGTCGACCTTTACCGGTTTCGATCCGCCAACGCGGTCGATGACCCGCTCCTGCAGCGCCCGGAGGAGTTTCGCCTGTAGACGGACGTCCATCTCCGAGATTTCGTCGAGGAGCAGCGTGCCGCCGTCGGCCTCCTCGAACTTGCCGACCCGCCGCGCGACGGCGCCCGTGAAGGCGCCTTTTTCGTGGCCGAAAAGCTCCGATTCGAGAAGATTGTCGGGGATCGCCGCGCAGTTCACCGAGATCATCGGCGCGTTCGCGCGCTTGGACTTGCGGTGCACGTACTTAGCGACGACCTCCTTGCCGACGCCGCTCTCGCCGGTGATGAGGATCGAGGCCTCGGACGCGGCCACCTGGTCGGCGAGCCGGATCACGGCCTTCATCGCCGGGTCGACGGCGATGAGATCGGCGTTCTCCGCCGTGACGGCCTCGAGGACCGCGGCGATGAGGTCGGCGTCCGGCGGCAGGGGGATAAACTCCCGCGCGCCGGCCTTGATCGCCGCGACGGCCGCGTCGGCGTCCGTCTTGACGCCGCACGCGACGACGGGCGCGGCGATCCGCTCCTCGGCGAGGGACTGGACGATGCCGGCGACGTCCTCCGAGACGTCGACCATCAACAGGTCGGCGCCGGCGCCGCGTCGCAACGCCTCAAGCGCCTCGCCGGCGTTGCGCACGACCGAGACCTTGGCGCCGCGGTCGATGGCGATTTTCGCCGCCTGGCTAAGTTGGCCCGAAAGGCCGCCGACGATGAGGAGCCGCATGGCGCGTCCTTCCCTTTGGTTCAGTACGCGTCGTCGTGGACGATTTCGGTGAGCGTGACGCCGAGAGCGCCGTCGACGAGGACGAGTTCGCCGCGGGCGATGAGGCGGTCGTTGGCGTAAAGATCGATCGGCTCGCCGACCTTGCGGTCGAGCTCCACGATTGCGCCCTCCTCCATGCTCATGAGGCCGGCGACGTCGACGTCGATCTTGCCGAGGACGGCGGCGACCCGCACGGGGATGTTGTAGAGGTTGGCGAGCGGCGTCGGCTCAGGCGTCGGTTCAGGTGTCGGCTCCGGCGCCGTCTCGGGCGCCGTCTCGGGCGTTTCCTCGATCGGTTCGCTGGCGGACGTTCCGGCGTCCGCGGCGAGTTCCGGGATCTCTGGCGGCTGCGGCTTTTTATTCAGCGCGTTCATGGGCGCCCTCCTCCTGCGTGGTCCGATCGTTCGCGCGCTCGGCGGCGGCCCGCCGGACGAGCGCATCGACGGCGGCGTTGATTTCCGTGCGGGTTCGGCGGATTTCCCCGCCGCGCCAGTCGAGCCGGGCTTCGCCGGCCGCGAGGTTTGGATCGGCGGCGAGGATGACCGCGACGCCCCGCGTCTCGCACGCCGCGCGCACGTCGCCGCCCAGTCGTTCGACGGCCGTCGGGGCCAACCTCAGCGTCGTCGGGGTCGCGTCGGCCGCGATCAGTTCGTCGATCAGGGCGAGGGCCAGTTCCCGTTCGCGCGCGGCGTTGAGCCCGGCGCAGAACGCTTCGACGACGTCGGCGGCGTAGCGCGCCAGCGCTTCGCGCTCGCGCCGAAGGCCGTCCGCGCGCGCCGACGCGGCGTCGGCGATCGCCCGGGCGAGCGCCGCGACATTGTCCGCGGCGGCCTTCGCCGTCTCTGCGCGCGCCTCGGCGCGGCCGTCGGTCAGTCCGGCCGCATGGCCGTCCTTTTGGCCGTTCGCATATCCTTCTTCGCGACCGGCGGCGAAGCCGTCGCGCCGCGCGCCGTCGATCGCGGCCTTGAGATCGTCGAGCGTCGCGCCCGGCGCTTGCGCGCCGTCGAGCGCCGGCGGCTCGAAGCGGGTGACGTCCGTGAGGGCCATCAGTAGACGAGCTCTTCGTCGCCGGTCTTCGACAGATAGATCTCGCCCTCTTCGGCGAGCTGTTTCGCGGCGCTGACGATTTTCTGCTGCGAGAGGTCCACCTCGCTAAGGCGCACCGGCCCCATCACGGCGATGTCGTCGCGCAGGATCGTCGCCGCGCGCTCGGACATGTTCATGAAGAAGTGCGTCGCCACGTCGTCGCGCGCGCCCTTGAGGGCGAGGGCGAGCACGGACTTGTCGACGCGGCGCAGAAGCGCCTGCATGTCCGGCCCGTCGAGCCGCACGAGATCCTCGAAGACGAACATCAAGTCTTTGATGCGCGCGGCGGCGCCGGGGTTCTTGTTCTCGAGCGCCGTCAGGAAACGGCGTTCGGTGGCGCGGTCGAAATGGTTGAAGATCTCGGCCATCGCTTCGAGCGGGTCGCGGTCGTCGCTGCGCTGGAGGGCGGCCATGAACTCGGTGCGCAGGGTCGTCTCGATCTGGTCGAGCACTTCCTTTTGGACCGGGCCGAGGCTCAGCATGCGGCCGATCACGTCTTCGGACAGAAGCGCCGGAAACTGGGCGAGCACCCGCGCGGCGTGCTCGCGTTTGATCCGCGACAGGATCACCGCGATCGTCTGAGGATGCTCGTTTTGCAGGTAGCCGCAAAGGATCCGTTCATTGACGTTGGCGAGCTTGTCCCACATCGTCTTGCCCGCCGGCCCGCGAATGTCTTCGAGAATGAGGTCCGCCTTGTCCTCCGGCAGGACGTTCTTCAACAGGCGCTGCGCGGAGGCGGCCGAACCGATGACCTGGCTCGTCGAGGTGAGCCCGCCGACAAGTTCGTACAGCAACTGGTCGACGACCCCCGGGGCGACCGAGCCGAGGGTGGCGATCGCGCGGCTAAGCTCGCGCAATTCGTCCTCGTCGAACGTCGCCCACAAGGGCCGGCTCGCCTCTTCGCCGAGCGCGAGCATGACGACGGCGGCGCGCTCCGGGCCCGTTAACTGGCTCGGATCGGAGACCGTCTTCTGTATGCGCGTCTCGCTCACGACGCCTCCCGGATCCAGCCCTTGAGGATCGCCGCCGATTCGTCTGTGTGGTTCTTATCGACCTCGGCGACCTGGCGCAGCGTAGTGCCGCGCACGTCGCCGTCAAGGCGTTCGAGATCGATTTGCGGCGTCGCGTCCCCGATCTGCGTCCCGACCTGCGTCCCGATCTGTGTTGGCGACGCCGCGCTCGCCTCGAGCTCGTTCGGCGCGCCACGCCGCTGCGCGCCGCGGCCGGCGCCCGCGAGGGCGTTCAATACGACCGGCCGTACGATGAAGACGATAAGCGCCAGCGCGACGAGCGCCAGGGCGATCGGCTCGACGTAGCGCGTCAGGTCCCTTGGCGCGTCCGCGATCGACGCCGGCGTCGACGCGTCGGCCGGCGTCGGCGCGGGGGCCTCGGCGAACGCGACCTCCGTCACGTCCACCTGGTCGCCGCGCGCGGCGTCGAAGCCGACGGCGGCGCGGACGAGCGCCTGCAAACGATCGAGCTGCGCGGCCGGCCTCGGGCCGGCGGCGTCGGCGCGTTCGGCGATGGCGACGGCGACGGACAGACGTTTGACGCCGCCCATCTCGCGCACTTCGTTCCGGGTGCGGCGGGTGAATTCGTAGTTCGTCGTTTCTTCGGTACGCGTATTCGCCGATGTCGCCGTGGGGCCGTCTTCGCCTGGGGCCTCAGCGCCGGGAAGCGCGTTCGCGACGCTGACGGTTCCGGCGAGGGCGGGCTCCGCGGCGTTGGCGTTCTCCTCGATGAACGTCGAGGAGAGGATCGACTGGCTGTCCGGATCGATGATCTCGGCGCTCTCCACGACCCGCGCCAGCTCAAGCTCGGCGGCGACCTCGACGCGGAAATTCTCCGGGCCGACGATCGGCGCCAGGATGCCCTCGACGGTCCGTCGCACGCGGGCCTCGGCCTCGGCGCGCATCTCCGCGGCCCGCGCCCCGGCCGCCGCGCCATCGGCCTCTTCGCCGCCGCCGGCGAGCAGGGCGCCTTCAAGGTCGAGAAGCGTGACGTCGCCGGGCGCAAGCGCCGGCGCCGCCGATGCGACGAGATTGACGATCGCCTTCGTCTCCGAAGCGCCGAGGCCGCCCGGCGCGTCCACGACGACGGAGGCGGAGGGTTTGGTGCGGTCGCGGGCGAAAAGCGCGCGCTCCGGCAAAACGAGGTGAACGCGCGCCGACCGCACGGCGGTGAGGCTCGAAATCGTGCGCGCGAGTTCGCCTTCGAGCGCGCGCAGGCGGTTCAGGTCCTGCTGGAACCGGGTCGATCCGAAGACGTCGTCGTCGTCGAACAGTTCGTAGCCGACGCCGCGGCCGAGGACGAGGCCGTCGCCGGCGAGGGCGAGCTTCAGCCGGGCGAGATCCGCCCGCGGCGCGAGGATCGTCATCGCCCCGTCGCGCTCGCGCAATTCGTAGACGGCGCCGTCGCGGTCGAGGCGCTCAATCGCGGCCTGGGCGTCGGCGTAGTCAAGACCGGCGTAGAGAACGCCAAGCTCCGGCGCGTTCGCCCGCCCGACAAGAAGGACGAGGGCGAGGAGGACCCCGAGGCCGGCGCTGATCGCCGCGACGAGGCGGCCGACGCCAATCGACTGCAATTGCTTAACGAACTCGTTCAACTTCGACGCCCACGCTGCCCCATGGCGCGCGCTCCTAAGCGAAAGGGCGGACGCGCGGCCAGACCCGGCAAAATTTGCCCCGTGCGGCGTAAATTTTTCGTTCCCGCTGACGAGCGCCGGCGCGAAACGCAAAACCGCCGCGGCGGAGACGCTCCGGCGCGGCGGCGAAAAATCGGAGGACTGAAGAGCGCCGCTTAAGAGCGGTATTGCTGAAGCCGCGTGGCGCGAAGGCCCGGCATGCCGTGCTGATCGATGGCTTTTTGCCAACTCAAGAACTCTTCGACCGTGAGCTGATATCGCTCGCAGGCCTCTTCGAGCGTCAGAAGCCCGCCGCGCACGGCTGCGACGACTTCGGCCTTGCGCCGGATGACCCAGCGCTTCGTCGTTTTCGGCGGCAGATCGGCCAACGTCAGCGGCAACCCGTCCGGTCCGATGACGTACGGCTCTTTATTCTGCTTTGCATCCGCCTTTGGCGCCGCAATCGTCATCGCGCAACATCCCTGTCAGTACGCTACTCACTGCACTATCATTAACGCTGGCGCATTTAAGAAACGGCTAAATGCTAAAGTAAATCAACGGGTAAGCCCGCCTGTAAAATTTGTCTATAAACTTGGTTTACGGATCGTTCATTCATGCTACGCGGCCGTCTCGTTCAGCGTGCGCCATAACTCGTCGGCGACGGTGATCGTGCGCGCGCCGGCGCCGTAGGAACGTTGCAGCTCGATCAGCTCCGCGAACGACGCGCCGATGTCGACGGTCGAGCGCTCCACCGCCTGGTGCTCAAGCCGACCGGCGCCGTCCGCGCCCGGCGCGCGCAGGCGCGCCTCGCCGGAGGCCTCCGTCGCGCGGAACGCGGTGTCGGCCGCGGCGTCGAGGCCCTCTGCGTTGCGGAACTGGGCGAGCGGGATGGTGAACAGGCGACGGGTCGCGCCGTTCTCGTACGTTCCGACGACGTCGCCCGCGGCGTCGACGTCGAAGCTGACAAGGGCGCCGAGGTCTTCGGCGGTCTCGCCGGGCAGGAGCGGCGGCGCGCGGTTGAGGTCGACGGTCTCAAGCGCGCCGATCGCGAAGTTCGTCGTCGCGCCAGCATCCACGGACCCGATGGCGGCGCCCTGGAGGAACTGCCCGGCGGCGTTGACGAGGCGGCCCGAAGCGTCGGCGCGGAAGCCGCCGGCGCGGGTGAAGATAAGGGCGTCGGCGTCGATCAGGAGCGCGTCGGCGTCGGCTGGCTCGGAGACGACGAAGAAACCGTCGCCGAGAATCGCGATGTCGCCGTCCTCGCCGGTGCGCGCGATCGCGCCTTGGGCGTTGACGTCGCGGGTGGTTTCGGCGAGCGCGCCGCCCCCGACGACGCGGCCGCCGACCCCGCCGCCAAGGCTCGCATCGCGCGACGCGACGAGGTCGGAGAAATTGACGCGCGCCTCGCGAAAGCCGTCGGTCTGGCTGTTCGCCACATTGTTCGACAGCGCCTCAAGTCCGGCGGAGAAAGCGTTGACGGCGGAGACGCCGATCGAGAGCAGTCCGGAAAACGACATCTTTGATCTCCTAGCGGCGGGCGTCGACGCGGGTGACGTCGCCAAGGGCGAACGCGCCGGCGTTGGTGATGAGCAGCGGATCTTCGGCGACGTCGACGGCGTCGACCCTGACGAAGGCCTCGATCCGGGCGCCGACGGGCGCATCGGACGCGTCGGTCGCCTCGACCGTCAGGCGCACCGCGCCCGGCGCCGCCGGCGCGCCGTCATCGTCGAGCCCGTCCCAGACGAGCGTCGTCGGCCCGGGGCCGGGCTGGCCGTCGAGCGTGCGCAGCGGTTCGCCGGCCGCGTCGACGATCGTCAGGCGCACGTCGGCGGCGCCGTCTGCAACTTCGTAGCGCCAGGCCGCGCCGTTCTCGTTGAAGGCCGCGTCGCCCGCGACGGCGACGCTGCGGCCGATGAGGTCTATCGCGGCGCCGCGCTGGCTGTCCGTTTGCAGATCGATAAGCGCGTCGAGGCGAGCGTTGGTTTCGACGGATTGCTCGACGCCGGCGAACTGCACCAGTTGCTGGGTGAAGCTTTCCGTGTCGAGCGGATCGAGCGGGTCCTGGTTCTGGAGCTGCGGCGGCAAGAGCGTCAGAAACGTGTCGAAGTCGCCTGAAAGGCTCGCGAGCGACCCGCTTGTGGGCGCGGGTTCGGGCGTTGCGGGCGCGGCGGCTTGCAGGGCGTTCAAATCGTTCATGGTTCGTCCGCTTTCGTCAGATTACGCCTGAATGTCGATCAGGCCCGTATGCGCCGGCCCGGGGGCGGCGATCGGCTGCGGCGCGCCTTGCAGGGCGTCCCCGGCCGATCGATCGGCGGAAGCCGTGGCGAGGCCGCGGCGATCGTCCGCGCCGCCCGGATCGTAGGCGAGGCGCAGGTCGGCGGGCGGCAGGACGAGGCCCGCGTCGGTCAGTTGTCGTCGCAAAGCCGCCTCGTCGTCGCGGAAGAGATCGAAGGCGTCGCGCGTGTCGAACGTCAGCTCCAGGACGGCGCGGCCGTCAGCGGAGATGTCGAGCCGGCCGTCGATGAGGCCGAGGCTTGGCGGGTCGAGGCGCAACTCGAATTGCGTCGCGTCGCCGACTCCGCGCCGGGTTGCGAAGGACGTCGCGGCGGCTTGCGTCTCGGCCGTCTGCGCCGGCGCGAACCGCGGGGTCGTCGACGCGGCGTGGGCCGACGCGTTCGCATTCTGTCGCGCGGTCTCGGCCGTGGGCGCGAGGCTCGCGACGTTGCGCGCGGCGTCCGTTGGCGCAGAGCGCGCCGTCGTGGCGGCGTTCGCGGCGAGGGGCGCTGTCGGGGGCGATGCGGGCGGCGCGCCAAGGCCGGCCGTCGTCGGCTGCACGGCTTGCGCCGGCGGAGCGGCGCCGCTTGAGAGGCTTTGGCCCGTCGCCCGTTGGGGCGTTAACGGATCGTTAGCGGACGTATCGGCGACGTCGCGCGTCGCGGCCCCGCCGCGTTCCGGCGATCCCGTCGTTCGCGTCGCCTGCGCCCCCGCCCGTTGGAAGGAGTCGTCCGCAGGCGGCGTCGCCGGCGAAAAGCCGTCGGCCGCGTTGTTCGCGCTTGGCGTCGCGCCGTGGGTCTGCAGCGCCGCCGCGGCGTTCGCCGTGAGCGCGCTGCTCGCAAGCGCATAGGAGAACGTCGGCGCGTCGTCCGCGTTGGCGGACCCGCGGCCTTGCGCGCCGCCGGTCTCTGCGGCCTGCGTCGGGGGAAGCAATATCGCGCTCGTCGGTGCGTCCATGGCGCGCGTCGGCGCAAGGCTCGCGCCAGTCCCGCGCGCGAGGCGCCATGCGGGATTGGGGACGATCCGGATCGGCTGCGCGGCAAGCGCGGCCCGGCAAGGCGTGCCGCATGCGGCGCGTTCTTGCCGGGCGGCGGGGCTGGTTCGCGCCTTGCAACGATCCGCGCGAGGACGAACGGGAGGCGCGCGACGTCGATGGCGAACCGCGAAAAAAAATCGGCTGATGGGGCCCGAGCCGGCGCCCGCCCGGCAAGCCATGCCGGGAAGAATACGCCGCCCGGCGCCCTCGTCTCGGCCGCAAAACCGTTTGGGGCTGGATCATGAGCCTTACCGCAACGCTGAACATCGCGACGTCGGGTCTTCTCGCAAACCAGCAGGCGCTCGCGGCGACGTCGGAGAACATCGCCAACGTCAACACTGAGAACTTTTCGCGCCGCGACGTGGACTTCATCGCCGACGCCGTGCCCGGCCAGTTCTCCGGCGTGCGCGCCGACGTCGCCCGGGAGGGGGCGAACCGCTTTTTGCAGGCCTCGGCCTTTGACGCGCGCAGCGACGACGCCGCGTCGCGCGCCGTCGCCGACGCCCTCGCGCGCGTCGAGGCGAGCCTCGGCGCGCCCGGCGACAATCTCTCCTTCGCGAACGCCCTCGCCGACGCCTTCGCGGCCTTTGCGACCCTCGCCGCGACCCCGTCGTCGACAGCGGCGCGCGCCGACGCCGTCTCGCGGCTCGATGCGGCGTTCGCGAGCTTCAACGCGACGCTTGACGCCATCGACGCTGAAAGCGCGCAGGCGCTCGCCGGGTTGCAGGACGACGTCGCGGCGACGAACGCGCTCCTTGAGGACCTGTTCGCGCTCAACAGGATCGCGCCGGAAAGCGGTGGGGCGGGCGACCAGATCGACGCCGGCCTCGCCGAACTCGCCGACAATCTGCCGATCGTCGTCACGCGCGACGAAACGGGCCGGGCGAGCGTCACGACGACGACGGGCCTCACGCTGCTCGACGGGAACGGCTTCGCGACGCTCGCGGCCGATCCGGGCCCGCCGGCGGCGGTCACGCTCGGCGGCGCGGACCTCTCTGCGGATCTTTCGGGCGGCGCCTTCGGCGGGGCCATCAGCCTGCTGAACGATCGGCTGCCGGCGGTCGCGACGATCGTCTCCGACGCGGCGACGGCCGCCGCCGACGCGATCAACGCCGCTTACGCGCAGAACGCCGCCGTCGGCGACGGCGCGCCGGTCTCCGCGGATCTTGTCGTCACGGCCGACGGCCGCTTCGGCGTCGACCCCGGCGTCGTCGCCGCGCCCGAAACGCTGGCGATCGCGCGGCCGGAGACGGGGCTCACGGCGGGCGCGAACGACGGACGCGGCGCCGCAGCGATCGCCGAGCTTGGGGCCGGCGCGGCGGGCGCCGCCGCGCGGGACGCGGTGGCGCTGAGCGCGGCGGACGCCGGCGCTGCGGCGAGCGACGCGACGCGCAACGAAGCGTTCCGTTCGGAAATCGAAACCCGGCTCCTGAGCGACGGCGGCGTCAATCTCGATGAGGAGTTGTCGAACCTCATCCTGTTCCAGCGCTCGTTCGGCGCCAACGCGCGGATCATCACCGCCGTCGACGAGCTTTGGCAGACGCTGCTCGCGATCTAAAGGCCCGAAAGATGACCGAGATATCCGACCTTGGACTGCAGCGCATCCTGCTCGCCGGCTTTCAGCAAGCGGACGATGCGGCCGCGGCGCGCCAGATCCAGATCGCGACGGGCGCTGAATCGCAACGGTTCTCCGGCCTCACGGGCGATCCGCGGCGGCTGCTCGACGCCGACGGCGTTTTCGCGCGGGCGACCGCGTTCGGAACGGCGGCCGACGTCGCCGGATCGTTCTTGCAGATCCAGGAGGCGGCGCTTGGCGAAGTCGCCGGCGCCGCGAGCGATCTGCGCGCCGGCCTCGTGCGCGCGCTCGCCAACGGCTCCGGCGATTTCGTGGCGCTCGACGCGGAAATCTCGGCGAACCGCGCCCTCAGCGCCCTCAACGCGAGCGCCGGCGATCGCTTCGCCTTCGGCGGGGTCAGCGGGATCGGCGACGCGCCGCCCGTCGCCGCGGGCGACGCCGGCGAACTTGTCGCGACGGATCCGGACGATCTCTTCGCCGCTTCGGAGCGCGCGCTCCTGCCCGTGGCGCCGGGCGTCGACGTCGACGGCGGCCCCACGGCGGCCGAGGCGGGCGACGCGCTTCTTGGGACGCTGCGGTCCATCCTTGCGCCGCCGGCGAGCATTGGCGCGTTTGACGGGCCCCTGACCGACGCGCAGCGCGACTTTCTCGTGGACGCGGTGGATCAGGTCGACGCGGCGTTCGCTAACCTCAACGAACTACAAGGCCGCAACGGGATCGCCCAGGCCGAGGCCGCGCGCGCGGCGGAACTCCAGGCCCAACAGCGCGACCTCGCGGTAATCGTCGCCGCCGAGATCGAAAGCGTCGATCTCGCCGCCGCGATCGCCGGGCTCAATCAGGACCGGTTGGCGATCGAAGCCTCCGCCCAGGCGCTGGCGACGGCGAGCCAGCTCTCCTTGTTGAACTTTCTCTAACCATAGTCCCCCGATTTTTGATCCGAACGGTCCTACCGTCGACGGCGGCGCGGGCTTAAGGTCGAGATGAAGCGGGGACGTCGACGCATGCGTTTGCTGGTCATGAGTCATCTCGCCGCCGCGCTTGCCGCGGTGCCGGCGGTGGGCGCGCACGCTGAAGACGGCGGGGCCCGCGAGCCCGTCGACGGGCCGGTGCTGACGGCGATCTCCGAGAACGACTTCTACGCCCAGAGCGGCGACCGCAACTACACGGCCGGCCAGAAAGGCGTCTATCTCTCCGGACCTTTGGGGCAGGGGAGCTTCGCCGCCGGGATTTCGCGCGCGCTTTTTGGCGACGAGGGCGACCGCGACGTGCGTCAAAGCTTCGCGATCGGCCAGTCGATCTTTACCGCGGACGACATCACCGTCGCCGAGCCCTTGCCCGACCAGCGGCCCTACGCCGGTTGGCTCTATGCGGAGTATTCCGTTCTGTCGCAGAACTATCGCGGGGCCGACGTCGTGACGATGCAGGCCGGCGTCGTCGGCTCGAGCGCGCAGGGCGAGGCCGTCCAAAACCTCTGGCACGACCTCATCGCCGGCCCCCGCGCGCAAGGCTGGGACAACCAGATCGACGACGAAGTCGCGATCAACGTCTCCTACGACCATATGTGGCGGCCGCGGCGGATCTTCGGCGGCGACCGCTTCGCGGCCGACTGGAGCCCGAGCGCCGGCGCCGACTTCGGCAATGTGCGGATCGACGCCCACGCCGGCATGACGTTCCGCATCGGCCGCGGCCTCAAAAACGACTACGGCCCGCCGCGCATCGCGCCGGCGCTCGGCGGCGTCGCCTACGTCGCCCCGCGCTCGCGCTTCGGCTGGCATCTTTTCGCCGGCATGGAGGGACGGGCCGTCGTCCACGACATATTCCTCGACGGGAGCCTCTTCCGCCGCGGCGACCCGAGCGTGCCGTCCCGCGTGTTCGTGGGCGATTTCCAGGGCGGCATCGTCCTGCAGTTCCGCAAGACGCAGTTCACCTACACCTACGTGCACCGGACGCGGGAGTTCGACGGCCAGTTCGACCCGCAGAAGTTCGGCTCGCTCAGCCTGTCGCGCCGCTTTTAGGCGAACGCTGGCGCCATCGGCGTGCGGGCCTTATGTCCCCGCCATGAGCGACGTTGCGAACATCCTCGACAATATTGATCCGGCGACATGCGGCCTCGACCTGCCCGCGGGCGCGCGCGTCGTCGTCGCGATGTCCGGCGGCGTCGACAGCTCGGTCACGGCGGCGCTCGTCAAGCGGGCCGGCTACGACGTCGTCGGCGTCACGTTGCAGCTCTACGACCATGGCGTCGCCGACGAAAAAGCCGGGGCCTGCTGCGCCGGCCGCGACATCCACGACGCGCGCAACGTGGCGGAGAAGATCGGCGTTCCGCATTACGTCCTCGACTACGAGGACCGCTTCTCGTCCGCGGTCATGGAGGACTTCGCGGACACCTATCTTTCCGGCGCGACGCCGATCCCGTGCGTACGCTGCAATGAGCGCGTCAAATTTCGCGATCTTCTCGGCACGGCGCGCGAGCTTGGGGGCGCGGCGATGGCGACGGGCCACTACATCCGCCGCGTCGCCGGCCCGGCGGGCCCGGAGATGCGGCGCGCCGCCGATCCGGACAAGGATCAAAGCTACTTCCTGTTCTCGACGACGCGCGAGCAGCTTGATTTCCTGCGCTTTCCCCTTGGCGGCCTGCCGAAGGAGAAAACCCGCGCGATCGCGGCGGCGCTCGACCTGCCCGTCGCCGCAAAGCCCGACAGCCAGGACATCTGTTTCGTGCCCCAGGGCAAATACGCCTCCGTCGTGGAGCGCCTGCGACCCGGCGCAGCCGAGCCCGGCGACATCGTCCATCTCGACGGAACGGTCCTCGGCCGGCATCTCGGCGTCATTCACTACACGGTCGGTCAGCGGCGCGGCCTCGGCGTCGCACTCGGCGATCCGCTTTACGTTGTGCGCCTCGATCCCGCGCGCCGCGAGGTCGTCGTCGGCCCGCGCGAGGCGCTGCTCGTCAGCGAGATCGCCCTGAAGGACGTCTCCTGGCTTGGCGACGGCGCCTTCGAGGAGGCCGCGCGCGCCGGCGCCGCCGTCGCCGTCAAGGTCCGCTCGACCCGGCCCCCGGCGCCCGCGCGCCTCGCCTGGCGCGACGGGCCGGCGGTCGTTCTTGACGAGGCGGAGGAGGGCGTCGCCCCTGGGCAGGCCTGCGTTTTCTATTCGCCGGAGCCCGCCCGAGACCGCGTGCTCGGCGGCGGGTGGATTGCGGCGACCGAGTCGGTCATGACGTCGACGAGCCCTGCGTGAGCCGAGGAGCCGCCGCCCCATGCCGAAGAAACACTATGATTGCCTGAAGTGCGTCGCTTACTGCTGTTCGTACGCGCACATTCCGGTGACGAAGACCGATCTGCGCCGGCTCGCGAAGCATTTCGACCTCGAGCCGGAGAAAGCCGAACGCAAGTACACGAAGAAGGGCGACAAGGAGAACCCGCGCGTCATTCGCCATACGGAGGACCCGCATTTCGGCACGACGTGCATGTTTCTGGACAAGGAGACCCGCAATTGCGGCGTCTACGAAGCGCGGCCGAAGATCTGCCGCGATTTCCCGACGCAGACGCGCTGCGGCTATTACGAGTTCCTGATCTTCGAGCGCGAGGTTCAGGACGACCCGGAGTGGGTCGCCACCACCGACTAGGCGCCCAGTAGCTCGACGATGATCGTGATTTCGGCGCGACGGTTGAGCCGTTTCGGCACGCCGTCGCCGGTCGCGATCGCGGGGCGCGTCTCGCCGTAGAACTCCGTCTCCATGATCCGCGAGTCGACGCCTTCGGCGATCAGGGCTTCGAAGACGGCGCGGCTGCGTTCGCGGGAGAGGTCGAGGTTGAGATCGTCGGCGCCTTCAAGATCCGTATGCCCCGAGACGACGATGCGCTCGGGGTCGAGCGCGGCGACCGCGCGGGCGGCCTCGGCGATCGTCGCGCGCGCGTTTGCGTTCAGCGCCACCGAGCCCGTCGAGAAGTAGACGGTGTAGGCGCGCCGCTGCTGCGGCGCCTCCGCTTTCGGCGCCGCGAGGCTGGCCATCCCCGGGAACTGGCAATTGTGCTTGCGGGCTTTCTTCGAGCCGTTCTTGATCCATTTGGCGCATTTCGGATGCTGCTCCGACGGCCACAGATGTTCGAACCCGTCGAGGTGGGCGACCGCCTTCACGAGGTCGCCGCGCAAGGACGGAATGTGCTCGGCGAGCGTCGCCACGGTGCGGATGTTCTCGCGCAGCGTACACTGTTCGTCGACGGTGGAGCGGCCGAAGCCGAGGCCGATGCCGAAGAGGCCGTCATTGCCGGAGCCGCTCGCGGTCTGGCTGGCGCCCTGGCAGACGCCGACCGGCAGGTTCGACAGGTCGATGGCGTCGTAGGCGAGGCCAATGGCCTCGATCTGGGTGTCGCCGCCGTTCACCGTGACCGCATTGTCGTTGCTCGACGAATTGTCCACCTGGTTGCTGGCGTCCGCGGTGTTCGTCGGCGCGACGCTGATGTCGTTCCGGGACGCGGCGTCAACGTTGTTCGTGGGCGATGAGGTGATCGTCGGCGACGCGGTTATGGTCGGCGACGCGGTTATCGTCGGCGACACGGTGTTCGTCGCCGCGTTCTCGATCGACGGCGCGGCGGGCGCCACGGTGACGTTGTTCGTGAACGACGATTCGAGCGCGTTGACGCCCGTGACCTGGCCGTTGACCTCGCCGCTGACGGAGCCGGAGACCGCGCCGCTTACGGTGTTCTGGTTCGCGTTCTGGTTCGCGTTCTGATTGGTGTTGCGGTTCGAGTTGGCGTTCGCCGACGAGACGCCGACGCCGACGATAACGGGATCGCGCAAGGGCGGCGCGTCCTTAGCGCCGGCGGCCCCCGCAATGAGGGAGAGCAGAAGCGCGGAGCAAGCGGTGTGCGGTCGGATCGCCATGTCGTCGCCTTTCGCAAGGTTGCGGGGCCCGCTCCCGCCGACGGCCTTGGCGGACGTCGGGCGCGGCGCGCCTTATCGTTTACGAACCCTTAAGCATCCCCCGTGCCATCCCGCTTTGGGGCGGGCCGCCCCGCTTTGGGACGCCGCTTGCCGGCGCCGGCCGCGACGGCTATACGGCGCGGCTTGCGGCGCGGTAGCTCAGTTGGTGAGAGCGCAGGATTCATAACCCTGAGGTCGGCGGTTCAAGCCCGCCCCGCGCTACCAAAAACCCTTCAGGCGTCGACGCGGCGGCGCGGCGCGGCGCTCACAGACTTCTGAAAATCCTTGCGGCGACGAAGCTGGCGATTGCAGTTTTTTGCAACGCAAGGAGCGCTCCTGTCGCAACAGCTGATGGAGAATCGCCCGCGTTCGCCGCTCAGCCGCTCGACAAGTTCGTTTTCATCGGCGATGCTTTTGCAAAAAATTACAAAAAAGATCCGGGAGGAGCTTGTAGATGCAAAAGCCGGCGCTGTCCATCGGGCGCATCTGGAACATGTGTTTCGGCTTTTTCGGCATTCAGGTGGGCTTCGGTCTGCAGAACGCCAATGTCAGCCGGATCTTCCAAACCCTCGGGGCGGAGGTCGACGCCATCCCGATCCTCTGGATCGCGGCGCCGCTGACGGGGCTTCTCGTACAGCCGATCATCGGCCACATGAGCGACAAGACGTGGGGGCGGCTCGGCCGGCGCCGGCCTTACTTCTTCTACGGAGCGATCGCGACGACGGCGGCGCTCATCGTCATGCCGAACTCGCCCTATCTCTGGATCGCGGCGGGCATGCTCTGGATCATGGACGCCTCGATCAATGTGACGATGGAGCCGTTTCGCGCCTTCGTCGGCGACATGCTGCCCCATCGTCAGCGCACGACGGGCTTCGCGATGCAGAGCTTCTTCATCGGCGTCGGCGCGGTGTTCGCCTCCGCCTTGCCTCCGGTGCTCGCGAACTGGTTCGGCGTCGCGAACACGGCGGAGGCCGGCGTCGTGCCGGATTCGGTGCGGATATCGTTCTACATCGGCGCGATTTGCGTGCTCGTATCGGTCATGTGGACGGTCTTTTCGACGAGGGAGTATCCGCCCGATGAATTGGCCGCCTACGAACGCAGCGAACCGCCGATCGGCGCCGAGACGGCCGCCGCGGGCGCGGCGTCGACGGCAGCGTCGACGTTCTATCGCTGGGGCGGCGTCAGCCTCGCCGCCGGCGGCGTCGCGACAATCATGGTCGCGCAGGTCGCGCTCGGGAACATCCGGCTCGCGGAGGAGGCGTTGAAGGTCAACGATCTCTACATCGTCACGGTGGGCGGGGTCGTCTTCGGCCTCATTCTCATTATCGCGGGGCTTTTGAAACAGCGCGGCGTTACGGACAATCCGTTCTCGGAGATCATCGACGACCTTTTCTGCATGCCGCGGCAGATGAAGCAGCTGGCGCTCGTACAGTTCTTCTCCTGGTTCGCCCTGTTCTCCATGTGGATCTATTCGACCGCAGGCGTCACGGCCTACCACTACGGCAGCAGCGATCCGACGTCGGCGCGGTACGCCGAGGGCGCCGACTGGGTGAGCCTGATGTTCGGCGTCTATAACGGCGTCGCGGCGCTCGCGGCGTTCACGATCCCCGTCCTCGCCGCGCGGATCAGCCGCAAGGGGGCCCACGCCGTCACCCTCGTGTTGGGCGGGCTCGGGCTCGCCTCCTTCCTCGTCTTCAGGAACCCGACGATGCTCGCCGTTTCGATGATCGGCGTCGGCTTCGCCTGGGCGTCCATATTGTCCGTACCCTACTCGATTTTGTCGGGCGCGCTGCCGTCGAAGAAAATGGGCGTCTACATGGGCATTTTCAATTTCTTCATCGTCATTCCGCAGCTTCTGGCGGCGAGCATTCTCGGCGTTTTCGTCAAATACGCCTTCGGCGGACAGGCGATTTACGCGCTGGCGCTCGGCGGCGCGAGCCTGATCGTCGCCGCGGCGCTGACGCTCGCCGTGGACGATCGGGCGGGCGCGCCGGCCGGGGCGCCGGCCTTAGCGGAGTGACGCGTGCGGCGATGAGCCAGACGACGGCGGGGACGTCGAAAAAACGGAATACGCGCCTTGAGGACCTGGCGCGGCTTGCGGACGTCTCGATCGCGACCGTCTCGCGCGCGCTGAACGACAGCCCGGCGGTCAATCAGGCCACGAAGGAGCGGATCTGGCGGATCGCGCGCGACCGCAACTACGCCTT
This sequence comes from Parvularculaceae bacterium, assembly GCA_050331095.1. Taxonomy (GTDB): domain Bacteria; phylum Pseudomonadota; class Alphaproteobacteria; order Caulobacterales; family Parvularculaceae; genus MED-G105. The sequence continues at coordinate 219,535 of JBHJHE010000010.1, forward strand.
CCGCCCCAGCATGCCGGCGATCCTCAGCGGCGCGTCGGCCACCATCGCGGTCGTCATTCCGACGCCGCAGGGGCGCAAGGGCAGCCTCGTCGATCCGTTCTTCCTGGAGCTGATCGGTTGCGTCGGCGAGGCGGCGCGCGAGACGGGGACGGACGTTCTCGTCTCCCACATCGCGCCGCGAAACTATGACGACGTCGCCCGGTTGGCCGCGTCGAACCGCGCCGAAGGCGTCATTTTCCTTGGGCAAAGCTCGCTGCACGAGCGTTTCAATCGCCTGGCGGAAACGCAGAAGCGCTTCGTCGGCTGGGGCGGCGCGTTGCCGGGTCAGCGATATTGCTCCGTCGGCAGCGACAATTTCCGCGGCGGGCGCCGCGCGACGCTGCATCTGACGCGCCTCGGCAGGCGGCGGATCGCGTTTTTCGGCGACGCCGAGGCGCCGGAGGTGTTGCAAAGGCTGCAGGGCTATCGAACGGCGCTGGAAGAGGCCGGCCTGTCGCCGGACGACGGTTTCGTCTCGCCCGTGCATTTCGACATTGAGTCCGCCGAGAACGCCGTCGAGAGCCTGCTCGCGAGCGGCCGCGATTTCGACGGCGCCGTGTGCGCGAGCGACCTTGTCGCGCTCGGCGTCGTGCGCGGCCTTTTGCGGCGCGGGCGCGCCGTGCCCCGCGACGTATCGGTCGTCGGCTATGACGACCTGCAATTGGCGCGGTTCGCGACGCCGGCGCTCACCACGATCTCGCAAAACCTGATGAAGGCCGGCCGCATGCTCGTATCCAAACTGATGAGTTCGACGGCCGGACAGGAGATTACGTCGGAACGTCTGCCAACGGAATTGATCGTGCGCGAGACCTGCGGCGCGTGAGCCGCGCCGGCGGGCGCCTCGCGGAAAGCGCGGGGCGCCTAACGCGCGCGGCGCGCGATGTAGGCCGCGTTTTTCGGCAGGCGCGACGGCGGCGCGCCGGCGAGCCCCGCTTCGAAGCCCACGGCCTCGACGACGTCGAGATCGGCGACTTGCGGCGGCGCCCACTCGGCGGCCGTCGCGCCCAGATTGAAGACGCATACGAACGTTTCGCCGCCGGTGCGTCGTTCGAGCGCGCAAACGCCCTCTGGCGACGGCAGGAACGAAAGATCGCCCGTGTGTAACGAGGGCGAGGCTTTCCTTAGCGCAATCATCCGACGTGTGAAGTTCAACATGGACGCGTTCACGCGCTCCTGAGCGTCGACCGCCAGCGCGCGATGCGCCTCCGCCGCCGGCAGCCAGGGCTTCGACGACGAGAAGCCGGCGTTCGCCGCGTCCCGCTTCCAGGGCATGGGCGTGCGCGCGCCGTCGCGGCCGAGCGTCAGCGGCCAGTTGGCGATCGCCTCCGGATCGCGCAGATCGTCAAAGCCGATCTCCGCCTGCGGAAGGCCCAGCTCCTCGCCCTGATAGAGAAAGGCGTTGCCGCGCAGGCACATCAGCAGCATGAGATGAAGCCGCGCCGCGGCGTCCGCCTCGTCCGGCGTCGCCCATCGGCTCACGGCCCGCGGCGCATCGTGGTTGGAGAACGCCCAGGACGGCCAGCCTTCATCGGCCTCGCCCGGCCAAGCGCCGAGCGCGGCCGCGAGTCCCGTCGTCGTCAGTTCATCCGCATAGAGAAAATCGAAACTGTAGGCGGAGTTCAATCGGTCGTCGCGCTCGGTGAACGACTTCATCTCCGGCAAGGGATTGGCGCCGCCGATCTCCGCCACCGTGAAGATGTCGCCATAGGCGTCCGTCACCTTGCGCAGCCGTTCCAGAAACTTGGGAATGTCCGGATGGGACTGGTTGAAGGCGTGGTCCTGAAAGTCGTAGGGCTTGCGGCGTTCGCCGGCGCGGCTCGCGGCGACGGGATTGTCGCGCAGGAGCGGGTCGTGCATCCCGAAATTGATGGCGTCGAGGCGGAAGCCGTCGACGCCGCGATCAAGCCAGAACCGGGCGACGTCGAGAAGCGCGTCCTGCACTTCGGTATTGTGAAGATTGAGATCCGGCTGACTGCTCAGAAAGTTATGCAAGTAATACTGGCGCCGACGCGTGTCCCACGTCCACGACTGGCCGCCGAAGACGGAAAGCCAGTTGTTCGGCGGCGTCCCGTCGGGCTTCGGATCGGCCCAGACGTACCAGTCCGCTTTCGGATTGTCGCGGTCGCTCCGGCTTTCGGCGAACCAGGCGTGCTCGTCGGACGTGTGCGAATAAACCTGATCGATTACGACTTTCAGCCCGAGCTTGTGGGCTTCGGCGACGATGCGGTCGAAATCGGCGAGGCTGCCGAAGATCGGGTCGACGTCGCGATAGTCCGACACGTCGTAGCCGAAGTCGCGCATGGGCGACTTGAAGAACGGCGACAGCCAGATCGCGTCGACGCCAAGGTCGGCGACATAGCCGAGACGGTCCGCGACGCCGGCGAGATCGCCGACGCCGTCGCCGGTCGCGTCGAGAAAGCTGCGCGGATAAATCTGGTAGACGACGGCGCCGCGCCACCATTCCCGGCCGGCGGCGCCGGCCTGCGGCGCGGGCTCTTCGATGATCGGATCTGTGGCGCTCATAGGTCGGCGGTCCAGTCGTTCGATTTGCAGATGACGTAGTCGATGGGCGGCGCGGCGACGCTCAGGGCGCCGACGGCCGCAGCCTCGGCGGCGCATGATCCCCGCACGCTCGTCCATGCGCGGGCGCGCGGGTCCACCGCCACGGCGCCGTTGACGGGCGTATTGTCGGCGTTGAAGGCAATCAGATACTCCGGGCCGCCGGGTTCGGCGCGGGTCACCGCGACGAAACCGCCGTCAAGTTCGCTCTGGCGCAGAACCTGGACGCCGCGCCGCAGACCGGCGTGCTCTTTGTAGTGTCGCGACATTTCCTGAACGGCTTTGAAAATCGGATGGTCGACGTCGAAGTTCGTGCCGGCCGTCGTTGCGTCCGTGCCGAGAAGATCGTTGTCATTGTAGCTGTCGACTTTGCTTGGAAACATATCCTCGCGCGCGGCCTGGTCGCCGCCGTCGCCGACGAAGCCCTGTTCGTCTCCGGCGTAAATGACGGGCGCGCCGCGCATGAAGAACATCATGGCGTGGGCGAGCGACACGCGCTTGACAAGCTCGTCGTCCTTCGCCTCCGGGCGCGCGTCGCGCAGGAACCGCGCGAACCGGCCCATGTCGTGATTGCCGAGGAACAGGGGCGCAGCGCGCGTCGTCGCCTGGCCGTTCCGATAGAGCGCGTCGGCGGCGAACAGATCGTCGAAAAGCGCCGTCGGCTCGCCCTCGGCGACGACTTACCGCACCGTCGCCTGAAACGCGAAGTCGAGCACGTAAGGCAGCTCGTCGACGCGGGTGAACCGCGCGAGCGTCGCCGGGTCGGGGTCGTAGACCTCGCCGAACACATAAAAACCCGGACGGCCCGCGGCGGCGGCGCGGCGGGGCATCGCCGGCGCGAACGCGCGCCAGAACTCCGGATTGACATGGCGGGCCGTGTCGATGCGGAATCCGTCGACGTCGAAGCGTTCAATCCAGTCTTTATAGATATCGACGAAGCCGGCGACGACGCGAGGGTCCTCCGTTTGAAGATCGTCGAGCCCGAAGAAGTCGCCGAAAAGGGAGTTCTCGCCTTCGAACGTCGTCTCGCCGCGATTGTGGTAGTAGATCGGGTCGTTGAGCCAGGCCGGTTTCTTCACGTTCTCCGCGCCGGCGGGCACGAACGGGGTGTAAGCGAAGTCGGCGCGGGCGAGGCGCGCGAAGTTTTCGCGGCTCTGGAAACCGCCGTCAACGCCGAGAAACCCCTCATTGATCGACGCGCCGTCGACGTCGCCGCGCGTCGTGAACGGATAGCGCCCCTTCGACCGATAAGGGCATCCGTCGGGCAGCTTGTCCGGTCCCTCATAGTCCGGGTCGTGACATTCGCGATAGGCGATGACGTCGGCGGTGTGGTTCGTGATGATGTCGAAATAGACCTTCATCCCGCGCGCGTGGGCGGCGTCGACGAACGTTTTGAGGTCCGCCTCGGTCCCGAGATGGGGATCGACGGTCGTAAAGTCCGTAATCCAGTAGCCGTGATAGCCCGCCGTTTCTTGGCCGGGGGCGCCCTGGACCGGCTTGTTCTTGTAGATCGGTCCGAGCCAGATGGCGGTGGCGCCAAGCGCCTCGATATAGTCGAGCCGCTTGACGAGGCCTTTCAGATCGCCGCCGTGGTAGAAGCCCTTGTGGGTCGGGTCGAACCCGTGCTCCAGCGGTCCGCCGGCGATTCCGCCGCGGTCGTTGGCCGGGTCGCCGTTCTCAAACCGGTCGGGCAACATGAAATAGACGATCTCGTCGGCGGGCCCGCGGTCCGCGTAGGCGCCGGGCGCGCCGTAGCGCGCTTCAGCCGCGTTCGCGTGCGCCGCGCCCGCCGGCGCCGCGGCGAGAACCGACGCCAGAACGCCGGACGCGACGCGCCTTGCAAATAGTCCGCCCACTTCCGTTCCTCTTAGCCTGCGATCGCGAGAATTCGAGCCGTCGCATCGTCGGTCAAGAGATAATCGCCCCCAATCTGTGATCGGGCAATCCCGGCCGTCGCGGGGCCTTGCATAATAATGCAAAAATATTGCGGCGCAGCAGGCGGTTTCGGCGCTCATTGCATTGGATTTTATCCGTATAAAACAAGCAATTGTACAGAAAGTCCCTGAGTTGTCGCCTTTTTGCCATACGCCCGCGCGAATTGGATCGGGCGCCAATGATTGCGATTGCAAAAATTTGTAAGCGTGGACATCATTCCAACAACCGCGCGGCGAACGGCCCGAAGCGCGGGGCGACAGCGGCGGCAGGCCGCGGTGAAAATTCGACGGAGGAGACGGAAAACCCATGCACACGCGCCGCAGCTTATTTCGCACACGGTTGTTAGGAGCCGCATGCGCCGCCGCGACGGCCGCGCCGCTCGCCGCGACCGCCCAGACCAACATCGACACGACGGACGAAATCATCGTCACGACGGAACGCCGTGAACAGAACATTCAGGACGTCGCCGCGACGGTCCAGAACTTCTCGGCCCAGGACCTGCAGAACCTCGGCGTCAATTCGGAGTTCAGCAACCTGCAGTTCGTCGTGCCCGGCCTGCAGATCACCGAAGCGGAGGGCTCGACCGAGGTCTTCCTGCGCGGCATCGGCTCGTTCGACCAGGAATTCTCCTCGGATCCGTCGGTCGCGACGCTGTTCAACGGCATTTACATCGGCCGGCCCCGCGGCATCGGCCTTCTGTTCTTTGATTCCGCGCGCACCGAAGTGAACAAAGGCCCCCAGGGCACCGTGCGCGGCCGGAACTCCGAAGGCGGCACGATCAACATCATCTCGAACCGGCCGGACTTCGATGATTTCCACGGTTCGATCCAGGCCGGGTTCGGCAACTTCAACGCCCGCGAATTCGAGGGCTTCGTCAACTTTCCGATCACCGACACGCTCGCCGTGCGGGGCGCGTTCTTCAACTCCGTGCACGACCCGCTCTACACGAACGCCTTCATCGAAAACGACGACGCCCAGGACGAATTCGAGCGCCCGGGCGCGCGCGACGATCTCGCCGGGCGCCTGTCCGTCCTGTGGGAGCCGACGGACCGTCTATCCGCCTACTTCCTGTGGCAGCGTTCGACCCGCGACGGCTCCGGCGAGCCGGGCGCCTTCGCCCGCCGCACGTTCAGCGCCGGGTTCGACATCGACGACCTCGACGATCCGTTCAACCAGTTCTTCCGGTCCGAAGGCGAGTTCGACCAGACGATTTCGAACTATATCGGTCAGGTGATCTACGACTTCGACGCCTTCAGCGTCGAATACAACGGCTCCTATTCGAGCTCGCTCGCGGTCAACCGCAACGCCTCGCGCCAATTGTTCCTGGGCTTCGACTTCCCGGCCGGCGGCGACGTCTTCCCCGGCGGCGCGGCGGCGGACGCGGCGGTCATCGCGTCGAACCAGTTCGTCAACGACAGCCTCAACGTCAACAACACATTCTTCCAGGGCGACGACAGCCAGGCGATCGTTCAGGAAGTGCGGTTCTTCAACAATGAAGGGCCGTTCATCTGGGCCGCGGGCGCGTTCTACTACCGCGAAAACTTCGACCGCCACAGCTTCGACGTCGGCAACGGCTTCTGCTCGCAGTTCCGCGCGGCGTTCGACGCGGGCTTCGTTGCGGCGAACCAGGAGATCGTCGGCGACGATCCGGTGTCGTGCTTCTTCGACGGCCTTGGCGGCGAGTTCCGCGACGTCGACTCCATCGTCGAATCGATCGCTGGCTACGGCGACTTCACGTGGGAGGTCACGGACCGTCTGCGGATCAAGGGCGGCGTGCGCTACACGAGCGACGACAAGAGCCAGAACCTCTTCAACGCCTCGTACACGTTCGATTTCGACGAAGAGATTTTCTCCGGCTTCCAGGGGATCGGCGTTTGCGGACAAGCCGGCCAGCCGAACTGCGACTCGACGGGCGTTATCGTCAACTCGCCGGGGCTCACCATCACTCCGACCGGCCGCGACATTTTCCAAGTCGTGCCCGGCCAGGAGACGGCGTTCTTCCTCGACGCGTTCGAATCCTTCGGATTTCAGGACAATTTCTTCGATCTGCTGACCGCCGCGGAAGCGTCGAATCAGGTGTTGACGCAGGTGTCGTCGTCCGTCGACGATCCGACGACGCCCGAAATCGAGGTCATCACCGAGGTTTCGAACAACAACAGCTTCGTCGACTGGCGGGCCGGGGTCGAATACGATCTTTCCGACGACCACTTGGTCTACTTTACGGCGTCGACGGGCACGCGGTCGGGCGGCATCAACCCGCCGCTGATCCTGAGCGACGGGTCGCCGAGCGCGCCGATTTTCGACAATGAAAGCCTGATCCTCTACGAGCTGGGGTCGAAAAACCAGTTCGAGTTCGCCGGCATCCCGATGGTCGCGAACTCGGCGGTCTTCTTCTATCAGTTCCGCGACCAGATCATTCAGAACCTGATCGACGTTCTGAACCCGACGCCCGGCAACCCGGCGGCGACGACCCAGCGGGTGTTGTCGGAAAACGTCGGCGACGCATCGGCCTTCGGCGTCGAATTCGAATACGCCGCGGCCCTGCCGTTCAATCTCGACGTCGGCGCCAACATTCTTTATCTGGATGCGGAGTACGACGACAACGCGTTCTCCACCGACCCGCGCCAGGACTCGACGGAGGCTTTCCCGCTCGCGGGCAACCAGCTTCAGAACACGTCGCGCTGGAACCTGAACTTCCGCATCAGCCAGGAAATTCCGGTCAATCACAGCTACATCAACTCGATCGACTGGACCGGCAACCTTCTTTACCGGACGGAGTTCTTCCTGAACCCGCAAAACGAAATCGCCTTCGTGTCCGATGGGGCCGGCGGCTTCACCCAGGTGCCGTTCGAAACGTTGGAGCCGAACAATTTCGGTCCGATCGTCGACACGAACGGTGCCGACACGGGGCTCGCCTTCTCGAGCCGCGTCGACGACTTCTTCATCCTGAACTTCGTCGTCGGCGTGAACTTCGGCGAGGACGACCGGTTCCGCCTCGACGGTTACGTCGAGAACGCCACCAATCACGCGTTTTCGGGTCGCGGCTTCATCAACAACACGGTGAACATCCGCTTCCTGAACGAGCCGCGCCAGTACGGCGCGCGCTTGCGGGCGCGTTTCTAAGGGGCGTCGCGCGGCGCAGAAGAGGGGATCGGCGCAAGGGGGCGTTGGTCGTCGTCGGCGTGGCCGAACCAACGTCGACGACGCGAGGGCGGGCTCTGGAAGTCCGCCCTCGGTCCGTTTTGCGGTCGACGGTTTCCGTTGCAGGGACGTCCGCCGCGGAGGACTTGCGCCCAAAGAGAACGAGGCCGCAGATGCGATCGCGCCGACATTCATTGACGTTGAGGACGGCGGGGCGGATCGCGGGGTCCGCGCTGGCGATCGCGTTCCTCGCCGGCTGTTCGTCGGCCGACGGCGGCGGCGACGCGGCGAGCGCCGGGGCGTCGGCGACGCCGTCGCCCGCGCCGGCTCCGACGCCCAGCCCCGCGCCGCCGCCGGCCACCGGAACCTCGGCGTTCGTCGACGCCACCGCCGCATCCGGAATAGGCTTCACGTCGCGCTTCGCCACCGGCTTCGTTCAGACCTCCGACATTCCGATCATCCTGCCGAGCGGCGTCGCCGCCGGCGACTACGACAATGACGGCGACGTCGACCTCATCGTTACGCGGGGCGAGCTGGCGGCGAACCTTCTATATGAAAACCGCGGCCTCCTGCGGTTCGAAGACGTGGCGGCGGAGGCCGGGCTCGCTTTCGTCAAGTCGGCTACCGAGAATTACCGCAGCGCCTCGCCGGGCTTCGCCGACCTCGACGGCGACGACGATCTCGACATTGTTCTGCCCGGGCTCGACGGCGACCCGACGCTCGTCTTCGAGAACAACGGCGATGGAACGTTCACGGACGTCTCCGCGGGCTCTGGGCTCGACGCGATGACGGCGGACCACTCGATGTCGCCGGCCTTCGGCGATTACGACCGCGACGGCGACCTTGACCTCATGTTCGGCCACTGGGGCAGCCGGCGCGATTTCGACAACGGCCCGGGCGACACGGAGCATCTCTGGCGCAACGACACGGACGCCGGCGGGATCCGGTGCGCGAGCGGGAGCGAAGCGGCGGGGAGCGCGCCGTCGATCCTCACGAACGACGACCCGCTGATCCCCCAGCGCCGGTTCGACAACACCTTCGCGCCGACCTTCGCCGACATCGACGGCGACGGTTGGCCGGACGTCTTCGTCGTCGGCGACTTCAACTTCTCGCAGATTTTCATCAACCAGCGCGACGGAACCTTCGTCAACGCGACGGACTTCAGCGTCATCATCGACGGCAACGGCATGGGCTCGGCCGTGCAGGACTATGACGGCGACGGCGACGTCGACTGGTTCGTCTCGAGCATCCTCGCCCGCGGCGGGCCGCCGCCAAGCCTCTCGGAGATCGGCAACCGGCTCTATCGCAACGACGCCGGCGTCTTGGTCGAGGTCTCCGATGCGGCTTGCGTCGCCGACGGCGGCTTGGTCTGGGGGAGCTGCTTCCTCGACCTCGAAAACGACGGCGACCTCGACGTTTACCACACCAATGGCTGGCCGCGGGAGCTCGACTTCGGCGCGTTCGACGTCGACGCCTCGCGCGCGTTCGTGTCGAACGGCGACGGAACGTTCGTCGAGATGGCCGAAGACCTCGGGCTTGACGACGCCGAAGAGGGGCGGGGGGTCGTCTGCGCCGACTTCGATCTCGACGGCGACGTCGACGTGCTGCAGCTCCACCGCGATACGACGAACGCCGCGACGTTGTGGGAGAACACGGCGCGCGACGACAGCGACGACGGCGCCGGCTTCATGCTCGTGCGGCTTCTGGGCCTCGCGCCGAACACCGGCGCAGTCGGCGCGCGGATCGAACTTGTCGCAGACGGACGAACCCAGACGCGGACCGTGACGCTCGGCAGCAACTTCGCGTCCCACAATCCGCTGGAGCAGCACTTCGGCGTCGGCGCGGCCGAGCGCGTCGACAGCGTCCGCGTCGTCTGGCCCGCCGGCGAGGAAACCGTCCTCGTCAATCCGGCGATCAACCAGCGCTTGACGATCGCCCACCCGAACCGCCCATGATGCGTTTGCGATGGCGGGGCGTTTGGACGTAACAGTCTCCCGCGCCAATGAGGATCGCAGAGGATGGCGGACGATAGCTTGCAACCGGCGACGGACGGCGCTGCGCAGGGTCAGTTAGCCCAAGGGCTCGGCCGGCCGGCGGAGGCCAGCGCCGCGCCGCGCCTTGTGCCCGTCACGCCCTTCGATCTCGTGGTTTTCGGCGCCGCCGGCGACCTCGCCTTGCGCAAGCTGGTGCCCTCGCTGTTCCGGCGCTGGCGCGACGGACAGATCTCGGCGGATTCGAAAATCGTCGGCGTGTCGCGAACCTCGATGGACGACGAGGCCTACCGCGCGCTCACCCTCGAGAAGATGCGCGAATTCAACCCGAAGGAAGAGATCGACGAGGCGGAATGGCGGGTCTTCGCGGCGCAGCTTTTCTACCAGGAGCTCGACGCGCTCGACGAAAACGCCGACTGGACGCCTTTGCGCGACCGCCTGGAGCCGTCTGAAGGCAAGCAGCGCGTTTACTACCTGGCGCTGCCGCCGGGCATTTACGGCGCGGTGTGCCGCAATCTCGACGCCGCCGGGCTGAACGCCGACGGCGCGCGGATCGTTCTCGAAAAGCCCATCGGCAAGGATCTGCAAAGCGCGCGGGAGGTGAACGACGCCGTCGGCGAGGTCTTCGCCGAAGAGGCGATCTTCCGCATCGATCATTATCTCGGCAAGGAGACCGTCCAGAATCTGATCGTTCTGCGGTTCATGAACTCGCTCTTCGAACCCGTATGGAACGCGAACGCCATCGACCACGTGGAGATCACGGTCGCTGAGGCGATCGGCGCCGGCGGACGCGCGAGCTATTACGATACGGCGGGCGCCTTGCGGGACATGGTGCAGAACCACCTTCTCCAGCTCCTGTGCCTCGTCGCCATGGAGCCGCCGCTCGATCTCGGGGCCGATACGATCCGTGACGAGAAGATCAAGGTCCTGCGCGCCCTGCGGCCGATCGCGGCGGAGAGCGTGCGCCAGATGACCGTGCGCGGCCAGTACGGACCCGGCGCAATCGACGGCGCCGCCGTGCCGGGCTACGCGGCGGAGCTCGGCGAAACATCGTCCACGGAGACGTTCGTGGCGCTGACGGCGCATATCGACTATTGGCGCTGGAAAGGCGCGCCTTTTTATCTGCGCACGGGCAAGCGCATGGCCTCGCGCCGGTCGGAGATCATCATTCAGTTCAAGGACGTCGCCCACGCCATCGTCGGCGGCGTCGGCGCCGAGGCCGAGCCGACGCGGCTCGTCATCCGCCTGCAGCCGGACGAGGGCGTGAAACTGCTCCTGATGACGAAGGACCCGGGGCCCGGCGGCATGCGCCTTCGGTACGTGCCCTTGAACCTCTCCTACGCCGACGCTTTCGCCGCGCGCTATCCCGACGCTTATGAGCGCCTCCTGATGGCGGTCGTGCGCGGCGATCTCGGGCTTTTCATGCGCTGCGACGAGGTCGAGGCCGCCTGGCGCTGGGTCGACGGCATTCTCGCCGCCTGGGACGCCGACAAGACGCCGACCCATGTCTATGCGGCGGGTACGGATGGTCCGGCCCAGTCGGCGATGCTGCTCGACCGGGACGGCCGCGAGTGGTTCGATGACGTCTGAGCTGGGGCTCATCGCCTTTCCGTCCCGCGCGGCGCTGGCCGCGCGCCTCGCCGACGTGATCGAACCGACCCTGGCGCGCGCCGTCGCGAGCCGCGGGCGCGCCGCGCTCGCGCTCTCCGGCGGTTCGACGCCGGGCGATCTCCACCGGAACCTTGCGACGCGCGCGCTCGACTGGTCGAGGACGACGGCGACGCTCGTCGACGAGCGCTGGGTCCCGCCCGACGACGATGCTTCGAACGAACGCCTGGCGCGCGAAACGCTCCTGCGCGAGCGGGCGGCGGATGCGGCGTGTTTGGGCCTGTGGTCGGACGCGGCGTCGCCGGCGGCGGGCGCGGCGGCGGCGAACGATCGGCTGGCGGACCTTTGGGCCGGAGGCGGGCTCGACGCCGTCGTGCTCGGCATGGGCCCCGACGGCCACACAGCGTCCTGGTTTCCCCATGCGGATGGTCTCGCCGACGCCCTGGAGGGCGATGCGCCGCGCGTTTGCGCCGTGCGCGCAAGGAAAAGCGCAGTGACGGGCGACAATCTCGACCGCCTGACGCTGAACCTGGCGGCGGTGGCGTCGGCGCGGCTCGTTTGCCTGATGATCGCCGGCGCTGAGAAGCGCGACGCGTTCGAGGCGGCGCTCGGCGACGGCGCCGTCGAAGACCAGCCGGTGCGCGCGATCCTGCGCGCGCGGCCCGACATGTGGGTCGCCTGGGCGCCGTAACGTCGGCGCCGTTCGCAAAATGGAGGACCGCCATGGCCGAACTTCACCCGACGCTCCGCGCCGTGACGGATCGCGTGCGCGAGCGCAGCCGCCGCACGCGCGAAGCCTATGTCGGGCAGATGCGCGCAGCGGCCGCGCAGGGTCCGCACCGGTCCTCGGTCTCCTGCGGCAATCTCGCCCACGCCGCGGCGGCCTCCTCGGCGGCCGACAAGCTGCGCATCGCGAAAGGCGGCGGTCCGAACGTCGGCATCGTGACGGCCTATAACGACATGCTGTCGGCCCACCAGCCGCTCGGGGCCTATCCGGACGTCATCAAGGAGACGGCGAACGCCGTCGGCGCGACGGCGCAAATCGCCGGCGGGGTCCCCGCCATGTGCGACGGCGTCACCCAGGGCCAGCCGGGCATGGACCTGTCGCTCTTCTCGCGCGACGTAATCGCTCTGGCGACGGCCGTATCCCTCTCGCACAACGTCTTCGACGCGGCGATCCTGCTCGGCGTCTGCGACAAGATCGTGCCCGGACTGTTCATCGGCGCGGCGCGCTTCGGCTATCTGCCGGTCTTGTTTTTGCCGGCGGGCCCCATGGCGTCGGGCTTGCCGAACGACGAGAAGGCGCGCGTGCGCCAGCTCTACGCCAAGGGCGAGGTCGGCCGCGACGAACTGCTCGCCGCGGAGAGCGAAAGCTACCACTCCCCCGGCACCTGCACGTTCTACGGCACGGCGAACTCGAACCAGATGATGATGGAGGTCATGGGACTCCACGTGCCGGGTTCGGCTTTCGTCAATCCGGGCACGCCGCTGCGCGACGCCTATGTGCGCGAGACGGCCCGGCGCGCCGCGGCGACGTCGGCCCTCGGCGACGACTACGTTCCCTTTTTCGAGGTCGTCGACGAGCGCGCGGTCCTCAACGCCGTCGTCGGCCTCCACGCCACGGGCGGCTCGACGAACCACGCGATCCACCTCGTCGCCATGGCCCGAGCCGTCGGCGTGCGGATTGACTGGGACGACCTCAGCGAGCTTTCCTCCGCGACGCCCTTGCTCGCGCGCGTCTATCCGAACGGCTCGGCGGACGTGAACTATTTCCACGCCGCCGGCGGGCTCGGCTTCGTGATCCGCGAGCTTCTCGACGCCGGACTTCTCCATGAGGACGTGACGACGGTCATGGGGCCGGGTCTACGCCAGTACGCCGTGGAGCCGGGCCTCGACGGCGACGCGCTCGCCTGGCGCGCGCCCCCGGAGACGTCGGGGGACGCCGCCATTCTGCGCCCGGTCGCCGCCCCCCATTCGCCGCCGGGCGGGCTCGTCACGCTCGACGGCGTCATCGGCCGGGCGGTCATCAAGGTTTCGGCCGTTAAGCCCGACCGCCGCGTCATCGAGGCGCCGGCGATCGTCTTCCGTAGCCAGAAAGACATCATGGACCGGTTCAAGGCCGGCGAGCTTGAGCGCGATTTCGTCGCCGTCGTCCCGTTCCAGGGGCCCAAGGCGAACGGCATGCCCGAACTCCACAAGCTGCCGCCGCCCCTCGGGGTCCTGCAGGACAAGGGCTTCAAGGTCGCCCTCGTCACCGACGGGCGCATGTCCGGCGCGAGCGGCAAGGTGCCGGCCGCGATCCACGTGACGCCGGAAGCGGTCGACGGCGGCCCGATCGGCAAGATCCGCGACGGCGACGTCATCCGCGTCGACGCCGACGCCGGTCGCCTGGAGGCGCTCGTCGACGCGGGCGAGCTCGAACGCCGCGCGCCGACGGATCACGACCTCGACGAAGACCGCTGGGGAACGGGCCGCGAGCTTTTCGCCGGGCTTCGCGCGCTCGTCGGCGGCGCGGAGGAGGGGGCGATGACGTTCGACCTCGCCGAGCGGGGCGTCGATGGCGACTGACGACGTCCTCGTCGCCGATATCGGCGGCACCAACGCCCGCTTCGCCATGGCGCGCGAGGAGGGCGGACGGATTTGCGTCGACCAGCCCCATACGTTCCGTGCGGAGGACTTCGAGACGATCCGCGACGCCGCCGACGCGTATCTGGAGGCCGTGTCAGCCAAGCCGAAATCGGCTTGTTTCGCCGTGGCGGGGCCGGTGACCGATGAGGCGATCGCCTTCACCAATTCCCCGTGGGTTTTGAAGCCGACGGAAATCAAGCCGCTCCTCGAGCTTCAGCGCCTCGTCGTCGTTAACGACTTCGAAGCCCAGGCGGCGGGCGTTTCGAGCCTTGGCGAGGGCGATCTCCTGAAGGTCAAGGACGGCGCGCCGGACGCGCGCGCGCCGCGCCTCGTCATCGGGCCCGGCACCGGGCTCGGCCAGGCGCTCATCGTCCCGCGCCCCGCCGGCGAGACGATCGTGCCCACCGAAGGCGGCCACGTGTCGTTCGCGCCGCGCACGGACGTTGAAATCGAGATCATGAAGTTCGTCGCGCGCGAACATCCGCGCGTCTCCGTCGAGCGGCTGTTGTCGGGCCGCGGGCTCGTCAACATCCACCGCGCCTTGTGCTCCGTCGCCGGCGTTCAGCGCGTGTCGTTGCGCGCCGACGAAATCACCAAAGCGGCGGAGACGGAGGAGTTTCCGATCGCCGTCGAGGCGGTCGACGTTTTCTGCGCGCTCCTGGGCGCGGTCGCGGGCGACGCGGTGCTCGCCACCGGCGCGCGGGGCGGCGTCGTCCTCGGCGGCGGCATCCTGCCGAAGATCCGCGAGACGTTCCTCGCGAGCCGGTTTCGCGAGCGCTTCGCCGACAAGGGCCGCATGCGCGTCTATCTCGAGGCGACGCCCGTCGACCTCATCGTCACCGAAGGCGCGGCGCTTGTGGGCGCCGCCGCCATCCTGAAAAAGAGAGGCCACGATGCGCATTGACGACATTCTCGCCCGCGCGACGGTCATGCCCGTTCTTGAAATCGCCGAGCTTGACAGCGCTGCGCCGCTGGCGACGGCGCTACTCGACGGCGGCGTAGACGTCATTGAACTGACGATGCGGACCGACTGTGCGCTCGAGGCCCTGCGCGCCGCGAAGGCGACGCAGCCCGACATGGTCATCGGTATGGGCACGATCCGCACGCCGAACGACGTGGAGGAGGCGCTGGCCGCCGGCGCGGACTTCCTCGTGAGCCCCGGCGCGGGCCCGGCCCTGCTCGACGCGCTCGCGCAGTCCGGCGCGCCGGCCTTGCCGGGCGTCGCCACGGCGAGCGAGGCGATGGCCGCGAGCGAAGCCGGTTTCGACGCGATGAAGCTCTTTCCCGCCGAGGCCGTCGGCGGCGTCGCCCTCTTGAAGTCGCTCGCGGGGCCCTTGCCGAACTTGCGGTTCTGCCCGACGGGCGGCGTCAGCGCGGAGCTCGCGCCGACCTATCTCGCCTTGCCCAACGTCGCCTGCGTCGGCGGCTCATGGATCGCCACCAGACAGATGATCGCCGACGGCGATTTCGAAACGATCAGGAAGAACGCCGAGCGCGCCGCCGCGATGGGCGCCGGCTAGCGGCTCATGGCGGTTCAGGCGTCTTCCTTCAGCGCCCACTCCGGCCGCACGAAGTGACAGGTGTAGCCGTTGGGGAAGCGCTCCAGATAGTCCTGGTGGTACGTTTCCGCGAGGTGGTACGGCCCGTCGCCTTCGATCCTCGTGACGATCTTGCCCGGCAGGACGCCTGAGGCGTCGATGGCGGCGATCGTCTCTTCGGCGATCCGCCGTTGCTCGTCGGTCTGCGGGAAGATCGCCGAGCGGTATTGCGAGCCGCGGTCGTTGCCCTGACGGTCGACCGTCGTCGGATCGTGGATCTGAAAGAAAAACCGCAACAATTCCTCATACGACGTGACGGCCGGGTCGAAGACGACGCGCAGCGCTTCGGCGTGGCCCGTCGTCCCTTTCTTCACGTCGTCATAGGTCGGATTGTCCAACGTTCCGCCGGCGTAGCCGACATCGGTCTTCAAAACGCCCGGCCGTTTGCGGACAAGGTCCTCCATGCCCCAGAAACAGCCGCCGGCGAGGATCGCGGTTTCGCTATTGTCGCTCATGTCGTCTCCTTCCGTGTAAAGCCTCAGGCCCCGAACTCCCGGCCCGCCAGATACTTCTCCGCTTCAAGCGCGGCCATGCAGCCCATGCCGGCGGCGGTCACCGCCTGGCGGTAAATGTCGTCGGTCACGTCGCCCGCGGCGTAGACGCCCGGGAGTTTCGTCGCGGTCGAATCCGGCGCGGTGAGAAGATAGCCGTTCGCTTTCATCGGCAGCTTGCCTTCGAAAAGCTCCGTCGACGGCTTGTGTCCGATGGCGACGAAAACCCCGTCGGTCTTGACGTCGCGGGTCTCGTCCGTCTCCGTATCGCGCAGGCGCGCCCCGGTGACGCCAAGGGGCTCTTCGTCGCCGAGGATCTCGTCAAGGACGGCGTTCCACTCGATCGACACGTTTTCCTTCGCGAACAGCCGCTCCTGCAGGATCTTCTCCGCCCGGAGAGAATCCCGGCGGTGGACGAGCGTCACTGATTTCGCCAGGCCCGAGAGATAAAGCGCTTCTTCGACGGCGGTGTTGCCGCCGCCGACCACGACCACGTCCTTGTTGCGGTAGAAGAAGCCGTCGCAGGTGGCGCAGGCCGACACGCCGAAACCCTGGAACTTTTGCTCCGACGGCAGACCAAGCCAGCGCGCCTGGGCGCCCGTCGCGATGATCAGGACGTCGGTTTCATAGGTCTCCCCGCCGTCGCCCTTCAGCGTGATGGGCGAGGCTTCGAGGTCGACGTCGACGATGAGGTCGGCGATGAACCTCGCGCCCACGTTCTCGGCCTGCTTTTGCATCTGATCCATCAGCCAGGGGCCCTGGATGACGTCGGCGAAGCCCGGATAGTTCTCCACCTCGGTGGTGATCGTCATCTGTCCGCCGGGCTGCATGCCGTGGACGACGACGGGCTCGAGCCCGCCGCGGGCGGCGTAGATGGCCGCGGTGAGGCCCGCTGCGCCTGAGCCGAGAATGAGGACCTTGGTTCGCATGGGATCGCCCTTCCAGCGCGTGGGATCGCGCGTCGCTTCGGTGTGGGGCGATATGATCGCGCTCGCGTCGACCCGCAAGCCGAAGGGCGCTCGCGTTTGGCGACAATGGTTCACGCTTCGGGGAGACGCTAAAAGGAGGCCGTCCCCGCCCTTTGAGGTTTCCGATGACGTCCCTTCGCGCCCGCCTCGTCAACGCGACGCTCCGCGCGACGTTCAAGCGCGCCGACCTCCATGAGGCGGCGCCGGCCGCGTTTCGCCGGAAGGCGGATCGCGCGTTCCGGCTGATCCGGCCCCGCGGCGCGCGGGAGAGCGTCGAGACGCCGGTCCGCGGGGCTTGGAGCCGCGGCGGCGGCGCGGCCGCAGCGCGGTCGGCGGGGCGCGCGATCCTCTACATCCACGGCGGCGGCTTCGTCGTTTGCTCGCCGACGAGCCACGCCCGGATGACCGACCTGCTGGCGAGGCGGGCCAAGACGCCGCTCTTCTCCCTCGATTACCGACTGGCTCCGGAACACCCCTGTCCGGCGGGCGTCGAGGACGCGGTCGCCGGGTTCGACTATCTCCTGTCCCTCGGCCTCGGCCCGGGCGATGTGGTCGTCGCGGGCGATTCCGCCGGAGGCGGCCTCGCAGCGGCCTTGGCGCAAGCGCTGACCGCAGCGGGTCGGGCGCCGCCGGCGGGCCTCATCCTGTTCTCGCCGGCGCTGGATCTGACCGGCGACGCGCCGTCGTGGCGCGAAAACGTCGAGAGCGACTGTTTTCTGACGCCGGAGATTCTGCGCGCCGCGGCGGACCACTACGCCGGCGGCCTCGCCAAGGACGACCCCCGCGTCTCGCCGCTCTTCGGGCCCCTCGAGGCGCTGCCGCCGACGCGGATCTACGTCTCGGCGGACGAACTGCTGCGGGACGACGCCCTGCGGCTCCGGTCGCGCGCAGAGGCGGCGGGCCGCACCGTCAGTTGCGAGATGCGGGACGGGCTCGTCCACGCCTGGCCGGCGTTCCATCCCGCGTTCCCGGAAGCGGCGCGGACGATCGGCGATGCGGCGGCGTTCGCGCGGGCGCGGTTCAACGGTTAGGATGTAGGCGGAACGGGGGGAGGATCGAATGTTCAAATCGAACGCGTCGCGCCTGGCGCTAGCGATTTCGCTCGACCTCATCGATTTCGCGTTCGGCCGATTGCCGGGCGTCGGGACGGCGCTCGATTTCATTTTTGCGGCGATCGCCTTCGCCGTCTGGGGCCCGGCGGGACTTTTCGCGCTGTGGGAGATCGTTGATCCCACGAACCAGCTCGACGCCTTCGTGCCCACGATGACGCTGATCGCCCTGTCGCAGATGCGGGCCGCCAAGAACAAAGACGGCCGCGCATCCGAAAAGGCGCGCGGCCGCCGTTAGGCCGAATGGTTAAAGAATAGCGGGATTAACGGCGTCCGCGGCTGCGCAGGACGCCATCCTCGAAGTACGTGTCGCCGGTGCGCGGATCGACATAGTAGTAGCGGCCGTTCTGCTCGTCGTAGCGACGGTCGCCGCTTTGGCGCGCGCGGCCGAAGCAGTCGCCGGCCTGCGAACATCCAAGAGCCGCGCCGCCGAGGGCGCCCGCCGCAGCGCCGGCCGCAGCGCCCGCGCCGGGGCGTCCGCCG
>JBHJHE010000011.1:0-19403 GCA_050331095.1 Parvularculaceae bacterium
GCCGACTGGCCGGACCGCAGAAAGATCTCCCGCAGCATCCGCGCATCGCCCATAGGGCCCCCCTTTGTCGTTTCTCATTGAAGCCCGTTCGCGCGGCGAAGGTCCGCCGCCGGGGGTTAACGAGACGTTAAGCATAATGCCGCGCCGGCGAAGCGTTGCCGCTGCGCCACGCGCTTGGCGCGAGGACGGTTTTTGGCGAGGTTCAGGCCGACCCGGCGTCAGCCGCCGCCCGACATCGCCGCCAACGACGGGCGGCCCCGCGAAAGAGGCTCCATGACCGTTCTTTACGACGCCCCCGCCGAGGCCGTCGCGCGCGTGACGCTGAACCGTCCCGACGCGCTCAACGCCATCAATGAAGAGATGCGCCGCGACCTTCTCGACGCGTTGTGCAAAGCTTCCGCGGACACGTCCGTGCGCGTCGTGATCGTCACCGGCGCGGGGCGCGGCTTCTCCGCCGGCGCCGACGTCACCGACCTCTCCGGCGCGCGCAACGTCGAGGACGTTCTGAATGCGGAGTACGGTCCGATCCTTTCGGTCGTGCAGACCTGCGAAAAACCGGTGATCGCGGCGATCAACGGGCCGGCGGCGGGAATCGGCATGACGCTGGCGCTGACGTGCGACCTCCGGGTCATGTCGGCGGACGCCTATTTGATGAGCGCGTTTTCGAACATCGGCCTTGTGCCCGACGGCGGCCTCTCCTGGCTCCTGACGCAGCAGATCGGCTACGCCCGCGCGTACGAGGCCGCAGCGGAGGCGACGAAGATCTCCGCCGAGCGGTCGCTCGAACTTGGCCTCGTCAATCGCGTGCGCGCCGCGGACGCCCTGGCCGACGACGCGCTCGCCTGGGCGAGCGAGCTTGCGGGTCGCGCGCCGATCGCCCTGGCGCTGACGAAGCGCGCGTTCCGCACCGCCTCGCAGGAGGGGTTGCGCAACGCGATGGCGTACGAGGCGATGCTGCAGCGGCGGGCGATCGCGACGGAGGACCGGGCGGAGGGCGTGGCCGCGCTCATCCAGAAACGCAAGCCCGTCTTCCGCGGGGTCTGACGCGGCCTAGATAAGCAACGCGCCGAAGCCGGCGAGCGCGAGCCCCGGGCCGAAAGGCGCCGGCGCCGCGGCGTCGACGCGTTTGCCGATGACCGCCGCAAGAGCGAGCGCGGCGAGGCTCAGGGCCGCAGCGGCGAAGACGACGACCGGCAACGCCGTCCAGCCGACCCAGGCCCCGATCGCCGCGAGCAGCTTGGCGTCGCCGAGCCCCAGGCCCTCTCGGCCGCGCACGGACTTATAGACCCGCGCCACCAGCCAGAAGGCGCCGTAGCCGACGGCCGCCCCGAAGACGGCGCCAGGCAGCGGCGCGAACAGATCGACGGTGTTGAACGCGATCCCGCCCGCGAGGAGCGGCAGCGTCAGGGCGTCCGGCAAATAGTGCGTCTCCCAATCAATCGCGGCGAGCGCGACGAGCGTCCAGCCGAAGAGCGCCGCCATCATGGCTTCCGCCGAGGCCCCGAAGCGCCAGACGGCGAGCGCCGCGACGAGCGCGCCCGCGACCTCGACGATCGGATAGCGCGCGGGGATCGCCGCCCCGCACTCGGCGCACCGTCCGCGCAGAGCGAGATAGCCGACGACCGGCGCCAGCCAGCGCGCGGCGATCGGCTTGCGGCAGTACGGGCAATAAGAGCGGGGCCGCGCGAGGTCGCCCCGCGGGCGCTCGTCCGTGACGAGGCCCCAACGCGCCGGGCCCCGAAAGGCGACGACGTTGAGGAACGAGCCGGCGATCAGGCCGATCGCAGCGGCCGTTACATAAATGCCCCAATGCATGAGTTTTTGGATCCGGCTGATTACCCGCCGGTCATGTCAGACCGAGGCGCGCGCATCAATAAGCGTCTGGCTTCGGCTCGATTTCGCCCGTCGGGACGCGACCCGCGCGCAGCCCGTGCGTGTTGAAAACTCACGGCCGTTCAAGGCGTCGTGAGCAATGTCACAAAAATGAAATGCAAATGTAATCGACCTGTCACGGTGCGGATCTACGCGGCGTCGGCATGGGCGACGCGCGAGGCGCGCCCACCCGTTCGTTAACGCGCCAATCACTCCGCGGGGGTTTAGACATGCGCCTTTCCACTGACATCCGGAATTTCCTCATGGCGGGCAGCGCCATCGGTCTCGTCGCCGCGTGCACCGAGGCGTCGATCGACGACGTCGCGTCGCCGGGCGACGGCCAGCCGGTGGTCGTCCAGCCGATCGTCGGCGGCGGCGGCGCGGCGGACTTCGCCGGGCGCGCGACCGCGCCGATCACGGCCGCGGACTGCCCGGTCGGCACGACGTTCGTGCCGGCCGTTCCGGTTTTGTCGACCGGCGCGACCACGAACTTCTGCTCCCTCACGGCCCAGGGCGGCGGCGTGGTCACGGGAACGATCAACATTCCGTTCTCGGCGGACCCGATCCTCATCTCGGGCACGGTCTTCCTCGGCGACGCTGAAGGCGCGTCCGCCGACGTCACCTTCGCGCCGGGCCAGCAGTTCATCAGCGAAAGCGCGCCGGGCATCGTCGATCTCCTCGTCGTCTCGCGCGGGTCGCAACTGAACGCAGTCGGCAACGCGGCCCAACCGATCATTTTCACCTCGCTTGAGGACTTCGCCGACGACGGCATGCCGAACGGCACCGGCACCGCCGGCGATTGGGGCGGCCTCGCCATCAACGGCTTCGCGCCGCTGAACGAGTGCGGCGTCGACGCGACGGCCATGCCGGGCTCCGCCGACTGCGAGCAGTTGGGCGAAGGCGGTTCGGGCGTCTTCGGGGGCGACCAGCCGAACGACGATTCGGGCGACTTCCAGTTCATCCGTGTGCAACACGCCGGCTTCCAGTTCACGCCTGACAACGAGCTCAACGGCATCGCGCTTCAGGGCGTCGGCGACGGGACGACGTTCGAGAACGTCCAGGTCCATGACGGCGCCGATGACGGCTTCGAGTGGTTCGGCGGCACGGTCGACGCGCGCAACCTGATCGTCACGGGCGCCGGCGACGACAGCCTCGACTGGACCGACGGCTGGACCGGCTCGCTGCAGTTCGCGGTCGTCGTGCAGAACGCCGGCGACGACAACGGCATCGAGGGCGACAATGAAACGCCGTTCGACGCCATGCCGCGGTCGAACCCGCAGATCTCCAACTTCACCTTCATCGGCGGCGGCGTTTCCTCGTCGGGCGAGGGCACGCTTCTGCGCGTCGGCACCGACGCGGATATCGCCAACGGCATCATCACCGGCTTCAGCCAGGGCTTTGAGTTCGACAACGCCGGGGAGCCGGGCACGGTGAACCCGACGGTGAACTCGCTCTTCATCGCGGGCAACGCGACCAACGTCGCCGACGCCGACAGCCAGGCGATTCTCGACGCCGGCATGAACAACGTCGTCGCGGGCGCGACGACGCTTTCGGGGGTCTTCCCCGGGCCGGCCGAAGCCGCGCTCGTCGCCACCGATCCGACCACGGTGGATCCGTCGTTCGACGCGTCTGCGACTTTCGTCGGCGCCTTCGGTCCGGACGACACGCCGTCGTCGAACTTCACGGCGGGCTGGACCGTTCCGGGCTCGATCCCCGGCGCAGCGGCCGGCTGCCCCACGGGCACGAGCCAGGCCGCGGAGACGCCGCAGTCTATCAACGCCTCGCGCAGCGAAGCCCTGGTTTGCGTCGTCAACACGCCGGTCACCGGCTCGGTGACGCTGTCCTCCGGCAACCTCTACCGCCTCGACGGCTCGGTTTTCGTCGGCGTCGACGGCGGCCCGGATCCGGCCGCCGGCGCGGGCACGCAGGGCGTTCTCAACGTCGATCCGGGCGTCACGATCTTCGGCAACGAGGCGACGGGCATCGTCGACCTGCTCACCGTGACGCGCGGCTCGCAGATTTTCGTCAACGGCCTCCAGACGTTGCCGGTGATCCTCACCAGTCGGTCGGACCTTGAGAACGGCGAGACCATTCGGCCGGGCGTGACCGGCGAGATCGGCGGCCTTGCGGTCAACGGCCGCGCGCCGCTCAACGAGTGCGGCATCGACGGCTCGGCGACGCCGGGCACCGTCGGCTGCGAACAGCTCGGCGAGGGCGGCACGGGCGCCTTCGGCGGCGCCACGCCGGACGATGATTCGGGCACGATCAACTTCATGCAGGTCCGTTACGCCGGCTTCCAGTTTACGCCGGACAACGAGCTGAACGCGGGCGCCTTCCAGGGCACCGGGAGCGGTACCGAGGTCGACTTCATTCAGGTGATCAACGGCGCCGACGACGGCCTTGAGTGGTTCGGCGGCACAGCGAGCGCCAGCCACGTCGTGATCAGCGGCGCGGGCGACGACTCGCTCGACTGGACGGACGGCTGGGCCGGCACCGTGCAGTTCGCGATCATCGCCCAGAACCCGGGCGACGATAACGGCATCGAGGGCGACAACGAGACGCCGTTCGACGTTCTGCCGCGCTCGCGTCCGTTCATCACCAACGCCACCTTCATCGGCAGCGGGGCTGCGACCTCCGGCGAAGGCGTGCTGCTTCGCGTCGGCACCGGCGGCACGGTCGCGAACGCCGTGGTCACCGGGTTCTCCGAAGGCGTCGAGTTCGACGACCAAAGCGCCATCGGCGTCGTGCCGACGGTGGCGAGCGTCGCGGTCTCCGAGAACGGCGTCGACGAAGTCGATACGGCGACGCTGAACGAGGAAGGCGACGGCATCGTCGTGTTCGCGACGAACACGCTCGGCCCGGTGACCGGCTTCACGACGCCGCTCGCGCCGGGCGCGAACGAGACCGCGCCGAACATCATGCCGATCGACGACGTCGTCGCGCTGTGCAACGCCGAGTTCGCGGCGATCCCCGCCGCTGAGACCGCCGGCGACGATCCCGCGAACGGCGTCTTCACCGTGCAGCCGAACCAGTGCTCGACGCTTGAGGACGCGGACTATGTCGGCGCGCTCGAGGACGAAAACGACACCTGGTTCGCGGGTTGGACCCTCGGCCTCTAAGCCAACTTGAGCGGGGTCGGCTTCGGCCGCCCCCGCCTCGCTTTTACGAAGCTGCTCTCATTAAGCGCCTACCGGGCATTAGAGGTGGAAAATGACTAGGTTTTCGAAAGCCGCGCTTACCGCGCTTATGGGCACGACGGCGATGGCCGCGGTCCAAAGCGCTAGCGCGCAAGGGGTGGATACCTCCGCCATCACGGATGAAATCGTCGTGCGCGGCGCCAACATCCCCGACGAGAAACGCGCCACGTCGGAAATCTCTAGCGTTCTTGACGAAGTCTCCTTCCAGCGCACCGGCGACAGCGACATCGCCGCCGCTCTGGCGCGCGTCGCCGGCCTGTCGGTCACCGACGGCAAGTTCGTTATCGTTCGTGGCCTGAACGAGCGTTATTCGTCGGTCACGATCAACGGCTCGCCCTTGCCGAGCCCGGAGCCGCTGCGTCGCGTCGTGCCGCTCGACCTGATCCCGACATCGTTCCTGTCGGGCTCTCTGGTCCAGAAAACGTTCTCGCCGCAGTTCTCCGCCGAATTCGGCGGCGGCCTCGTCGAGTTGCGGACGAAGTCGATCCCGGACGAGTTCTATCTCGAAGTCGGCCTGAACGTTGGCCTCGACACGGTGACGACCGGCGAGCGCGGCCTCACCCATGACGGCGGCGATCTCGACTTCCTCGGCTTTGACGACGGCACGCGGAGCGTTCCGGGCGTCGTGTCGGACGCGTTCTTCGGAACGACCGGCATCAACGCCTTCGATCAGAATACGATCGACGCCGCCCTCAGCGTTCCCGAGACGACCGTCGCCTTCGAGGACTCGATCCCGCCAAACTACGGCGTGAGCCTGGCCTTCGGCGGCTATCACGACGCGTCCGACGACGTGACGCTCGGCGCCAACTTCGCGTTCAACTTCGGCAACGATTTCCAGACGCGCCAGGGCCGTCGCGAGCAAGGCATCACCGGCGGCAGCGCGGTCGGAGCCGATCAGGCGCCGCTCGTGGGCGATTTCTCGACGTTCGACAACGACGTCACGCTGTTCGACTTCCTGTCGACGACGCAAACAGCGACGCTGAACGGCCTCGGCAGCTTCGGCGCGAAAATCGGCGACAACCACGAAATCACGTCGACCTCGTTTATTCTACGTTCGACGCTGAAAGACACGCGGATCTCGAACGGCGTCATCACCGAAGAAGACGGCGCTGAAATTTTCCAGGAGAATTTCGAGTTCTTCGAACGCCAGGTTTGGCAGACCCAGTTGAACGGCGAGCACGTCTTCCCGTCGCTTTGGGACCTGTCGGTGAACTGGCGCGGCGCCTATGGCCGCGCGTTCCGGGAGGCGCCGTTCCAGCGCTCGATCCTGCGCGCGCGCTTCGCTGAAAACGACGCCTTCCTGTTGCCGTTCGCGCCGAGCGTCGGACTCGGCTCGATCGCCAACTCGGCGGCGACGCTCACCTTCTCCGACGTCGAGGACGAGAACATCGACGCGGGGATCGACTTCGTGTTGCCGCTCAACCTCGCGGACAACGCGGTCGACCTGAAGTTCGGCTACGCCTACACGAACAAAGAACGCGACACCTTCGTGCGCGACTTCGTGTTCGACAGCGGCACGATCCAGTTCCCGGACCAGCTTGCGGGCATCAGGAACGACGTTCTGTTCTCGCCGGGCGTGGCGGGCACGGACGTCTTCGACGCCCAATTCATCACCAACCCGATCTCGCTCGACAACGCCGTGTCGGAACTCGACGTTCAAGCCGCCTATGTCGGCGTCGACGTCGAGCTTGGACCGTACCTGCGCCTCGCCGCCGGCGGCCGCTATGAGTCGAGCGAGCAGACGACGACGGCGTTCACGACGGCGCAGCCCGCCGCGACCCTGTCCGAGACGGTGATCGACGACGACTTCCTGTTGCCGACCGCGACGCTGACGTGGAACCCTGTCGGCAACATCCAGGCCCGCGTCGGCTACTCGCAGACGATCACCCGGCCGCAGTTCCGCGAACTGCCGCCGGCGACCTTCCTCGACGACGACACCGATCAGATCGTCGTCGGCAACCCGTTCCTGCAGAACACCGAGATCGACAATATCGATGCGCGGATCGAATACTATTTCGCGCGCGGTCAGTTCATCACCCTCGGCGGTTTCTACAAGGACATCACGAACCCGATCGAAACGACGAGCTCGCAACAGGGCGGCTCGTCGGTCCAGACGTTCGTCAACGCGCCGTCGGCGGAGCTTTACGGCTTCGAGTTCGAGTACGAGCAGACCCTTCAGCTCGGGAACTTTTTCGACGCCGCCTGGGCCGAAACGAAGGACCTCGTCCTCAAGACGAACTACACCTACTCGCAGTCCGACGTCAGCACGGACGGCGACGTGGTCCAGTCGATCATCATCACCGGTCAGCCGGCGATCGCCGACGTGGTCGACGCCTCGGCGTTCATCGTCGACGGCCGCAGCCTGCAGGGTCAGTCGGACCACCTGTTCAACCTGCAGATCGGCGTCGAAGACGTCGAAAAACGCTCGCGCGCCACGTTCCTCGTGAACTGGGCGTCGCAGCGCATCCGTCAGACCGAGAATCTGATCGGCGCCGACGCGCCGGCCGTGGTCGAACGTCCGCCGGTGCTCATCGACTTCGTCTGGAGCCGCGAGCTCGAGACCTTCGGCGGCGAGTGGGAAGTGAACTTCGCGGTCCGCAACATTCTCGGTGACGACTACGAGGCCACCCAGACGTTCCCCGACGGGTCGGTCGCGCTGTTCGACGTCTACGATCTCGGCCGCGAATTGTCGTTCGGCGTCAAGAAACGCTTCTAGGCGTCGCCGCGTCTTTATCGGCGTTGCGACATCGGCGTCGCGACCAAGAACACACAGAGAACCGCCCGCTGTCCGCGGGCGGTTCTTTTTGGTTGGCCCAGGACGTTTCGGGCCGCATTGCATCGCCAGGCGGCGCGCAGTAATCGCTGTCGAAAGCGGCGACGGCCGCGCCTGACGACGCGCGGCCCCGTTAAAGGCCTCCCTGCGTCGTCTCGTCGGGCGAGGGCCTTGCGACGATCGCATCGGAGCGGCGAATTGGTAGCGCTGGGACAGGATCGCGTCGGAAAGTCCGCCGCCGCCTTGGAACGCTGGTTCGCCGGGCTGAGGGCGACAGACGGCGCGCGCCGGAACGGCGGCGGGGCCGGACTTGGCGCTGTTGGCGGCGCTTTGGGCGGCTCTCTGGGCCGCGTCGACCCACGCCGCCTGATGACGCCGGCCCTCGCAGTCATTGAAGCGACGATCGCCGTTGGGCTCGGCCTTTGCGCCATCGCCGCGGCGCTCGCTCTTTTCGCCCCTTTGCCGACGCCGTCCCTCACGCCGCCGTCGCTCGCCTCGTCGGCGCGGGACGACGCTAGCGCCGCGCCCGACGCGGGCAACCCGTTCCGCGAGCCGGCCGTCGAGGTGGCCGCGGCGGTCGACGCGGTCGAAGACGTGGAGGAGACGCGCCTCGACCTCACGCTCCATGGCACCTGGCTCGACGCCGACGGAGGCTCGGCGACGATCCGCACGCCCGACGGCAAACAGCGCGTCTTTCGGGTCAATGAGGAGGTCGCGCGCGGCGTGACGCTGGACCGGGTCTACCGCGACCAGGTGATCCTGTTCCGCGACGGCGCGCGGGAATCCTTGACGCTTATTAATCGCGACGTAACGCCGGTCAGACGCCTGGAGCCGAGGTCCGCCGCGCCGCCGCCGGCCCCTGAGCCCGCGGCGAAGGAAGGCGAACTCAACGATGCGGTCGTTGCGATTCAGGATATCTTCGCATTCGAAGCGAAGCCTGGCGCGGACGGCTTTGAGATCACGCTGCAGCCGGCGCGCAACGAGATGGCGTTCGAGGCCCTCGGTTTTCGCCCGGGAGACGTCCTGTTCGCCGTAGACGGAACGCCGATCGGCGACGACCTCGCCGGCGCGGTGTCGCGATTGCAACAGGAGGTCGGCTCCGGCGACGTGCGCCTCAGCGTGTCTCGCGACGGCGTCGTGGTTCCGCTAGATCTCAATTTGTCGACGATCTACAGGGTGTTGGATGAGCAAGAGTAGCCGCCGCGGGCGGGGCGGGCGCCGGGGGGCGAGGCCGATCGCGTCGCGCGGGTCGAACCGGCGCGCGTTGCTGGCGACGATCGCGGCCTGCGTCGCGACCGCCGCGCCCGCGTTGGCGCAGGACGACGAGTGCGGCGAGGCCATCAATTACGAGCGGGCCGACGTCAACGCCGTGATCGACGAAATGGCGCGCCGTACGGGGAAGAAATTCGTCGTCGCGCCCCAGGTCAACGGCACGATCACGATCAAGTCCGGCGGCGTCGGCGGCCTTTGCGCCGACGAGGCGTGGGAATTGTTCCAGGCCGCCCTGCGCGCCTCGGGCTTCGTCGCGGCGCCGATCAATGGCGGCAGCTACAATATCGTGCCGATTCAGCAGGGGCCGCGCTCGGCGGGTCCCGTCGGCGAAGGCCGGCCCGGCGACATCGTCACCCAGATCGTCCGCCTGAAGTACATCGAGGCGCGCGAAGCGGCCGCGAGCCTGACCCAGATCAGCGGCGAGCGCGGCCTCGTCAATCCGATCCGCAGCGGCAACGCCGTGATCATCGTCGACACCGCCGACAACGTCGTGCGCCTGCGCAAAGTGATCCGCGAAATCGACCGCGACACCCGCGTCGCCCGCACGATCCAGCTGCAACACGCGTCGGCGTCGGAGACGGCGCGCGTCATCTCGCAGCTCGCCCAGGAGCTCAGCGAAGAGAACGGCGGCCAGGGCGGGGGCGTCAGCGTCGTGCCCGTCGAGGCGTCGAACAGCGTCATCATCCGCGCCGAGCCGGTGATCCTCCGGCGGATCGTCTCGGTCGTGAACGAACTCGACCAGGCCGGTCAGGCGCAGTCGGACCTCGTGGTCCTGCGCCTGCGTCACGCCAATGCGGAGGACCTCGCCGAAACGCTGCGCGAGATCGCCAACGTCGCGCAGCAAAGTTCGGTCGTCGAGGGCGCGTCGCCGACGTCGTCGCGAACGACCATCTCGGTCGATCCGCCCACGAACTCCATTATCATCTCCGCCGACGCCGACATGCAGCAGCGCCTGCGCCGCGCCGTCGCCGAGCTCGACCTTCGGCCGTCGCAAGTGCAGGTCGAGGCGATCATCGTCGACATATCGGAATCGACGGCGCGCGAGCTCGGCGTCCAGTACCTCGTTTCCGGCTCCGGCGACGGCGTCGTGCCGTTCACGACGACGAATTTCACCTCCGGACAGTCGAGCCTCCTGGCGGCGGCGGCGTCTTCGGGCCTCGCCGCCGGCGGCACGACGGAGGCGGACGACCCCCTGGGCTTCGACAACGAGGTCCTTCAGGCTGCGCTCGGCTCGCTTCTCGGGCTCAACGGCTTCGCCCTCGGCGGCGCTGGACAAACCGACAACGGGAACATTTTCGCCGCCGTCGTCACCGCGATCAAACAAGACAGCGAGTCCCGCATTCTCTCGCTGCCGTCGGTCGTCACGCTCGACAACCAGCCCGCGCGCCTGCAGGTCGGCCAGGAGATCCCGATCACGCCCGGCGAGGCTACGGGCGACAACTTCAGCGGCGCGTTCCGAACGGTTTCGCGCGAGGAGGTCGGCGTCATTCTCGAAGTCACCCCACGGATCAACGAGGGCGGCACGGTGACGCTCGAACTGCGCCAGGAGATCTCCAGCGTCGAAGGCCAGATCATCTCCGACTCGACCGACCTCATCACCAACCAGACGGTGATCGAAACGACGGCCCTCGTCGACGATGGCGATATTCTCGTCATCGGCGGCCTTGTCGAGCAGAACGATCAGCTCGCCGAAGACAAAGTGCCGCTGCTCGGCGACGT
Organism: Parvularculaceae bacterium; assembly: GCA_050331095.1. Lineage (GTDB taxonomy): Bacteria > Pseudomonadota > Alphaproteobacteria > Caulobacterales > Parvularculaceae > MED-G105. Next base: position 10,834 of record JBHJHE010000011.1, read on the forward strand.
GCCGGTCCTCGGCAATCTCTTCAAGAACTCCGGGCGCTCACGCGATCGCGGCAGCCTGATGATCTTCATCCGTCCGACGATCATCCAGGACCAGGCCCGCGCCCGCGCCGCCACAAAGCGCAAGATCGACTATATCCGGGCGCGCGAACTCATTAGCTCCGGCAAGCCGACGTCGGAGCTCGAACGACTGATCGACCAGGTGACCGGGACGGATCCCGTTTTCAAGCCGGACCTGCCCCTCGGCGACGACCTCGACGCGCCGACGGATCTGGAGGCGCCGCTCGAACTGCGCCCCGAGGCGACCCGGCCCGACGTCGTGAAGTTGACGCCCTTGTCGCCGCTCGACGAAGAGACCGACCTGGAGAACGTCCTCGAAGGCGCCGACGGCCGCGAGGCGCAACTTCCTGAAGCCCAACTTCCTGAAGCTCAGGGCGACGAAGATCCGGACGCGGATCCGGGCCTGCGCGAGTGATCGATCTTCAAACGCCCGGGAGCGCGCGATGAGCGAGACGACGGGATCTTACGACGACGCGTTCGACGGTCCGGAGCTTTCTCCGGGCGCGCCGCCGGCGACGGGCCGGGCGCTCGCGCCGGCGCGCGACGAGGCGAGGGCGCCGAAACCCGCGGCGCTGACGTACGCGTTCGCGAAGGAGCGGGGCCTCGTCATCCTCGACCCCGCGGCCGCGCCGGTCGTCGTCGGCGCCCGGGGCGCGCCGGACCCATGGGCGCTCCTCGAAGCCCAGCGCGCCGTCGGCGCGCCGATCGCGATCGAAGAAATGCCGCCGGAAGCCTTCGAGCGCCGCCTGTCGGAGATTTACTCCGTGAGCGGCGTCGACGCCGACGAGTTCGCCGGCGGCGGCGACGAGGATTTGGAGAGCATCGCCGAAGGCCTGCCGACGACGGCGGACCTTCTCGACAGCCAGAACGACGCCCCGATCATCCGCCTCATCAACGGCGTCATCGCCGAGGCCGTGAAGCTGCGCGCGTCGGACATCCACGTGGAGCCCTATGAGAAGACCCTGTCGATCCGGCTGCGGGTCGACGGGGTCCTTCGCGAGATCCTCGCCCTGCCGTCGCGGGTGACGCCGGCGCTCGTCAGTCGGGTGAAGGTCATGGCCCGTCTCGACATCGCCGAGAAACGTCTGCCCCAGGACGGCCGCATCTCGCTCGCCCTCGGCGGCAAGACCGTCGACGTGCGGGTCTCGACCCTGCCGGCGCGGTTCGGCGAGCGGGTCGTCATGCGGATCCTCGACAAGGACGAGGCGCGCCTCGACCTCGACGCCCTCGGCATGCCGGCGACGCCCCTCGAAAGCTTCCGCCACGTGCTCAAACGTCCGAACGGCGTGATCCTCGTCACCGGGCCCACGGGCTCCGGCAAAACGACGACGCTCTATGGCGCGCTGACGCTTCTGAACGAGCCGAGCCGCAACATCCTGACCGTGGAGGACCCGGTCGAGTACGCCCTCGACGGCGTCGGCCAGACCCAGGTCAACGCCAAGATCGGCATGACCTTCGCGACCGGCCTGCGCGCGATCCTCCGTCAGGACCCGGACATCGTCATGGTCGGCGAGATCCGCGACGTGGAGACGGCCGAGATCGCCATTCAGGCCTCGCAGACGGGCCACCTGGTGCTCTCCACGGTGCACACGAACTCCGCGGTCGGCGCCGTCACGCGCCTGCGCGACATGGGCGTCGAGCCGTTCCTCCTGTCGTCGACGGTCGCGGCGGTGTTGGCCCAGCGGCTGGTGCGCCGGCTTTGCCCGGCCTGCAAAGAGCCCCACGCGCCGGAGGCGGCCGAGCGCGCGCTCCTCGGCCTCGCGCCGAACGAAGAAATCACGATCCACCGCGCCAAGGGCTGCGGGCGCTGCGGGCACACCGGCTATGAGGGCCGCCTCGGCGTCTACGAGCTTGTCGTCGTCGACGACAGATTGCGGCGCATGATCCACGACGGCGCCGACGAACGGACCATGGCGACCCACGCCTTTCGCGACGCCGACACGCTGGCCCAGTGCGGCTTCCGCCATGTGCGCGCTGGCGCGACGTCCATAGAGGAAGTGCTGCGCGTGGTGCGTCAGGACGAGGACGATGCCGTCGTTTGAGTACGAAGCGATCGACGCCGGCGGCCGGGCGCGCAAGGGCGTCCTGACGGCCGAGACCGCGCGCATGGCGCGTCAGGAACTGCGCCGCCTTGCGCTGACGCCGGTGGCCGTCGAAGCCGCGCGCGAAGGCGCCGACGGCGAGGGGCGGGGCGCGGCGCGCGTGCCCGCGGGCCAGCTCGTGCTCGTCACGCGGCAATTATCCGTGCTCATCGGCGCCGGCACGCCGCTGGAGGAAGCGATCGGCGCCGTCGCGCTGCAAACGGACAAGCCCGGCGTGCGCAAGCGCCTCATCACCGTGCGCGAGCGGGTGACCGAGGGCTGGCGCTTCGCCGACGCCCTCGCCGAAGATCCGAAATCATTCCCCGAGCTTTATCGCGCGGTCGTCGCGGCCGGCGAGGTCTCCGGCGACCTCGCCGGCGTGCTCGACCGCCTCGCGACCATGCTCGAAAAGAACCGCTCGATGCAGAACCGCGCTCTCGGCGCGCTCATCTATCCGGCCGCGCTCGTCCTGTTCGCGGGCGGCGTCGTCGCCGCGCTGATGACCCAGGTGGTGCCGAAGATCGTCTCGCAATTCGAGACCTTCGACACCGAATTGCCGTTCGTCACGCGCGCCGTCGTCGGCGTCTCGACGTTCCTCGCCGAGAACGGTCTGACGATCCTCCTCGTCCTCGCGCTCGCGGGGCTTGGCCATTGGCTGCAATTGCGCCGACCGGCCTACCGGCGCGGCTTCGACCGCATGCTCCTGAAGACGCCGATCATCGGCGGGCTCCTGCGCGGGCTCGACGGCGCAAGGTTCGCCCGCACCCTGTCGACCCTCGTCAGCGGGGGCGCGCCGTTGCTCGACAGCCTCGCCGGGGCCGAGCGCACCGTTGGCAACGCCTATGTGCGCGAGCGCCTCAACGCGGCCACGGGCATGGTCCGCGAGGGCGCGTCGCTCGCCGTCGCCATCAAGCGCGCGAACGTGTTGCCGCCCATGATGACGCACATGGTGGCGGCCGGCGAGCGGGCGGGCGCGTTGGCCCCGCTGCTCGACAAGTCGGCGAACCAGCTCGAAGAAGAGTTCGACACCGCCTCGACCGTGGCCCTGCGGCTTCTGGAGCCGCTGATCATCGTCGTCATGGGCGGGGTCGTGATGGCGATCGTGGTCTCCATCATGTTGCCGATTTTGCAACTCAACAGTTTGGCCGCGGTGTAGTAGGCCCCGATCCGTGGCGTAAGGCAGTCCAAGGAGACGATCATGGCGGTTCCTCAAAAGCGCGCGTCCGAAACGACGCAGCGCGGCATCACCCTCATCGAGCTTCTGGTGGTCCTGTCGATCATCGCGCTGATTTCGGCGCTGGTGGTCGTGAACATCCTGCCCGAGCGCGACCGCGCGGCGGTGAAGAAGACGCGCATCGACATCGGCCTCATCGAGAGCGCGCTCGATCAATACCGGCTCGACATGTTGAACTATCCGACGTCGATCCAGGGGCTGGAGGCGCTCGTCAGCGTGCCGTCGGGCGTGAACCGGCCGGAGAACTACCGGCCGGGCGGCTACCTGCGCGGCGGCGTGCCCGTCGATCCGTGGGGCAATCCGTACCAGTACCGGTTCCCGGGCGAGCGCGGCGTCGTCGACGTCTTCTCGCTGGGCGCCGACGGCGAGCCGGGCGGCGAGGGCCTCAACCAGGACATCGGAAATTGGCGCGAAGGCGACGCGTTCTGACGTCGGCGTCCGCCCCCGCAGCCGGCGAGCGCGGGATCACGCTGATCGAGCTTCTCGTCGTCGTCGTCATCCTCGCCTTCGGCGCCGCCGTGGTCGTGTGGAACGCGCCGCCTGCGCGGCCCCCTGCGAAGGAGGCGGCGGACGAGTTCGCGAAGCTCGTCGCGGTGGCGACCGAGGAGGCGGTGACGCTGGGCGCTGACTATCGCATCGTCGGGCGGCCGGGGGCCTACGCGCTCGAAAAGCGCGAGGACGGAACGTGGATCGCCGAGACGACGCGCGACCTGCCGACCCGGCCGCTCATCGCCTTCAAGCTCGACGTCGACGATGCGGCCGCCGACAACGCCCTGGCGCTAAACGGCCGCGACGCCGAGAACGAAGAGGCGGCGCGCGACGTGGCTGTCGCCGCGATCGATCCTCTCGGGATCGCGCCCGACTTCACCGCGTCGTTCGAGAGCCGCCGCGGAACGTGGCGCGTGCTCTCCCGCGCCGGCGCGCTGACCGTCGAGCGCGACTGATGGAGGCGAACCGGATGACCGATCGGGCGCGGAACGCTCAAGCAGGCATGACGCTCGTCGAGGTGCTCGTCGCCTTTGCGATCCTCGCCGGCGTCCTCGGCTCGGTGCTGACGCTTCTCAGCCAGAACGCCCGCTTCATGATCGCGGCGGAGGACCGCCTGATGGCGCAGATCGCCGCCTACAATCTCGCCGTCGTGGAGCTCGCCCGCGCGACCCGGCGCGCCCAGGGGGCGAGCGAGGGCGTCGCCGTGGTCGGCGACCGGCGGTTCGCCTTCACGAGAAGCGCGATCGAGCCCCGGCGCGGCGTCCTGCAGATCGACTATGTCGTGCGCCGCGCCGACGGCCGCCAGGCGCTTGCGAACGTCTCTCTATTAATGGCGACGCGATGACCGTGCGCGCGCGCGAGGCCGGCCTGACCCTGACGGAGCTGCTCGTCGCGCTCCTTATCTTTTCGATGATCTCAAGCGCCGGCGTTTACGCCCTGCGTTCGGCCGTCGACGGGCGCGCGCAGCTCGACGAGGTCGACGACCGCGTGCGCGCCTGGCAGCTCGCCCGCACGATCATCCGCACCGACTTCAGTCAGGTGGCGGCGCGCGTCGTTCGCGACGAGACGGGCGCGCGCCAGGCGGGGCCGTTCGTGGCCGGCGTCGCGTTCCAGAACCGCCGGCCGGTCGTTGGCGAAACGCCGCTCGTCGGCTTCGTCCGCCGAGGCTGGGCCAATCCGGATTCGCGCAGCCCGCGTTCGACGTTGCAGTACGTGGAGTATCTACGCGTCGGCGACGCTCTGGTGCGCCGCGTCCGGCCATATCTCGACGACGCGCCCGACCAGCCGCGCACCGATCGGCTTTTGTTTCGAGACGCGGAGAACCTGGAGCTCACGTTTCTCGCCGGCGAGACGACCCGCGGCCTCGACTGGGTCGACCTCTGGCCCGCTCCGACGGCCGGCGGCCGGATCCCGAGGGCGGTGCGGCTTGCTTTCGATTCGTCGCGGTTCGGCCGCGTCGAGCAGTTGTTCTGGATCGGCGAGGTCGCCGCCGGCGGCGTGGAGGCGGAGGAGTGACGCCTGCGAAACCGCTCGCGAGCCAGCGCGGCTCGGCGCTCATCATCTCGCTCTTGATGGTCGCGACCTTCGCGTTCATCGCCGTCGCGATCACCGAGCGCACGGCGCTGGCGATCCGGCGCGCGTCAATCACCGCGGCGCGCGCTGAGCTGCAATGGCGCGCCGTGAGCGCCGAGGCCCTCGCCGCCGACGCCATCCGCCAGGCGGTCGAAGCGCTTGACGGCGAGACCGCGCGATTGACGCCGGAAATCCCGCTGTTCGCGAGCCCTATCGTCGCGCCCCTGCCGGGCGGGGCGGCCGAATTGCGGTTCCGCGACGCGACCCGCTGCTTCAACGTCAACGCCCTTGTCCGCATTCAGCCGGAGGACGATCCGGGTCAAAATCCGGGTCAGAACTCCAACCAGACGGGCGACGCCTCGGACGGCGACGACGAAGACGACGAGAACGACGGGGACGGCGAGAACGACGACCGCTCGCCCGGCTTTGGCGACGACGACGACGAAGACGCCGGAACGCCGGAGCTCGACGAGGGAGCCGTGCGCGAGCGCGCCGCGCTTGCGGCGGCAATCGGCCTCGGGACCGCGGACGGCGAGCGGCTCGCCGGCGTCATCGCCGACTGGATCGACGGCGACGACTTCGCGGGCTTCGGCGGCGCCGAGGACAGTCTTTACACGACGTTGCCGACGCCTTTCCGCACGGGCGCCGCGCCGCTCGCCTCGGTGTCGGAGCTGCGCGCGATGGACGGCGTCAATCGCGACCTCTACCTCGCGTTCCTGCCGCACCTTTGCGCCCTGCCGGAGCGGGCGCCGACGCGGATCAACGTGAATTTTCTGGAGCCGCGCGACGCGCCCATCCTCGCGGCCCTGAGCGAAGGCGCCCTCAGCGCGCAGGAGGCGGAGCGGATCATCGCGGACCGCCCGCCGGGCGGGTGGGAGAGCGTCGAGGCGTTCTGGGAGCAGGGCGCCCTTTCCGAGCTCGAGATCAGCGAGCCCGCGCGCGTGGCGCGCACGGCCGTCACGTCGTCCTATGTGGAGACCATCGCGCGTGTGCGTTTGGGCGAGATCGACACCGGCGCCCGATTGGTGTTCAACGTCGGCGAAAGCGGCCCGCCGCGGCTCGTATCGCGGGAATATGGGGTGTTGAATTGATCGATTTCGTCCTCGCGCGCGTCGCTGACGCGCCGGCCGAGCCGGTCGCCTGGGCGGCGTTCGACGGCGAGGCGCTCGCCGAGGTCGGCCGCTGTCCGAACCTGGAGACGTTCGGCGACGTCGTCCGCTCGTTCGACGGCGCGGTCAGGATCGGCGCGGTTTTGCGCGGCGAGACGGTGGCCATGCGCGCGCTCGCTTCGCCGTCGCGCAGCGCCGCGAAGTTCCGCGCCGCTGCGACCCTCCTCTTGGAGGACGAACTCGCCGAGGCGATCGACGATCTCCATGTGGCGGCGACGCAGACCAGCGGCGTCGGCCGGGCGTTCGCCTTGAAGGCTGACCTCATGGACCTGTGGACGGCTGCGTTTGCGGCCGTCGAGGCGCCGCTCGCCGTTCTAACGGTCGATTTCTGCTGCCTTGGCGGGGAGCCGGAGCGCCCTGTCATCTTCATCGAGCCGGGCCGGATGATCGCGTCCGTCGGCGACCGCGGCTTCGCCGCCGACCACAATCTCGGCCGCATGGCCGTGAAGTCGATGATCGACGAAGCCGAGCCGACGGAGATCGTCGCCTACGGGCCGGAGCCGTGGCTCGCCCGGCGCGACGAGAGCGTCTACGCCGGTCAGGGGCCCGCCGACGACGAGGCGCTGCTCGCAGCGGCCAGGCGCGCGATCGACGACGGCTCGGCGGTGAACCTTCTCCAGGGACCTTACAAGCCGGCCAAGCGGCGGACGATCGAGTATCGCCGTTTCCAGCGCGCCGGGATGATGGCCGCGGGGCGCGGCGCGGCGGCGATGGTTTTCGGCGCCGCGAGCGCCGCCCGCGATGGGCGCGTCGCGGCGCGTTACGAAGCCGCGGCGACGCGTCTCCACGAGGCGGCCTTCCCCGAGGCGGCGAACGAGGACCCGCGCGCCCACGCCCGCGCGGCGCTGTCCCGGCGCACCGGCGCGTCGTTCCTCGATTTGACGTCGCGCCTCAACGCCGCCCTGAACGACAACGACAACGTCGCCGTGGACCGCATCCGCTACGACCGGGAGCGCGGCCAGTTCGTCTTCAGCATCCGCAGCCAGTCGGACGCGGACATCGAGACTTTTCGCCGGCAATTGGCCGCCCAGGGCGTCGACGCGGACGATTCGAGCGGTTATCGCCGGGCGGGCGCGGCGTGGATCGGCGAAATGTCGGCGCGAATTTAAGGGAGCGGCGACGCCTCCATGGGTGAGTGTTTCGATGCGTGAGCGCCATAATGCGTGAGTACTGGGACCGCCTGTCGCTGCGCGAGCGGACGCTGATCGGCGTCGCCGTCGCGCTCGCTCTTGCGCTCGTCGTCACGGGCGCGATCGCCCGGCCGCTCCTCGGCTGGCGCGCCGACCAGGCGGAATCGGCGCGGCGCGCGGAAAGCCTCTACGCCGTCGTCGCCGAAGCGGCGGCGACGTCCGAGACTGGCGCGGCGGCTCCGCAATCGACGACGCCCATCCGCAACGCCCTGACGTCGAGCGCCTCGGCGCACGGCGTGTCGCTGAGCTCGTTCAACGCGCGCCCCGACGGCGTCGTCGAGGCCAACGCTGAATTGACGGACCCGGCGGCGCTCTTTGGCTGGCTCGCGGCGCTGCGGGCCGAATATGGCGTCAATGTCGCCTACGCTGACATCGCAAGGGAACCGAACGAACCTGAAAAAGTCCGCGCTCTGCTTCGATTTTCCCGGCCGGGCGGAGGCGGCGCATGAGCCGCGAACCGAGCGCCCGCGACGCCCGCGTCGGGCGGCCGCAGGCCCGCCCGCGTCGCCGCGTTCGCCAGTCGGCCGCGACGCCCGGCGGCGGGCCGCCGCCGCAGGGGTCGACGCCCCGGGCCTCCAAACCGCAATCCGCTGACGCGCGGGCCGCGAAACCTCAGGCCGCGAAAGCTCAGGGCCCGAAAGCTCAGGCTCCCAAACGGCGCGCGCGGATCGACGCGCTCGATCTGCCGGACGACCCCGTGCAGAAGCGCGCGCCAGCGCCGCCCGGTCCGGCCCGCCGGGCGGAAGCCGAGCGCCGCGCCGCCGCGCGACGGGCCGCC
>JBHJHE010000012.1:0-234420 GCA_050331095.1 Parvularculaceae bacterium
CCCCCGTCATTCTAAAAACGGTGCACGGCGTGAAAACGCCCTCGCGCCCGGCGCGGCGCCGCAGGCGCCGGGGGGGATTAAATGCACGCGATGCGTGCGCGCTGCGGCGACGTGGTCCCGTGGCGCGCGCGCCACGTCCGCGCGAAGACCGGCGCAGGATCGTTCCGCCCCTCTGGCCGTGGTCCGGCTTTTCGGCCATTCTCCGTCGTGACGCGCGGGGGCGCGCCAGCTGGCGACCCGCGACTGCCGCTAGCGGAGCGCCCTGATGGACGGTTTATTCGGCTTTCTGCCGTTCCTGTTTTTCCTGATCGTCTTCTTCATCTTGCCCGCGATGAATCGCCGCGCGAGAGGCCAGGAGCTCGAGCGCGCGTTCGCGAAGATACAGAAGCGCCGCAAAAGCCGCATCGTGGCGATCGTCCACCGTCAAGAGCCCATGGGGCTCCTGGGCATCCCCTTCCTGCGGTACATCGATCTCAACGACGCGGAGGACGTGCTCGAGGCGATTCGCACGACGCCACCGAATCAGCCGCTGGAGCTTATTCTCCATACGCCGGGCGGGCTCGTTCTGCCGGCGTTGCAGATCGCCCGGGCGGTGAAGGCCCACCCCGGGCCGACGCGGGTCTACGTCCCGCACTACGCCATGTCCGGCGGCACGCTCATCGCTCTCGCCGCCGATGAGATCGTCCTCAACAAGCACGCCGTCCTCGGCCCCATCGACCCGCAGATCGGCGGCCTCCCCGCCGCGGCGCTCATGCGCCTCAAAGCCGAGAAATCCGTCGACCATATCGAGGACCGCACGCTGGTGTTGGCCGACATCGGGCGCATGGCGACGGAGCAGCTCGAGCGCGCCGCGCGGTAGCTGCTGCGCGGCACGGTGTCGGACAACGCCGCCATCGGCATCGCCGAGCAGCTCTCGAGCGGGCGTTGGACCCACGACTATCCGATCGAAGCGACCGAAGCGGCGGAGCTCGGCCTCAACGCGTCGCCGGCCGTGCCCGACGACATCATGGAGATCATGCGCCTCTTCCCTGACCGGTTGAGCCGCACGAGCGTGAAGTTCGTCGACCAGGTGGCGCGGTTCGCAGGGCGCAAACCGGACCCCGCGCCAGCAGCGACGCCGGCGATCGGCGGGAGCGACGATCTGCGCCCGATGCTCGACCGCACGCCCTTCACCGGCTATCAGCCCGGCCCCGGCTCGCGCAGCTTCAGCTATGGCCCCTGGGACCCCAAAGACATTCGCGCGCAATTGCCGCCGGGCCCCGCGGCCGACGACGTGCGCTCGCATCGCGAACGCCGGCGTTAGTTTTTCCAGACGTCGCCAAGCCCCGCCCGATCGACTAACGAGGCGGCATGTTCGCGACCTTTTTCCATGAACTGCGCGCGGCGGGCGTGCCCGCCTCCTTGCGCGAATACCTCACGCTCATCGAGGCGCTGGAGAAAGGCGCCGTCAGCCGACGCGTCGAAGACTTCTATTATGTGGCGCGCGCCGCGCTCGTGAAGGACGAGCGGGCGATGGACAAGTTCGACGTCGTCTTTGCGCGCGTCTTCAAGGGCGTCGAAACCGTGGGCGAGGACGTCGCCGCGGCGATCCCCGAAGACTGGTTGAAGCTTCTGACCCAGAAATATCTCACCGATGAGGAGAAGCGCGAAATCGAAGCCCTCGGCGGCTGGGAGAAACTAATGGAGACGCTGATGAAGCGCCTCGAAGAGCAGAAAGGCCGCCACAGCGGGGGCTCGAAGTGGATCGGCACTGGCGGAACATCTCCCTTCGGCGCCGGCGGTTACAACCCCGAAGGCGTCCGCATCGGCGACGCCGGCGAGCGCCAGGGGCGCGCCGTCAAGGTTTGGGAGAAGCGCGAGTTCGCCAATCTGCGCGACGACGTCGAGCTCGGCGTACGGAATATGAAGGTTGCGCTGCGGAAGCTGCGTGAGTTCGCCCGCGACGGCGCGGCGGAGGAGTTCGACCTCAACGGGACGATCGACGCGACGGCGCGCGGCGGCTTTCTCGACGTGAAGCTCCGGCCCGAGCGGCGTAACGCCGTGAAAGTGCTGCTCTTGTTCGACGTTGGCGGCTCGATGGACCCGTTCGTCGAGGAGTGCGAGCGGTTGTTCTCCGCGGCGCGCGCTGAATTCAAACGCCTCGACTACTACTACTTCCATAATTGCGTCTACGGCCATGTGTGGCCGGACAATCGCCGCCGTTGGTCAGAGCGCGTTTCGACCCTTGAGTTGATGCGGACCCACCCCGCCGACACGCGCGTGATCTTCGTCGGCGACGCGTCTATGAGCCCCTATGAGATCGTGACGCCCGGCGGGTCGGGCGAAGGCTTCAATGACGAGACCGGCGCCGTCTGGCTCGACCGCCTTCTCGACCGCTTCAAGCGCGCGGCGTGGATCAATCCGACGCCATCGGACTATTGGGGGTTCACCCCGTCTGTCGGCATGATCCGCCAGCTGATGGGCGGTCGTATGGCGCCGCTCACCCTCGCCGGCCTCGATGAGGCCGTGGCGATGCTTCGGCGAGGCGCCGCTTAAGCCGCGCGTCGCCGGGTCGGCGGGCCGCGTTCAAGAAAGTTACGCCACGGATTGTTGAAAGGCCGGCGGGGGCGTTGCTTTTTGTATGTGGAACGCGCGCAAGGTCAGCAGGTGCAGTAGCACGCGGAGCGGGGGACCGGAAAAAAACCGGTATGATGTTCAAGGGAGGCGACGCAAGGGGCGCGACGTCGTCGGGGCCGTCCGAGACGATGTTGGCCGTCAGCGGCGCGGCGATGAGGTCGCCGACGCCAACCGCCGTCCACAGCATCAGCAAAGGAAACGCGATTTTTGCGCCCCGGGAAACGACCGTCGACGTGGGGCTCGCCAAGAGCGCGGTCGCAACGTCGCCCCAGCCAGCGGAATACGCAAACGCGGCTGGCAAGGATCCGTCCCTATGGTGCACAATAAGAAAAACGACGCCGACGGCGCGATACATCTGTATCCAAACCAGAGCGGCGACGGGGACGGATTTCAGGATCGATTTGAGCGGGTCGACATAGGAAAGCATAACGCCAATCATGATTGGCGCTACGATAAGGGCCGGAAAAACCCAACCCGGCGCGCCGACGACGCCGGCTCGCGAATGCGCGAAAACGAACCATGCGAGCAGAACGACCCCGACGCCAATCGCCGAACGGCGAACGCCGTCTCTCGAAGCGTCGATATGCTTTCGGACGAGGCCAACGAGCGCGGCGATGACGAAGAGCGCGGTCGCGTTTATCAAAATCCCTAGCGCCAACGCGTCCGACATGATCGTTACTCGGAGTTCCGCTCTATCGCAACGAACGACGCCCGCCGATCGATTGGCGAACGCGGCCGCTCGATTGGCGCGCCTCGATCACCAGCGGTAAAAGACGCCCGCTCCATAGAAGATCTGATCTTCCGAGCCGACGACCGCCACGAGCGGGCTATCGGCGGCGTCGCCCAGCAACCTGTTGTAGGCGAAGCGCGAAAAGACGCCCCATTTCTCGCTGAACGACAGGATGTTGTAGAGTTCGACGCCGACGTCCTTAAGGCCGGCGTCCGCTTGAAAGGCGGCCAATCCGGAAGCTGCGGCGTCCGACGCATCAACTGAGAAGTACGCGTCTTGATAATCGCCGTTGGCCCACGTGGCGTTCGCGCCGACGCCGACTCTCAGCATGCGGTTGACTTTGAAGAAGTACTCTATCTCAGGCGTTACGACGAAGCCGTTGTGCGCGCCAAGAACATCTTGCCTGACGGCGACGGCGCCGCTCAGTCTGTCTTCCGGCGTTCTTCCAAGAGACTGTTCAAAGCCGATGAAAGCGCCAAGCTCCAGGGCGACGTCGATCTCCTCGATTAGCGCGAACGTCGGCTCGTCTACGAACGACTCGTTCCGCGGGAGAACGACGCCAAGCGCCGGACCAGCGCGCCAAAATGAATGATCGAGAAGGTCCGCGCGCGCCCTGAGGCCTTCGAGTTCGACGTCGACGCTGAAGACGTCTCCCCGTCCGACCAGAAACGGAACGATGCGGCCATCGTCCGCGCCCTCGTATTCGGGGAGGCTGGCGCCGCCGGCGACAAAGTAGCCGCCCCCGCTATCCTGCGCGAACGCGCTCTCGCCGCCGATGAGCCATACGCAGATGAAAAGAAGGCTTGTTGACGATGGGCTGGCGCCGCGCCGCGCTGTCGACATTGAACCGCCTCCAGAGTTTTGTTAATACTGAATTGGTACTCACTATCGTGTCAATACTTTATATCGTTCAACGACCGGATTCGTTATTCAGGCTCAGCGTTGGGAGGAATTTTTTGGGAAAGCGCGTGACGGACCGAGAGCCCTGCCCGATTTCAAGAACGCTCAATGTGCTTGGCGACCGTTGGTCGGTCTTGATCCTGCGGGACCTCTTGCTGCGCGGTCCCCACCGGTTTCAGGACTTGAAAGACTCCCTGACCGGGATCGGCCCGACGACGCTCTCGGCGCGTTTGAAGGCCCTCGAGGCGAAGGGCCTTGTCGAGCGGTCTTTCTATTCCGACCACCCGCCCCGGGCGGAATATCTGCTGACCGAGAAAGGCCGGAGCCTCGGTCCGCTGTTCGCCCAACTAAGGGATTGGGGGCGCGCGCATACGTGAAACGCGAGACAGAGCGTGCGCCGGCGTCGACCCGGCGTGGCCGACGAAGCGGCCCGGACGCCCGAAGCGCTACGCCACAAGGGCGCGCGCGGCGGTCGCCGAGGCGACGCTCTCGGCGATCGCGCTGAGGATCTCGTCTTGAAATTTTGCGACGTCATGGGCCTTGGCCGCGGCCGCGGTTTTCAACGCCTCGCCTTCGGCCGCAAGGTCGCCCAGCCGCCAGGCGCCCACGCCGCGCGCCGCCCCTTTCAGTGCGTGGCAGGCGTCGCGCCACTCTTCGTCGCCTAGGTCGCTCTTCAGTTCGCGGGCCCAACGTTCCGCCTGGTCGACGAAAATCATCAGAATCTCGTCCCGCAGCGCGTCGTCTCCGGCGACGTAACGCTCCAAATGCTTCAAATCGATGCCGTCGTGCCGCACGTCAAAGTCCCCACTCGTATTTCGCCGCTCACGCGATCTTGTTTCACGGGGCGAACATGACGGGGAGTTCATACCGAACCGCTAACAATTACGAGGCGCCGGTTAACGGGCCGGCAACCATCTGGGTTCGGTGACAAAAAAAGCCCTGCGCGCGGCGCAGGGCTTTATTCGTTCAATGGATTAGGACCCGGCGATCACTCGTTGTCGTCGTCGGGATTGTCGGCTGCTTCGTCCGCCGCTTGCTCGAGATCGTCGGCGACGTTCTCGACTTTACTCGCCGCATCGTCAGCGGCGGCTTCGGCGTCGTCCGCGGCGTCGCCGGCGGCGGCTTTCGCACGGTCCAGTGCGTCGCCCGCCTTGGCCGCGGCGTCGTCGGCCGCCGCTCCGGCGTCGTCCATCGCCTCTTCCCCTTCGCGCACAACGTCGTCGACCGCGTCGCCAATGGTCCTCGAGGCGCCGTCAGCCGCCTCGCCGGACGCGTCGAGCGCGTCATCAGCGGCGGCGCCCGTTGCGTCGAGCGCATCGTCCGCAGCGTCAATCGCGGCGTCCGTGGCTTCGCCCGCCTCGTCGGCGGCGCCCTCGATCGCTTCGCCCGTCGCTTCGACGGCGTTCTCGACCGCTTCGCCGGCGTCGCCGCCTCGCAGCTGCATCAGGCCGACGATGATCGCCAGCGCGACCGCAATGATCAGAATAATTCTCAGCATGTCCCCATCCTTAAACGTTGGAGTCGCATTAACACCCGACGTCGCCAACGCGTTCCAGAGCCGGCGCATCACTGTCCGGGCGTCGCTTAAGCCCTTTTAATCTCACGGTAAACACGGATAGGCTTGATTTTTAAGGTTTTTCCGGGCACGCGCGTTAAATCGGGGTAAGCTCGAGACGCGGCGCGCAATCGAGGCGCTCATGGCGGACGAGGACATCCTGATCGGCGCGGCGGACGGCGCGCCCCAGACCCTCGCCCTCAAATACGCGAACCGCCACGGCCTCATCGCCGGGGCCACGGGGACGGGCAAAACCGTCACGTCGCAAATCCTCGCCGAGGGATTCTCGGCCGCGGGGGTTCCCGTATTCCTCGCCGTCGTCAAAGGCGACCTCGCCGGCGTTTCTCGCCCTGGCGCCGCGGACCCTCGCCTTGCGTCACGCGCAGCCGAGACCGGCGTTGAGAACTACGCGCCGGCCGGCGCGCCTGCGCGGTTCTGGGATCTCTTTGGCGAAGCCGGCCACCCCGCGCGCACGACGGCGACGGAGATGGGACCGCTGACGTTTTCGCGCCTCCTCGACCTCAACGACGCCCAGGAAGGCCTGATGGCGCTCGTCTATCGCCTCGCCGACGATGAGGGCCTGCCGCTTCTCGACCTGAAGGACCTGCGCGCGATCCTCGCCTCAGCGGCGACGCGGTCTCGGGCGCTGTCGGCGCGTTACGGGCTCGTTTCGCGGCCGTCGGTGGCGGCGATCCAGCGGCGTCTGCTGGCGCTTGAGGACCAGGGCGGCGCGGCGTTCTTCGGCGAGCCGGCCTTGCGGCTTGAGGATCTGATGGCCGTCGACGCCTCCGGCGCCGGCGTCGTCAACGTGCTGGCCGCGGACCGGCTGATGCAGGCCCCGAAGACGTATGCGGCGTTCTTGCAGTGGCTGATGTAGGAGCTCTTCGAAGAACTGCCGGAAGTGGGCGACGCGCCGAAGCCGAAGCTCGCCTTCTTTTTCGACGAGGCGCACCTCCTCTTTCACCGCGCTCCGACCGCTCTCGTCGACAAGATCAGCCAGGTCGTGCGCCTTATCCGCTCGAAAGGAGTCGCCGTTTTTTTCGTCACGCAGAACCCGCTCGACGTGCCGGACGCGGTGTCGAGCCAGCTCGGCGCGCGGATCGTCCATGGCCTGCGCGCCTACACGCCTCGCGAGCGGCGCGTCTTGAAGGCGGCGGCGGAGACCTTCCGCGCCAATCCCGCTTTCAACGCCGAAGAAACGATCGCGGCGTTGGGGGTCGGCGAAGCGCTTGTCTCGACCCTGGGGCCGGGCGGCGTTCCCACGATCGCGGAACGAGTGAAAATCCGTCCGCCAACGAGCCGTATGGGGCCGATCACCGCCGCGGAGCGCGCCGAGACGATGGCCGCCTCGCCGCTCGGTCCGAGATACGACGCCGTCATCGATCGGGAATCTGCCTACGAATTGTTGGCGGAACGCGCCGAACGCGCCGCGCGCCTCGAAGAGGCCGCCGAGCGAGAAGCCCCGAGACGGCGCGCCGCGCCGCGGGGCCGCTCGCGCCAGACCGTCACTGAAGCGGCGGTGAAGTCCGCCGTGCGCTCGTTCTCGCGCACCATCGCGCGCGAACTCGCCCGCGGGCTCCTCGGCGGCCTCAAACGGCGGAGACGCTGACCATCGCTTCGCAAACCGCCGACACCGATCCCGGAACCGACGATCCCAAAGTCTTCTGGATGATGGTCGCCGGCACGGCGGCGATATTCGCGATCGGGGCTGGCGTCGCGGCGTGGGGCGGCGTCCCGCTTCACCGCCAACTCGGCGACCCGGCGCGCGGGATCGCGATCGGCGTCGCCGCGACCGTTCCGATGGCGGCCGCGCTGTTGTGGTTCATGCGCGCCGAAGCGGCGGCGATCCGCCGGTTCCGCAACGACCAGATCGAGTTTCTCTCCGGTCTCGGCTTTCGCCTGACGCCCTTTCGCGTCCTCCTGATCGGCCTTGTCGCCGGGATCGGCGAAGAGGCGCTCTTTCGCGGCGCGCTGCAGACCCTCGCCGCCGAGCGATTGCCCCTCGCCGCGGCGATCGTCGCGCCCAATCTCCTCTTCGGCGCGCTGCATGCGAAATCATGGGCGTACGCCGTGATCACCGCGCTCGCCGGCTGCTGGTTCGGCGCCGCCTTCGTCTTCGCCGGAAGCCTTTGGGCGCCGATGGTCGCCCATGGGCTCTACGACATGGTCGCGCTTGAGATCGCGCGGCGGGAGATCCGCCGTCGACGCTGAACGCGCGGTTCACGAGCGCGCCGCGTCGTCGACGGGCGCGGCCGTCGTCGGATAGCCGAGATCGTCCGGAATGCACACATAGTCGACGCCGTCGCGGCGTTCGGTCCAGGCCTCTATGGGGCGTACGGGCCGGCGCGCCGCGGCGTCGATGGCGCTCGCGCTCGTCTCGCTCAACGCCAGGAGCTGGAGCTTGCACAAGGTGGGGTGGATGATCCGCCGACGGCCGGAAATCGCGTCCGCGGCCGCCGTTGCGGGGGCGATCCAGAGCGCCTGCGCCGTCTCGACGCCGTCAGGACTCGGCGCCTGATAGACCGGCGCGGGCGCGATGAAGAACAAAGCGTCGAACCGGCGCGCCGCGCCTGGCGGGCCCACCCAGCGCGCAAAGGGCCTGAGGCCCCGCGCGTCAAGGCGCAAGCCCGCTTCGGCGAGGCTTCGGGAGAACCGGTCCGCGTCCGCCGCGATTGAGGCGCGGCGGGCGGCCATGAACGCCAAGCGGTTGGCGGTCGGCGGACGAGCGTCGGCGTCGACGGCGTTCAAAACGCCCGTTTCTTCGAACGTCTCGCGCAAGGCTGCGACGGCGGCCGTTGCAACGCCCTCCGCCGCCGGCAGGCCAAGCGCCATCTCGCGCCAGGCGGGGTCGCCGTCGCTCGGCGCGATGCGCCCGCCGGGAAAGGCGAGCGCGCCCGCTGCAAAGCGCATGTGCGCCGCCCGCTCCAGCATCAGCGCCTGAAAGTCCGGCGCGTCGCGCACGAAGACGACGCCGGCCGCAGGCGCGGGCCGCGCGCTCACTCGAAGAGGCCGGCGGACTTGTCGTCGGCGATCGGCGAGGCGTAGGTCCCGTTGCCGAGACGCACGGCGAGCCAGCCGCCGGCGCCGGACGCGACCGGCGCGGCGAGCGTCCTCCACCAGGGGTGCGGCAGGGAGATCAGGGTGAGAACGGTCATGCAGAACATGACGCCCGCCACGACCCAGGCCGCCGGCGCCCAGCGCCGCGCGCCGCGCAAGGCCGCGTAAGCTCCGCCAACCGCGCCGACGAACCAGCCGAGCACAACGAAAGCTTTCGCTTCGAACGGCAGGCGCGGCAGCGCCGCGGCAAGCGCCTCCGGATCCTTCAGGTCGATGTCAGCGGGCGGCGGATAAATCGCATGGCCAAGCATCTCGGTGAAAAAGACGAGGAGCGCGCCCGCAAGCACGCCAATGGCGACCGCCGCGACAGACCGGCCCATGCCGCGCATCGCGCTTTACCCCTTCAGCGGCAGCCGGATCTCGGTCAACAGATCCGCTTCCGCCGTCTCGCCCGGATCGTTCAGATAGATCTCATAGGACTCGCCCGCTGCTTCGAGGCCGCCCGCTTTGACGTGGGCGAACAGCGCGTCGTAGGCCGCGCCGAGATCCTTGTACGGTCCTTTGTGCATGGTCTTGAGGGCGGGCCCCTCGGCCGTTCGCCAGATCGTCAGGCCGTCGAGGGCGGCGAGCTTCGCTGCGTCGGCCTTGGCGACGGGCTGGGAGACGTAAAGCGTCGGCGTGGCGGGCGGCAGGCCTTTGTAAGCGACCATAGGCGGACCAGCGGGCGCAACGCCGGCCGCGCCCAGCGCCGGCATGAGCGCCCCGAAGCCGTCGCCGATCGCCGCGCCGATGGCCGCCGGCTCCATCGCGCATTCCTTGACGACCGACACGACGGTCATCGGCGTTAGCTCCACGCGTTCGATGTCGGCCATGCGCGCCCTCCTCGTCTGTATACGTTGTTAAGCGGCGTAGAGCGTCTCGCCCTTGCTCGCCATGTCGCGGAACGCCTGCGGCGGCGAGAACCGCGCGCCGTACTTCTGCGCCAGGCTCTCGGCTTTGCGCACGAAGGCCTCAGCGCCGATCGTGTCGATATGGCTCATCGGTCCGCCGGTCCAAGGGGCGAAGCCCCAACCAAAAATGGCCCCGAGGTCCGCGGTTTGCGGATCGTTGACGATGCCCTCGGCGTAACAGTGGGCGGCGGGTATGAGCTGTGCGTAAAGCAGGCGCTCCTTCGCCTCGTCGAGGCTCGGCTGGTCGTCGGCGAGCGGATAATACTCCGCGACGCCGGGCCATAGCGCTTTCTTCCCGCCGTCCGGGTAGTCGTAGAATCCGCCGCCGGATTTGCGGCCCTTTCGGCCGAGCTCTTTGACCATTTTCTCGAGAAAATCCTCGATCCCGGTCGGCTTGTAGTCGTCGCCGGCGAGCTTTTTCTCCGCCTCGACGAGCATGAGCCCAAGTTCGAGCGAGGTTTCGTCCGCGAGCGCCAGGGGGCCGACGGGCATGCCAAGCTGCTTGGCGGCGTTTTCGATCAAGGCCGGTTTGACGCCGTCCTTCACCATCAACATCGCCTCGTTGAGATAGGGCGGCACGACGCGGTTCGTGTAGAAACCGCGCACGTCTTTCACGACGATCGGCGTTTTCCTGATCAGCTTGACGTAGTCGAGAGCCGTCGCGAGGGCTTTGTCGCCGCTCTTCTCGCCTGGAATGACTTCGACGAGCGGCATTTTATCGACCGGCGAGAAGAAGTGGATGCCGATGAATTGGTCCGGCCGCTCGGAATTCTTCGCCAGTCCGGTGATCGGCAGGGTTGAGGTGTTCGACGCGAAAATGACGTCGGGGCGGATCGCCGCTTCCGTTTTCTTGATCACGTCGGCCTTGATGTCCGCGTCCTCGAACACCGCCTCCACGATCAGGTCGACGTCCTTCAGGTCGGCGTAGTCCGCTGTCGGATGAATGCGGGCGAGGAGCGCCTCGCCTTTCTCCTTCGTCGTCTTGCCCCGGGAGACGCCTTTTTCGACGATCCCCTGGGAGTACGCCTTGCCTTTTTCGGCGGCTGCGACGTCGCGGTCGAGGAGGACGACCTCGGCCCCGGCCTTCGCAGAGACATAGGCGATGCCGGCCCCCATCATCCCCGCGCCGAGAACGCCGATCTTCCTCAACTCCGAAGCCGGAACGTCTTTCGGTCGGCGTTCGCCCTTCTCCGCCGCCTGCTTGTTGATGAAAAGCGTGCGGATCATGTTCTTCGCCTGGGGGCTCGTGACGAGCTTGGTGAAGTATTTCGACTCAACGCGCAGCCCGGTGTCGATCGGCACGATAGAGCCTTCGTACATGGCCGAAAGGATGTACTGGACCGCCGGATAATTGTGCTGCGTTTCGCGCTGAGCCATGGCGTTCGCCGCCATGAAGAATTGAACCGACTTCGGGTTCATCGCGCCGCCGCCGCCGGGGAACTTGAAGCCTTTTTGGTCCCAGGGCTGAACGAATTTCGGGTTCGCCTTGACCCATTCCTTCGCCTTGGCGACGAGATCCGCGGCGGGAATCACTTCGTGCACGATGTTTTGCGCCAGCGCGGTCTTGGCGTCGATCGGTTTGCCCTGCGTCGCCAGCATGGCGGCGTTCTGGAGGCCCGCCATGCGCGGCAGGCGCTGAGTGCCGCCGCCGCCGCACAGGAGCCCGACCTGCACCTCGGGCACGCCGAGCTGGATCTTCGGGTCGTCGGCGACGAAGACGCGGTGGCAGGCGATCGCAAGCTCGAGCCCGCCGCCAAGGGCGAGGCCGTTCACCGCGGCCGCGACGGGCTTTGCGTGCGCGACGCCCTTGCCGAGGTCCTTCGCCGACTTGCCGCCGGTCTCCATCTTACGCAGGACGCGGTTCAAGCGAAACGAGCCTTCGAACGCGGCGGCCATGTCGGAGGCGTCGGCTTCGGCCAGCATACGCAGGTCCGCGCCGGCGAGAAACCCGGACGATTTGCCCGACGTGATCACAAGACCCTTCATCGCGTCGTCGACGACGAAAGCGTCCACGAATTTCTCGAACTCGTCGATAAGGGCCGCATTCCAGACGTTCATCGACTGGCCCGGCAGGTCGATGGTCAGTAGCGCAATCCCGTCGCTGTCGACGTCCACGGAGAATGTTTCGTAGGTCATTGGATGCGGTCTCCTATCGAAGAATTTCGGACGTCAAATCAAACAGTTCAGAAACGCGCCAATTGGGGCTCGGGCGACGACGCCGTGCCCGTCAGCGAAAAACTTCCGCAGTCGGCGCACGTCGGTTCGCCCTAGTTGACCCGTTCGATGATCGTCGCCGTGCCCATGCCGGCGCCGATGCACAGCGTCACGAGCGAGGTTTCTTTGTTCGAGCGTTCGAGCTCGTCGACCATGGTGCCGAGGATCATCGCGCCCGTCGCGCCGAGGGGGTGGCCCATGGCGATGGCCCCGCCATTGACGTTGATTTCATCGTGGTCGACGCCGAGCGCCTGCATGAAGCGCAGGACGACCGACGCGAAAGCCTCGTTAAGTTCCCAAAGATCGATGTCGTTCTTGTCCATGCCGGCGCGCTTCAGGACCTTTTTCGCGGCGTCCTCCGGCCCCGTCAGCATGATCGTCGGCTCCGAGCCGATCGAGGCGGCGGCGACGATCCGCGCGCGGGGCTTGATCCCGAGTTTCTCGCCGATCTCCTTGTTGCCGATGAGGACCGCGGCCGCGCCGTCGACGATGCCCGACGAGTTGCCGGCGTGGTGGACGTGGTCGATCTCCGCAAACTCCGGGTACTTCTGAAGCGCGACGGAATCGAAGCCGAACTGCTGGCCCATCAACGCGAACGAGGGCTGGAGCGCACCGAGGCTCTGCATGTCCGTTTGTGGGCGGACGGTTTCGTCACGGTCGAGAACGGTCTCGCCGATGACGTCCTTCACCGGGTGGATCGACTTTTCGAACCGCCGCTCCTCCCACGATTTCGCAGCGCGCCTCTGACTTTCGACGGCGTAGGCGTCGGCGTCGTCGCGGCTGATGCCGTACTTCGTGGCGATGAGGTCGGCCGAAACGCCCTGGGGCACGAAGTACGTTGCGAACGCCGCCGCGGGGTCCGCCGGCCAGGCGCCGCCGTCGGAGCCCATGGGCACCCGCGACATCGCCTCGACGCCGCCGCCGATCGTCAGGTCCGCCTCGCCGGCCTTCACCTTCGCCGCGGCGATGTTCACCGCCTCGAGGCCGGAGGCGCAGAACCGGTTCACCTGAATGCCCGACGTCGTCTGCGGATAGCCCGCCATCAACACCGCCGTGCGCGTGACGACGGCCCCCTGCTCGCCCACGGGCGAAACGCAGCCGAAGGCGACGTCCTCAATTTCCGCGGCGTCGATTTCGTTTCGGTCTCGAACCGCCGCCAGCACCTGCGCGGCGAGTTCGACGGGCGTGATCTCATGGAGCGCGCCGTCGCTCTTGCCTTTCCCGCGCGGCGTGCGGACGGCGTCGTAAACGTATGCCTCGGTCATGGCGGCGTATCCTCTTCCCGTGAACCCGCGCCGCAGCGCGCTTCGCCGTAGGTACGGCGCGGCCCCAGCCGTTGCAACGATGCAGCGCAGCACGCTTAACCCTCTGCGATCTCTACGGTTTTTCGGCGTTGTCAGCGCCGCTCCGGCCCCTGCGGCGTCCCGTCGCCGTGGCCCGGAGCGCGCCATGACAGCGCGACGCAGTTGCTCTATCAGCCGCCCGACGAGAGCCGGCGACAAAGGAGCCTCAGATGGTCGCATTGTCGACATCCGCCCCGCGAGACCTCGATGCGCTTCGCCGCGAGATCCGCGCCCATACGCTCGCCGACGAGAGCGCCCTCGCCGAGCGACTGTGCGAGATGGCGGACATCGGGACCGATCGCCGACGCCGCGCGCAAGAGGCCGCGGCGTCTTTCGTCGAAAGCGCGCGCGCGAATGCCGACCGCTCAAGCCTCATCGACAAGTTCTTGCAGGAATACGGGCTTTCGACCGCCGAGGGCGTCACGCTGATGCGGCTCGCCGAGGCGCTTTTGCGCACGCCCGACGCGGCGACCGCCGACGCCCTCATCAAAGACAAAGTCGAGGTCGGCGATTGGTCCGCCCACGTTGGCAAGAGCCGGTTCCCGCTCGTCAACTTTTCGACGCGTGGTTTGATGATCGCCGCCGCCTGGCTCGACGAGGTGGAGCCCCGCGGGGCCGGCGGCAAGCTCGCCAAATCGACGAAGGACATCTTGGACCGCGTCGGCGACCCGGTGATCCGCGCCGCCGTCGGCCAGGCGATGCGCATAATGGGCGAGCACTTCGTCCTTGGCGAGACGATCGCCGAGGCGTTCCAGCGCGGTCGAGCCTTCGCGAAAGAAGGCTACGCGTTCTCTTTCGACATGCTGGGCGAAGCCGCGCTGACCGCCGAGGATGCGGCGAAGTTCTATCGCGAGTACGACGGCGCCATCGCCGCGATCGCCAGGGTCGCGTCGGGGCCCGACGTCGCGACCAACCCCGGCATCTCCGTCAAGCTCTCCGCGCTCCATCCGCGCTACGAATACGCCAAGCGCCAACGCGTGCAGCAGGAGCTCGTCGCCCGCGTCAAAGCCCTCGCCGTCAAGGCGCGAGAGGCCAATATCGGTTTCAATATCGATGCGGAGGAGGCCGAGCGGCTCGATCTCTCCCTCGACATCATCGAAGCCCTCGCCCGCGACGCCGATCTCGCCGACTGGGACGGGCTCGGCGTCGTCGTCCAGGCCTATCAGCGTCGCGCGACCTTCACGCTCGAGTGGCTCGCCGCCCTCGCCCGCGACGCCGAGCGCAAGCTGATGGTTCGTCTCGTGAAGGGCGCTTACTGGGACGCGGAGATCAAGCGCGCGCAGGTTCTGGGCCTTGAGAGCTATCCTGTGTTCACGCGCAAGGCCCTGACGGACGTCAGCTATCTCGCCTGCGCGCGGGTCCTCATTGACAACGCCGACGTCATCTATCCCCAGTTCGCGACCCACAACGCCGTTTCGGCCGCCATGGTCGAAGAGATGGCGGGCGATGCGCCCCACGAATTGCAACGGCTCCACGGCATGGGCGAGGCGCTCCACGACCGGCTCGTCGCCGACGGGCGCCGCTCGCGCATCTACGCCCCCGTGGGCGGCCACAAGGAGCTGCTGCCCTATCTCGTGCGCCGGCTCCTTGAGAACGGCGCCAACTCTTCCTTCGTAAACCAACTGATTGACCCGGATCTTTCCGTCGAGGCGATCATCACCGATCCGATCGACGCCGTGCGGGTGCTCGACGATCCGTCCCACCACAAAATTCCGGACCCGCGGGATCTCTTCAGCGGCATGCGCCTCTCCGCCGAGGGCTGGGACTTCTGCGAGCCCGACATCGCCGAGACGCTGGAGACGGCCGTCTCCGCCACGCGGACGATCGCCGAGGAAGACGGCGAGCCCGTGATCAACCCGGCCGACGGCGCGATTGTCGGCTATGTGCGCCTCGCGGGCGCCGACGACGTCGACGCGGCCTGCAAGGCGGCCAAAAAGGCGGCCGGGCCTTGGGGCGCGCGGCCGCCGGCGGAACGCGCCGACATCCTGCGCCGGGCCGCGGACGCCCTTGAGGCGAGCGCGCCCGGCTTTATGCGCCTCGCCGCGCAAGAGGCGGGCAAGACGATCCCGGACGGCATCGCCGAAGTGCGCGAGGCGGTCGACTTCCTGCGCTTCTACGCCGACGGCGCCGAAGCGCTTGACGATGCCGGCGGGCCATTGGGCGTCGTCGCCTGCATCAGCCCGTGGAATTTTCCGCTGGCGATCTTTTTGGGCCAGGTTTCCGCCGCCCTCGCCGCCGGCAACGCCGTGCTCGCGAAGCCCGCAGAACAGACGCCGCTGATCGCTAAAGCGGCGGTCGACGTCCTCTATGACGCCGGCGTGCCGTCCGACGTTCTGCATTTCCTGCCGGGCGATGGACCGACCGTGGGCGGACCGCTCGTCACGCACCCGGCCGTCGACGCCGTCGTCTTCACCGGATCGACCGCCACCGCGAAGATCATCGCCCGGTCCCTCGTCGAGGCCGGCAAGCCCGACGCGCCGCTCATTGCGGAAACCGGCGGGATCAACGCCATGGTCATCGATTCAACCGCGCTTATGGAGCAGGCGGTGAAGGACGTCGTCGCCTCGGCCTTCCAGAGCGCCGGCCAGCGATGCTCCGCCTGTCGCGTCGTCTGCGTGCAAGCCGACGTCGCCGACCGCTTCTACGGGATGCTCGCCGGCGCCATGGCCGAGCTCAGCGTCGGCGACCCGACGCGTCTCAGCGCCGACGTCGGCCCCGTCATCGACGCCGAGGCGAAGGATACGATCGGCGCCGCCATCGCGCGTCTGCGGCTCGAAGGCCGGCTCGTCGCCGAAGCACCGCCCGGCGGCGCGGAAAGCGGGCTCTTCGTGCGGCCCATCGCCTTTGAGGTCGACAGCCTCTCCTCCGTCCACGAAGAGATTTTCGGGCCGGTGCTTCAGTGCGTCCGCTTCAAGGCCGCTGATCTCATCGCGCTCGTCGAGGAGGTCAACGGCCTCGGCTACGGGCTCACGCTCGGCATCCACACACGCATCGACGAGACCATGCGCGCGATCGTCTCCCGCGCCAGGGTCGGCAACATCTACGTCAACCGCAACCAGATCGGCGCGGTCGTTGGCGTACAGCCTTTCGGCGGCGAGGCGCTCTCCGGCACCGGCCCCAAGGCCGGCGGGCCGCATTACCTCGACGCCCTCCGCCGCCCACTCGAGGGCGCCATCGCCGAGGGCGCCTTCTCCGTGGACGACGAAACGCCGGCGCTGCTCGAGCAACTGCTGGCGCGCGCTTTCGACGCCTATGCGGAGTGGCGGCGCAGTGAGACCCGGCCCGAGACGTTGCTGCGCGCCGCGGCGGGCGCCGGCGACGAGCGCGCGGCGGCGGTCCTGCGTCGCGCCGCGGGCCTCGCGCGTGAGGCGGACTTTCGCGTCGCGCTGCCCGGGCCGACCGGCGAATCGAATGCGCTCGCCCTGCGCGGACGCGGGATCGTCGCCTGTCTCGGTCCGGACCTCGACGGCCTCGGCGAACAGTTGGCGAAGTCGATTGCGCTCGGCAATGCGGTCGTCTGCGACCGGACCGTGGGGGGAGGACTAGCGGACCATCTCGCCAGCGCGCTCGACGGCGCCGGCGCGCCGGAGGGCCTCGTCGCCGCGCTCGGGCTCACGGGAGGCGCGCCCCGCGCGCTCCTCCTCGATGACCGACTGCGCGCCGTCGCGTATGATGGAGACGCCGGCGGCTGCGCCGCGCTCGGCGACGTCCTCGCGCGTCGCGACGGGCCGATCGCGCCGCGCCTGGCCGCCGGGGACGCGCCGTGGCGCTACGGCGTCGAGCGGACCTTAACCATAAATACGACCGCCGCCGGCGGCGACGTGCGCCTGCTCGCCCTCGCGGATTAGGGCCCGCGGCGCGCCTTTCGCCGCGCGCGCGGAGCGGCTCGCCGCTCGCGCGTTGCGCGCGCCCGCCGTCACGGAGATGGTCTGATGCATGAGCCATCGAACGCAGACGCTGGGGCGCGGACGGTGACAACGGTCGAATTCGCCTCGAAAACGGCGGCGCCCCCAAAAGACTCGGTCATGGACGCCGCGTTCAGCGGCGCGTTGAAATCCGCCGCCGCCAGCGCGGGCGGGAGCGGGCCGTTCATCGCCACGAGCGGCCGGGCCCGCCGGCTGATGAATTGGCTTTTCACCGACAAAAAGCGCCTCTTCTGGGTGATGCAGATCGCCGGCTGGCTCGGCTTCTTCATCTTCCACGCCTTGAGCGTTTCAACCCTCGTCGACGGCTTCACCCGCCAGGCGATCGCCTATTCGACGGCGTCGACCCTGATCGGCTTTGTGATGACGTCGCTCGTGCTGCGGCCGATCTATCGCTTCGCGCGCCGCCAGTCGCCGATATGGATCCTCACCGTCGCGGGGCTTGGCACCCTCGCGCTCACCATCGTCATGTACGCCATGAAGGTGTTCACGGTGGAGATCATCTTCGGCGACGAATGGCGTCTAACGCGGCTCGAAGAACTCGGCAGCGACGACTTCCTCCTCCTGTTGCGCCAGGACCTGCCGCCGAACCTCTTCCTTCTGTGCACGTGGGCGGGCTTCTACTTCGGCGTCAATTACTACCTGCGCCTGCGCGACGAGAGTCAGCGGGCCCTCGTCGCCGCGCGCCTCGCCGACCAGGCGCAGCTCAAAATGCTGCGCTACCAGTTGAACCCGCACTTCCTCTTCAACACGCTGAACGCGATCTCGACCCTCGTCCTGATGAAGGACGCCGAACGCGCCAACGACATGTTGACGAAACTGTCGGCGTTCCTGCGCTACTCCCTTGACAGCGATCCCTAGCAAAAAACCTCTCAGGCTGAGGAATAGCGCGCGCTTCAGCTTTATCTCGATATAGAAAAAGCGCGGTTCACCGACCGTCTCAGCATTGAATACGACATCGACGACGCCGCGAAGGCGGCGCGCGTGCCCTCGCTTATTCTCCAGCCCGCGATCGAGAACGCCATCAAATACGCCATCGCCCGCATGGAGGCCGGCGGCGTCGTGCGCGTGAAGGCCTTCCGCGTCGGGGACGATTTGCGTCTGCAGGTCTGCGACAACGGCCCCGATGCGCCGGACAATCCGTGCACGCTCCTTGACGACGCCGGCGCCGGCGTCGGTCTCGCTAATATGCGCGACCGCCTCGCCCACCTTTATGGCGAGCGCCAATCGTTCAAGCTGTCGAAGCTCGACCCGTGCGGGCTTTGCGTCACTCTCACCTTGCCGTTTGAGACAGGCCGACCATGACCGATCAATCCGCCGACGGCGCCCTGCGCGTCGTTCTCGCCGACGACGAACCTCTGGCGAACGAAGGCCTGCGCGCGCGTCTCGAAGCGCTTGGCGACGTCGAGGTCGTCGCCACGTGCGCCAATGGCCGCGAGGCGATCAAGTCGATCAAGGCCCTCGCGCCGGACCTCGTGTTCCTCGATATTCAAATGCCGGGCATTGACGGTTTCGGCGTCGTGCGCTCGCTTCTCGGCGGCCCGGCGCCGGCGATCGTGTTCGTGACCGCCTACGACAAATACGCGATCGACGCATTCGAGGCGAACGCCCTCGACTACCTCGTCAAGCCCGTCGAGGAAGAGCGCCTGCGCGACGCCGTCCACCGCGCCCGAGAGGCGATCCGCGCCAAGAGCGCCGCCGAGCGCGAGACGCGGCTCGTCGAAATGCTCGCGAGCCTCAGCGAAGAAGACCGCGACCGGATCAAAGAACTCCTCGACGACGGCCCGACGGCGTCTGAGCGGTATACGGAGCGCTTGAGCTTCAAGGACGGCGCCAAGGTCGTGATCCTGAACGCCGACGATATCGAGTGGATCGACGCGGCGGGCGATTACATGTGCATTCACGCCGGCGGAAAGACGCACATCATCCGCGAAACCATGAAGACGCTGGAGCAGCGGCTCGACCCCGCGCGCTTCCAGCGCGTCCACCGCTCGGCGATGGTAAATGTCGATAAGGTCAAGGAGTTGCACCCGCACTCCAACGGCGAGTACTTT
Organism: Parvularculaceae bacterium; assembly: GCA_050331095.1. Classification (GTDB taxonomy): domain Bacteria; phylum Pseudomonadota; class Alphaproteobacteria; order Caulobacterales; family Parvularculaceae; genus MED-G105. The sequence goes on from JBHJHE010000012.1 coordinate 19,343, forward strand.
CTGATCCTCGAAAACGGCTCGGAACTGAAGCTGTCGCGTTCCTACAAGGACGTGGTGCAGCGCTTCCTCTAGGGGGTCGGCGATTGCGCCTTTTTTTGTCCTTCGTCGGCTGGTCGTCCGTCCTCGGCGGTCTTTTCGACGGCGCGATCGCGGCGTGGCTCGGCGTCCTCATCGCGCTCGGGCAAGCGACGCCGGACATCGCGGTCGACGTCCACCTGCGCGACCATCTGCCTTTTCTCTACTGGGTGAAGCCCCTCGCCTTCGCCGTCCTGCCCGACGCCTTCGCGCGCTGGGTCTTCGCCCTGCCCGCGCTCGTTTATTTTCCCATACGGATCCTCGTCAGCGCCGCGATCGGCGCCTGGGCCCTCGCGGCGGTGCGGCGGCGCGGCGGCGGCTCCAGAGCAGTCCGTTAGCGGATTGAACCGGCTGAACGCTCTAGATTCTTTGTCGTGAGCGCCTGAGCCGGTCTTCGCCCGCTCCAGGCGGAACGCCCGGCGCTCTAGAACCGAAATCCGCCGCGCACGACCCCCGCAAGCGCGCTTTCGTTTGCGCCCGCTGCGCCGCCGGCGAACATCTGGTAGAGGCCGGCCGCCTCGACGAACGCGCCGCCGCGGCCCGACAGGCGGTAACGGGCCTCGAAGTCGATCTCGCGGCCGGCGTCGCCGAAAGCGAGGCGCTGGCGCGAGAACTCGAACGCTTCCGTCGTCCGGTCGAAACCGCTCGCGAGCGTCACGTCGACGCCGCCGGCGGCGACGCGCAAGGGCTGGCTGACGGCGAAGGCGATCTCGTCGTTCGGCGCGAGCGCGCCGCGGCGATAAAGCGCGCCCGCGAAATGGGTCGACACGAGATCCGACGCTGACGGATCAAGCCCGGCCCCGCCAACGAAGTCCACGTTGGTGACGCCGACCGCGGCGCGCGCCTGGGCCCGCCAGCCGGCGACGAGGCCGAACTCGCCGACGACGCTCTGGTAGATCGTCGAACTACGGTCGACTGCGCCGATCGCGCCGCCGAAACCCGCGCCGAAGGCGGCGCCCTCCTCCAGCCGCACGCCGGTCTCGACGGCGAAATAGTCCTCACCCGGTGCGATCGAGAGACCGACCCGGGCGTTGACGATCGCGTCGCGCTCGCGCGCGGGATCGAGGCGCGCAGCGTCGAAAATGCGCGGATCGCGCGTCGCCCGCGCGGTCAGAAGGCTGAGGCGCGCGCCTCTGAACGCCTTTAGATCGGCGATTGACGCGACGCCGTCCTGGCCCTCGGCGAGGAACGGGTCGCCGACGCCGTTCCGGGTGAGGAGCGTTACCGGGGCGAGGCCGTGGGGGCGGCTCGCGTCCGCCTGACGCGGCGAGAAGCCGCGTGCGACGGAGAAGATCGCCGGCCCGGCGCGCTGGGTCGCAAGGAAGTCGAGCGCCGCATCGGCCCGGTCGCCCAGAAACTCGTCCGTAAACGCCGCCGTCGCCGGCGCGCGCAGAAGCGCCGCCGGGTCGCTCGTCTCAAGACTGACGCTGTCGAGGCGGAACTGGACCGAACCCGCCCCAAGCCGCGCCGCGCGGGTCGCGAGCCGACGCGTCGGCTGGATGACGTTCTCCGCGCCGACGGCGGCGAGGGCGTTCGGGCTTGCGAGACCGTTGGCCCGCCCCCGGAAGTCGCGCCCGAACCCGTCGACGAAAACGACCTCGCCGGCGGAGAACCCGGCGCCGAAGGCCGGGCTCAAGGCGGCGCCCGAGGCCCCGAAGTCGATCGATTGTCCGGTCGCGGAGGCCGTCGTCGCGCTCAAAAGCGGCTGCACGGCCGCGCCGACGTTCAACAGCCCCTGGCCGTAGATCGCATCGACGCCCGGCGCGCCGAGGTCGGTCGCCGACGTGAAAAGAATGTCCACCACCTCCTGCGCGGTGAGTTGCGGCCATTGCGCGCGGATCAACGCCGCCGCGCCGGCGATAATCGGCACCGAGGCGCTTGTGCCGCTGAAGTTGATGGTATCGTCCGGATCGAACGGCAGGATCATCGGATCGTCGTTGATCTGCGGCACCTGAATGAACTCGCCGGGGGCGACAAGGAAGAACGCCGCCGCGGAGCCAGCCGCGTTCGAAAAGTCCGATAACTGATTGGCGGCGTTCACGGCGCCGGCGATGATCACCGTGCCGTCGGCCTCGACGCTCGTCGCGCTCAAGGCGGAGGCCTCCGGATCATCCATGTCGCCATTGCCCGCGGCGATGACCGAGACGATGTCGGCCGACGCCGTCAATCCGAAGAGACTGGCGAAGGCCGGCTCGGCGATCGGATCCGTGGAGCCGAGGGAAAGGCTCAAAACGTCCGCGTCCGCGTCGATCGTGCGGTTGACGCCTTCGGCGATCGCCTCGCCAAGGATCAGCAGTTCCTCCGGACCGTCGTCGTCCCCGCGGAACATGAGTATCGTCGCCTCCGGCGCGACGCCGTGGGCGCCGACGCCGTTACGGCCACCGGCGGCGATGGCGGCCACGGAGTTTCCGTGCCCGTCCATGTCCTGCAAGGTCGGCGTCGGTCGCGCTTCGGGGCCGGAGACGATCCCCGAGACCACAAGGTCGGCGCTGCGCGGATCGATCCGCCCCGCGAATTCGGCGTTGTCCGTGTCAATCCCGGTGTCGATGAAGGCGATGAGCGCGCCGGCCCCGGCGAGCCCGGCGTTGAGCGCCGGCAGGAGATTGACCTGGTTGTAGGTCGGGTTGCGTTGGAACTCCGCGGTGTCGGCGTCGACGGGAGACGGTCCGGGCGCGGGGGTCGGCGTCGGCGTTGGGGTCGGCGCAGGCGTGGGGGTCGGGGTCGGCAACGGCGCCGGCTCTGGCAAAGGCGCCGGCGCTGCGCCGCTTCCGCCGCTGCTGCAGGCGCTAAGCGAAGCCGCGACGGCGATGAGGGCCGCGTTGAGCCGCCAATCCGTTTTGCGGACTGTAAGACCGCCGCGCGAGATCCCCGCCATCAATCGCTCCTCAACACGTTCGCCGCCCACCGCCTTGCTAGCGCCGCCCGGCGCCGCTCGCCCATCAGCCTCGCGCGCCGCGCCTAAATTTGCTAGCGCGCCATAAGTGAAAATCTGATGGAAATTTTAGAGCGCCGTCGGCCGCACGGCGCGTGGGAGGCTGACCATGAGGGCGCAATTTTACGACCGCGTCGCCGGCGCGCTCGACGACATCCGCGCCAACGGGCTTGAAAAGATCGAACGCGAGATCGTCGGGCCCCAGGCGCCCCGCATCGACGTGTCGACGGCGGACGGAACGCGGCGCGTCCTCAATTTCTGCGCCAACAATTATCTCGGTCTCGCCGATCACCCCGACATCGTCAAAGCCGCCCAGACCACGATGGACGACTATGGGTTCGGCATGGCGTCGGTTCGGTTCATTTGTGGGACAACGGATTTGCACCGCCGCGTCGAACAGGCGCTGGCGAGTTACCTGGGCTACGAGGACGCGATCCTCTTCGCCGCGTGCTTCGACGCCAACGGCGGCGTCTTCGAGCCGCTCCTCGGGGCTGAAGACGCGATCGTCTCCGACGCCCTCAACCACGCCTCGATCATCGACGGCGTCCGGCTTTGCAAGGCGAAACGCTACCGGTTCGCAAACGGCGATCATGACGAGCTGCGCCGGCGCCTGGAGGAAGCGAAGGCCGACGGCGCGCGCGCGACGCTCATCGTCACCGACGGCGTATTCTCGATGGACGGCGTCATCGCCGACCTCAAAGGCTTGTGCGCCGTCGCCGACGAGTTCGACGCCCTTGTCATGGTCGACGACTGTCACGCCACCGGCTTCATGGGCGACAAGGGGCGCGGCGCGCCGGACCACTGCGGCGTCGCCGAGCGCGTCGACATCTTGACCGGCACCCTCGGCAAAGCCCTCGGCGGCGGCATGGGCGGCTACGTCGCCGCGTCCGCCGACGTCATCCATCTTCTGCGCAACCGCGCCCGGCCCTATCTCTTCTCCAACGCCCTGACGCCGGCGCTCCTCGGCGGCGCGCTCAAGGCGATCGAACTCGTCGTCAACGGCGACGATTTGCGCGACCAGCTGTTTCGCAACGCCAAAAGGTTTCGCGCCGCGATGACCAAGGTCGGCTTCGAGCTTCTGCCCGGCGAGCATCCGATCATCCCCGTCATGCTCGGCGACGCTCGCCTCGCCCAGGAGATGGCCGCGAAAATGATGGACGCGGGCGTTTACGTCACCGGCTTCTCCTACCCCGTCGTGCCGAAGGGCGAGGCCCGCATCCGCACTCAGATGTGCGCCGCCCATACGGACGAGGACGTCGACGAAGCCGTCGCCGCTTTCGTCAAAACCGGCCGCGAGCTGAACGTGATCTAGGCGCCGTTCGCGATCGCCGGGCGTCCGTTCGTGAAGGAATGTTTCGCGTCACTGACGATTTCTCTTTAGCTCGCGTCCATATTGGGATATCCTCTGTACACATTCGCGATCTGACTCTGGGGAGAGGTTGGATGCCCGCGCTTAAAGTCCTGCGGCGCTTTCGCGCCGACGCTCGTTGTTTTTCGGTATTTTTTCCGGCTACGGTCCTGAGCGCCTGTAGCAGCGTAGCGCCGCCCGGCGCAATCGGCGGCGTGGACCTTGCGCCGGACGACCGTCCGACGCTGCGCGTTGACGTCGCCGATGCGGACGAAGCCGCCATACTGCGCCAGGAGCTTGGCGTTGAAATCGTCGACGCGCGCATGGGCGGCGCTGTCGTCGTCGCGAACGCGGCTCAGGCCGCCGCGTTGAAAGACCTCGGTTATCAGCTAAGCGAGAACGATCCCTACAAGTCGGAATTGCGGCTCGTGCGCCTCTTGCGAAACGGCCGCGACGAGCCTGACTTCGCCGCGTTGGGCCTCAAGCTTTACAACCGCGAGGCCGGCTACTGGACGGTGTCCGGCGATCTTGCGTCCGTACGCGCGGCCGTCGCGGCCGGCTGGTCGATCGAGGCGGTTTCCTCAGACGAGCCGCGCCCTCGCTCGATCCGTGTCGCGCTGCCGGACAAAAGCGCGCTCGACGCGGTTTACGCCGTCGGCTTCGACGTGTGGGCCGTCTACCCGGCCGAGCCGCCAAAAACCATTTATCGGCCCGACCGCGATCTCGGCGAGTTCGAGGTCGCTGGCGCCCGAGAACGGCGCATCGACGTCGAAGCGACCCGCGCGGCGCGGGAGAAACAATTCGAGGAGGGACCGATCGTCGTCGACGGCGCGGCGTTCGACGCCGAGATCGACGCTTTGCGCAAGCGGGGGCACGACGTCTCGCCGCTCGATGAGGGGGAGTGAGCCATGACGTTGAAGACGTTCGTTCTTTCGCTTGCGGCGATCGCCGCCGGCGCGGCGTCGGCGGTCAGTCCCGCGGCGGCCGAACTTGACTTCAGCGACCGCCATACGCCGGCGGAGGTCACGGAGATTCTGAACGACTTTGAAGCGGATCATCCGTCGCTCGCGCGCGTCGTCACCATCGGGACGAGCCACGAAGGCCGGCAAATCGGTGCGCTGAAGATTTCCGACGATGTCGCGACGGACAGTCCAACGGAAGGCGATGCGGTGTTTATGGCGTTGCACCACGCGCGCGAATGGATCACGGTCGAGCAGGTCCTGTTCCTCGCCGACCATTTGTTGTCGAACTATGCGGGCGATCCGCAAGTCCGCCAGGCCGTCGACGCCCTCGAGATCTGGATCGTGCCCCTCGTCAATCCGGACGGTTACGAATACGCCTTCAGCGTTGATCGGCGGTGGCGAAAGAACCGCCGCCCGACGGGCGGGGGGTGCGTCGGCGTCGACCTCAACCGGAACTACACGTTCCAATGGGGCTTGCAGGGACCGGGGATCGTCGTTTCGCCGGACCCGGCGGCCGATACGTATTTCGGACCGTCGCCGGCGAGCGAGCCGGAGACGCAGGCGATCGAAAGCTTCCTGGGCGGCCTCGACAATCAGAAGTTCGTCGTCACGTATCACAGCTATTCCGGGCTGTGGTTGAAGCCCTGGGCGCACACGGAGGACGACCCGCCGGGCGAGAAAGTGCTTCTCGAGTTGACCCGCCGCAGCATCGAACGGATTCAGGCCGTCAACGGCGTAACGTACGGGGAGGAGATATACGAAGCCTCCGGAGAGCCGACAGACCTGATCTGGGACGGTTACCGCACGGCGGCTTTCACGCCCGAACTGCGCCCCCTCGCTGGCGAAAACCCGTCGGCGCCCGGCGACTTCTCGGCTTTCGTCGGTTATCCGTTCGATCCGGACCCCGCCTACATTCCCATCACGCTCAATGAGAATCTGCCGGCGGCGATGGCGCTCATCCGAGATGCGGCGAACCGCGGCGTCTGGATCAAAGACCATGGCGGCGACACGGGCGCAGAGCCGTCCGCCGTCTGGACCGCGAGCGGATGGAGCGCGCCGTTCTGGACGAGCCCGGACATTTCGACGACGCCCGAGACCCTGAACCAGGGCGCCACCGTCGATCTCCGCGTGCGTCTGCGCAACGACACCGGCGCCACCGTTCCAAACGCACGCGTCGACGTCTTCTATACTGACCCGCGCGTGTCGTTGGAGTTTCCGAACCCGGACGCCGTCCTCATCGACAGCCGCACGATCTCCGTGCCGCCCGGAGGCGTCGCCTATTCGACGCCATGGACGACGCCCGTCGGCGCGAACAGCTGGGGCGAACTGCACTGGTGCGTCGGCGTCGTCATCTACACCGATCCCGACCTGCCATTGACGACCCAGGCGGAGCGCTCGGCGAACATCGGCATTCGGAATTTTCATACGACCGACGTGGTCGAGGCGGCGACCCTGATCGTCGTGGCCACGAACTTCCTTGACGTTGACGCGGAGTTGCGTCTCGCCGTCGATCCGGCGACGACGCGCGGCTGGGGCGTCGTCCTGCCGGATTTCCCCCGGCCCTGGATGGAGCGCGCGCCCGCCCGCCCGATCGAGCGCAAGGCGCGGCTCTTGGAGGCCACGGGCCGCCTCCTCGCGCCCGGCGAGACGATCTACGTTCCGGTGCGCGTCGCGGCCCCGGCGGGCGCGGCTCGTGGGAGCGCGGCCGAAATCAATATCAGCGGCGGGCTCGTTCCCCTTGTCGCCGGCGAGCGCGAAGTCGTCGGCAACGGCTTCACCTACCGCGTCGTCAAACGCTAAGCGTCGATCCGCGTCGTTCGATAGAATTTGAATGATCGCGCGACGAGCGATAAGCGCGCGCCGCGTGGCGCGCGTCCACGCGATGTATAAAACTCTCTCCGATTAGCGTCGGGGGGCAATTCGGCCGCAACGCCATGACGATTTACGTTCTCGTGCACGGAACCTTCGCGACGCCCGACGGGTGGTTCAGCGAGGACGGGCCGTTGACGCGCGACCTCGAGGCCGAGGGCGGGCGCGTTGAGCGCTTCATCTGGAGCGGGCGCAATAGCGACCGCGACCGGTCCTTCGCCGCGCGCCGGCTCGCCAAGTTCATCGACGGTCTCGGCAAGGACGAGCCGATCTCCATCATCGCCCACAGCCATGGCGGCAATATCGCCTACGACGCCCTGGCCGAGACGCCGACCAAGACCTGCGCGCGCGTGACGGTGACGACCGTCGGCACGCCGTTCCTGCGCAAGAAGGTGCTGCTGTTCCGATCGCTCGCCTTCGAGACGTTCGCCGTGATCAGCGTGTTGATCTCCGGGCTTTTCGTGATCGAGCTCTATCGCGATCCCCTCGCCGCCCTCGCCGGCCCGGGCGGTTTCCTTGAGGCGGTTCGCGACATCTTCATCAACGACGTTTTCCGAAAGGAGGAAGGCCTCGCGAGCGACGCGCCGTTCTTCGAGCGGCTGCTCTACTGGCGCCGGGAGCTCTTTTTCGTCGGCGCGGGTCTCATCGCCGCGATCGCTTTCGCTCAAGCGTGGCGCGCCGGCCTCCGCGAGCGCCGCATCCGCGCCGCGTGCGGCGTCAACGTGATCTACCATCCGGACGACGAGGCGCTGCAGCTTCTGACGAAGCTCGACGACGCCAAGCTTGCGCCTATGAACGCGCCCAAAAGCGCCAACCGCCTGACGCGTTCGTCCTACCTGATGGCGTTCCTGCTGTTGCCGTTCATCTACGCCTACGGATTGTCGCTGTTGCCGAGCGACGTCGGAACCATCGTCAACGAGGCGTTCTCCGACGAAACGACGCTCTACGGACGGATCGTCGTCTACGCCGCGCTCTTCGTCTTTTGGTTCGGGGTCAGCCTAGTCGCCGCGGCGATCCTCTGCCTCATCTTCGCCGGACCTTACGCCTACGTCGTCAACCGCATCGTCAGTTCCGCCGTCAACTCCGCCGCCCTCGGGGTCGACCACAAGTTCCGCATCCTTGACGTCCCGCGCGAGCCGCGCGGGCCGCATGACCTTGTCGGCCTCGGCCCCACGGTCGAGGCGGAGATGGTGGCGGAGACGACCGCCGCGTTCGCGCGCTCGGCAGGCGACTTCAAACGCTTTCTGACCGAGATCGACAGTGTCTCCAGCGACGTCTTCGCCGGCGTAATCGGCGAGTTCGCCGACGAAGAGCTGATCCATACGTCCTATTTCGACTTCAACGGCGCGCGAGCGGTGATCGTGGGCGCGGCGACGCGTTGAACCTATCCCCCGGGCATCGTGCCAGGCCGCACGTAAGCGAACATGTGCGCGACATAGTCTTTCTTCCCGAGGCCGACGCCGCTCTGTCGAAGAATGGCGTAGGCCGCCATGACATGAAAGTAGAACTGCGACAGCGACCAGTCCCGCGCGTATTGACCGACCGTCATGTCGAAGGTCATGCCGTTTGGCAGTTCGTGGACGATCTGTTGGTCGTCGTCTGCGTTTAGCGTTTCAGGATCAACGCTTTCGAGGAACGCCAGCGTTTCTTCGATCCGCGCCCTCGCGTTCGCCAGGCCGCCGGGCCGTTCGCCGCCATGACGGCCTTCTTCGATCAGGTCGCGCCAGACGGGCGGAAAATCGGTTCCCTGAAGGCGACAAACGCCTTCATAGACCTGCGCGCACGAGAACCGCACCTGCGTCGACAAGGGAAACATGTCCGGCGCAAGGCGCGCCGCCGGCAACCGCTCCGAATCGTCCGTCTGCGCCGCCGCTTTCTCGAGCCAGGCGGACAGCGCGCGCAGCATTTGAACGTAAGTCGGCAACAGAATGTCCTTCGGCGACATCGGCGGGGCTCCTTTTTCGCGTCCGAGACCTGGGGCGCGTAGCGAGCCTATCGCGTTGGCGCCTCGCGGGGCAGGCCCGGCGCCCGTCCGGCGACAGGCCGGCCCTGACGCTTCGCCCAGCGCCCGACGTCATGTATCACCGCGGGCGCGGACATTGCCGGGGCGGACCTTTGACGGAAAAGACTGGACGTGTTGGCGTTCTGACGGGCGATCTTGTCCGGTCGATGAAGCTTGATGCGTCGGCGCTTGAGGAGGCCCGCGAATCTGTCATCGACGCCTTCGCGGAAATGAGCGCCTGGCGCCGCGGTCTTACGATCGGCCAACCAGCGTTTTTCCGCGGCGACAGCTGGCAAGGTCTCGTACGCGACCCATCGCTCAGTTTGCGGGCGGCGCTTTACGTACGCGCGCGCCTTATGGCTGTCGGCGCTACGGGCAGGCGCGGCGAACACCGTGATCGACGCAAGGCCCCGTTCAGCGACACCCGCATCGGCGTCGGCGTTGGGCCGGTAGAGCGCATCTCAAAGAAGAATCTGTCGCTTTCGACTGGCGAGGCGTTCACCCTCTCCGGTCGAGCCCTCGACGCGATGACGAACACTCTTCTCGCGGTCGCCGTCGATGAGCCGTTGGCGCAAAAGCTGGGACCGCTTACGCCGTGGTTGTCCGTCATCGGCGGATTGTCGGGCGAGCTGGCGTCAAGCTGGACGGCGAGCCAGGCGGATACGGTCGCGCTGGCGGCGCACCCGTCGGCGCCGACCCACGAAGTCATCGCTGAGAAGTTGGGCGTTTCGCGGCAGTCTGTTTCGAAAACGCTCGATAGCGCTCACTGGCGCGCGCTGGAGAGCGCCATCGACGCCTTTGAGAATGTTGAGTGGGGCGACGCATGACGACCGCGCCAAACGCCGAGGATGTTTGTGGCAACCATTTTTGGTTGCCATCCGAAAAGCAACCACTTTTGGTTGCTATCCAGCGTAAAGTTCTCGTCGTCCGCCCGTCCCTATGCCGTCGCCGATGAACGCGACTCTTACAACGCTACTGGCTGCCCATCTTGTCGCAGACTTCGTTCTCCAAACCCGATGGATCATCGATCGCAAGACGAAGTTCGGCGTGCTGCTGCTTCATGTCGCGATCGTCGTCTCATTGAGCGCCGTCGCGCTCGGCGCGTTGCACGCGCCGATCCTTCTTATCATTGCAGTCACTCACCTCGCCGCCGATTACGCGAAGGCCAGTCTTTTTCCTGATCGACAAGGGAGAGTCGCCGCCGCCGACGCTAAAAAAACTGATGATCTCGTTCCTTTCGTCGCGGACCAGATCGTGCATGCGTCGGTCATCGTCCTACTGAGCTTCATCTTCCGTGACGCCTACGCCAACGGCGTCTGGCCAAATCTGTTCGGGGACGGACATCAACGCTATCTCGCCGCCACGACGGTCGTCGCCGGCTTCGTCGCCGCCGTCATCGCGGGGGGCGTTTTGATTTCGAAGGCGATCGCGCGGTTCAGGGACCAGCTGCCGGACGACGCCGGAAAGGCGGGCCTCAGGGGCGGCGGCGCGATCATCGGCTGTCTGGAGCGGGCGCTCATTTTCGTCCTGGTCTTGATGGGCGAGCCCGCCGGCGTCGGGTTTCTCATCACCGCCAAGTCGATACTGCGGATCGGCGACGTAAAAGACGGCGAGGACCGGGCCCTCGCCGAGTACATCATCATCGGTACGTTCATGAGTTTCGGCTGGGCGCTTTTCGTCGCCGAGCTGACCCGCCTGGCGCTCCCCTGACGGATAAACGGAGCGGCGGGCCTAACCTCTGACCAAGCCCGCGACGTCGCGCCAAGAGCGGCCGGGCGCGACGGCGAGGAGCGGCCGGTCGGCGCTGTCGGCCGGCGCGAAGGGCGCGTCATTGTCGAGATACCGGGCTTCGCCGCCGAGCTCCTCCACCATCAGCGCGCCGGCGACGTGGTCCCAGGCGTGGATCCGGCTCGAAATCTTGAAATCGACCGCCCCCGTTGCGAGCCGGATATAGGCGTAGGCGGAACATGAAGACGGGCTGCAATTGGCGACCTCCTTGAGGCGCGCGCGATAAAGCTCGGCCTCCGCCTCGGGCAGCCAGCCAAGGGAGCGCAAGCCCGTCGGCCGATCGTCCGCCTGCGGTGCGACGTCCAACGCCGCCCGTCGGCCGCTGCGATCGAGGGACCAGGCGCCCATCCGCCGCGCGGCGGCGTAGGTCGTCGCGTCGGGCGCCGCGTGGATCCAGCCCGCTTGCGCGACGCCGTCCGTGACAAGCGCGACGATGACGCCGAACTCCGGCTCGCCACGCACGAAGTTCCGCGTTCCGTCAATAGGATCGACGATCCAGAAACGGCCGGGTCCGCCAAGGGCGCCCGTGATCGACGGGTCGGCCGCAGCCGCCTCCTCGCCCACGAACCCGGCGTCGGGATCGACCTCTCTCAGAGCCTCGCGCAAGGCGCGTTCGGCGGCGATATCGACGGCGGTGACGAGGTCGGCCTTGCTCGATTTTTCAGCGATTTCGTCAGAAGACAGATCGCCGAAACGCGGCATGATGACGGTTTCCGCGACGTCGCGCACGATCGCAGTCACAACGTCGACGAAATCGGCGTCGACCGTCACGCGCGCGCGACCGAGATCGTAGCGGGCGATAGCGGCGCCTCGGCGAGAACCACGCCCGGGAAAGCTTTTTCGAATTGGCCGCGCGCCTTGTCCGAAAGACGCGCTGCGAGGATCGCGTCGTCGCCCGCAGCGCCCTCGATCACCTCGCCATGGGCGTGGAGCCAGGCGCGCGCCGCGCCGTCCGCAGGCCCGAGGCGCACAGCGAAAACCCGCCGGTCGCGGGTCGCCGCCTCGTCGATCAAGGCGAGGAGCGCCGTGACGCCCTCGCCCGTAACGGCGGAAAGCGCGACGCGCGCCGGATCGTCGAGGGTCATGTCGGCGTCGTCGCGGCTCGCCCGGGCGATCGCCGCCGCCGCCGCCCGCTCGTCAGGGTCGAGAAGATCTATCTTGTTCAGCGCCTCAATCACCACGGGGCCGTTCCCGACCTCTTCGACGCCAAGATCGCGCAGAACGGCGACGACGTCGTCACGCTGGGCGTCGGCGTCGGCGTGGGCGACGTCGCGCACATGGACGAGAATATCGGCTTCGTTGACCTCTTCGAGCGTCGCGCGGAAGGCTGCGACCAGCTGCGTCGGTAGATCGGAGACGAAGCCCACCGTGTCCGACAGGATCAACCGTTCGCCGGACGGCGCGTCGACGGCGCGCATGGTCGGGTCGAGGGTCGCGAAAAGAAGGTCTTTCGCGAAAACGTTCGACTGCGTCAGGCGGTTGAAGAGCGTCGATTTGCCGGCGTTGGTATAGCCGACGAAGGCGACGACGGGATGCGGCGCTTTCTTGCGCTTGGCGCGCTGCAAGGTCCGGGTGCGGCGCACCTGGTCGAGGCGTTTCTTGAGGCGGGCGATCTTGTCTTTGAGCGCCCGGCGGTCGCTTTCGATCTGGCGTTCGCCCGGCCCGCCGAGGAAGCCAGCGCCGCCGCGCTGGCGCTCAAGGTGGGTCCAGGAGCGCACGAGGCGCGAGCGCTGATAGGTCAGGTGCGCGAGATCCACCTGAAGGCGCCCCTCCGCCGTGCTCGCCCGGGCCCCGAAGATTTCGAGGATCAGCGCCGTGCGGTCGAGGACTTTGACGCCCCACTCCTTCTCGAGATTGCGGTGCTGCACGGGCGTCAGCGCGCCGTCGACGACGACGAGGTCGGGCCGAGGCTCGGTAAGGGCGAGGCGATCGCGGATTTCACGCACCTTGCCGACGCCAAAAAGCGTCGCGGGCCGCGGCCGGCCGATCGGCGCGATGGACGCGTCGACCACGTCGACGCCGATCGCTTCGACGAGGCCGACGATTTCATCGAGCGCGGCTTCCGGCGACCGCCGGCCGACAGCGCCGTTCTTTGACGGGTGCGTAACAAGCGCCGTCATGGTCGGCGCTAGGGTCTCATGGGTGGCGGCGGCGGTCGGCGTGGCGGTCAAGCGGCGTCCTTATCGCTTGCGACGATCACTCGTCATCGTCCCCCGACCACAGCGAAATCGGCTGCGCGGGCATGATCGTCGAAATCGCGTGTTTGTAGACCAGCTGGCTCTGGCTGTCGCGCTTCAGGAGAACGCAAAAGTTATCGAACCACGTGACGACGCCCTGCAGTTTGACGCCGTTCACGAGGAAAATCGTAACAGGGACTTTTTCCTTCCGAACGTGGTTTAGAAATACGTCCTGAAGGTTTTGTTTTTTCTCGTTCATTGGGATTTTACACAGAGAGGGCGAGTGCTGCGGCGCACCAATTGAGTTTGACGCGCCGCGGCGAGGTTTTCAACCGTTGCGCCGTTACGCCGCGCGCCCTGAACAGTGGTCTATATAGGCTTCGCGCAACCTTGCGGCGATCGGTCCCGGGGCGCCGTCGCCGACCGGGCGATCGTCGATGTGCGTAATGGGCGTCACGACGGCCGTCGCCGACGTCATGAACGCCTCGCGGGCGCTGCGCGCTTCATCCAGTGTGAAGGCGCGTTCTTCGACGGCGATTTGCGCCTCGCGAGCGCGTTCGATGACGCTGGCGCGCGTTATGCCGCCGAGAATGTGCGCTCCGAGGGGTTGAGTCACGAGAGAGCCGCTCTCAGCGACGATCCAGGCGTTCGACGCCGCGCCTTCCGTGACGACGCCGTCGCGGATGAGCCAGGCTTCGGCGCAGCCGGCGTCGCGCGCCGCTTCTTTCGCAAGGACGTTCGGCAGGAGCGAGATCGACTTCACGTCGACGCGGCCCCAGCGGATGTCCGGTTGCGTGATGACGCGGACGCCCTTGCGGGCCTTGGCGTTGGCGGCGGCCAGATCGAAGCGCCGCGCCGTGACGACGACGCTCGGCGCGGTGCGGCGCTGCGGGAACGGATGGTCGCGCGGCGCGACGCCGCGCGTCGCCTGCATGTAAACGAGGGCGTCGCCGAGGCGGTTCGAGCGCAGGACCCGGCGGACGACGGCGAGCAGCGCGGCGGTCGACATGGGTTCGGCCATGCCGAGTTCGGACAAAGACCGCTTCCAGCGCGCAAGATGGCCGTCGACGTCCCAGGCGTCGCCGCCGATCACGAGAAGCACTTCGTAAACGCCGTCGGCGAACTGGTAGCCGCGGTCTTCGATCGGCACGCGCGCGTCAGACGTCGGGGCGTATGTTCCGTTAACGTAAGCGATCCGCGCCATAGCGCCTCAAGACCTCCAAAAACTGCGGTTGAGCAGCGCGAGGGCCGTGACCGCTTCGAGCCGCCCCAAAATCATCCCGATCACCATCGCGAAACGCAAGATCGGATGCTCGAACGCACCGTACCCGTCCGCGCCGCCCTCGGCGAGCGCAAGAACCGGACCGGCGTTCGCAAGGAGCGCGACGGCCGCGCTTGCGGCGAGCTCGAAAGAATAGCCCCCGCCGGTCAGGATCAGCGTCAGAACGCCGATCGTCACCGTCAGCATGAGGAAGTGCATCCAGACGCCAAGCTCGTTGACGACCGACGCGCGACCGAACGCGGCGTTCGGCGAAACGAGCCGGCGCACCTCCTCGCGCGCGCGGCGGAAGATGACAAGCCAGCGGAGGATTTTGAGCCCGCCCGCCGTCGACACCGCCGAGCCGCCGATGATGACGGCGACGAGCGCCAGGGCCAGGGGCGGCGGCGTACCGAGGATGAGGCCGTTCGTGGACATAAGGCTCGCGGCGTTGAAGACCTGAGCCGGCGCCTCGGCGATCAGCGTCCCGACGGTCGGCGCGGCGAAAGCGCAAAGCGCCACCGCGAGACCGAGGACGATCATGGCGTAGGCGCCGGTCTCCGCGTCCTGCAAACGACGCCGGCGGCCGGTGAGGATGCGCGAGAGAAGGATGAAGTTCGCCCCGCTCAGGAAGACGAACGGCGCGAGCGCCGTCGCCGTTTCCGGCGCTAGGCCGGCTGCGCCATCGGCGTTGGCGACGAACCCGCCCGAGGCGACGACGGACATGGCGGCGATGAGCGCCGCAAAAGGCGAGGATCCGGCGAACGCGAGCGTGAACCAGCAGACGACCGTGGCGACGGCGTAGACGACGGAGAAGCTGCGGATCGCCGCGACGACGGCGCGCAGGTCGGATTCCCGCTCGCCGCGCGCGAAGGGCGGCAACAACGTGTCGATGCCGACGAACAGGGGACGGACGAAAATCGCCGCAGCGACGGCGAGCGAGACGAGGCCTCCGAGCCATTGCATCGTCGCGCGCCAGAGGGCGCCGGAGGGCGATGCGACGGCGGCGTCGTTGGACAGCCACGCGCCCGTCGTCGTCAGAGCCGAGGCGGCTTCGAAGTAGGCGTCGACGGGCGCGGCGCCGGCGATCGCGAAAGGCGCCCCGGCGAAGACGGGCGCGACGACCCACCACAGGAGAACGGTCAGGATCGCGCCGCGCAGATCGCTTTCGCGCGGACGCGCGCCGATCGCGGCGCGCCCCCCGCCGCCGGCGATCGCGAACGCCATGCCGAAAACGTAGTCGCCCGCCCGCGCCGGCTCGGCGGCGAGCGCCGCGGCGAGCGGCAACGCCATGGCGAAGCCGAGCCCGATGATCGCGAGGCCCAGAAGCCGAAAGACGACCGCGAGGCCCAATGCGCGCGCCTTCAGAAGTATTCGATGCCGACGCGGAACATCTGCTCCACGTCTTTGACGCACTCGCGCAGGGCGAGGAGCACGACGCGGTCGTCCGGCGCGATGACGGTGTCGCCCGTCGGCATTGAGACGACGCCCTTGCGGTAGACCGCGCCGATCATGACGCCCTCCGGCAGCTTCGCCTCCGATAACGGCTTGCCGACCAGCGGCGAGGTTTCGAGCGCGATGGCGTCTACGAGTTCGGCCTCGCCGTCGCCGAGCGTGAAGACGCCTTTGATCCGCCCCCGGCGAATGTGCTGGAGGATCGTCGACACCGTCGCCGCGCGCGGATCGACATAGCGGTCGATGCCGACGGCCTCGCAGATCGGTCCATAGTCGGGATCGTTGATGAGGGTCAGAGAGCGCTGCGCGCCCTCGCGCTTGGCGACGACGGAGGCGAGGATGTTGACCTGATCGTTGTTCGTCACGGCGACGACCGTCTCGGCGTCGGCGACGCCGGCTTCGCGCAGGATGCCGCGGTCCATGGCGTCGCCCTGAAGGACGACGGTGCGTTCAAGCTCCTCGGCGATCTCCTGGGCGCGCGTTTTGTCCCGCTCGACGAGGCGGATCTTCATGGCGGCGAGCGCCTCGAGCCGCCGGCCGATCTCAAGACCGATATTGCCGCCGCCAAGGACGATCACGCGCCGCGCCTGGCGCTCCGCCTCTCCCATGATCTCAAGTGCGCGGGAGACGTTCTCCCGCGCGGCGATGAAATAGATGTCGTCGCCCGGAAAAAGCTGATCGTCCGCGTGGGCGCGGCGGATCTTTTCGCCGCGGCGGATGGCGACGATGGTGATCTCAAGATCGGGGAAGAGTTCGGCCACTTGGCGCAGGGGCGTGTTGACGATCGGGCATTCCTCGGAGAGCCGCACGCCGACGGCGGTGACGCGCCCATCGACGAAGGCCTTGGTCTCGAAGGCCCCCGGCGTTTGCAGGCGCTGCATGATCGCCTCGCTCACCTCGCGCTCCGGCGAAATGATGACGTCGATCGGCATGGCGTTGCGGCTGAAAAGATCCGAGTAGCGCCGGTCGAGATACTCCGCGGCGCGGATGCGCGCGAGCTTCGAGGGCACCTTGAAGAGCGTGTGCGCGATCTGGCAGGCGATCATGTTGACTTCGTCGGAGTACGTCACCGCGACGATCATGTCGGCGTCGCGCGCCCCCGCCTCCGCGAGAACCTCAGGATAGGAGCCATTGCCGATCACGCCGCGCACGTCGAGCCGCTCCGCGATCGCCCGCACGAGCGGCTTCGACTGGTCGATAACGGTGACGTCGTTGTTCTCGCGCGACAGGCGCCGGGCGATGCCGAAGCCGACGCGGCCGGCGCCGCAGACGATGACGCGCATGGGTCCGCCTTCCCGTGCCCCGCTACGCGCTTTCCGCGCGTTGCGCGCCGGAGACGCCGAGGGCCTTCAGCTTACGGTGCAACGCCGAACGCTCCATGCCGACGAAAGCGGCGGTGCGCGAGATGTTGCCGCCGAAGCGGTTGATCTGGGCGATGAGGTATTCACGCTCGAAGCGTTCGCGCGCCTCGCGCAGCGGCAGGGCGATGATCTGCTCAAGCCCCTCGCCCGCCGGGATCGTCAGGCCCGCGTCGATCACCTCTGACGGCAGATGATCGCAGGTGATCGTCGGGTCGGCGTCGCGGCCCATGAGTATGAGCGTTCGTTCGATGACGTTGCGCAACTGTCGAACGTTGCCGGGCCAGTGATAGGCTTGGAACGCGGCGAGCGCGTCCGGCGAGATCGCGCGCTTCGGCAGACCGAGCGAGCGCGACAGACGATCAAGGAAGAATGCGACGAGGGACGGAATGTCGTCGCGCCGCTCGGAGAGGGACGGCGCGATGATCGGCACGACGTTCAGGCGATGGAACAGATCCTCGCGGAAACGGCCCTCCTCGGACTCCTTGAGGAGGTCGCGGGAGGTCGTGGAAATGATCCGCACATCAACGGAGACGGGCTTGTCGCCGCCGACCCGCTTGAAGCGCTGATCGACGAGGACGCGCAGGATGCGGCTCTGGGTCTCGAGCGGCATGTCGCCGATCTCGTCGAACATCAGCGTGCCGCCGTGGGCCTGCTCCAGAAGGCCGACGCTCTTCGGCCGTCCTCCCTCGCCTTCGACCCCGAAGAGCTCCGCCTCGACGTTTTCCGGAGCGATCGTCGCGGCGCTGACGACGATGAACGGCCGCTTGGCGCGCGACGACTTGTCGTGGAGAAGGCGCGCGACGGTCTCTTTGCCCGAGCCCGGCGCCCCGGTGATGAGGACGCGCGAGCGCGCGTCGGCGACCTTGTCGACGGCGGCGCGGAGGCCGTTGATCGCAGCGGACGCGCCGACGAGGCCCCAGTCCGGCGACCGGCCGCGCAGTTCGTCGTTCTCCCGACGCAGTCGCGCCGCCTCAAGCGCGCGGTTGACGGCGAGGATCAGTCGGTCGGCGTTGAACGGTTTCTCCACGAAATCGTAGGCGCCTTTTTTGATCGCCGCGACCGCCGTCTCGATCGTGCCGTGTCCGGAGATGATGATCACCGGCAGGTCGGGATGGGATTTCTTGAGTTCGTCGAGGATCTCGATCCCGTCCATCGCCGAGTTCTGCAGCCAGACGTCGAGGACCACGAGGCCCGGCGCGCGCCGGCTCAAATGTTCAAAGACGCCGTCGCTGTCGGCCGCCGCGCGCGGCTCGAACCCTTCGTCCTCCAGAATGCCCGAAACGAGGTCGCGAATGTCGGCCTCGTCGTCCACCACCAAGATGTCGATACTCATCGGGTTGGCCTTCGCTCTTCGTCAGCGTCCATGCGGGGCGACGCCGTCTTTCGCGCGCCTTCGCCGCGCCATGTGCGCCGCGTCGGCGGCGCGCGTCACTCTTAGCGCGGATCGATCATTCCGCGGCCGCGCTCGCCGCGCCGGCGTCGGCCGGGAGACGCTCAAGCCGCTGGGCCGTCGGATCCGGCAGGAGCATCGTCACCTGGGCCCCGGTGGGGCCCAAGGCGTCGGCGTCGGAAAAGTGCAGCGAGCCGTCGTGTTCTTCAACGACCTTCCTGACGATGGCGAGGCCGAGCCCGGTGCCTTTCGCCCGCGTCGTCATGTAGGGCTCCGTCAACCTGTGGCGCTCCGCCGCGGGCAGGCCGACGCCGTTGTCGATCACGTCGAGACGCACGCGGCCGTCTTCCCGGCCGATGCGGACCTCGACGGCGGGGCTCGGCTCCGGCGCGCCGACGCGTCGCGCCTCGATCGCCTCGCAGGCGTTCTTCATCAGGTTGCCGAGCGCCTGGACGATGAGGCGGCCGTCGCAGCGCACGGGCGCGGCGTCCTCGTCCGTCCGCAGGCGGAAATCCACGTCGGGGAACGCGACGCGCTGGGTGAAAATCGCCGACTTCGCCAATTCGACGAGGTTCTCTTCGTTGATTTGGGGCGCCGGCATGCGCGCGAACGAAGAGAACTCGTCGACCATTCGGCCAATGTCGCTGACATGGCGGATGATCGTCTCTGTGCAACGATCGAAGACCTCGGGCGACTCGCCGATCTCGCTCAGATACTTCCGCCGCAGGCGCTCGGCCGAGAGCTGGATCGGCGTCAGCGGGTTCTTGATCTCGTGAGCGATGCGCCGGGCGACGTCGCCCCAAGCGGCCGAGCGCTGGGCGTCGCCGAGAGCCGTGATGTCGTCGAACGTCGCGACGAAGCTGCGCTCTCCGCCGCTCACGTCCGTCGCGATGCGCACATTGAGGGTGCGCGGCTGTCCGTCGCGCTGGATGTCGAGCTGGCCGGCGGTTTCGACGCCGACCCCTGCCGCCAGCGCCTCCGCCGCCTGGTCGATGAGCGGACAGAATTCCGGCGCCACGTCGCACAGGGGCGCGCCCACGTCCCGCGCGGCGTCGATGCGGAGCAGCTCCTCAGCCGAGCGGTTGGCGATGGCGAGGCGTCCTTCGGCCGTGACGCCGACGACCCCGGCGGAGACGCTGGAGAGCACCGCCTCGGTGAAGCGCCGGCGCCGGTCCGACTGGCGGTTCGTTTCGATAAGGTCGTCGCGCTGCGCCTGAAGCTGGGCCGTCATGTGGTTCATAGCGCGGGCGAGGACGCTGAGCTCTCCGTCTTCGCGCATCACCCTTACGCGGGCCCCCAGATCGCCGCCGGAGACCTCCTCGGCCATGCCGACGAGGCGGCCGATCGGCTTGACGATGCGCGTCGCCGCCTGAAGCCCGGCCCAGATCGCGCCGAACAGGATGATGATCGCCATAACCACGTAACCGGCGAGGAAAACGCGCTCGAGGCGGTCGCGGCCGGTCTTGGCGACGTTCCAGTCGTCGCGCATCGCCCGAACCGAGAAGAGGCGTTCGGAGACTGAGTTCGGCACCGGCCGGAAGAAAAGAATGTAACCGCCGTCAAGGACGTCGGACTTCAGAAGGCCGCGGAAATAGTCGATCCGCCGCTCGTCGTTGAGGTCGTACTTGCCCCACTCCGATTTCGGCTTGCCGGCGGCGGCGGCGGCGTCGATCTCGTCGAAGACGGCTTTGGGCGGCAGGCGGAACGAGCCGTCCATCACCTCCGCGCGGGCGATGACGCGGTGGTCCTCGTCGAGAATGAAGATCGCCGCGAGGTCGCGGGCGATCGCCTGTTCGAAGAGCCGCTGGCGATACACGATCGGGGCCGAGCTCGGCGTAAGGCCGAGAAGCTGGTCCTGCAACTGGTCGAGCTCGATCTGGCGCAGGTCGACGTAGTCTTCGTTCGCCTCGGCGTTGAAATAGGCGTTCGCGAGTTCACGCGCGGTGTTGACGTAGTTCTCGATGCGCTCTCCGAACACGTCGTTGAGGCTCGAGCGCAGGATCGAGAACGCGAACAGGAAGGCGATCACCGCCGGCGCCGCGGCGACGATCGAAAACGCCCAAACGAGCTGCATGTGCGTGCGCGAGCCGGCGAGCTGGTTGCGGCGATCGGAGAGCACGTGCCAAAGGCGCGCGCCGATGAGCATGGCGAAGCCGGCCGCGATGACGACGTTGCCGACGATCAGTGCGCTGATGACGTCGCGGTCGATCCACTCGACCGCCGGCGACATCAAAAACCAGGTCGACAGGAACGCGACGAGCGCAGCGGCGGCGAGCGCAGCCGTCGGCACGATCGTCGACGTCGCCCAGAATGAGGGCTTGCGCGCGGCTTTTCCGGCGTCGGCCGACGCCGGCGTCGGCGTCGTCTCTGGCGTCAGAGCGCTCATGCGAATCCTGCTCGAGGCGGCGTCTTCGCCGCGGGCTCGATCGGCGAGCCGCGGTTCGATCGGCGGGGGACCGCGGTCTGTCGTGCAGCCGCCGTGCCGTCGCTGATTGACTTGGTAGACTGTAACGATTGTTTCGCGAATTCAACGATGAAGCGGTTCGTCGACGCCCCCCTGAACGGCGGCCTCAAGCGGCCCGCGCAAGTCCCATCCGCCGCTCCAATGCGCTGAGAACGTCGGCGTCGCTGTCCGATTGGCACAATCGGGCGCGCAACGCCCGGCGGGTCGTCGCGTCGCCAAGGCCAGGGGCGGCGTCGACGAAACCGGCGAGATGCTTGCGCATGATGCGCAATCCGAGCTTCGGGCCGTAAACCTCCGCCGCGCCGGCGTATTGCTGCGCCAATATGAGAAACTGGGCGTCCCCGTCCGGAGGCCTCTCCGCCGCCGAGCCGCCGGCGAGCGCCGCGGCGATCGCGCCGGCGAGCCACGGCCGCCCGACGCTCGCCCGCCCGATCATGACGCCGTCTGCGCCGGCGGCGGCGAGCGCGCGCCGCGCCGCCGCGGCGTCCACGACGTCGCCGTTCACGATCACGGGCAGGCTTGTCGCGGCCTTGACCGCGGCGACCGCCCGCCAATCGGCGACGCCCTTGTAGAATTGATTGCGCGTGCGGCCGTGGACCGTGACGAGCCGGACGCCGGCCGCCTCGGCGCGCGCCGCGAGCTCCGGCGCGTTCAGCGCGTCGTGATCCCAACCAAGGCGCATCTTGAGCGTGACGGGCGTTGGCGTCGCGTCCACCGCCGCCCTGACGAGGCTCTCGGCGAGATTGAGATCACGCATCAGCGCCGAACCCGCGAGCGCGCCCGTCACCTGACGGGCCGGGCAACCCATATTGATGTCGACGATGTCCGCCCCGGCCGCGGCGGCGAGCCGCGCGCCCTCGGCCATCCATTTCGGTTCGCGGCCGGCGAGCTGCACGACGAAGGGCCGTACATCGGGATCGCCGAGCGCGCGGCGGACGACGTCGACGCGTCGCGTCGACAGCTCCGCGCACGCCACCATCTCCGAAACGACGAGCCCCGCTCCGGTCGCCGCGCCGGCGCGGCGAAACGGCAGGTCGCTGACGCCGGACATGGGCGCCAGAGCGACGTTGTTCGCGAGGGTCGTCTCGCCGATGCGGATGGGGCTGTTGGCGATCAAGCTCCGGCGTCCTTGCGCGCGCGAGGCGTTCGTGTAGCACGAAACGCTCGCGTCCATCCGGGGCGCGGCGCCGCCGGAGCGATCGATTTGCAAGCTCAGACCGTCGCCCTTCTCGTCGCCGCCGGTCGGGGCACGCGCGCAGGGCCCGGCGGGCCGAAGCAGTATCGTTCTCTCGCCGGCGAGGCGGTGCTCGTCCATGCCGCGCGAGCGTTTCTGGAGCATCCGCGGATCGACGCCGTGCGCGTCGTCATCCACGCCGACGACCGCGACGAATACGATGCGGCGATGCGGCCCCTCGCCGGCGACGGCAAGCTCCTGGAGCCGACGACCGGCGGCGCGGAGCGTCAGGACTCCGTGCGCCTCGGGCTTGAAAGCCTCGCTGAACAGCGTCCCGAGCGCGTCCTCATCCATGATGCGGCGCGCCCTTTCATCGACGCCGACACGATCTCTCGGGTGCTCGACGCTCTCGAAGCGGCCGACGGCGCCATCGCCGCCCTGCCTGTCTTCGACACCATCAAACGCGCCGACGGCGCGGATGCGCCGACGATCGAGACGACGGTGCCGCGCGAAGCGCTGTGGCGGGCGCAGACGCCGCAAGGCTTTCGGTACGAAGCGATCCGGTCGGCGCACGCGGCCGCCGGCGGCCGGCGAATGACCGACGACGCGGCGGTCGCCGAGGCGGCCGGCGTGCGCGTTCGGCTGGCGCCGGGATCGCCCGACAACATGAAGATCACCCAGGCGGAGGACTTCGGCATGGCCGAGACGCTGCTCGGGCGGCGCGCGCCGCGCGGCGCGGGCGAGTTTCGATCGGGCTCCGGCTACGACGTCCACGCTTTCGAGCCTGGCGACGCGGTCGTTCTGTGCGGCGTCAGCGTCGAGCACGACGCCCGGCTCAAAGGCCATTCCGACGCCGACGTCGGCATGCACGCCCTCACCGACGCGATTTTCGGGGCCCTCGGCGCCGGCGACATCGGCGACTGGTTCCCGCCTTCCGACCCGCAATGGAAAGGCGCCGCGTCGCGCGTTTTCCTCGAAAAAGCCTGCGAACTTGTCGCGAAGGCCGGCGGCGCGCTCGTCAATTGCGACGTGACGCTGATCTGCGAAGCGCCGCGCATCGGGCCGCACCGGGCGGCGATGCGCGATGCGCTCGCCGAGATCATGGGCGTCGCGCCGGCGCGGGTGTCGGTGAAGGCGACAACGACGGAGCGCCTTGGCTTCACCGGCCGCAAGGAAGGGATTGCGGCGCTCGCGAGCGCCACCGTGCGCCTGCCCGGCGAGCCGATGTGACGCAAACGCACCGCATCTGGTCCCTCGCCGAGGCGATCGTCGACAAGGCGGGCGCCGACGGCCTCACCCTCGCCGCCGCGGAAAGCTGCACGGGCGGGCTCGTCTGCGCGGCGATCACCGATGTGCCGGGATCCTCGGCCGTGCTCGACCGCGGGTTCGTCACGTATTCGAACGACGCGAAGATCGACGCCGTCGACGTGCCCGCCGCGCTCATCGCCCGGTTCGGCGCCGTCTCGGCTCCGGTCGCGCGGGCGATGGCGACGGGGGCCCTCGCCCGCTCCAACGCCGACCTCGCCGTGGCCGTCACCGGCATCGCCGGGCCCGGCGGCGGCAACGCGCAAAAACCCGTGGGTCTCGTCTGGTTTGGGCTCGCCCTGCGCGGCCGCAGCCGCCCGCGCGTCGAACGGCGGGTCTTCGCCCATGGCGGCCGGGATTTCGTCCGCGGGCGCGCCGTCGAAACCGCGCTCGCCCTGATCCTGCGCGGCCTTGGCGCTGACGATCCGGCTTAAGCGCGCGACCAGCGCATCGCCGACCATGCGGCGAGAGTGGCGCCCGCGTGGATCGCGACGGGCGCCAGAAGGCCGCCGCTGAAAAGATACGCCTCGCCAAGGACGAGGCCCGCGACGAATGCGTTCACGATCATCGCCGGCTTAACGTGCGCCAGTCCGAACGCGAGCGCCGTCAAGGCCACCGCCGCAGGCGCGCCGACGTCGCTCAAGAGCGCCAGGCCGACGCCGCGAAAGACGAACTCCTCGGCGACCGGCGCTGTGACGATGAGGGTCGGCAGATCCTTCAGATCGCCGCTGCGAAACGCATGGGCGACGTCCGGCGGGAGATCGCGTTCGCCACGCCGCAGAGACCAGAGACTGACGGCGAAGAGCGCTGCGATCGATACGGCGACGACGGCGGCGACGCCGCCGTCGAACCGACCCAGCCGCAGTGCGTCGGCGCCGCCAGTCCCGTTGGCCGCGAGCGCGCCCGCGTACGCCGCCATCGCCAGCGGGCCGATCAGCCAATCGTAAACGCGGAACTTCTCGGCGGCGCCGGCCGGCGACCGACTCGTCCGAACGGCGTAGGCCCACCACAGACCGCCAACGACGAAGCCGAACGCCGCCGGCCCCAGCAGAATCAATGCGGTGGTTTGATGTTCCATCGGCTCCCTCCGGCAAGGGAGCGTAGGCGTTGACGCTGCGTCAGGAGCAAACGCTCAACGGCCGGTTCCGTAAAGCGCGTCGGCGCGCTCGACGAAGGCTTCGCCCATCCGCCCGAAGACGTTTTCGACGGCGACGCCGGCGACCCGCTGCAGGAGCGGGTTCTTGAACTCGAAGTCGGCCTCGAAGCAGACCTCGCAGCCCTCGCCGTCGACGGGCCGGAACCGCCACGCGGTTTGAAGCTGCTTCAAAGGCCCGCGCACGAAGCCGGTGTCGATGGCGAGCCCGTCCCGGTCGAGGCGCGAGCGACTGCGGAACGATTCCCGAAACATACGATAGGCGACGACCATGTCGGCGACGATCGTTTCGACCGGCCCTTCGTCCTTTCGGTCGACGACGCGCAGCGCCCGGCACCAGGGCAGGAACGACGGATATCGTTCCACGTCCGCGACGAGGTCGAACATGGCGTTCGCGTCGTGCCGCACGCGGCGGCGGAAGGTGCGCCGGGTCGCCATCGCGGTGGACCTCAGGCGCGCGCGGCGCGAGCGGCCTTTAGCTTGGCGAAGTCCTCGCCGGCGTGATGCGACGAGCGCGTCAGCGGGCTCGCCGACACCATCAGGAAGCCCTTGGCGCGGGCGATGGTCTCGTAAGACTGGAACTCCTCGGGCGGCACGAACCGGTCCACGGCGGCGTGCTTGCGCGTCGGCTGGAGGTACTGGCCGATGGTGATGAAGTCGACGCCGGCCGAGCGCATGTCGTCCATCACCTGCATCACCTCTTCCCGGCTCTCGCCGAGCCCGACCATGAGGCCGGACTTGGTGAACTGCTGCGGGTCGCGCTCCTTCACTCGTTCCAGGAGGCGCAGCGAATGATAGTAGCGCGCGCCCGGACGGATCGAGAGATAGAGCCGCGGAACGGTCTCAAGATTGTGGTTGAAGACGTCGGGCCGCGCATCGATGACCGTCTCCGCCGCGCCGGCTTTGCGCAGAAAGTCCGGCGTCAGGATCTCGATCGTCGTGTCGGGGCTGCGCGCGCGAAGAGCGCGAACCACATCGGCGAAATGCGCTGCGCCGCCGTCGTCGAGATCGTCGCGGTCGACCGACGTGATGACGACATGGGCGAGCCCCATCTGCGCGGAGGCGTCGGCGACCTTAGCCGGCTCATCCGGATCCAGCGGGGCGGGCACGCCGGTCCGCACGTTGCAGAACGCGCAGGCGCGCGTGCAGGTGTCGCCCATGATCATCATGGTGGCGTGCTTCTTCGACCAGCACTCGCCGATGTTCGGGCACGACGCCTCTTCGCAGACGGTATGGAGGCCGCGGGCGCGAACGATCTCGCGGGTCTCCGCGTAACCCTTGGAGACCGGGGCTTTGACGCGGATCCAGGACGGTTTGCGCTGGATCGGCGCGTCCGGCCGGTTCCGCTTCTCCGGATGCCGCGCCGCGGGCGCGGCGGCCGTCTTGTCGAGCAAGGTCGTCATGCCAGGGAGATAACAGCGCCCCCGCCGGTTTGTAAGATGCGGCTGAATGGCCGATCGGGGCTTCAGCGCTGAAGTATCCGGCCGAAGGAATAGCCCGTGACGGCGACGACGATCCAACCGATGACGCTATGGATCCACGCGATAATGCGGAAAATCTCGCTGAATTCGTCATTGCGCAGCCACGCCGCCTTGCGATCGACATAGGCGCGCAACGCGTCGGCGATCCCGGACGTCATGGCGTCCGGCGGCAGGCAGAGATGGTCTCGCCCATCGACAACGACCTCGCCGGTCTCCTTCGGCACCCAGTAGTCGGCCTGTTCCAGATCGAGAAACGGCACGAAGACATCGAGCGAATAGACGAAAGGATTGAACGGTTCATACGGCACGTAGCAGCGCGTTTCGGCGTTCTCGCCGTCCGTTGGCGCGCTGACGGTCCCTTCCTCCAGATGCTTCAGTCGAATGGCTAGGGCGACGACGTCTTCCTTCGCGGGGCGCATATGGCCCGACGCGTCCGCGACGGCGAAGGCGCAAAATCCGCCGAAGACGACCGCAAGACTGGCGATCACGGCCCGCCCCGGCCGGCGCCCGTAGCCCCAAATCAGGCCGTAGATGACGTGCGACACGAGCGTGAGCAGGCCGCGCACGAAACTGAACGCGGCCGAGACGAGCAGGCCGAGCGCCGCGACGCGATCCCCGAGCGTTCGGTTCTTCCCCGTCGCCTGGCGCCAGAACTGGTTGACGAGGTCGACGGCGCTTTCAATGAAAATGCTTTGGCAACGTTGCGTCTCTCGGCGCATGAAGACCTTGGACGCCTCGTCATGGTAGCCGAGGTTCTGAAAAACGGTTTGTAGCTGATCCCAGGGCTGTTGTTCAAAGAAGAGGCCGAGGACCGGCGCCGGCTGGCGGTTCAGCCATTCGATGCGCCGGCCCGCATGCTCGAACTGTCGCCCGCCTCGCGAGCTGCCGAGCGATCCATACTCAAAGCCGATGACGTGAAGCTTGCCCTTTGCCGGCCAGTAGTCGTGGTCGTCGGCGTAGTCGCCGACGCGCGCGTCGTTGAGAACAAGCTGGCCGCGGATTGCGCAGCGGCCAATCGTCAACGAGCGATCGACGCGCAAATGGTTCGCGACGACGTCGCCATTGATCGCCGTCTCGTTCAGGTAGACGTAGTCGCAGCGTAAATTGAGCATCCGGAGCGAACCATCGATCGTCGCGCCATGCGAGACGAACACCATCCGACCAACGGACGCGTTCTCCAGAGTGACGAGAGGGTCCGATTCGCTTTCAGCCTCCGTTCGCCGCGCGGGTCGCCGCAGGTTGGCGGTGGCGAAGCTCAAAATGCCGCCGATTTCCGCTGAATAGAGGTTGATCCGACCGGCGCATACGAAGCCTTCCGGCTTCGCCTCTTTGGGCTCGCGGTTCTTCGCGTACCACTGAAACGGCCGCGTTTCGGAATTGTCCGTGACCGTCCTGTGAAACCCGTCGAGGCGGACGTGGCCGCCGACCTGGGCCATGTTTCCGAGGATCGCGTAGCCGGTTGAACGCGGTTCGATAACCGCGCCGCGCAGATCGAAGTTTTTCGAGATCCGCACGTTCGACGCGTTCAGCGTGTCGTAGATCTTTGACCGTCGAAACCAGAGAACGCCTTCAATGTCGGCGTTCTCCACATCGACCGTCACGCTGCGCTCGGGAGCGCACGAGAAGACGCAATCGTCGAAGTAGATCGACCGCGTTTGCGCGCCGCGCAGCGACAAGCCACCGCGAAACGCGCAGTCGACGAAGAAAACCGGATGTTTGAGCTCGACCCCCTCGAGAGCGACGGGCTCGTCGAACTCCGCGCCCTCGACGACCTCGAGGCCGACCGCCGCGAACAGTTTGTTTTTGAGATCGTCGAGCGACGTCTTGGTTTTCGGCGGCTTGTCTTTGTCTGGCCCGCGCGCCTTCAGCTCCGCGACGGGATCGGCGTAGACGCGGCGCGTCGCCGCCAGCACCGCGCGCGCGCTCTCGCCGCTGGGCCAAGCCCGCCGGTCCTCGTCAATGACCGGCAGATCCGAAACATCGGAAAAAAATCGCTCGCGTTCGAGGAGCTCCTCGAAGCGCGTCGCCGCGTTCGCCGTCATTCGATCCCCACGCCCCCGCCGCCCGCGCTTTCGGGCGTCGTCTATTCCGTCCGGGATTTTATACCGAACGGGCGCTGGGATTGAAGACGGGCCGCTCGTCTCGCTGCGGCCGCCGAAGCGGCGCGGCGCGCGCCTTAGAGAAGGCCTTCGACGATGCTGACGATCTCGTCGTACGGCCGGTGAATGACAGCGCCGTCCATCGGATCGCCGAGCGCCGTGTGGATCGCCTCCCAGGCGTCGATCGAGCGGATATGCTTCACCGGGCCCGTCGCCGGCAACTTGGTGCCTTCCGTCGCGAAGCTGACGATCTCGCGCGAGACGGGCAGGCGCAGCCAGCGCCAGACGCGGCGGTTAAGCTCGCCCTTGCGATAGAGCGCCCAGCGCGGATCCGCCGTTCCCTTGTCGATCGACATGAAGAGCGTCTTGAAGTCGCCCGCGTCGACGAAGGCGAGCGCGCCGTTGTCGTAGGTGTAGAACCGCGGCGCGCGGGCCGGCTGAAAGAACGAAGCCTCGCCGAAGCCGCATTTGAGGTCTGCGACGGCGCGGCGTTTTTCGAGCGAACGGCGTTCGAACTGGGCGACCAGCCGCGGCCACTCGGTTCGGCCGACGACGACGAGCGCCATGATCGCCAGAACGAAGTATCCCGACGCCAACGTAAGCGCCGTCATCGCGTCGCCCAAAGACGCCGCAAAGATACAGACCACCGGCGCGGTGAAGGCGAACGTCGCCGCGATTGGCCGCTTGAACCCGACGAGATCCTCGCGGGCGAACTCCATCACGTTATCGACGAATTCCGCCGATTGGCGCAGCCGGACCTCGATCCGGCTCGGCAGTTGAACGCGTTGCGTCATGAGCATGGCGAGACTCCAGGAACACGAATATTTGACGAGCCCGAGAGTGCGCGCCGGCGCGTTGAGAGCGATTTGACGAGGGCTGGAGAATTTTCGGCGATTACGATCGATCCGGCGCGCTAATTGCGGCCCTCGCGGACGCTGCTCCCGCGGCCGCCGGATCTGTCGACGCCGGTGGCGTCGCGGCCGTTTTCGGCTAGGACGGGCGAACCTGTTTCATAGGAGCGACAGATGCGAATCGGCGTCCCGAAAGAGATCAAAAACAACGAGTTCCGGGTCGGTCTGACGCCGGGGAGCGTGCGCGAGTACGTCGCGCGCGGCCATGAGGTCGTCGTCGAGACCAACGCCGGCGGCGGCATCCGCGCGAGCGACGAGGAGTACGTCGCCGCGGGCGCGCGGATCACCCCGGACGCCACGTCGCTCTACGCCGACGCTGAAATGATCGTAAAGGTCAAAGAACCGCAGCCCTCGGAGTACGCCCGCCTGCGCGAGGGCCAAATTCTTTATACATACCTTCACCTCGCGCCGGATCCGGAGCAGACGAAGGGCCTCCTCGCCTCCGGCGTCACCGGCGTCGCCTATGAAACGGTGACGGACGATCAGGGTCGCCTGCCGCTCCTTGCGCCGATGAGCGAGGTCGCGGGCCGCCTGTCGATCCAGGCCGGGGCCTATCACCTGACGGCGCCGAACGGCGGGCGCGGTCTTTTGATGGGCGGCGTGCCGGGCGTGCTCCCGGCGAAAGTCCTCGTTATCGGCGGTGGCGTCGGCGGCACGCACGCCGTCAAGATGGCGGTGGGGCTCGGCGGCGACGTTACGGTGCTTGACCGCGACCCGCGCCGCCTCGCCTATCTCGACGATCTCTTCATGGGGCGGGTGAAGACGCGCTATTCGACGTTCGAGGCCCTCGACGAAGAGACGGACACCGCCGATCTCGTGGTCGGCGCCGTGCTGATCCCCGGCGCGAGCGCGCCGAAGCTCGTCACCCGCGAGATGCTGAAGGGCATGAAGGACGGCGCGGTGCTCGTCGACGTCTCGATCGACCAGGGCGGCTGTTTCGAGACGTCGAAGGCGACGACCCATGCCGAGCCGACCTATGTCGTCGAAGGCGTCGTCCACTATTGCGTCGCCAACATGCCGGGCGCGGTGCCGCTCACCTCATCGCACGCCCTCAACAACGCGACCCTGGGCCACGGCCTCGCGCTCGCTGCCCACGGGCTCGACGCGTTGCGGCGCGACCCGCACTTACGCAACGGCCTCAACGTTCACCAGGGACGCGTCACCCACAAGGCCGTCGCTGAGGGGCTGGACCTCGACTACGTCCCCGCTCTCGACGCCCTCGCCTGACGCCTGCGCCGCGCGAAAAGGTCGCGCGCGCGGAAACCGAGCGCCGCGACGCCTGTCAGGACGAAGAGCAGCCCGGTCAACGATGCAACGCGCACCAACGGATTGTTGAAGTCCTCGCGCGCATCGTAGTCCATGATGTGCAGCATCCAGAAGAAATCGAAGAGCCGCCAGTATTTGTTGCGCCGCTTCATGACGCGGCCCTCGTCGGGCGAGACGTAAAGCCGCGTCCGCGCCGGGTCGTCGAACTGCGCGCGCCACACCGGCCGGGGGCCGCGATACTCCTGGGGGGGAGCGCTCAGAAGATCGAGATCGACGATCGTCCCGTCGCCGAGGAAATCGTCCTCGGCGATTTTCCGGGCGAGATCGCGGCTGATCGGCGTCAGGCGCTCGCCCGTCATCGCGTCGAAGAGCGCCGTTTCCGCCGCGCTTTCGGCTTCGTAAACGGGCCGGCCGCGCCAGGTCTTGAGGCGCAACTCCTGCGCGCCGTCGAGCTGCGCGACGACGCCGCCCGGCGCAGCGTAGGCGCGAGCCTTCAGTTCGCGGGGATAGACGACCGCGGCGGTCGTTTCCCCGCGCACGAGGTCGAGCGGCAGCCATGTCATCACGAGGCCGCTCGCCAGCCAGGCGGTCATCTGCAAAAAGAGAAAAGCGGCGAAAAAGCCGTGTGCGGCGTAAACGCGGCGGCGCCAGCGATGCGCCCGTGGCGGGTCGACGCGCATGTCGCCCTCTCCAAACGAAACGGCGAGACGCGAGGGATTTCGCGTCCCGCCGCCAAACTATGCGCGAGCGAAGATCTAGGCGCGCGCGCCGGAAAACGTCGACTGGCCGAACGCGCCGAGCTTGACGTCGCCCGAAATCGCGTCGCCGTCGACGGACCCGTTGAACTCAAGCGTCATCGGCATCGGGCTCGTGATGTCGGCCTTCCACGCGACCTTGTCGCCGTCGACGGTCCCGTCCTTGATCTCGGTCGTGCCCGTGCTGCCGGACATCTCGCCGGTCAGCGCGCCGCCGTCGGCGTTTAGCGTCACCGTCCCGTTTTGGTCGCCCATAGGCGTCTTGATCGTCATGTTCCACTTGCCGTCAACGGCCATTCGATACCTCCATGCGTCGGCGCGCGGTTCGGTATTGGGCGCGCCGCTAGCGCCACGCGTTACCGGCCGCAGTGCACAAAATAAAGACTGGGAGCTGCAGGAAAAGCAGTCGCCCGCCCTAAAAACGCGAGAGCGCCGTCTCCCCGAAAACGGACATCAGCAATGCGCCGGCGATGAAAATGGCGACGACGACGACGGCGAAGACGCCGGCCGCGCACAGATTTTCGACAAGATGCCGCAAAGAGCCGCTCCCAAGCCGTTAACGAACGATAACAACTCGTTAACAGGCCCGGAAGCGAAAACGGCGCCGCCTTTCGCTGCGGCGCCGCGGACGATTAGTTGTCGAGGAACGAACGCAGTTTCCGCGACCGGCTCGGATGCTTCAGTTTGCGCAAAGCCTTCGCCTCGATCTGACGGATGCGCTCGCGCGTCACGGAGAATTGTTGGCCCACTTCTTCGAGCGTGTGGTCGGTGTTCATGCCGATGCCGAAGCGCATGCGCAGGACGCGCTCCTCGCGCGGCGTCAGCGAGGCGAGGACGCGGGTCGTCGTCTCGCGGAGGTTAGACTGGATCGCAGCGTCGATCGGCAGGACCGTGTTCTTGTCCTCGATGAAGTCGCCCAGATGGGAGTCTTCCTCGTCGCCGATGGGCGTTTCGAGCGAGATCGGCTCCTTGGCGATCTTCATCACCTTGCGGACTTTTTCGAGCGGCATGGAGAGCTTCTCCGCAAGCTCCTCCGGCGTCGGCTCGCGGCCGATCTCGTGTAGCATCTGCCGGCTGGTGCGGACGATCTTGTTGATCGTCTCGATCATGTGGACGGGTATGCGGATGGTCCGAGCCTGGTCCGCGAGCGACCGCGTGATCGCCTGGCGGATCCACCAGGTGGCGTAGGTCGAAAACTTGTAGCCGCGACGGTACTCGAACTTGTCGACAGCCTTCATGAGGCCGATGTTCCCTTCCTGGATGAGGTCGAGGAACTGCAGGCCTCGGTTCGTGTACTTCTTCGCGATTGAGATGACGAGTCGCAGGTTGGCTTCGACCATCTCCTTCTTGGCGATGCGCGCCTCGCGTTCGCCCTTCTGCACCGTTTGGACGATGCGGCGGAAGTCCTCGACCGTAAGGCCGGTCTCGGTCGCCAGATTGCCGATATCGTCGCGTAGGCGGACGATCTGGTCTTCGCCGCGGTCGACGAAGTTCTTCCAACCCTTGCCGGTTTTGGCGCGGATATCGTCTAGCCACTCAGGGTCGAGTTCGGCCCCGAGATAGGCGTCGAGGAACTCGCGGCGATTGACGCCGTGGCTGTCGGCGAGGCGCACGAGCTTGCCTTCAAGCGCCATCAAGCGGCGATTGATGTCGTAAAGCTGCTCGACCAGGGCCTCGATGCGCTGATTGTTGAGGCGCACCGAGCGCACGCGCTCGACGATGTCTTTCTGGAGTTTCTTGAGGCGCTTCAATTGCGAGGCCGACAGGTCCTCGCCTTTGAGCTGCTCCTCGATCATGATGTCCTGCAGTCGACGGAGCTTTTTGTAGTCGTCGGAGATCGCATCGAAGGTGTCCATGACGCCTTCGCGCAGTTCGGCCTCCATCGCCGAGAGCGACATTGCGCCTTCGTCGAAGTCCTCCTCGTCGTCTTCGCCGCTTTCGGCCCGCTCGGCCTGTTCGCGCTGCACCCGCTCGGCGACCTCGGGCTGGGTCATGTCGGGGCGCGCTTCCGGCCCGCCGCCGTAGGTGGCGTCGAGATCGATGATGTCGCGCAGGAGAACGCGGCCCTCGTTGAGCTCGTCGCGCCAGACCGAGATGGCTTCGAAGGTCAGCGACGATTCGCACAAGGACCGGATCATCGTCTCGCGGCCGGCCTCGATGCGCTTGGCGATGGCGATCTCGCCCTCGCGCGACAGAAGCTCCACCGAGCCCATTTCGCGCAGATACATACGCACGGGATCGTCGGTGCGGTCGTTGGCGGAGGACGTGTTCGTCGTGACGACGCCGGAGGATTTTTCTTCTTTCTTGGCGACGGCGCGGCTTGCCGTCGCCTCGCCGCCGGCGTCGTTCGCCGGCTCGGCGTTGTCATCCTCCTCCTCTTCGTTCTCGACGACGTTGATGCCCATCTCGGAAAGCTGGGCCATCACGTCTTCGATTTGTTCTGAGGAGAATTCCTCCGACGGCAGGATCGAGTTCAGTTCGTCATAGGTGACGTAGCCGCGCTGCTTGGCGGTCTTGATCAGCTTTTTGACGTCCGCGTCCGTCAAGTCGAGGATCGGGCTGTCCGTCGTTTCGGTGTCGTCCTGCTCTTTCGCCGCCGCTTTCGCCATACGCCCTTGATCTCCTTTGTTCGCGTCGTCGGCGGGGCCGCGCGCGTTCGCCAGTCGTTTTCAGTCGCGCCCGCCGCCGACGCTGCGGCGCATGCGCTCCAACGTCGCCGCCAATTCGCCGTCCGTTTCGGCCGCCTCGCCGTTATCGGAAGGGGCGCGCGTCGGCGCCGCGAGCGCGCGCCGCGCCAGCACCGCCGCCATCCAGCGTACTTCGCCGTCCGTGCTCGCGCGCGTCGCCGCTTCGGTTAGGTCCCTTAAGGCTTCCGTCGATAATCGATGAACGCGAAATGCGTCTACGCACCCCGCGACCGCTTCGTTCAGGCCGGCGCCGGTCCTCAGAAAGGATTGGGCGTTGAGGGCGGTGTCCGCCTCAAGCCGCCCGAGCGTCGCCGCCGAACGCGACTTTTGGAGATGCGAAGCAAGATCGGCGCTGTCAAGCGCATCGTTGCTGTAAATCGCCGCGGTGGCGTCGTCCAAGAGCGCTCTCAGGTCCGGGTCGGCGACGTCCAAGGCCATGAAGTCGGCCTCAAGCGCCTCGATGACGCCGGGATGGCGCACGAGCGCCAGAACCAGCGTCGCCGCGTTGAGGTATCCGACCGGCGGGGCCTGACGCCGGAGCTTCTCCCCCGCGGCCTGGCCGGGCTCGAAGCCGGCGCGCGGGCCAGCCCCGCGCGACGGGCCTCGCCACGGATTCCGGCGCGCGTCACGGCCGGCGGGACCACGCGGCGTTTCGCGGGTCTGTCCCGCTTCGTCGCGGAGGCGCTTGGCGAACGCGGCGCCGTAGGCCTCGCGCACGTCGGCGTCGGCGATGGCGGCGACGAGAGCGCGCAAGCGGCGTTTGAAATCGGCCCGGCGTTCGGGGGTGTCCCGCGGGCCCGCCTCGGCCTCGCGCTCGAACGCGGTCGTCGCCAGCGGCTGGGCGGCGTCGATCGCGTCGCGGAACGCCGACGGGCCGCCGTCGCGAATCAAGTCGTCCGGGTCCTTGCCCGCCGGCAGGAACGCGAAATTTAGCGACTTGCCTGGC
Organism: Parvularculaceae bacterium; assembly: GCA_050331095.1. Lineage (GTDB taxonomy): Bacteria > Pseudomonadota > Alphaproteobacteria > Caulobacterales > Parvularculaceae > MED-G105. Next base: position 54,201 of record JBHJHE010000012.1, read on the forward strand.
TTCAGAAGCGGCAGGGCCCGGTCGATCGACCGGTGCGCCGCCCGCCGGCCGGCCGCATCGCCGTCGAAGCACAAGACCGGCTCGTCGCAGGCCCGCCAGAGAAGCGCGAGCTGGCGTTCGGTGAGCGCCGTCCCGAGGGGCGCGACGGCCGTTTCGAAGCCCGCGCCCCAGAGCGCGATCACATCCATGTAGCCTTCGCAGACGATCAGCGGCGCGTCCTTCGCCGCCGCGCGCGCCGCCTCATAGCGATAGAGAACCGCGCCTTTCGTGAAGAGGGGCGTCTCGGGCGAGTTGAGATACTTGGCGCGCGCGTTGGGGTCGAGCGCGCGGCCGCCGAAGGCGATGGCGTCGTCGCGCCGGTCGCGGATCGGGAACATGATGCGGCCGCGAAATCTGTCGTAGGTCTCGCCGCCGTCCTCCGGCCGAATGATGAGCCCCGCGTCGACGAGATCGGCTTCCCGGTGGCCGTCGGCGAGCAAACGCGACTTCAGCGCTGCGCGGGCCGCAGGCGCGAAGCCGATCGCGAATTCGCCGATTTGCGCGTCGGAGACTTCGCGCCGCTCCAGATAGGCCCGCGCCTCGCGGCCCGCCGGGCTTGCCAGCGCCTCGCGAAAAAACCTCGCCGCGGCGTTCGAGGCCGCCCGCAACCGCGCCAGGCGCTCCGCTTCGGCGTCGGACCGCTGCGGCGAGCGATCGTCCGACGGCACGCTCATGCCCGCCTCCTCGGCGAGGCGCGCGACGGCCTCGGCGAAGGTCAGGTTCTGCGTCTCCTGGAGGAACGAGATGACGTCGCCGTGCTTGCCCGACGAGAAGCAGTGAAAAAAGCCCTTCTGGTCGTTGACGAAGAACGATGGCGTCTTCTCGTTCGTAAATGGCGAGCAGGCCGCCCACTCGGCACCCTGCTTGCGCAATTTGAGGTGTCGGCCGATCACATCCGACGGCCGAAGTCGGCTTTTCAACTCATCGAGAAACTCAGAGCTAAATCGCGGCATCGCGACGCCTTTCGCGCTAATCCGACGTCATCGCGCCGGCTAACCGGGCACTCTACATTGCGTCGCGACGGGCCGCGCCTAGTCCGCCAGGCGCTTTTTCAACACCGCGCTCGCCTGGCCGAAATCCATCGCGCCCGGATGGCGCGCCTTCAGCGCCGCCATGCACCGGCCCATGTCTTTCAATCCGTCGGCGTCGAGTTCGTCGACGACGCCGTGGACGGCGGTTTCGATCTCGGCCTCGTCGAGCTGGCGCGGCATGAAGGTCGAGATGACCTCGATTTCCGCACGCTCCTGTTCGGCTAGGTCCGGCCGGCAGCCTTTGTCATAAGTCGCCGCGCTCTCTTCGCGCTGCTTCACCATTTTCGTCAGGATCGCCAGGATCTCGGCGTCGCTGACGCCGTCGCACCGGTCCTCCGACCGGGCCGCGATATCGCGGTCCTTGATGGCGGCGTTGATGAGCCGCAGCGTCGTGACGCGCGTCTTGTCGTCCCGCGCTTTCATCGCGGTCTTCAGCGCATTGTCGATTTCTTGTCGCAGCATGGGTCTGTCCTCGCCTTCCCGGGCGTCCGGCGGCGCTAATTTTGCGCGCGGCCGGGCGCGATCGGCGTTGAATGCGGCGGCGCTTTCGCCTAACCGCTCGCGTCGGGCGACCGCCCGCCGCGGCGCCGAACGGACGCGGGAGATATTTTCAGATGAAAATTAGTCAAGCGGGACCTCGTCCCTCAACGGCGCGGATCGCCTTCGCAGACGGGTTCGTCCTCGAGGGCTACGGCTTCGGCGCGGAGGCCGAAACGGTCGGCGAAGTCTGCTTTAACACGGCCGTGACGGGATATCAGGAAATCCTGACCGATCCTTCCTACGCCGCGCAAATCGTGACGTTCACCTTCCCGCATGTCGGCAATGTGGGCGCGAATGACGAAGACAACGAGAATGCGACGCCGGCGAGCGCGGACGCCGCCCGCGGCGCGATCGTCAACCGCGTGCCGACGAGCCCGTCGAGCTACCGCGCCAAATACGATTTCGCCGCCTGGATGAAGCGCCGCGGCGTCGTCGGCGTCGCCGGGGTCGACACCCGCGAGCTAACGAACCGGATCCGTGAGAACGGCATGCCCCACGCGGCGATCGCCTACCGCGCCGACGGCCGCTTCGACGAGGCCGCCCTCGTGGAGAAGGCGCGCGCCTTCGCCGGCCTTGAGGGCAAGGACCTCGCGCGCGACGTGACCCCTGCATCGGCGTACCGCGAAGACGAGACCGCGTGGCGCTGGCCAGCCGGGCACGAGCGGTCGCAAACCGCGGGCCCCCGCGTCGTCGTCATAGACTTCGGCGCCAAGCGAAACATCCTGCGGCTGCTTGCGGCGGCCGGGGCCGACGTCCACGCCGTGCCGGCGACGGCGACGATCGACGACGTCATGGCGCTTTCGCCGGACGGCGTCGTCCTTTCGAACGGGCCCGGCGATCCGGCTGCGACGGCCCGCTACGCCCGCTGGACGATCGAGGCGCTTTTGAAGCGCGACGTGCCGCTCTTCGGCGTGTGCCTTGGGCACCAACTGCTCGCTCTGTCCCTCGGCGCGAAGACCGTGAAGATGCGTCAGGGCCATCACGGCGCGAACCATCCGGTCAAAGAGCTCGCCACGGGCCGCGTCGAAATCGTATCGATGAACCACGGCTTCGCCGTCGACGCGACGACGTTGCCCGAAGGCGTCGAACCGACTTACGTCTCGCTCTTCGACGGCACCAACGCGGGAATCAGGCTGACCGGCGCGCGCGCGGCGTCGGTCCAGCATCACCCCGAAGCGTCGCCCGGGCCGCAGGACAGCTTCGGCGTCTTCAAGGCCTTCGTCGACGGCCTGCGCGCCGCTTGAACGGCGTGCAATCCAAGATGACCGATCAACCCACGCCCTCGCCCTTCACCGTCAAGATCACGCCCGTGACGCCGTTCCAGCAGAACTGCTCGATCGTGCGCGCCGCGTCGGGGAAAGCGGCCGTCGTCGACCCCGGCGGCGAGCCCGACAAGATCATGGCCGCAGCGGACGCGTTCGACGCAAGCATCGAGAAGATCTGGCTCACCCACGGCCATCTCGACCACGCCGGCGCCGCCGAGGAGATCAAGCGCCGCACCGGCGCGCCGATCGAAGGGCCGCACAAGGAAGAAGTCTTCTGGCTGGAGCAGATCCGCGAAAGCTGGCGCCGGTTCGGCATAGAAGACGGCGAGGACTGCGCGCCCGACCGCTTCGTCGACGACGGCGACGCCCTGGAGCTCGACGGGATAGAATTCGGCGTCGTGCACGCGCCCGGCCACACGCCGGGCCATATCGTCATCCACCACGCCGCCGCGCGCCTCGCCTTCGTCGGCGACGTCATCTTCAAGGGCTCGGTGGGGCGTACGGATTTTCCGCGCGGGGATCAGGAGACGCTCATCCGTTCGATCACCGACAAGCTCTGGCCCCTCGGCGACGATATGCGCTTCGTGCCGGGCCACGGACCGATGTCGACCTTCGGGGACGAACGCAAGACCAATCCGTTCGTCGCGGACGCGGTCACGGGCTATGGCGGCGCGCCGACGTCCGCGCCCGACGCCATGGCGCAGCGGACGTCGAAACGGTGGACATAAAGGCCGAGGCCAGCCCGCGACTTCATCGCGTTAACCATACTTTTCACGAGAGCGTTGCGCCACGCGACTTGTCGTAGTTGGAAGAAAATGCCAACGTGGAGCCGTTCTGTGCTTGAGGGGATCTCTGATGAAAATCAAATCGATTGCGCTTGTTGGCGCCGCGGCGATCGCGCTGGCGGCGTGTGAAACCACGTCGACGCGTCCTTACGAACCGTCCGTTGAGAACGTATTGTCGATCCAGGCCGCCCGTGCGGACGCTGAACAAAAACTAAAAACAGGTTCGGCGACCGCCGCTGAGGGCGTTGATGTCGACCTCTCATGCCGGGCCCTCGGCTCGCTCGAGGTGGCCCCTGGGAAAACGCCGTTGGAGTACATCTCCAGCGCGCTTCAGGCCGAGCTGTTCCAAGCCGGCGTTTACGATCAGGCGGCTGGGTCGGCGATCGACATCGTCGTGAGCGAACTGAAGTTCAATTCGTTCGGCACCGGCAAGTGGGAAGTGACCATGAGTCTGTCGTCGCCCAACCTGCCGGACGGCTACAGCGTCGACGTCGACTACGAGTTCAAGACAAGCTGGTCGGCCCTTAGCGCCTGCCAGAACGTCATCGACGCGTTCCAGCCGACGGTGAGCACGCTGATTAAAAAAGCGGTCGACGACCCGCGCTTCAAACAGCTCTGACGTCGAGGCGCGGTTCCTTCGGAGGTGCCTTGCGCCTTCGTTTATTCCGCGCCGACCTCCGCGAGCGCGCGGCCGATGGTGCCTTCGTCCGCGCCGAACCAGATGGCGTTCGTCGGCGCATGGTAGTGCATATGGCGAACCGTTCCGCCGCCGGACGGGATCGTCGCCTCGGCGACGAACGACATCGTCTGCGGATCGAACGCGCGCAGGACGTTCGGCGACGAGCCGGTTTCGACGAGCCAGACCCGGCCCGTCGCATCCATCGCCGTGCCATAGGGCCGTGAGCCTGCGCCGCCGGGCAGATCGAAGACGTCGAAATCCGCTTCCTCCGGGTCGTACGCGCCAAGTACGCCCCCGCGGTAATCGACGTACCAGACGCGACCGTCAGCGCCCGTCTCGAGCCGACGCGGCCGCGTTTCCTCGCCCGGCAGTTCGATCTCGTCGAGCGCCAGGGTTTCAGGGTCCACCCGTGCGAGCTTGTTGGTTCCAAAAAGCGCGACCCAAACCGCGCCCTTCGGTCCGATCTTGACGCCGTAGGGGCGCGACTCCGGCGTCTTCGACGGGATCAGGTCGACCTTGCGCGAGGCGACGTTCAGCCGGCCGATGAAGTTGCCGCCCTGGACAGTGAACCATATGTTCTCTTCGCCCTCGTCGAAAACGAGCGTGTGCGGATTGCTCGCCCGCTCGTCCGGCATCGGTATCTGCTCCAACGTCCCGGCTCGCGGGTCGTAGCGGCCGATGACGCCGAGGACGTTGCCGGCGTACCAGACGATTCCGTCGGAGCCGACGATGAGGTTGTGCGGGCTTTCCCCCTCCGGAACGTCGATCCTGGAGATGTCGCCGGAAGCGACGTCGAGGCGCCCCAGGTAGCCCTCCCCCTGACCGACGAACCACACGGTCTCGCCGCTCGCCGCGAACGGATCGCGCGGCCGGGCGCGTTCGAAGGGCACGCGCCATTCGTCGATCGCCGGCGGTCCCTCGCCGGAGAGATCCGCGCCGAGAGCGGATCCGACGGCGAACGTAAATGAAGAAACGGCGACGGCGACGCGCGCGAACATTGCGGACCTCCCACGATTGATTGGCCGTCGTGTCGTAGCACGGACAGGGCGTCGTTGGGCGCGGCTTTTGCGTGCGATGCGGCCCGGCGACGGAAAAACGCCGGCCGGGGTCTTTTCCCCGCGGGGCGGTTCGGTTATGCGACGCGCTTAGCCGACAAATTGATCTTTTCGCCGTTCCCGTGCGCGAGTTGCGCGCGCGCGGCGATGCGCGCGGGGAAGAGCCATGCCGAAACGAGACGACATCTCCTCCATCCTGATCATCGGGGCCGGGCCCATCGTCATTGGCCAGGCCTGCGAATTCGATTATTCGGGCGTCCAGGCGATCAAGGCGCTGAAGGAGGAGGGCTACCGGGTCATCCTGGTGAACTCCAATCCGGCGACGATCATGACGGATCCCGAGCTCACGGACGCGACTTACGTCGAGCCGATCACGCCGGCCTTCGTCGAAAAAATCATCGCGCGGGAGAAGCCGGACGCGCTCCTGCCCACCATGGGCGGCCAGACGGCGCTCAACTGCGCGCTCGACCTCGAGCGCCAGGGGGGCCTCGAAAAACACGGCGTCGAAATGATCGGGGCCCGCCCCGAAGCGATCGAGAAGGCGGAGGACCGCGATCTCTTCCGCGCGGCGATGACGCGCATAGGCCTTGAAAACCCGCGCGCAATGATCGCGACGAGCCCGAAACTCCTCGGCGACGACGGCAAGGTCGTCGGCTACGACCGCGCGAAGGGCTTCGCCATGGCGCTTGAGGCGCTCGAAGAGATCGGCCTGCCGACGGTCATTCGCCCCGCGTACACCCTCGGCGGCACCGGCGGCGGCGTCGCTTACACGCGCGAAGAGTTCGAGCGGATCGTCCGCGCCGGGATCGACGCCTCGCCCGTCGGCCAGGTGCTCATCGACGAAAGCCTTATCGGTTGGAAGGAGTTCGAGATGGAGGTCGTCCGCGACAAGGCGGACAACTGCATCATCGTCTGCTCGATCGAGAACGTCGACCCGATGGGCGTCCATACCGGAGATTCGATCACCGTCGCGCCGGCGCTGACGCTGACAGACAAAGAGTTCCAGATGATGCGCAACGCCTCGATCGCGGTGATGCGCGAGATCGGGGTCGAAACCGGCGGCTCCAACGTTCAGTTCGCGATCGATCCCGCGACGGGCCGCCAGGTCGTCATCGAAATGAACCCGCGGGTCTCGCGCTCCTCCGCCCTCGCTTCGAAGGCGACGGGCTTCCCGATCGCCCGCGTCGCGGCGAAGCTCGCCGTCGGCTACACGCTCGACGAACTCGATAACGTCATCACCGGCGCGACGCCCGCCTCCTTCGAGCCGACGATCGACTACGTCGTCACCAAGATCCCGCGCTTCACGTTCGAGAAGTTTCCGGGCGCGGAGCCGAGCCTGACGACGGCTATGAAGTCAGTGGGCGAAGCGATGGCGATCGGCCGCTCGTTTCAGGAATCCATGCAGAAGGCCATGCGCTCGCTGGAGACGGGTCTCGCCGGGCTCGACCCCATCGACGTGCCGGGCCTCGGCCAAGGCGATGACGCCAACGCCATGCGCGCCGCCCTCGCCGCGCCGACGCCCGACCGGTTGCGCGTCGCCGCCCAGGCCTTGCGCCACGGCGTCTCCGTCGAACAGGTGCGCGCGATCACCCATTACGAGGCCTGGTTCCTGGAGCAGCTCGACGGCGTCGTCGCCGCGGAGCGCGAAGTCGCCGCGGAAGGCCTGCCGGCGGATCCGTCGCGGCTGCGGGCGCTGAAGGCCATGGGCTTCTCCGACAAACGGCTCGGCGAGCTTGTCGGCGCGAGCGAGGTTGAGGTCCGTCGCTTCCGGTGGGAACGCGGCGTGCACCCCGTCTACAAGCGCATCGACACCTGTGCGGCGGAGTTCGCGGCGAAAACGCCCTACATGTATTCGACCTATGAAACACCGTATGGGGACGAGTCCGCGTGCGAAGCCGGCGTCAGCGATCGGCGCAAGGCGATCATCCTCGGCGGCGGGCCGAACCGCATCGGCCAGGGCATCGAGTTCGATTACTGTTGTTGCCACGCGGCGTTCGCCTTCGCCGACGCGGGCGTCGAATCGATCATGGTCAACTGCAATCCTGAAACCGTTTCGACGGACTTCGACACCTCGGACCGGCTCTACTTCGAGCCGCTGACGGGCGAAGACGTTCTCGAGATCGTCCGTGTGGAGCAGGCGTCGGGGACGCTCCTCGGCGCGGTCGTTCAGTATGGCGGCCAAACGCCCCTGAAGCTTGCGGAGACCCTGGACAAGGAAGGCGCCGCGATCCTCGGCACGCCCTACGACGCCATCGACCGGGCCGAAGACCGCGAACGGTTCAAACAACTGGTCCAGGCGCTCGGCCTGCGCCAGCCGCGCAACGCCTCCGCCGCGAGCCCGGAAGAGGCGCGCGCGATCGCCGAAGACGTGGGCTACCCGCTGGTCACCCGGCCATCCTACGTCCTCGGCGGCCGCGCGATGGAGATCGTCCGCGACGCGGAAGCGCTCGATGCGTATCTGGCGACGGCGAACATCGCCATCGCGCCGAATGCGCCCTTGCTGCTCGATCAGTATCTCGACAACGCCGTCGAGGTCGACGTCGACGCGATATGCGACGGCGAGCGCGCCTTCGTCGCCGGCGTTATGGAGCACATCGAACAGGCCGGCGTGCACTCCGGCGACAGCGCCTGTTCGCTGCCGCCCTACACCCTGGGCGCCGGCGTCATCGCCGAACTTGAAGAGACGACGCGCCGGCTTGCGCTCGAGCTTGGCGTCGTCGGCCTGATGAACGTTCAGTACGCCATCAAAGACGACGCGGTCTACATGCTCGAAGTGAACCCGCGCGCCTCGCGCACCGCGCCCTTCGTCGCGAAGTCCGTCGGATTGCCGATCGCCCGCCTCGGCGCGCGCGCCATGGCGGGCGCGAAACTGAAAGAGCTTGGCCTCGTCGATCCCGAGACCGACGAGGCGCCGACGCCGCAGCCGCGCCACATGGCGGTCAAAGAGGTCGTCTTCCCCTTCGCGCGGTTCCCCGGCGTCGACACGGTGCTCGGCCCCGAGATGCGCTCGACCGGGGAGGTCATGGGAATCGACGACGGTTTCGACAAAGCGCGCGCCAAGAGCCTCCTCGCCGCCGGGATCGCTATCCCCACGTCCGGAACGGTGTTCGTTTCCTTGCGGGACAGCGACAAGCCGACCATGGTCGCCGCTTGCAAACGCCTGATCGAACTCGGCTTTGAGATGATCGCCACCGGCGGCACGCAGCGTTTCCTCGAAGGCCAGGGCCTAAAGGTCGCGCGCATCAACAAGGTGCTTGAGGGCCGGCCGCACATCGTCGACGCGATGAAGAACGGCGAAATTCAGCTCGTCTTCAATACGGTCGAAGGCGCCCAGTCGGTGAAAGACTCGCGCTCGATCCGCACGACGGCGCTCGCCCAGCGAATCCCGTGCGTCACCACGGCGCCCGGGGCGCGCGCCGTGGTGCGGGCCATCGACGTTATGAGGTCGGGCGAGCTGGAAGTCGCGCCGCTGCAGGATTACGCTTCGCATGAGCTGCGAACGGCCTAAACTGCGGCTTTGAACTCAGCCGGCTAGAAACCGCCGGCGTCGCCGGGGATCCAGAACGCCATGACGACATCCGCCTTCCGCACGCGCGCGCTTGGCGCCGTCGCCGCCGTCGCTCTCGCCGCTTGCGCGGCCGGTCCATTCGCCGACGACGGCGAACGGTCCGACGCCGCACCATCCGACGCCAAGGCGTCCTCGACGCAAGCGGCGTCGGACGAGCCGGCCTTCGGCGCCTTCGGCGTCGACCTCGCCCAACGCGATTTGAACGTGTCCCCGGGCGCGGACTTCTACGCCTACGCCAACGGAACTTGGCTCGCGAATTTTGAAATCCCGTCCGACCTTTCTCGGTGGGGCTCTTTCACGAAGCTCCGCGTGGAAGCCGAAGAAGACGTGCGCGCGATCGTCGAGGATCTGAGCGCCGAAGCGCCGGCGCCCGATACGCTCGAAGGCAAGGTCGCCGCGGCCTACGCCGCCTTCATGGACGAAGACCGCCTCGACGGCCTCGGGGCCGACCCCATCAAGCCCTACGTCGAAGCGATCTATGCGATCGAGGATCGCGCCGGGCTGACGAAGGAGTATTCGAGCCTCCACGGCGACGCGCCTTTCGGCGTCGGCATCATTCCGGACCCGGCCGACACGACGCGCTACATCGCTTTCGTCGGCCAATCGGGCCTCGGCATGCCGGACCGCGACTATTATCTCGATGACGACGAGAAATTCGCCCGCTACCGCGACGAATACCGCGCTTACGTCGAGACGCTCTTTACGCTGACGGGCCTCGACGACGCGCCTGGCCGGGCGCAGAACGTCATCGACCTCGAGACGAAGCTCGCCGGCGTTCACTGGACGCGCGAAGACTCCCGCGACATCCAGAAAATTTACAATCCGATGTCGCCCGCCGCCCTCGCCGAGCTCGCGCCGACGTTCGACTGGCCGACGATCATCGGCGATCTCGGCCTAGACGAGATCGAGACGTTCCTGGTCGCGCAGACGACGGCCGTCGCCAAGGGCGGCGAGATCTTCGCCGCCGCAGAGCTCGATGCGGTCAAGGACTATCTCGCCTACCATACCGTCAACGCCCATGCGGACAATCTGTCGTCAGACTTCGACGAGGCGCAGTTCGCATTCTTCCAACGCACCCTGCGCGGCGTCGAAGAGCCCCGCGCGCGGTGGAAACGCGGCGTCAACCTCGTCAACGCCGGCCTCGGCGAGGCCGTCGGCCAGATCTATGTGGAGCGCCATTTCCCGCCGGAATACAAAGAGCAAATGGACCGGCTCGTCGCCGACCTCGTCGCGGCGTTCGAGGTGCGGCTCAGCGAAAACCCGTGGATGGACGACGACACCCGGGCCCAGGCGCTGACGAAGCTATCCACGTTCGAACCGCGGATCGGCTACCCAAACAAGTGGATCGACTACGGACCGTTATCGCTAGACCGCGAGACGCTCGTGGAGAACGCGAGCGCGATCCGCGAGTTTAAGTGGGCCGAGCAACGCCGCCGGCTTGGCGGACCGGTCGCCCGCGACCTGTGGCCCTATCCGCCGCAGACGGTGAACGCCACTTATAACCCGCTTCTCAATCAGATCACGTTCCCGGCCGGCATTCTGCAGCCGCCGATCTTCGATCCGATCGCGGCTCCGGCGGTGAATTACGCGGCCATCGGCGGCGTCATCGGCCACGAAATAGGCCACGGCTTCGACGACCAGGGCCGGCGCTTCGACGAGACGGGCAAGATCCGCGACTGGTGGACGCCGGCGGCGGACGCCTCGTTCCAGAAGCTGACCGACGCGCTTGGCGGACAGTATGGCGGGTACGAACCGTTGCCGGGCGAAGCGATCAATCCCGGCCTCACCATGGGCGAGAACATCGGCGATCTCGGCGGCCTGCAGATGGGGTACGCCGCCTATCACCGCTATCTCGACGCGTGCTGCGGCGGCGAAGCGCCCGTCATCGACGGCCTCACAGGCGACCAGCGCTTCTTCCTCGGTTGGGCCCAGGTCTGGCGCTCGAAGGAGCGCGTCGACGAGACCCGTCGCCGGTTGCGCACCGATCCCCACAGCCCGCCGAAATACCGGGTCAACGGCGTCGTGCGCAATCTCGACGCCTGGTACGAGGCTTTCGACATCGCCCCGGAAGACCCGATGTACCTCCCGCCGGAGGACCGTGTCCGGATCTGGTAGACGGCCCGGCGAGACCCAGCGCCCGCGCGGCTTCGGCCCCGGCGACGAATATTGGCGGCCCGGATCCTTGATGGCGGACCGCGGCGCGATTATTTTCGCACTCTTGCGATGACGCCCGTCGGCGACGCGACGGCTTTCGTTCATGCGTCGCGTCGCCGCGACTGGCGCGCCGGCGGCCCCCGTCCGCCCGGCTTGCCAGCCCGTTCCCGCGTCACAACCCGATGGAGAGGCGTAAGCGGTATGCAGAAGGTTCCGATGACGGTCGTCGGCCACCAACGGCTCGAGGAAGAGATCAAGCGTCTGAAGAACGTCGAGCGCCCCGCCGTGATTCAGGCGATCGCCGAGGCGCGAGCCCACGGCGACCTCTCCGAGAACGCCGAGTACCACGCGGCGAAGGAACGCCAGAGCTGGATCGAAGGCCAAATCCTCGAGCTTGAGGACAAGTACGGCCGAGCGGAAGTTATTGACGTCGCGAAGCTCTCCGGCGAACGCGTCAAGTTCGGCGCGACGGTCACCGTGATCGACGAGGACACGGAAGAAGAGAAGACCTGGCAGATCGTCGGCGACTACGAGGCTGACGTGCAGTCCGGCAAGGTGTCGATCTCCTCGCCCATCGCGCGCGCCCTCATCAACAAAGAAACGGGCGACAGCGTCGAAGTCGCCGCGCCCGGCGGGGCGCGCGTTTACGAAATCGCCCGCGTCGAATTCATCGCGACCTGACGGGACGATGGACGCCGTCGCCGCATCGACCGGCCGTCGCTCGTGGCCGCAGGCGCTTCTGCGCGGGCTCCGAGGGCGCTGTCCGCAATGCGGCGAGGGTCGTCTCTTCCAGCGCTACGTGGCGACGCGGCGCACGTGCGCGACCTGCGGGCTCGCGCTTGACGGGCACCGCGCCGACGACGCGCCGCCCTACGTGACGATCATCGTCGTCGGCCACGCCGCGATACCGCTGGCGCTGGCCGCGAAGCAGCTCCTCGACCCGCCTCTCGCCGTGCAGTTCGCGTTCTGGACGCCGGCGATGATGGTCGCGACGTGGCTCCTACTGCCCGCCTCGAAGGGCGCGCTCATAGGCCTGCAATGGGCGAACCGCATGCACGGGTTCGGCGACGGCGGGGACGACGATTTGCGTTGACTTAGCGACGACCGCCGATATTTTCGCGCTTTCGTCGGGCGCGTTGCGCCGCGCAACAAAGTCAGATGACGCTCGAAGGGGCCGCCCATGGCGAAGCCGACCACCATCAAGATCCGCCTCAACTCGACCGCAGGCACGGGGTTCTTCTACGTAACCAAGAAAAACACCCGCACGATGACCGAGAAGCTCGTCCTGAAAAAGTACGATCCGGTTGCGCGCAAGCACGTCGAGTTCAAGGAAGGCAAGATCAAGTAGCGCCTTAGGCTGCGCTCTTCATCACCTTGTTCCGACCGGTGTTTTTCGCCAGATACAAGGCTTCGTCTGCGCGTTTGATGAGCTTTTGGGAGGTATCGTCCTTCGGCCCCTCCTCGCTAGACGCGATGCCGATCGACACCGTTACGTTAATCTCGTCCCGCCCGCCATTGAGGACCACGGGGTGGTTCGCCACCTCCTGGCGCAGGCGTTCGGCGACGACCTCGGCGAACTTCAGATCCGTGTCGGGCATCGCCACCAGAAACTCTTCGCCGCCATATCGGCACGCGAGGTCGATGCCGCGCACCGAGTTGCGGATGCGTTCGGCGAATTCCTGCAAGACCTTGTCGCCGGCGTCGTGGCCGTAGGTGTCGTTGATGCTTTTGAAGTGGTCGAGATCGAGCACCATGATCGCCAGCGGCTGACCGGTCCAGAACGCGCGGTCGAACATCGCCGACAGGTGGCTCGCAAGATACCGGCGATTGTAGAGTCCGGTGAGCTGATCCGTAACCGCCATTTCGAGGCTGGCCTCGAACGAATAGCGAAGCCGGTCGATGTACCGTTTGCGGCGCACCTGGGTCAGGACGCGCGCGACAAGCTCGCTCTGGTCCACGGGCCGGCTCAGGTAATCGCTGACGCCGATGTCGAGCGCACGCATGAGCTTGCGCATGTCGCCCTGGCGCACGACCGTCAGGATCGGCGTCAGTCGCGTCTCCTCGAACGAGCGGATCGACGAACAAAGGCGCAAGGGGTCGCAGCATTCAAGCGACATGTTGACGATGACGAGATCGAAATCGCCGGTCTTCACGCGCGACAGGGCGACGTCCTGCTCCATCTCCACGGAGATCTCGAAGTTCTCGCCAAGGGCGTCGCGAAGGCGCGCGATCTGCTCTTCCTGGTCGTCGATGATGAAGATCCGGGGGGGAACGTCGTCGTTCGCCCCCTGAATGATCTCCGCCTGGTCGACGACGCCGAGGGCTTTGCCCGTCGAATAGCGCATGCGCAATTCGTCCGTCATCATCTTCAGGCGCGTCAGGCTGCGCACGCGCGCGAAAAGCGCGACATCCTCGACAGGTTTGGTTAGGAAATCGTCGGCGCCCGCATTGAGGCCGGCGACGCGGTCGCCCTGTTGGTCGAGCGCCGTCACCATGACGATGGGAATATGCGCCGTCTCCGCCGCTTTCTTGATCTCGCGGCAGGTCTCGAAGCCGTCCATCCCCGGCATCATCACGTCGAGGAGAACGATGTCGGGCTGTTCGGCCTTGGCTTTCTCGATGGCCTCCTGGCCGCTGTGGGCGGTCAGGACGTCGAAATACTCCGCCCGGAGCTTGGCTTCGAGCTGTTTGACGTTCGGCTCGAGGTCATCGACGACCAGTACGCGCGCCGTCATGGAGCCTCCCTAAGGGCGTCTCAAATCCGCAGAGTCCCGTTAGGGCTAATCCAAATACCTTTTCACTTTCTCAAGAAAGTCGGCGACCGAGATGGGTTTGGCGATGTAGTCGCGGCAGCCGCCGGCGCGGATCCGCTCCTCGTCGCCCTTCATAGCGACGGCGGTGACGGCGACGACGGGGATGTGGGAAAGCGCCTCGTCGGCGAGAATTTGCTCCGTGACCTGCAGGCCTGAAACCTCCGGCAGCTGAATGTCCATGAGTATGAGGTCAGGCGGCGTCGCGCGCGCGAGCTCAAGCGCTTCCGGGCCGGTTCGCGCCTCCAGAACGCCGATGCCGTGGGCTTCAAGAAGATCGTGGAAGAGCTTGAGGTTCAGCTCGTTGTCTTCGACGATGAGTACGGTTTTTTCGTGAGCTGACAATTCGACACTCTGCATCGCCGCCATGGATCAAGCGCTCGCGTCTCGTTCGCGTCCGCGGCGGGGTCCCGCGGCTCGCCGTTAAGGGCGATCGGCCGCGTCGGACACGGTAATCGCGGGACAAGATATCGCGCGGAAGGTATTAATCGATTGTTTATCGTGCCGGGCCGGAAGGCCGGGATCGGCCTGAAATCGAGCGGCAATGCGGGATGCGCGAGACGCGGGGCCTCACCGGGACGTCTGCCTCGGCTGCGGACGGGCCTGCGACGGCGCGTGTTCCCGCCCGCTGCGGCGAATCGCCTGGCGCGACGGGCTTTTCAGCCTCGCGATCGCCCATGTGGACTGCGACGCCTTTTACGCCGCGATTGAAAAGCGCGACGACCCGTCCCTCGCCGAAAAGCCCGTCATAGTCGGCGGCGGGCGGCGCGGCGTCGTCGCCACGGCGTGCTACGTCGCGCGGCGATTCGGCGTGCGCTCGGCGATGCCGATGTTCAAGGCGCTGCGCGCTTGTCCCAACGCGGTGGTGATTCGCCCGCGCTTCGAGGCCTACGCCGCCGCCGGCCGCGAGATCCGCGAGATGATGACGGCGCTGACGCCCCTCGTGGAGCCGCTTTCGATCGACGAGGCGTTCCTGGATCTCGCCGGCGCCGAACGCGTCCACGGGGGGCCGCCTGCGGTCCTTTTGGCGCGCCTGCAGGCGGAGGTCGCGCGGGAGGTCGGGGTGACGATCTCCGTCGGGCTTAGCGACAACAAGTTTCTGGCGAAGCTCGCCTCGGACCTCGAAAAGCCGAACGGTTTCACCGTTCTGCCGGAGGCGGAAGCGCCCGCGCGGCTCGCGCCCATGCCCGTCACCAAGATCTGGGGCGTTGGCGCGGCGACGGCGCGCCGCCTCGCCGAGGACGGCGCGCGCACGATCGGCGACCTCCAGCGCATGGAGCGCAGCGCCCTGGAGATGCGGTACGGCAAGCTGGGGGCCCGCCTCGCTGACCTCTCGGTCGGCAGAGACGCGAGGGCCGTGCGCCCCGATCGCGCCGCCAAGAGCGTTTCGGCGGAGACCACGTTCAACGACGACGTTGCTTCCGTCGATGAACTGGAGAGCCGCTTGTGGGCATTGTGCGAGCGCGTCGCGGGCCGCATGCGCGAGAAATCGCTCGAGGGCCGGGTCGTGACGCTAAAGCTGAAGGACGCCGATTTCGCCGTGCGCACTCGCCGCGCGAGCCTCGCCGCGCCGAGCGCCCTCGCCCGAACCCTGTTCGAAACCGCGCGCGGCCAGCTCGCGAGCCTCCTCGCCGACGCGCCGGGCCGGCGCTATCGGCTCGTCGGCGTCGGCTATAGCGACCTGACGGATGCGGGCGCGGTCTCCCAGGGAGAGTTGTTCGACACGCCGCGTGAGGACTGGCGACGCCGCGAAGCCGCGATCGAGGCGGTGCGCCAGCGGTTCGGCGACGGCGCCATCGTCGCGGGGCGCTCCCTTGACGTCGGCGCTGCGCCGCGGTCTCGATCCGCCGGCGGCTCGGCCCACGTAAGTCCAAGCGATCGAAGGAGATCCTAATGAGCGCCGTCGAAGACCGCCTGCGCGAGAAAGGGCTGGCGCTGCCCGAGCCCGCCGCGCCCGTCGCCAACTATGCGCCGTTCGTCGTTTCAGGCGGCGTCGTTTACGTCTCAGGCCAGGTCTCGTTCGGGCCCGACGGCCTTATCGCCGGCGTCGTCGGCCGCGATCTCGGCCTCGACGAAGCGGTGAAGGCCGCTGAGGCGTGCGGCCTCAACCTCATCGCGCAGGTCAAAGCCGCCTGCGACGGCGATCTCGATCGCGTGCGCCGGGTGGTGAAGCTCACCGGTTTCGTTAACTGCGGCGCTGACTTCACCGACCATCCGAAGGCGATCAACGGCGCGTCGGACCTTATGGTCGCGGCGTTCGGCGACATCGGCCGACACGCCCGCGCGGCCGTCGGGGCGCCGAGCCTGCCTCTCGGCGCCGCCGTCGAGGTCGACGGAATCTTCGAGATCGTTTGAGCCATGCCCGCCGACGGCGATACGCGGAACGTCGAAGCGCGCACCTATGGCGGCGTGCGCGAGGTCGACGCGGCGACGTGGGACGCCCTCGCCCATCCGCCGGGCGCGCCCTACAATCCGTTCACGTCACACGCGTTTTTGACCGCCCTCGAAGCGTCGAAGTCCGTAGGCGACGGCACGGGCTGGCACGCCTTGCCCGTCATCGTCTCCCGCGACGGCGCGCCGGTCGCGGCCGCCCCGCTCTACGCCAAACAGCACTCGCAAGGCGAGTACGTCTTCGACCATCACTGGGCCGCCGCCTTTGAGCGCGCCGGCGGGCGCTACTTCCCGAAACTCGTCGTGGCCGCGCCGTTTACGCCGGCGCAGGGCCCCCGTTTCCTCGCCGCGGACGACGCGGGCCGGCGCCTCGCCGCCGCGGGCGTTCTCGGCGTCGCCGCACAGGCCGGCGTTTCATCCGTGCACGTTAACTTCGTCGATGAAGCCGACGCCGCCGCCGGCGGCGAGGCCGGCATGATGCTGCGCGAGGGCGTGCAGTATCACTGGTTCAACCGCGGCTACGCGACGTTCGACGAATTTCTCGATCAACTCGCCTCCCGAAAGCGCAAGACCATCCGGCGCGAGCGCCGCGACGCAGCCGCGTCGGGCCTCGCCATCAAGCGTCTTCAGGGAGCGGAGATTACGGAGCGCCACTGGGACGCGTTCTGGACGTTCTATCAGGACACGGGCGCGCGCAAATGGGGCATGCCCTACCTCACGCGCTCCTTCTTCCGCATCGTCGCCGAGACGATGACGGACGATCTCCTGCTCATCGTTGCGGAAAGCGACGGCGAGCCCATCGCCGGCGCGCTGAACTTCATCGGCGGCGACGCGGTCTACGGGCGGTATTGGGGGTGCGTCGAGCACCGCCCGTTCCTCCATTTCGAGCTTTGCTATCATCAGGCGATCGACTTCGCGATCGAGCGCGGGCTCGCCCGCGTCGAGGCGGGCGCCCAGGGGGAACACAAGATCGCCCGCGGCTACGAGCCCGTGGCGACGCGCTCGCTCCACTGGATCGCCGACCCCGGCTTCCGCGAGGCGATCGCGCGGTATCTCGAACAGGAACGCTCGCAAACCGAGGCCGAGATCGATATTCTCGGGCGGTACGCTCCTTACAAGAAGACCTCCTCGTGAAAGTCATCCTCCGCACCCACGCCATTCAGGAAGCGCGCATCATCGTAGGCTTTTTGCACGCCAACGGCGTCGACGCCGCGCTCCTCGACGGCGAGACGTTCTCGACCCTGCCCGTCGTCGGCGGCGTGCGAGTCGCCGTCGACGAGGACCAGGCCCACAAGGCGCGGCTGCTCCTCGAAGAGCGCGGTACGGACTTAACGGAGGCGGAATGACGCTCACGCCCAACTATGATCCCAACAACGTCTTCGCCAAGATCATCCGCGGCGAGATCCCGGCCGTGCGGTTGTTCGAGGACGACGACGTTCTCGCCTTCATGGACGCCTTTCCGCAGACGGAGGGCCATTGCCTCGTGATCCCGAAGCGAGCGGAGCACGCGACTATCTTTCAACTCGACGACGGGGCGTTCGACGCCCTCGCCCGCGGCGTGCGCCGCCTCGCCCGTGCGGTCAAAGAAGGTCTAGCGCCCGACGGGATCCGCATCGCCCAGTTCAACGGCGCAGCCGCCGGCCAAACCGTCTTTCACGTCCATTTCCACGTAATCCCGGTTTACGCGGGCGCGGGCGAGCGTCCCCATGCGAGCGGCGGCGCGGCCGACAAGGCGGCGCTCGAGGCCGCCGCCGCGCGGATCCGCGCCGTCCTGTGACCAGCGGCGCATGACGGCTCTCCAAATCGCGGTGATCGGGGCCGGGCCGGCCGGTCTCGCCTGCGCGCGACGGCTCGCAGACGCCGGCGTTCCGCCAGTGGTCTTTGAAAAAAGCCGTGGCCTTGGCGGACGGTGCGCGACGCGCCTCAGCCGCGAAGGCCATCAGTTCGACCACGGCGCGACCTATGTCACGGCGCGCGGCGACGCCTTCGCGGCCTATCTTCGCGCCGCCATCCGCGACGGCCGCGCCGAGAAATGGGAGCCGCGCATGGCAGGCGGGAGCGCCTTGAGCGACGCCTTCGTCGGGACGCCGGCGATGAGCGCCCTTGTCGCGCCGCTCGCCGCCGGTCTCGACGTTCGGTTGCAAACGGAAGTTCAGCCGATCGTCCGTGACGGAACGACCTGGCGTTTGCGCGACGCGGACGACCAGGATCTCGGCGGTTTCGACCTCGTCGTCTGCACGGCGCCGCCCGCGCAGGCGATGGCGCTCGTCGCCGCGGATCCAATCTCCGAGACGATCGCCGCCGACGTCATGTCGCCTTGCTGGACGCTGTTGGCCGCCTTGCCCGCCGCCGAAACGCCCTTCGACGCCTGTCGCGACGATGCGGGCGACATCGTTTGGCTCGCGCGCGACGGTTCGAAGCCGGGGCGGGAGGGCGCGGTCGACCGCTGGGGCGTCCATGCGAGCCCCGGCTGGAGCGCCGAAGCGCTGGAGCTCGACAAGGACGCCGCGCGCGACGCGCTCCTGCCCCTCGCGCTCGGCGCCATAGGCCGCGCGAGCGAAGCGCCCGTCTATGCGACCGCGCACCGCTGGCGCTACGCCCTCGCGACCCGCGCCGCCGCGACGCCCGTGGGCGAGAGCGCCGACAGCTCGCTGTTCCTCGCTGGCGACTGGCGTCTCGGCCGCCGCGTCGAAGACGCCTTCGACAGCGGGCGCGCCGCCGCGGACGCGGTTCTCGCCGTCGTTTGACGCACGGGCTTTGCGGCGTACCCTCCGCCCGACGCTTTTCGGAGGCCCTCATGGCGCGCACGCCGTTTTTCGCCGCTTCTTGTCTGCTCGTTGCGCCCGCCGCGGCGCAAGGGCGCGCCGACGCGCCGCCGATGGGGTTCGGACCCGAAGGCGGCGCGGCGCAAATCGCCCTCGAAAAAGCGTTCGACGAGCGCGTCGACGTTCAGAACATTGACGACTGGACGAAGTTCATGTCCTCGCGCCCGCATCATGCCGGATCCGCCTTCGGCGACGAGGTCGCGAAGTTCATGGCGGAGAAGTTCCGCTCCTGGGGTTATGAAACCAAAATCGAGACGTATCAGGTGTTGTTTCCGACGCCGCGGGTGCGGATCGTCGAAATGAAAGCGCCGTTCGCCTACGAAGCTTCGCTCGCGGAGCCTGAGATCCCCGGCGATCCGGCGTCGGCGCCGAACGACGAGCGCTTGCCCACCTACAACTCCTTCAGCGCCGACGGCGACGTCACCGCCGAGGTGGTGTTCGTCAATCAGGGCGTGCCGAAGGATTATGAAGATCTGGAGCGCCTCGGGATCGACGTCGAAGGCAAGCTCGTCCTAGCGCGCTATGGCGGTTCGTGGCGCGGCATCAAGCCGAAAGTGGCGCAGGAGAAGGGCGCGCTCGGCGTACTTCTCTATACGGACCCGGAAGACGACGGCTATTTCCGCGGCGACGCCTACCCGGAGGGCGGCTATCGGCCGAACGGCGCGGTGCAGATGGGCTCAGTGCTTGATCTGCCCCTGCGCCCCGGCGACCCGTTGACCCCCTATCGCGGGGCGACGAACGACGCCAAACGCATTCCCCGCGCCGAAGCGGACAATCTCCTGAAAATCCCGGTGCTGCCGATTTCAGCGTCCGACGCCATGCCGATCCTTGCCGCGCTTGGCGGCCCGGTGGCGCCGGCTCGCTGGCGCGGCGCGATGCCCCTCACCTATCATGTGGGACCGGGACCGGCGGTCGTGCGGCTGAAGCTCGAATTCGACTGGGATCTCGTACCCGCCCAGAACGTCGTCGCCACGCTGAAGGGCTCAACGTATCCGGACGAATGGGTGATGCGCGGCAACCACCACGACGCCTGGGCGAACGGCGCGCGGGATCCGGTCTCGGGCATGGCCGCGCTCATGGAGGAGGCGCGCATCGTCGGCGAACTCGCCCGCGAGGGACGCGGCCCCAAACGCACCGTCGTCTACGCCGGTTGGGACGCGGAGGAGCCGGCTCTCCTCGGCTCGGTCGAGTGGGTCGAAGACCATCTCGCCGAACTGCAGGCGAAGCTCGTCGCCTACATCAACACCGACTCGAACGGCCGCGGCTTCCTCAACGCCGGCGGCAGCCACACGCTGCAAGCGATGTTCGCCGAAATCGCCGAGGCCGTCGACGACCCCGCGCAGAACGCGAGCGTCGCCGAACGCGTGCGCGCCCGGGCGCGCCTCCATGGGCCCGACGCGCTGCGCAAAGCGTACGAGAGCGGCGAAACGTTCCGCCTGTCGCCGCTCGGGTCGGGGTCGGACTATTCGGCGTTCCTCCAGCATGCGGGGATCGCGTCGCTTAATCTCGGTTTCGGCGGCGAGGACGAATACGGCGTCTACCACTCCGTTTACGACTCATACGCACACTACGTCGCGCATATCGATCCCGGCTTCGCGTATGGCGGAGCGCTCGCAAAGACCACTGGGCGTGCGACGTTGCGTCTTGCTAACGCCGAGACGTTGCCGTTCGAATTTTCGACGCTCACCGAGGCGATAAAGCGCTATGCGGACGAAGTGAAGGCGCTCACGGACGATATGCGCGATGAGACCGAGCGCCACAACGCGCTCGTCGCCGACGGCGTATTCGACACGGCCGCCGACCCGCGCGAGAGGCTTGTCGCGCCCGAAGCGAAGCGGCCCGTGCCCTACTTCAACTTCGCGCCGATGCTGAATGCGCTCGCAGCGGCCGAAGCGGCGGCGGACGCTTTCGAGGCCGCGCGGTCGGAGGGCGAGACGTCCGGCGAAGCGCGCGCGCGTCTCAACGCGATGATGCGCGAAGCGGAGCGGAAACTGACTCGCGCGGAGGGCCTGCCGCGGCGGCCATGGTTCAAGCACCATATCTACGCGCCGGGCTTTTACACCGGATACGGCGTGAAGACCCTGCCCGGCGTGCGCGAAGCGATAGAGGAGCGAGAGTTTGACGCCGTCGCCCGCGAGGTCGAGGACGTCGCCGCCGTGTTTCGCGCGTTGGCGGCCCATCTCGACGCCATGCGCGCCGTCGTCGAAGCCGGCTGACGCCTGCGCGGCAGCCCTTGCCGCGGGTCGCTGTCTTGTTGGGCTTCTGATTTTTTTCGATGAACTCGATGATGCGTCCGGCGACGTCGATTTCCGTCGCGCGCTCGACGCCCTCGAGGCCGGGCGATGAGTTCACCTCCATCACCACGGGCCCATGGTTCGAGCGCAGCATGTCGACGCCGCAGACGTTCAGGCCCATGGCCTTGGCGGCGGCGACGGCGGTCGACCGCTCCCCCGGCGTGATTTTGACTTTTTCCGCCGAGCCGCCGCGGTGGAGGTTCGAGCGAAAGTCGCCCTCCTTGCCTTTGCGTTTCATTGAGGCGACGACCTTGTCGCCGACGACGAGGCAGCGAACATCCTCCCCGCCCGCCTCTTTTATGAATTCCTGCACAAGGATGTTTGTCCGTACGCCGCCGAACGCCTGAACGATCGACTCCGCCGCCTTCTGGGTTTCGCCGAGAACGACGCCGATCCCTTGCGTGCCTTCGAGGAGCTTGATGACGACGGGCGCGCCGCCGACGAGCTCGATGACTTCGCTCGCATTGCTTGTCCGGTGGGCGAAGACCGTAACCGGCAGGCCGATGCCCTTTCGCGCCAGAAGCTGCATCGAGCGCAGCTTGTCGCGCGAACGCGTGATCGCGACGGATTCGTTAAGCGGATAAACGCCCATCACTTCGAGCTGGCGCAAAACAGCCGTGCCGTAAAACGTGACCGATGCGCCGATGCGCGGGATCACCGCGTCGTACACGGGCAGATTCTGGTCGTGATAGCGCACGCTCGGCCGGTGCGAGGTGATGTTGATGTAGCACTGTAGGTGGTTGACCACGTCAATCTCGTGGCCACGCATCTCGGCGGCTTCTACGAGGCGGCGGTGGGAATAAAGCGAGGCGTTTCGGCATAGCAAGGCTAGTCGCACGTCAACCCTCCTTCTTTTTGTCTGAGTTACGTTTTGGCCGCGCTCGGCCCTGGGCTTGGCGCTGGCGCTACGGCGTCCGCGCCGCCCAACAGGAACGACTTCGCGGGTCGAATGACGGTCGCCTTCAGCGCGTCGCGACCGACCAGCATGCGGTAGCCCATCTCGTCCCGGTTCGTGAGCGACAAATCGATCGCCCAGGAGCGCGCGCCCATTGCGAGGGTCGTACGGATCACGATCCGCTCTTGCAACCCGCCGTTGGAGCTGCGGATGCTGCGAATGTCGGCGATCGGCGCGAAACAGGCGACCTCCGGCCGGCGGCGCTTTTGCACCGGATGCAGTAGGAACGCGACCCATGGCGCGCCGTTCCGTTCGGTCTTGCGAATTTCGTAGGCGTGGATTGCGGACGTTTTCGCGCCCGTATCGATCTTCGCCTTGATGAGGTCGACGCCGAGATCGGGCAAGCGCGCCCATTCGCGCCAGCCGATCTCTAGCGGCGGCGCTTTTCGCGACCGTTTGGCGGCCGGGTTAGATGTGGAGAGCGTGGCCAAGCGTTTTGAGCGCCGCTTCCTGAAAGGCTTCACCCTGGGTCGGGTGCGCGTGAATCGTGCCCGCAATGTCCTCGACCCGCGCGCCCATTTCAACCGCCAGACCGAAGGCGGCGGAAAGCTCCGCGACGCCGCCCCCGACGGCCTGGAGGCCGAGCACCAGATGATCCGACTTGCGCGCAACGACGCGCACGAAGCCGTCCTCCGTCTCCATCGTCATGGCGCGGCCGTTGGCGGCGAACGGGAACGAGGCGATTTCGACGTCGTGTCCTTCCGCCTGCGCCTCATCGGGGGAAAGGCCGACGGTCAGCACCTCGGGGTCGGTGAAGCACACGGCCGGGAGCGCCCGCTTGTCCCAAACGCGGTTCTCGCCGGCGACGATCTCGGCGACCATTTCCCCTTGCGCCATCGCCCGGTGGGCGAGCATCGGCTCGCCGGTGACGTCGCCGATGGCGTAGACGCCTTTCATCGCCGTGCGGCAGTGCTCATCGATCTTGACGAACGGTCCGTCCATGTCGAGCGCGAGCTCCTCCCGCCCCCAACCTTCCGTCAGCGGACGCCGCCCGACGGTGACGAGAACCTTCGCGGCCGGTATCGAGACGGTCTCGCCGCCCGTCTCGATTTCAAGCGCGCCTTCCGCGAAGCTTGTCGCCTTAGCCCCGAGGCGCACGTCGACGCCGAGGCTCTTGAGGCGCTTCGCGACCGGCTTCGTAAGATCCGCGTCGTAGCTCGGCAGGATGCGGTCGGCCGCTTCGACGATCGTCACCCTCGCGCCGAGCTTGGCGAACGCCGTCCCCATCTCAAGGCCGATATAGCCGGCGCCGACGATCGCGAGCGTCTCCGGCACGGCGGGCAGCGACAAGGCCTCGCTCGAGGAAACGACGTCGGCTCCAAACGGCAGGAACGGCAGTTCGACCGGCGTCGAGCCCGTAGCGATGACGACGTTTTCCGCCCGGACGGTCGTCTCTTCGTCTTCGCCGCGAACCTTCACCGTCTTGCCGTCGACGAACGTCGCCCAGCCCTTCAGTGCCCGGACCTTCGACTTTTTGAGGAGCCCGCCGACGCCGCCCGTAAGCCGCCCGACGATCCCGTCTTTCCACGCGACGGTCTTCTCAAGGTCGATCTCGGGCGCCGACGAACGTACGCCGATGGGCGAGCCGTTGGCGAAGCGGGCGGCTTTTTCGAACTCGTTGGCGACGTGAATGAGCGCCTTGGAGGGGATGCAGCCGACGTTCAGGCATGTGCCGCCGTGGGCGGCCGCCTCGACGATGACTGTGTCTAGCCCCAACTGACCGGCGCGGATGGCGCAGACATAGCCGCCCGGCCCCGCCCCGACGACGAGCAGCTTGCAGGTGATCTCCGCCATGTCGTCAGTCCTCGATGAAAATCGTCGCCGGCGCTTCCAGAAGCCCCTTGATGCGCTGGACGAAGACGGCCGCGTCCCAGCCGTCGATCACGCGGTGGTCGAAGCTCGACGACAGGTTCATCGCCTTGCGCGGAACGAACTGGGCGCCGTCCCACATGGGCAGGGTGCGCATTTTGTTGACGCCGACGATCGCCACCTCCGGGTGGTTGATGACCGGCGTCGTGGCGACCCCGCCCATGGCGCCAAGCGACGTGATCGTGATCGTCGAGCCCGTCAGCTCGTCGCGAGCGCACTTACCCTCGCGAGCCGCCGCGGCGAGGCGGTTGAGCTCCCGCGCGCAATCCCACAGCCCGAGCGCCTCCACATGGCGCACGACGGGCACGACGAGGCCATTATCCGTTTGCGCGGCGACGCCCATGTGCATGCCGCCATGTCGGCGCACGACGCCCGCCTCGTCGTCGTAGATCGAGTTCACCTGCGGGACGTCTTCGATCGCGCGGGCCATGGCGCGCATCAGAAACGGCAGAATCGTGAGTTTCGGCTGGTCCTCTCGCCGGTCGGCGTTCATCCGCGCACGCAGGTCTTCAAGCGCCGTGACGTCGATTTCCTCCACATACGTAATGTGCGGGATGCGCGACTTGGCGACCGACATCTTTTCCGCGATTTTGCGCCGCAGGCCGATCATCGGGATCTCCGTGACCGATCCGTCAGGCGCGCGGCCGCGGCCGACCGAGGGCGTCCCGGCCCCATCGAAATATGCGTCAAGGTCGTCGTGGGTGACGCGGCCCGCGGGGCCTGCGCCTTCGCCCCGACGCAGGTCGACGCCGTTGTCGAGAGCGCGCATGCGCACCGCCGGCGAGGCGAGCGGCCTGTCGCCCTCGGGGCGGCGCTTCGTCGGCGCGCGCTTGACCGGCGGCGACGGCGCTTTCGCGGTCGGCGCCGCGCGGGCGGTCGCGCCGTTCGTCGCCGGCTTTTCCGGAACCGCTTCCTCTTTGGGCGGCGCTTTCTCCTTAGGCTCCGGCGCCTCGGCCTTGGCGTCGTCCGCGGCGAGCGCGGCCGCGTCGGCGTTGCCGGGGCCGTCCACCTCAAGGCGAATGATCGGCGAACCGACGGCGACGACGTCGCCCACGTTCGCGCCGCGCCAGACGACCTTGCCTTCGACGGGCGCCGGGATCTCAACGGTCGCCTTGTCGGTCATGACCGAGGCGAGCACGTCGTCCTCGCGCACGTTCTGGCCGTCGTCGACGAGCCACTCGACGAGTTCGGCCTCGGCGACGCCCTCGCCGACGTCCGGCAGCTTGATGATATGGACGCCCATTACGCCGCCTCCATGACCGACTTCAGCGCCTCGCCGACGCGCGCCGGTCCGGGAAAATAGGCCCATTCATGACTATGCGGGTACGGCGTATCCCAGCCCGTCACGCGGCGCACCGGCGCTTCGAGATGATAGAAGCACGCCTCCATGACGACGGACATGAGTTCGGCCGCGAAGCCGCAGGTTTTCGTCGCCTCGTTGACGATGACGCAGCGGCCGGTCTTGCGCACCGAGGCTTCGATTGTCTCAAGATCCAAGGGCACGATCGTTCGCAAATCGATGATCTCCGCGTCTACGCCCGTCTCCGCCGCCGAGGCTTCGACGACGTGAACCATGGTGCCGTAGGTCAGTACCGTGACGGCGCGCCCCTCGCGACGCACGATCGCTTCGCCGATCGGCGTTGTGTAGTGGCTTTCAGGCACGTCGCCGAGTTCGTGCTTTTTCCACGGCGTCACCGGCCGGTCATGGTGGCCGTCGAAGGGGCCGTTATAGAGCCGCTTCGGCTCGAGAAAGACGACCGGATCGTCGTCCTCGATCGCGGCGATGAGAAGCCCCTTCGCGTCGATCGGGTTCGAGGGGATGACGGTCTTCAATCCGCACACGTGGGCGAAAAGCGCTTCGGGGCTCTGGCTGTGGGTCTGGCCGCCGAAAATGCCGCCGCCCGTCGGCATACGAACGGTCATCGGCACGGTGAAGTCGCCATTGGAGCGGTAGCGGATGCGCGCGGCTTCCTGGGTCAATTGATCGTACCCAGGGAACATATAGTCGGCGAACTGAATCTCTACGCAGGGGCGCACGCCGTACGCCGCCATGCCGATCGCCGCGCCGACGATGCCGCTTTCGTTGATCGGCGCGTCGAAGCAGCGCTCCTTGCCATACTTTTCCTGCAGGCCCGCCGTGCATCGGAAGACGCCGCCGAAGTAACCGACGTCTTCGCCGAATACGACGACGTTAGGGTCGCGGCCCATGGCGACGTCCATTGCGTCGCGAATCGACTCGATCATGGTCATGCGCGCCATGGCGTTAGATCCCCGCTTCCTGGCGCTGACGGACGAGGTGCATCGGCGTCTCTTTGTAAACGTCCTCGAACATTTCCCGTGCGGAGGGTTTGGCGCCGTCGTGGAGCGTGCCGTTCTTCTCCGCTTCTTTTTGCGCCTGGACGACCATGCTCTCGATCTCGCTCTGGGCCTGGACATGACGCTCGTCGGACCACTCGCCCTTGGCGATCAGATGGCCTTTCAGGCGCTCCACCGGATCGCCAAGCGGCCATATCGCCGATTCTTCCTTTGGTCGGTATCCGGATGGGTCGTCCGACGTAGAGTGGGCGCCGGCGCGATACGTAACGTATTCGATCAGCGTCGGGCCCAAATTGCGCCGCGCCCGCTCGATCGCCCATTTGGCGACGGCGTAGACGGCGAGGTAGTCGTTGCCGTCGACCCGGAGCGAGGGAACGCCGAAGCCGAGGCCCCGGGCGGCGAACGTCGCCGCCTTGCCCCGCGCAATGCCCTGGAACGTCGAGATCGCCCATTGATTGTTGACGATGTTGAGGACGACCGGCGGCAAGTAGGTCGAGGCGAATACCATCGCCGAATGGAAATCGCTCTCCGCCGTCGACCCGTCGCCGATCCAGCCCGCGGCGATTTTATCGTCGCCCCTGATGGCCGACGCCATGGCCCAGCCGACGGCCTGAACGAACTGCGTCGCCAGGTTGCCGGAGATCGTGAAGAAGCCGTGCTTTTTCGACGAATACATGATCGGCAGCTGTCGGCCGTTCAAGGGATCGGCCGCGTTCGAATAAATCTGGTTCATCATGTCGACGATGGGGTAGCCGTCGGCGATGAGGAGACCCTGCTGGCGATAGGTCGGAAAGTTCATGTCGCCCGGGCTCAGCGCGCGACGAAAGGCGCAGGCGATCGCCTCCTCGCCCAGGCACTGCATGTAGAACGACGTCTTCCCCTGGCGCTGGGCCATCAGCATGCGGGCGTCGAAAGCGCGCACGGTCATCATGTCACGCAAACCCTGGCGCAATTCGTCGTCGCTCAGCGCCTCCGCCCAGGGCCCGACGGCTTCGCCTTCTCTGTTCAATACACGGATGATCGTATAGGCGAGGTCGTGCACGTCTTCCGCCGCGGCGTCGATCGGCGGGCGGCGCACGGCGCCCGCTTTGGGGATCGGCACATCGGAGAAGTCAGGCGTGTCGCCCGGGCGGAACTCCGGCTCCGGCACGTTAAGGCTCAAAGGTGCCGCGCCGTCGCGTTCTGCGCGCGTCGGCGCGCGGGCGTCGTCCGCCATTCGCGTTCCTCCCACATTCGACCCGCGATTATTGTGCGCCGCACAAGGCAGAGACAAGCAATGTCAAGCCCTTGCAGCGCGTTTCGCGCGCCGCTCGTCTACGCCATCGCCCAAATTAAAAGCAACGGCCGCGCGCCGCCGCGCCGCTCTCTCGGTCTTCGGTGGAACGGCGCTGGCGCGAGGATCGGCCATGATCGCCGCCCGGCGCGCGCGAACCGCGTTGGAAACCCCGCGGCGACGCGGCCCGGCGCGAGGATCAGCCGCCGAAGTCGAAGGCGATGCGCGCGCCGAAGGTGCGCGGCCGGCTCGGACCGAAGACGTGGGCGGGGATGATCCCGGCGCTCTCCGCGACCCCGTCGAAGTAGATCGCGTCGGTCACGTTCTCAATGTAGCCCGTCAGCGTCCAGCCCGCGTCAGCGGCGTAGCCGAGGCGGATAGAGAGATCGGCGTAGCCGTCGTTCACCGCTTCGGGGAGCTGCAGGAACCCGCCGAAGGTCTCAGTCTGGCCGAAGACCTCCGCCTGCGCCTCGACGGCGCCGGGGCCCCAGATCCAGGCGCCTTGCAGGACGGCGGAGCCGGAGAACGTCGGCACCTGCGGCTGCGACGAGCCTTCGCAAAGATCCGTGCCGTCGCAGACGGCCTGGGCCTCGGAGACCTCGGTGTCGGCGTAGGCGCCATTGATCAGCAAGCTGATGTTATCCGTGAGCGCCAGGTTGGCGGAGCCCTCAACGCCCCAACCCTCCACGCGGCCCACATTGTCGACGACGATCGACCCGCCCGAGCCCGGCACGTTGAGCTGTAGATCGCGATAGACGTAGTAATAGACGTTAGCGTCGACGATAGCGCGGCCGTCGAAGAGCGAGCCTTTCGTGCCGATTTCATAACTCCATGCCCGTTCCGGATCGAACGGGTCCGGACCGACGTCTGCGTTGGTGAGCCCCGTCGAACCCGGCGTGACCGACGGCGATACGGCGAAGGAGCCGAAGCCGCCGGACTTGAAGCCTCGCGTCGCGCTCGCGAAGACAAGCCAGTTCTCGTTCGGTCGATATCGGCCGACGAAGCGCGGCGTCACGGCGTCGAAAACCTCGCGGCCGTCGACAAAGCCGTCTGTGGAGAACCCGCTCGCGAAAAACGGTCCGAGCGCGCTCGTCACCGGCAGGGCGTTCAACGAGAAGCGCCGCAGGTTGCGTTCGTAGCGAAGGCCGACGCCGACATCGAAGCGATCCGAGAAAGCGTAGGTCGCGTCGACATAGGCCGCCCAGCCGGAATAGCGCCCGCGAGCGAGGTTTTGTTCGAAGAGGCCCTCCGGGACCGCCGTCGCATAGTAAACGGTGGGCAGACAGCTTCCGAAGTTGTTCACGCCGTAATAAGTGAAATAGTAGAAGGCGCAGAGGAGTTCCTCATCGCCCTGATTGACGAACGACGCGTCAATGTTTTCATCGTAGTACGACACCCCCGCGTACCAGTCGAACGGGCCTGAATCGTCCGAGACGACGCGAACCTCCTGCTCGAAGTATTCGCCTTCCTGCTCCTGGGCGTAGCTGTTGATGTTGAGGGGCGAGCCGTCGAAGTCTTCGGCGTAGTCGTACTGGTGATCCTTGTACCCCGTCAGCGAGGTGAGCGTGAGGTAGCCGAGGTCGACGTCGAGGCGAAAACCGAAACTCAGGATCTCCGCGTCGTCGCGCTCGCCAAGGGAGAGATCGCTGTCGATGTCACGGCCGTCGGCGTCGATGGTCACGCCGGTGAGCTCGTTGAGAATCGCAAAGCCCTCGCTCAGGCCCGTCGCGCGGTAAAGCGAGCCGGACTGGTTGCGGTCCTCGTATTCGGCGGTGAAGAGCGCGGAGACGCGATTGGCTTCATACAACGAAGACAGGCGGAACGCGTACTTCTCCTGAATGATGGCGGGGTCGGCGTTCGGCAGCGCGGCGTTGTTGACGAAGCCGTTTTCGTGGGCGCCGTAGGCCGCGATCCGCAAGGCGAAGTTCTCCGCCACTGGAATGTTAACGGCGCCTTCGGCGATGGCGCGGCCGCGCGAGCCGACGTCGAGCTCGGCGTAGCCTTCGTAGACGCCGACTTTTGGTTTGGCCGTGACGACGCTGACGGCGCCGCCGATGGCGCTGCGCCCGAAGAGGAAATTCTGCGGCCCACGGAGGATCTCGGCCCGGTCAAGGTCGTAAAGGCTCGTGACGACGGCGCCGTTGCGGCCCTGGTAGAGCCCGTCCTTGAAGAAGCCGACCGACGGCTCGCCGCCAATGCCGAAATCGTTCGTCAAAATGCCCCGCACCGACAATGTGTCGATGAAGCTGTCTTGAGAGTTGCCGGTGACGCCGGGCGTGAACGTTACGAGGTCCTTGACGTCGTTGAGGTTGACGTCGCGGGTGAACTCCGCCGTCACCGCCGTGATCGCCAGCGGCACGTCGCGGATCGACTCCTCGCGTTTCTGGGCTGTGACGACGATTTCGTCGGTCCCGCTCACCTGCGCTTTGGCGGCCGCAGTCGTCAGCGCCAAGATCGAACACCCGGCGAATAAAAGGCGCGGCGCGCGTTTTGCGGGGGTCGTTCGGTCCATTGCAGTCGCTCCTCAACTCTTGATCAACACGCATCACAAGCGCGCGAAGGGCCGCGGCGTATGAGGCATATTGCAGTGCATCGCAAGGCCGCGGGGGCCCCGCGGGGCCAGCGATGGCCTGATGCATGGCGGTTGACGCGCGACGGGCGCGAATTTCGCGGAGGTGTGGCGCGCGCGCTACGATCGCGTGCGCATTGATTGCGCCGTCTAAAGCCGATCGCGCAGGCCGTAGTAGAGCATGCCGAGTTGCAGGATCGGCAGACGCGCCGCGTAACCGCCGGGAAACGGCGGCGTCGGCGCGCGCGCCTGGGCGAGGAAATCCGCCGGCGCGGTCTTGCCAGCGAGCGATGCGGCGACGGCGTCCGCGACGATTTCACCAAGTCCGGTCGCCATGGCGACGCCGGGGCCGGAATAACCGCCAAGGCTGTAGACGCCGGCGCGCAGACGCTCGACATGGGGCATACGGCTCATCGTGATCCCGAGAACGCCGCCCCAGCCGTACTCGACGCCGACGTCGGCGAGCTGCGGGAAAACGCTGACCATCGCGGCGCGGACGTAGGATTTAACGTCCCTCGGGAAGCGGTAGCGGTAGGTCTCGCGACCGCCGAAGAGAAGACGATCGTCCGCGGACAATCTGAAGTAGTTGACGACGTAGCGATCGTCGCTGACGGCGACGCGGTCCCCGATGAGCGCGTCGGCGCGCGCGCGACCGAGGGGCTCCGTGGCGATCAGAAAATTGTTGATCGGGAGGACGCGGTCGGCGACGCGCCGCTCGAGGCCGCCATGGTAGCCGTTGGCGGCGAACACGACCGCATCGGCGACGACCACGCCGCGGTCCGTCTCGACGCGGATGGGCGCGCCCTCCCCGATGCGCGCCGCGCGCGTGCGCTCGAAGATCGCCGCGCCGGCCGCGGCCGCGGCGCGGGCGAGCCCAAGCGCAAACTTGAGCGGGTGCAGATGATAGGCGTCAGCGTCAAGAACGCCGCCGACATAGGCCTCGCTAGCGACGATCGCGCGCGTCTCTTCGCGATCGAGAAACCGCGCGCCGCCATAGTCGTAGCGCGCGCGCAGCGCGTCGGCGTAGGCGCGGAATTCGTCAAGACGCCGCGGCTTCTCCGTGACGTCGACAACGCCGCGCCGCAGGTCGCATCCGTCTTCGCCATGGGCGCAAAGCTCAACGACGCGACGCTTCGCCCGTTCGGCGACGTCCCACAAACGGCGGGCGTCGTCGGACCCCACGGCCGCTTCGAGATCGTCGGGCTCCAGACGCTGCCCCGTGGCGACCTGGCCGCCGTTGCGTCCCGACGCGCCCCAGCCGACGCGATGGGCGTCGAGAAGCGCGACGTCGAGGCCCGCCGTCGCAAGCCGACGCGCCGCGGCGAGGCCGGCGTAACCGCCGCCGATGACGCAGACGTCGGCGCGTCTGTCCGCGCCAAGCGGCGCGAACGCGTCGAGCGGCGTTGCGCTCGCGGCGTAGTAGGGCGGCGGATGGGCGCCGGGCCGGTCGTTCGCCGTCAGAACGTCAAGGCCCATCAGCCGGCGTCCGCGGCCGTTCCGGTCTCCGACTGCCAGCTCAAAATGTTCAGCTCAATGAAGAAAAACGCCACCAGCCACAGTAACGCGTCCCATGCGTCCCAGGGCGCTCCGAGGCGGGCCCACTCGAACGCTGCGAAGGCGAGGACGGCGTAAAGCGAATACTTCATAATGCGAAAGACGTTCGACATCGCCTCCGACAGGCGACGCGTCGCCGTCAGCAGGACCTCGACCTGCAGGATCGTCACAACGATCAGCCACGAGCCCGAATTGACGATGTCAAGGGTTGCGAGCCAGGCCATCCGGTCACGGATCGCCGGCGTTGCGAACATGTCGAGCCCGGCGTTGAAGACCGGCGCGGCGCCGAGGGAGGCGCAATTCGCCGCCGTCAACGGATCGTACTTGTCGAGGCTCCGGGCGAGCGAAGCGCCGGTCCCGGCGAGGTCGCACGGCGGCGCGCCTGCGTACGCCGCAAAGCCCGCCGGGATCGCGCCGACGCCCACATAGCCGAAGAACGAGTAGACGATGATCGCGTAACAGACGACGTTGACGCCCGCGAAGGCCCAGGCGATCCGCCCGCGCAGATCCTCGTCGTCGACGACGTAGGTCTCCATTTCGAAGGCGAGGAGGAGAACGAGCCACGCGGCCGTGTCGATCGGCGAGGCGAAGGCGACGATCACCTCGCCCCAATCGAGGCCGTCGCGCTCGACGAAGCGCAGGCCGGCGAGGCTTTCGAAGAAGAAATACGCCGTGTTGACGGCGAGAAAACCGTAGACGGCGTATTTGAAGAGCTGGAAGATGCGCTCGCGCGTCAGGGTCATGGCTCGGGGCGCCTTTCGCGTCTTGAGGGCGCGCCGGCCCGTATTGCGGAGCCCGCGTCGATATCGAAAAGGCGCCGGAGCATCAATGCGCGGGGCCTAATCGAGCGGAACGCCGGCGTTCTCAAGGACCGCGCGCATGGGAGCGAGGCGATCGCCATAGCGCCGCCAGCGGCCGACCGAGCGCGTGTGCGCCGGCTCCCGCACCTGCGTTGCGCTCGCCGTCGCCACCGGCGCCGCCTGCCGGTGAAAGTCGAGGCAGGCCGGCTCCCACTCGAGCCCTGCGGCGGCGATCAGCGCGCGCGCATTCGGCTCGAGGTCGGCGACCGTCTCTTCGTAGGAGATTTCGAAGAACCGCCCGGGGAACGCCGCACGCCAGCAGTCCATCAGGCGGCGGTACCGGACATGGTGGCGCGCCGTCTCCGCCTGGTCGTACGAGTGCGGATAGGCGTCGGCGAAGAGCTGTTTGAAGCTCGCGAAACAGGCGTCCATCGCCCCACGCCTGACGTGCACGATGCGCGCCTTCGGCAGCGCCGCCAGGATCAGCGGCAGGTGTTGATAGTTGCCCGGCAGCTTGTCGACGAAGCGCGGCGCGTCCGGCCGGATCGGCGCGAGCGCGCGCAGATATTCGCGGCCTAACGCCTGCGGATCGATGGACGCGGCGGCGCGCGCGACGTCGGCCGACCAGCGCCCGGCGCCGCGCACGCCCGCGAGCCGGCGCACGGACAGGCCGAACTGCTGCGGCTCACCGGCGGAGGCGACGGCGCTGTGGCTCGTCAGAATGCGTTCGATCAGCGTTGTGCCGGTGCGCGGCTGGCCGACGACGAAAATGGGCGACGGGTCGTCAACGCCGTCGCCGGCGCGCGCTCGCCACGCAGCGTCGTAAGTTTCGGCGCGCGCGTCGAACGCAGCCCTCTCGGCCGTCACGTCATAGGCGAGCGTCGCGCGTTTCGCCGCCGCGCCAAGCGAATACGCCTCGAACGCGCGCGGCCAGTCCGCCACGTCTTCGAACGCCTTGCCGGCGGCGTACGCCAGAAACGCCCGCGCAATCGGGCCTCGCGCCGCATCCGCGCGCGCGCGCAATCGTTCGGCGTCGGCGACGTCGGTCGCGCGCACGAGGCTCCCCCGCAACCAGTGCGCCTGCGGGTTTTCCGGCTCACGGGCGAGGACGCGCTCGCACGCCGCCGTCGCGGCAGCCGTCTCGCCAAGCGTCGACAGACACGTCGCGTAATTCACCGCATACGCCGGATTGTCACGGACGGCCGCGACGGCGCGCGCGTGCCACCCCCTCGCCGCTGCGTGGGCGCCAAGAAGGCCGTGGCACATGCCGATCAGAACGGCGACCGCGGCGTCTGGCGCATTTGGCGCATCCTCCGCGCGAGCCGCCGCGTCGGCGAGCGCCGTCTCCGCCTGCAACGGGCGGCCGAGCGTCAGGAGCGCGCGCGCGAGCTGGGCGTGGCCGGCGGCGCTCGTGGGATCGAGCTTGATGACGGCGCCAAAGGCGCGCGCCGCCGTCGGCCAGTCATTGAGGGCGCTCGCGGCGAGCCCGACGAGGAAATGGCCCCGCGGATTGTCCGGTTCGGCCGCAAGCGCCGCCTTGCAGCACGCCGCCGCGCCGCGCGCGTCGCCCGCCTCGAGCTTTGCGAACCCCTTGCGCAGCGCGGCCGCCGCGGACCCGGTCATCGGCCCTCGCCTAGCGCGCCGACGCGGCGCTCTCTATGTGAGGCGTTGGTTTTCAGGGGACCTCTACGCATGCGCCGCCTTCGCCTCGTTCTCGCCGTTCTGTTCGCCGTCGCGCTTGGGGCCTGCGCCGACGGGGACGGCCCGCCGCCGGCGCCCGCAGACTTTATCGTGACCGGCCCGCCGATCTATGTCGGCGACGCCGCGCGCACATACGTCGAAGCGCTCGCCGTGCGCGATGGCGAGATCGTCTACGCAGGCGATCTCGACGGAACGGACGCGTTCGCCGGCGCAAGCACGGAGACCATAGCGCTCGACGGCGCGCTTATCCTTCCGGGCCTCCACGACACGCACATCCACCCGGTGAGCGCGATGGACGTCGGCGAGTGCACGCTCGACAACGAACCGCTCGACCTCGCCGAAATTTCCGCGGCGGTCGCCGCCTGCCGCACCGACGCCCCGGTCGCAGACGAAGCGTGGTTCGCGGTCAACAGCTGGAACTTCGCCGTCGGCAACGCCCCCGCCGGCGGATTTCAGACGATCCGCGCCGCTCTCGCCGCCGCCGCGCCGGAGACGCCGACGATCCTCTACGGCAGCGACGGCCACCACAACGCCGTCAACAGCGCCGCGCTCGCTGCGGCCGAACCGCCGGTGACGGCCGCAACGCTCCGCGACGAATATAAAGACTACGCCGTCTACTTCGGCGTCGACGAGACGGGCGAGCCCAATGGCCGCGTCAACGAGGACCCGGCGCTCGACCTGTTGAGCGCCGGCGTCGATCTGACGGCCGGCTGGCGCGCCGCGCGGCTCGCGAACGCCGAAAAACTGTTCGAGGTCACCGCGCCGCGCGGGATCACGTCCTTCATGGACGCGGCCGTGCGCGCCGACGAACGCGCCGTCTACGATGAAATCCTGGAGCGCGGCGAGATGAAGGCCCGCGCCACGCTCGCGCTTCATCTCGACCCCAACGATTTCAGGCGGCCCGACGGCGGCTTCGACGCGGCCTTGCTGATCGCCGAGGCGGACAAGCTGCGCGCGAAATACGCCGCCCACGCATTGATCAAAGCCGATTTCCTGAAGTTGTTCGCCGACGGCGTTCTTGAAGGCGACCCCCTCGCCGATCCGCCCACCCTGCCGAACGCGGCGTTCTCGCGCGATTACAAGCAGCCGATATTCAAGCGCGGGCTCGACGGCGCGCTCGAGGTCGAGGCCTACGTCGATCCCGACGCCGACTATTGCGCCGACGCCGCGGACGCGGATCCCGCCGCCTTCCGCGCTGAACACGGCCATGATCCGGCGCAGTGCGCGCGCTCCAACGGCGTCCTGAACTACAGCCAGGAGACGATCGACGCGTTCGTCGACGCCGGGACCGACGCGGGCTATCGCTTCATGATCCACGCCATCGGCGACCGCACCGTGACGGCGAGCCTCGACGCCATCGCCGCGGCGCAGGCGGGACGCAAACCGGCGGGCCATATCGTCACCCACCTCCACCTTGTTCGACCGGAGGACCGGCCGCGGTTCGCAAAGCTCGGCGCCTACGCGTCGTTCACCTTCGCCTGGGCGATCACGGACCGACCCTACGACATGACCATCATTCCATTCCTCGACGACGTGAGCGAACTCGACGGTCTCTACGACCCTCAGAGCACATACGTTTCGAACGCCTATCCGGCGGCCTCCATCGCTGCGGCGGGCGGCGCGGTGATCGCCGGCTCGGACGCGCCGGTCGACACGCCGGACCCCCGGCCTTTCGTCAACGTGGCGGCGGCCGTTACGCGGGCGACGCCCGGCGCGCCGCCCCTGAACGAGGATGAGGCGATCGACGTCTACGCCGCGCGCGACGCTTACACCCGCCTCGCCGCCGAGGCTTTGCGACAGGACAAGACGGGGATGCTGCAAGTCGGCAGGCTCGCGGACTTCATCGTCGTCGACCGCCACATACTTGATCTCGCCGCGGAGGGACGCGCGTTCGACATCGCCGAGACCACCGTTCTCGAAACCTGGCTTGGCGGCGAGCGCGTTTACGCCGCGCCGTCGGACGCGGCGGAATAAGGAGCCCCATGGAACTCGCCGACCTTCAGAACTGGCTGCAAACCCGCCGCGTGAACGAAATCTCCTGCATCGTGCCCGCCATCACGGGCGCGGCGCGCGGCAAGTCGATGGCGCCGTCGCTCTTTCTAGAGAATTACGCGAACGGCGGCTTGCGCGTCTCCGAAGTCACCTACGCCATCAATGTCCACGGTGAAATTACGTACAACGATCATGTGGACCGGGTCGAGCGCGACCTCGAACTACAATGCGATCTGTCGACGATCCATTTGACGCCGTGGACGCGCGATCGGACCGCCTGCATCATTTGCGACGCGGCCGCCCGCGACGGGACGCCCTACTGGCTCGCGCCGCGCCAGGTCCTGAAAGACGTCGTCGCGCGCTACCATGCGAAGGGCTGGACGCCGATCGTCGGGCCGGAGGTGGAGTTTTATCTGATCGCCAAGTTCGAAGACGTGATCATCAAGCCGCAGCCGCCGCGCGGCTCGTCCGGGCTGTCCGAGTTCGGACAACACGTCTTCTCCCTCGACGCCATCGACGAGTTCGACGAGTTGTTCGAGGAGCTTTACGAGTTCAGCGAAACCCAGGGGATCCAGCTCGAGACGCTGATCCACGAAGACGGTCCCTGCCAGTTCGAAATCAGCATCCGCCATTCCGACGCCCTGGCCGTCGCCGACCAATTGTTTCTGTTCAAACGCTTGGCGCGGCAAGTGGCGAAGCGCCACGGCGCCTTCGTCACCTTTATGGCGAAACCCTATTGGGAGGAGAGCGGATCGTCGATCCATCTCCACCAGAGCGTCGTCGACACGGAGACGGGCCGCAACGTCTTCGCCGACGCAGACGGGTCGGACAGCGATCTCTTCCGGTGGTTCGTCGGCGGCCTGCAGACGCATCTGCCCGCCGCGATGCCGTTCATCGCGCCCTATACGAACTCGTACAACCGCTTCGAAGCCTTCATGAGCGCGCCGACGAACGTCCATTGGGGGCGTGAGAACCGCACCGTCGGCTTCCGCGCGCCGGCGTCCAGCCCGGAGGCGCGGCGCATCGAGAACCGCATCAGCGGGGCCGACGTGAACCCCTACCTCGCCGTCGCAGCCTCCCTCGCCTGCGGCTATATCGGCATGACGGAGAAAATCGAGCCCGAAGCGGAGTTCGAGGGCGAGGCCTATGAGACGACGGACCACGCTCTGCCTCGCACGCTGACCCAGGCGCTCGAACTCCTGCGCGGCTCCGCGGCGCTGCGCGGCGTCTTCGGCGACGCCCTCATCGACACCTACGCCGACATCAAAAACGACGAGTACGAACACCGTTCCAGCGTTTTGAGCCCCTGGGACGTTCGGTATCTGATGGTGAACGTTTGAGCGCGGATAGTGTTTTTCGCGAGGCTTTCAGCCCCCGTTGAGAAGACGTCGACGCCCCCAGTCCGGCGCGCGGCGCCGCTAAACTCACCGGACAGCGGCAAGCGACGCGCGCCCATCCGCGAAAATCCGCCCACTAACTTTATCTGATTGGAGCGGGTAGCGGGAATCGAACCCGCATCCTCAGCTTGGAAGGCTGCTGCACTACCATTGTGCTATACCCGCGCGCTCGATCGCGCGTGGCGGATCGAACGGTCGCGAACCTAGACCCGCTTTGTCGGCGGGGGCAATCGGCGGCGGTCTAGATCAGCGCGACGAGCGACGGCAGGTAGGTCACGGCGGCGGCGGCCGCGAAGACGATCCCCGTGAGGATCAGGAGGCCCTTGGCGGCCTCGCCGGCGCCAAGCTGGCGCATCAGGCTGGCGACCGCGACCAACATCGCAACGAAACTACCCAAACCAACGACCGCGGCGACCGACGCCATAAGCTACCACCTCAACACAATGTGAGCGCTCGCGAGCGAGAGGCTCAAATTCGAAGGGAACCAGTGCGGAACCCGCACTGTTGCGTGGCGTTTTTGCTACACAACGTCGTGAACATTGTCGAGCGTTAATGTGATTTGGTAACGCTTTATTAAACGTTCCCGCGCCGCGGGAGCCGGCGGACGAGGCTCGACGTGTCCTGGCGCCCGCCGCCCATATTCTGGACGTCAGCGTAGAACTGATCGACGAGCGCCGTGACGGGCAGCGTCGCGCCGAGCGCGCGCGCTTCGCCGAGGGCGATGCGCAGGTCCTTGCGCATCCAGTCGACCGCGAAGCCGAAGTCGAACGCGCCCTCAGCCATGGTCTTGGCGCGATTGTCCATCTGCCAAGACTGGGCCGCGCCGCCGGAAATCGCCTTCAAAACCTTCTCCACGTCGAGCTCGGCGGCTTCGGCGAACGAAACCCCCTCCGACAGGCCGGCGAGAACGCCGGCGATGCAGAACTGGTTGACGGCTTTGCACAATTGCCCGGCGCCCGCCGGCCCCACATGGACGATCCGCGCGGCGTAGGCGTCAGCGGCGACGCGCATTCGCTCGACATGCGCAGCCTCGCCGCCGCACATGACGGCGAGCTTGCCGTTCTCCGCGCCGGCCTGACCGCCGGAGACCGGCGCGTCGACGAAGCCGAGCCCCGTCTCGTCGCACCGGGCGGCGAGCGCGCGGGCGAGCGCCGGCGACGCGGTCGTATGGTCGACGAGAACCGCGCCCGCGCGCATGGCTGGGATGATCTCGTCGGCCATCGCCTCGACGTCCGGATCGTCGCCAAGGCACATGAAGACGACGTCGCCATGGGCGGCCGCATCGGCCGCCCTGTCCACGGCGCGGCCGCCATGTTTGGACGCCCACTGCGACGCCTTTTCAGTAGTGCGGTTGTGGACGACGACGTCGCAACCAGCCGCGGCCAGGTGCCCGGCCATGGGAAACCCCATCACGCCGAGGCCAATGAAACTCGCTTTCATGTCGGTTTCCTCCCTCTAGGCTTGAGTCCCGCCCGCCGGCCGACGAAGAACGGAGACCTATGGTTTGCGTCGCCGGTTTTTTCGCCCCGGCCGAACGAGGCCGGCGCTTGAGTCGATAGGCGAACCAGAAGCGAAACGACTGCTTGAAGCACTCTGAAGCACTGGCGAAACGCTACGCGATCGGGCGAACGCGACGCCCGGCGAAACGCGAAACGTTCCGCCAGTTGGCTTCCCGGCCGCTGGACGACCGCGGGAACGGCGGCCAATCCGACTTGTTCGCCATGCGGTCGAACACGCCGCGCCGTCAGTCGACGTGGGGACCAACGGCGTAGCCGCTTGCGAAGTAAAGCAGCGGCGCGCCGGCTCGGGCATCGAACGCGCGCACGCGGCCAAGGAGGATCACATGGTCGCCCGCCGCGCGCCGGTCCACGACCTCGCAATCGAAGCCGGCGAGACGCGTTTTGAGAACAGGCGCGCCGCCGGGCGCAAGCGCGTCGAAAGCGTCGGCGTTTTCGGGACCCGCCGCAGCGCGGGTGAAGAGGTTCGACGCGGCCTCCTGGTCGGCGCGCAACACGCTGACGCCATAGTGCGCCGCGGCCATGAACGCGTCGAAGGTCGACGCTTTCGACTCGATGGACCACAGCACCAGGGGCGGGTCGAGCGAGACCGAATTGAAAGAGTTAACGGTGATCGCCGCGAGGGCGCCCGTCGCCGGATCGCGCGCGGCGACGACGGCGACGCCGGTGGCGAAGCGGCCAAGGGCGTTCTTCAACGGGCGGTGCGGATCGGCGTCGACGGCGGTGGCGGGCTTGTCGTTCAAATCGTCAACTCCAACGACCGTCCCGACGTCGCGTCGGCACGGCAACCGCGCGCCTGGTCGTCGCGCGCATCGTTCCGCAGGCGACACCATAAAGACGTCGCAGGCGAGGCCGAAGCCCCACGCGCAACCGAAGGATTAAGGCGTTGAAAACCATGCGCGTTGTGCGATTAGCACCATTCGCCGGCGAGAACAAAAGCG
This sequence comes from Parvularculaceae bacterium, assembly GCA_050331095.1. GTDB lineage: Bacteria > Pseudomonadota > Alphaproteobacteria > Caulobacterales > Parvularculaceae > MED-G105. Next base: position 94,521 of record JBHJHE010000012.1, read on the forward strand.
CGCGCCGCCGATCCTGGAGGACCGAACGCTGACCGCCGGTGACGTCATGCAAATGGCTGCGGCCTCGCCGTGGCAAATGTGGGCGACGCTGGCGATCATTCTGGTGACGGTGGTCGCCTACGCGCTCGACCGGTTTTCGCTTGAGCTCGTCTCGGCGGCGTCGCTCGTGGCGCTTCTTGCGCTGTTTACGCTGACGCCGACGACGGACGACGTCGGCGTCGCGACGGCTTTCGACCACCAGGATCTCTTGAACGGCTTCGCGAGCCCGGCGCTATTCGCGATCATGGGATTGCTGATCATCGGCCAGGGGCTTTTCCAGTCCGGGGCGCTTGAGCACCCGACGAGCCAGCTCCTGAAGTACTTCGAGACGCGGCCGAAGGCGACGACGGCAGCCGTCTTCGCCTTCGTCATGACCGTCAGCGCGTTCCTTAACAACACGCCCGTCGTCGTGATGTTCATCCCCATCGTCGCGGCGATGGCGCAGCAAAGCGGCGCCCACCCCTCGCGGCTGATGATGCCGTTGTCGTACCTCTCGATCTTCGGCGGCATGACGACGGTGATCGGCTCGTCGACGAACCTCCTCGCCGTGCAGGCCTACGCCGCGGCGTCCCCCGGCGACGCGATCGACTTTTTCGAACTTGCGCCGTTGGGCCTGATGATCACCGTCGTCGGCGTCGCCTACATGCTGACCGCCGGCCAGGCGCTGTTGCCGAAGCGCAAGGGCGCCGACGCCGGGAGCGGGCCGGAGCGCGAAAACAAACAGTTCATCGCCCAGATCGAGCTCGGCCGCGGCAACCAGCTCCTCGGCCGGAAGCTCGTCGCCGGGTTCCTTCCCGAACTGCCGGACATGACGATCCGCATGGTCCAGCGGCGCGAAGAGGCGATCCTCCCGCCCTATGACGATCTCGAGCTGAAGCAGAACGACGTTCTCATCGTCGCCGCGACGCGCGCGGCGCTGACGACGCTCCTGAAGTCGAAGCCGGAACTCCTCGACGGGCTGACGGCGGAGATCGGCGTCGAGGACGAAGAAACCGGCGCGAAGATCCGCCGCCAGCTGACGGTCGTCGAGGCGATCGTCGCGCCGGCGAGCCGCATGATCGGCCGGTCCATCGGCCAGATCGGCTTCCACTATCAGACCAACTGCGTGATCCTCGGCATCGAGCGCCGCAGCCGAATGGTCCGGGCGCGCATGAACACGCTGCGCCTCGAAGCCGGCGACGTCCTCCTGATCCTCGGCGACATCAACGATGTGCGCGCCTTGCGCGCGGACCGCGACATCCTCCTTCTCGAGCGATCGATGGAGGGCTTGCCGGACACCCGCAACGCGCGCATCGCGGCGCTCATTTTCGCCGGCGTCATTTTCGCCACCGCGAGCGGGCTCGCGCCCATCGCCGTCTCGGCGATCGCCGGCGCGGCCGTGACCGTGGCGGCGGGCTGCCTCAACGTGCGCCAGGCGGCGCGGGCGATCGACCGGCGGATTTACCTTCTCATCGGCGTATCGCTCGCCATGGGCGCCGCGCTCCAACACACCGGCGGCGCGGCGCTCATCGGCGAGGCGGCGGCGGCCCTCACCTCCGGCTTCGGCGCGGCGTTCATGATGTCGGCCTTCTTCATCGTCAGCGCCGGGATCACCAACCTGCTCTCCAACAATGCGACGGCCGTCCTCTTCACGCCCATCGCCGTCAGCGCCGCGAAAAGCGCCGGGATCGACCCCCACGTCCTCGTTTTGACGGTGATCTACGGCGCGAACTGCTCCTTCGCGACGCCGGTCGCCTACCAGACGAATCTCCTCGTGCTTGCGCCCGGACGGTACAAGTTCCGCGATTTCGTCAAGGTCGGCGGCCCGCTCATCATCGCCATCTGGATTTTTTACACCCTCGCCGCGCCGATCTATTTCGGCGCCATCGGACGGCTCTGAGCGCGCTCTCCGCCGCGCCGTCGACCGGCGTGATTTGACCCGCAACCTTTCCGCCCGTTAACCTTTAAGCGGGAAACGATTGGTTTGGCGGGGTTATTGACGTGAATTTCTTTAGAACGGGGGCGCGCGCGGCCGCAGCGCTGGGCGTCGTCATGGGAGCGTCGCACGCGGCCTCCTATCCGCAGCCGCCGCTTGAGGCTTACGGAGCTTTGCCGTTCGCGCATACGGCGGCGCTGTCTCCGAACGGCGAGATGCTGGCCTTTCTCGACCATACGGACGGCATGGATTCCTCCGGATCCACGATTTCAACGCCGGACCCGTAGCGACTTTGGGCACAGACAAAGTGAAGGCGCGTTCCGTCCGGTTCGTCAGCGACGACTTCGTCGTCGTGACGGCGTCGGACACCAAGCGGCTTTGGTACACTGATAAATTTGAATACAGCGGCGCTTACGCCTACGACATCAAAAAGAACAAGCTGCGCTCGCTCCTTCGCGGTACGGATGAGTTGTTTCCCGCGCAGAGCGGTCTTGGCCGAATCGTGGGCCGCGTCGACGGCGAGCCGCGCGTCTTCATGCCCGCATTTATCGGGCCGATATCTTCTCCGCCCAACTACAATCTGCTGAGCGTCAGCCTGAGGACCGGCCACGGACGCGTCGTCGCACGAGGAAGAAACGACACCGCCGACTGGATCGTTTCGCCTGACGGCACGATCCTCGCTCGCGAGGACGCCATGCAACGCGACGGGATCTACCGGATCTACAGCGAGATCGGCGGTAAGCGGAGGATGGTCTACGAGCAAAAGAACGTCACCGAACCGCCCTTCGCGCTGATGGGCGTCACCCCACAGGAAGATGCGCTCGTCGTCGTCGACTATCGGCGTGACGCTGACTTTCGCGCGGTTTACCGGCTCAGCGTCGACGGCGCGCCGCGACAACGCATTTTCGCTCGCGACGACCGAGGCCTGCGTTCGCTCATCATCGACGACAATCGTCAGGTGCTCGGCGTGCGGTACGCCGGCATGAGGCCGTCATACGAGTTTCTTGATCCAAAACTCACGGACGCGATGGCCACAATCGTGGCCTGGGCTCCCGGCGGCGCGGTGGAGTTCGTCGACGCGACAGACGACTACGGACGCATTCTCGTCAGAGTGTCAGGCGAAGGCCGAGCGCCCGCGTACTACGTGTACCGTCACGACGCGCTCTCGGTGGAGCGGATCGTGAGCGTCTATGAAGACATCCCCGACGCCGCGGTCGGCATGACATTGTCGGTCGAATACCCCGCGCGGGACGGCCTCAAGATTCCAACCGTCGCCACGTTCCCGCCGGGCGAAGAGCCAGGCGCTCGTCCGCTACCCATGATCGTCATGCCCCATGGCGGTCCGGAAGCCTACGACGACATCGGCTTCGACTGGCTGGCGCAGTACTTCGCCAACCGCGGCTTCCTAGTGCTTCAGCCGAACTTTCGCGGCTCGGAAGGTTTTGGCGCAAGACTGAACGCCGCCGGCGAAGGCGAGTGGGGCGGCAAAATGCAGGACGACGTGACGGACGGCCGAGACGTTTTCGTGCGCAACGGCTGGGCCGACGGGTCGCGTGTGTGCATTGTCGGCGCGAGCTACGGCGGTTACGCCGCGCTCGCCGGCGGCGCGTTCACGCCGGATAAGTATCGGTGCGTCGCCGCCATCGCGCCCGTGACGGACGTTCCCGAAGTCTTCGACGAAATCGAGAACCGCCGTGGACGCCGGAATTGGGTGATGAACTATTTGACCCGGACGATCGGCGACCGAAAGTCCGACAAGGACCACCTGGAGGCTATATCGCCCGTAAACGCCGCCAATGCGTTCGTCGCTCCCGTCCTCCTTCTCCATGGCGTCGACGACACGGTTGTGCCTTTCGGCCACAGCCGTCGGATGGAGCGCGCGCTCAGGAAAGCCGGAAAAGACGTGAGGCTCGTCAAGTTGAAAAACGAAGATCACTGGCTCTCCTCGGCCGAGACGCGGATCCAGACCCTTCGTGAGCTCGACCGCTTCGTTAGCGCCCACATCGGTGCGAATTAACCGAGCTCCTTGATCGGCGCTTAGGGGCTTGGCGGGTATGACGCCCGCTCCTCACGATCCGCGGCGCCGCGGCCGGCGGCGGTTGCCGCGCCTGGCGCGCCGCATGCTAGGGTGGGCCGATGAGAAACGAAGACGTCGTTGGCCGGCTCGGGCTTGAGCGCGGCGATTTCTACATCACGGTGCCCGCGCCCTGCCCCTACCTCCCGGGCAAGGCCGAGCGGAAGATCTTCTCCTACCTAAGCGGCGACGGCGCGTCGGAGCTGAACGCGGCCCTGTCCGAGCGCGGCTTTCGGCGCTCGCAGAACATCATCTATATGCCGGCCTGCATCGCCTGCGCGGCGTGCCAGCCGGTGCGCATCGTCGTGAAGGATTTCGAAGCGACGAAATCCCGCCGCCGCACGCTTAACCGCAACGCGGACCTCGCCCGCCGTCTGCGGCCGCCCCAGGCGACGGTCGAGCAGTTCTCCGTGCTGCGAGGGTATCTCGACAGCCGCCACGCCGAGGGCGGCATGGCCGCGATGACGGCGCTCGACTACGCCGCCATGGTGGAGGAGACGGCCGTCGACACGATGGTCGTGGAGTACACGCGCGAGACCCGGGACCCGCGAGACGGCGACGTCGACCGCGAGCTCGTCGCCTGCGCCCTGACCGACAGGCTGAGCGATGGGCTGTCGATGGTGTATTCGTTTTTCGAGCCCGACCTCGCGGCGCGCAGCCTCGGCGCCTTCATGATCCTCGACCATGTGCGCCTCTCCGCCTCGCTGGGGCTCGACTACGTCTACCTCGGCTACTGGGTCGAGGGCTCGGCGAAGATGGACTACAAAAGGCGCTTCGGACCGCTGGAACGCCTCACGCCGCACGGCTGGCGCACCCTGGCCTGAAGCGCTCTGGCCTTAATCGCTTTGACCTTAATCGCTTCGACCTGACCCGGCCTTTCCCGAAGAAAATCAACGCCCTTGCCAAAGCGGGCCGAGACGCGCTCAACTCCGCATCCCGATTTTCCACGCTTGGCCGAGACCGCCGATGACCCTCGATCGACGCAAGCTCCTCGCCGGCGGTGCGCTTGGCGCCGCGGGGCTCGCCGGCTGCGATTGCGGCGCGCCCGCCGCCGAGGCGCTGACGACGAGCGGCGTCACGGCGCGCGAACTCAAAATGGTGACGACCTGGCCGAAGGATTTTCCGGGCCTCGGCACGATGGCGGAGCGCACCGCGCAATTCATCACCGAGATGAGCGGCGGGGCGTTGCGCGTCAAAGTCTTCGCCGCCGGCGAACTTGTCAGCGCCTTTGAAAGCTTCGACGCGGTCTCCACAGGCGCCGCCGATCTTTATCACGGCGCTGAATATTACTGGGTCGGCAAAGCAAAGGCCTACCCCTTCTTCACCGCCGTGCCGTTCGGCATGACGGCGAGCGAGATCATGGCGTGGACGGAGTTCGGCGGCGGCCAGCAACTCTGGGACGAACTCGCCCGGCCTTTCAACATCAAGCCTTTCGCGGCCGGCAATACTGGCCACCAGGCGGGCGGCTGGTTCAAGCGCCCCATTGACGGGCTCGAAGACCTGCGCGGCATGAAGATCCGCATGCCGGGCGCGGGCGGCGAGGGCCTGCGCCGCGGCGGCGCGGCGGCCGTCGCGATCTCCGGCGGCGAGATCTACCAGGCGCTCCAGTCCGGCGCGATCGACGGCACCGAGTGGGTCGGGCCCTGGAACGACCTCGCCTTCGGCTTTTTCCGCGAGGCGAAGTACTATTACTGGCCGGGTTTCCATGAGCCGGGCGCGCAGCTTGGCGTCGGCGTCAATCTCGACTTGTGGAACGACCTTTCGCTCGCGGAGAAGTCCATCGTTCAGGGCGCGTGTCAGCGGGCGAACAATCTCTCCCTCGCCGAATACGGCCATTACAACGGCATCGCGCTCAAACAGCTTCTTGAGGAGCACGAGATCGAATTGCGGCGAATGCCAGACGAGGTGCTCGCCGCCCTCGCCCGCGCCGCCCGCGACGTGCTCGAGGAAACGGCGTCGACGGACGATATATCGCGACGGATCTACGACAGCTTTCGCGCCGCCCTCGCCCGTTCGCAAGCCTGGAACCGCATCTCGGACGAAGCCTATATGGCCGTGCGCCGCGACGTGTTCGACCTCTGACGATGTTGGCCGCGATCGGCGACTTACTGAACGCGTTCGTCGCGGCCATCGTCTTTCCCGCGCTGTTCGCGCCCCTGGCGTCGGTTTTCTTTCCCGACCGCCCTGCATGGCAAGCAGCGGCGTTCGCTCTCCTGACGACGGGCGTTGCGATGGCCGGCTACGCCTTCGCGGCGCTCGCCGTCGATTTGAGCCCCCGCGCGCCGTCCGCCGGCGTCGGCCTCGTCTTCGCGCTCACAGTGGCGGCCGGCTGCGCGCTGATCGCCCGGTCCGGCGGCGCGACGTTGAGCGCGCACCTCGCTAGAGCGCTGCGCCCGCCCGTCGAGATGCTCAGCCGCGTCGCCTTCGTCGCCGTCTTCGCGATGGCCTTCGCCCAGTTCGCGGTCGTGGTCCTGCGGTACGTCTTCGGGCTGAACTTCATCAGCCTGCAGGAGAGCGTCACCTATTTTCACGGAACGGCGTTTCTCCTCGCCGCCGGCTACGCGCTCCTCACCGGCGACCATGTGCGCGTCGACATTCTCTATTGCCGCCTGTCGGCGAAGCGCCGGGCGCTGATCGATCTCGCCGGAACGTACGTCTTCCTGTTTCCGTTTTGCCTCCTCATTCTCTGGGCCGCCGGGCCTTACGTCGCCAACGCCTGGGCCGTGCGCGAGGGGTCGACCGAGCAGTCGGGCGTACAGGGGATCTATCTCCTGAAGACGCTGATCCCGATCTTCGCGATCTCGCTCGCCGCGGCCGGCGTCGTCGTGGCGGAGGGCGCGGCGCGGCGCCTGCGCGGCGAGGCGGACGCTTAAGTGGGGCCGCTGATCGCCATCGCCGCAACGGGCCTCTGCCTGTGCGCCGCCGCCGGCTGGCTCGACGTCGCCATGATCGCGGCGCTCTGCGGGCTGATCCTCCTCGGCTACCCCGTGGCGTTCAGCCTCGCGGGTACCGCCATGGTCTTCGCCGTGATCGGTCTCGCTTTCGGCGTCTTCGACCCGACCTTCGCTCAGCCGTTTCCGCAGCGTATCCACGGCGCCGTCCTGAACCAGACGCTCGTCGCCGCGCCCATGTTCATCCTCATGGGCGTGATCCTCGAAAAATCGAAGATCGCGGAGGATCTCCTCGAGGCGATGGCGAAGCTCTTCGGCTCGCTGCGCGGCGGGCTCGGCCTGTCGGTGACGTTCGTGGGCGCGCTTCTCGCCGCCTCGACGGGCATCGTCGGGGCGACGGTCGTCACTATGGGGCTCCTCAGCCTCCCGACGATGATGAAGCGCGGCTACGATCCCGCCTTCGCCGCCGGCTCGATCGCCGCGGCGGGCACGCTGGGGCAGATCATTCCGCCGTCGATCGTTCTCATTCTCCTAGGCGACGTCGTCTCCAACGCCTATCAGAAGGCGCAATTGTCCGAGGGCGTCTTCGCGCCCGAGACCGTCTCCGTGGGCGACATGTTCGCCGGCGCCGTGATCCCCGGCTTCGCGCTCGTCGGGCTTTATCTCGCCTATCAGATCGCCGTCGCGATTTTCGACGGGCGCAAGGCCCCCGCCATGCCAGCGGAAGAGCGCCGCGACCGCGCCGCCGTCTGGCGCGCCGCGCACGCGACCCTGCCGCCGCCTTTGATCCTCGTCGTCGCCGTGCTCGGATCGATCCTAGCCGGCGCCGCGACGCCGACCGAAGCGGCGAGCGTCGGCGCCATGGGCGCGCTTCTCATCGCGGGGACGCGCTTAAGGCCCGACGACGGGCCAGGCGGCGTTTGGGGCCTGGCGAACCGCGCGCCGCTTCTCGGCGGCGTCGCGATTGGCGGGCTGATCGTCCTCAACGCCTTCGTCGACCTACGTCTCGGCCGAACGAGCGCGACCGCGTTCGAAAACGCCGCCATCGCTCTCGCCTTTATCGCTTGCGCCGTCGCGGCGTGGGGGATCGTCGTCAGCGTTTTGCGCCTGCGGCGGGCGGAGGCGCTTCGCGCCGTCGCCGACCAGACCGCGCGGGGGACGACGATGGTGTTCGCGATCCTCATCGGCGCGGCGCTCTTCTCCCTCGTCTTTCGCGGCCTCGGCGGCGAGGAGACGGTCTCCGCAGCTCTCGCCGCCGCGCCCGGGGGTCTCGCCGGCGCAATCGTCAGCGTTATGATCGTCATGTTCCTGCTTGGCTTCTTTCTCGACTTCATCGAGATCACGTTCGTCGTCGTGCCTCTCGTCGCGCCGTCGCTCCTCGCCATGGGCGTCGACCCGGTCTGGCTGGGGGTGATGATGGCGATCAATCTACAGACGAGCTTCCTGACGCCGCCTTTCGGCTTCGCGCTCTTTTACCTGCGCGGCGTCGCGCCCCCGGAGGTCTCGACGGCGCAGATCTTCCGCGGCGCGGTTCCGTTCATCGCAATCCAGATCGCGATGCTCGCCGCCCTCGCCGCGTTCCCGCAAATGGCGACCTGGCTGCCGGGGGCGCTGCGAGGCTAAAGAAAGCCTTACCTCAACAAAACGTCGCGGGCGTCGGTGATCTTCGCAGCGAGATAGTCAGTGCCGCCCTTGTCCGGGTGGAGCTGCGAAATGAGGCGCTTGTGGGCGGCCTTGACGGCGCCGGCGTCGGCGGTCTCGGGGACGCCCAGAAGCTCGGCGGCTTCGCCGCGGCTCATGCGAGTCCCCGTCGTCGCGGGCGGGCTGGCCCGCTTTTCATCGTCCTTGATCGTGCGTTCGCGCCAGGCCTCGATCGCCGTAACGCCGCCCGCGGCGATGAGCAGCATGAAGGCGAGCGGAAAGAGCTTCGCCGCAAGGAGCACCGCCGCGAGGCCGAGCCATACGACGCCCTTCATGATGGCGACGTTGCGCCCCTGGCCCCCGGCGCCCTTAAGGCCGCCCGCCCGCGCCAGCAGCCAAACCGCGCCGGCGCCCGCGGCGAGCAGCATCAGGATCGGGAAAAACCCCACGGCCTACGGTCCCTCACGACGGCGACCCCCTTGATCGCGCCGTCGCGTTTTGCCCTCCGCGCGGCGCCGCTGGCAAGCCGTCGGGCGTGAAACCACGGCGGATCAACCGCTTAGGCGGCGTCGCGGTCTTTTTTCTCGTCAGACATGTCGTCGGCGTCGCGCTTGCGCAACGGCAAGTTCAAGGTCGCGATGAGCGAGCGGATCTCAAGGCGCGCCGTGACGTGGCTCATGGTCGTCAGCCGGATCGGCGCGTTTGGCCCGCCGAGATCGAGGAGCGTCAGGCCCTTCGGGAACAATTCGCGATAGATCACCCGATCGCCGAAGCCGCGCGCCAGGCGAAACCCGATGCGGCCCGACAGATCGGTCAGCTTGTCCCCCATGTGCTTCTTGTTGTTCGCCCGCGTCGACGACAGGCGGTTGCGCATGACGACCCAATCGATGTTGCCTTTGACGCCCGACATCGCGCGCTGCTTGCGCGCGGCCCACACCATTTCCGCGTAGAGGCTCGGGCCCGTCACCTCGCCCGTCTTCGGATCGATTTTGGCCAGAAGGTCGAAGTCCACAAAACTGTCGTTCAGCGGCGTGACGATCGTATCGGCGTGGATATGGGCGAGCCGCGACAGGTGCGTGTCCGCCCCCGGACAATCAATCACTACAAAGTCGCAATGACCGAGCGCCGACAGAGATCCTTTGAGATTCTCCGACTCCTGACGCTTCGACGCCTCCCGGCTGTCGAGCGCGGAGGGCTCGACCCGCGGCGACTCCGGAAAGGCGAGCTCGACGCCCTTCGCCGCGGCGTAGGCGCGGCGGTTCTCCAGATAGCGGGAAAAGCTGCGCTGGCGCATGTCGAGGTCGAGCGCGGCGACCCGCTGGCCGCTCTTCAAAAGCGCGACGACGACGTGCATCGCGGCCGTCGACTTGCCTGAGCCGCCCTTCTCGTTGCCGAGGACAATCACGTGCGTCACGGGCGAAAGGCTCCCTTGAGCGTCGCCGCCCGGAGCGTTGACGCTGTCTTAAAATCCGGCCGCTACCCATCTCGAAATGCAACGCGCCGACCGTTCCCGACAACGCGCGCAGCGACCCGAGCGCGAGGCTGCCGTGATTCTGAACCGGCGACGCCCTTCGTTCGAGAGGCGATTTTTCCCCCGTTTCGCGGCCGGACTCATTCTGGCGCTCGCCGCCGGACCGGCGCTCGCCAACGAAATCTTCGTTTCGCCCTTGCGCCAGGTTCTGACCCCGGAGGCCCCGGTTGGGACGTACGTCGTCTCCAACCCGTCGCGGCGCATCGTGGAGGTGCGCGCCTCGCTCATCGACCTCGCCGCGACGCCCGAGGGCTATGCGTCGCCGACGCCCGCGGAGCGCGCGGCGTTGAGCGCGACGCCATGGCTGTTGTTGGAGCCGGCCTCATTTCGGCTTGACCCGGGAGCGCGGCGCAACGTGACGGTCCGCCTTCGGGCCGATGCGGCCCCGACAGGCGAGCGGCGCAGCCACGCGCTGATCGAAGCCAAAGCCCAGCGAACGACCTTGCGCCGGACCGGCGGGCTTGGCGCCGACATCGCGCTTAGCCTGTCGACGCCGGTGATCGTGCGCAGCGGCGCCGGAGACGCACGCGCGAAGTTCGGCGAGGTGCGCCTCACCAGGGACCTCAACGGCGCGCTCGTCGTCGAGGCGAACGTCCTGCGCGAGGGCGCGTTTTCGAGCTACGGCCGCCTGGAGGCGGTGCTGAAGAGGCGTCGCGGCCGACCGCAATTGCTGGCCGAGATCGACAATTTCGCCGTCTACACCGACGCGCCGCGGACCGTCGCGCGTCTGCCGCTCGGCCTCGACGTCCTGCCCACGAGCACGCTCACACTGCGCTACGTCGGCGCGGCGGAGTTCGACGGGCGGCTTTTCGCAAAGAAGTCGTTCGCGATCGAAGCGCCGGCAACCCGGTGAGCGCTGCGCCTAGGTTCCCTCATTGAGCGCCAGGCGCTCGCCGTTGAAGCCGACGACCCGGCAGTGGACGTCGCTCGCTTTCAGCGCGTCGCAGAGGGCCGTCGCCTTGTCCTCCGAGGCGAAGCCTCCTGCGATAAGCCGCAGGAAGACGCCGCGCCCCTCGATCTTGATGTTCTCGATCCGCGGCTCGAGCAGGCCGAGTTCGTCGGGGTTCTCCCGCTGTAGGCGCCGCCAGCCGGATCGCGCGTCGTCAAGCTCGCGGTAGGACGCGAGATGCACGCCGAAAAGCACGCTTTGCAGGTCGATGACTTCGTCCACGGCCTCGTTATCGAACACCGGGCTCGCCGACGCGAAGGCCGGCTGGACGAGCCGCGGGGAACGCTCGACCGCCGTCGCCGCGTCGGGCAGATCCTTTTGCGCGTCCGGCGCGGAAATGATCGGCCGGGCCGCGCCCTTCGGCGCAGCCGCGGCGGCGACGCGCGCGGCCTCCGCCTGCGCCTCGGTGCGACGCTGTCGCTCTATGGCGTCACCGAGCCGCTCGGCCTCGTTGAGCCGGCGCCTCAGCGTGTTGACCGTATTGGTCAGCTTTTTGTTCTCGGCTTCGAGCGCGGCGATTTTTTTGGTCATCGCCTCTTCGTTGGCGAAGGCCCAGTTCACGTCGTTCGGCGTCGCCGCCGCCACGTCGGGCGTCTTGTCGCCGCCGATCAGGCTACACGCCGTGGTTGCGCTCAACGCGACCGCGACCAGCGTCCCGCGGCCGAGCCGGCGCGCGAACGCCAGTGAGCGAAAAACGCCGCCCGAAACAAGCGCTTCGCCCCTCAAGCCGCCATGGCGTCGACGCATCGAGCCCTCCCGCCTAAACTCGCGACGATCACTAACCTATACAATCGTTAATGCAATGACGCCACGAACAATGGGTTTCATCGACAATGGTTCCATCGCCGTCGCCCGCGATCGCGCCGCTTTGCGCGCCACCATACGCGGTTGGCGGGCGGAAGGTCTAACCGTTGGTTTCGCGCCGACGATGGGCGCGCTTCATGACGGGCATATCAGCCTCGTCGACGAGGCCCGCCGGCGAGCCGACCGGGTGGTCGCGAGCGTTTTCGTCAACCCGAAACAGTTTGCGGCCCACGAGGACCTCGAAACCTATCCGCAGCGCGAGGCGACGGACCTTCGGCGGCTCGCCGAGGCCGGTTGCGACCTCGCGTACCTGCCGACCAGGACGGAAATGTATCCGCCGGGTTTTCAAACCTCGGTCGCCGTCAACGAGCTTGCCGCGCCGCTGTGCGGGATCTCGCGGCCGCACTTCTTCGGCGGCGTCGCGACGGTCGTTTGCAAGCTCCTCAACCAGTGCCGGCCCGACATCGCCGTCTTCGGCGAGAAGGACTATCAGCAACTGCTGATCGTGCGGCGCATGGCGGCCGATCTCGATCTCGACGTCGAGATCGTCGGCGCGCCCATCGTGCGCGAGGCCGACGGCCTCGCCATGTCCTCGCGCAACGCCTACCTCGCCAGCTCGGCGCGGGCCGTTGCGGCGCAACTGAACGCCCACGGATCGGCTGCGGCGAGGCGCCTGCGCGACGGCGGGCCCGTCGCCGAAACGCTCTCCGCAGCGACGGCGGCGATCACAGCGGCGGGCTTCGACGAAGTCGAGTATCTTGAGGCTCGCTCCGCAGACGACCTAACGGCGCTGGGGCCAGGCCCGGTCGAGCGACCAGCCCGCGTCTTCGCCGCCGCGCGGCTTGACGGGGTGCGGCTGATCGACAATTGGGCGCTTTAGGCCGCGCGGCCGCCGGCGCCGTTTGGGCGAACAACAGTCCGGAAACGGAAAATCGTCCGAAGCGGCCGCAAGCGCCGCCGTTCATCCGATCTGGAGGATTGAGCACGCCGTCCGGAGGATCGGACACGCGCGCGAACCCTGTCGGCGATATCTCCGGCGTCACGCCAATCACGACAGGGAGATTCGCATGGCCGCCGACACCGCCTCCAACGCGCCCTTGACGCGCGCCCACGACGACGTCGCCGATCCGGGCCGCCGGCGGATGCTGACCGCTTCCGCGCTTGGCGCGGCGGCCGCCGCCGCGCCGCTTGCGAGCGGGCGCGCGGCCGCTCAATCGCGCGACGACGGCGCGAAGCGCAAAGAGCTGACCGGCAAGACAGCCTTCATCACCGGCGGCGCGCGGGGGCTTGGCCTCGCGACCGCCGAGGAGCTGGCCCGCGCCGGCGCCGATATCGCGCTGTTCGACGTCGCCACGCCCACGCTGGCGAACGTGCAGTATCCTTTGTCGTCCGAACGCGATCTCGCCCAGGCGAAAGCCCGCGTGGAAGCGCTTGGCGCGCGGTGCCTCACCGTCAAAGGCGACGTGCGCGACGTCGACGCTCAGGCGAAGGCCATGGGACAGGCGGTCGAACGATTCGGCGGCCTCGACGTCGTCGTCGCCAACGCCGGCGTGTCGCAAGCCGGCGCGATCGAGGACTTTTCGAGCGACGAGATCAGCACCGTCTTCGAGATTAACGCGGCGGGCGCGATCAAGACGACGCAGGCGGCCGCGCAATACATGAGGCCGCAGAATTCGGGCCGCATCATCTACATGGCCTCGGCGCTCGGCCGGATGGGCAACGAGTTGTTCCCCGTCTACGCATCCACGAAATGGGCGATGATCGGAGTCGCCAAGTCGGCGGCGCTCTCATTCGGGCGGTACAACATATTGTGCAATACGGTCGCGCCCGGCTTGGCGCGGACGCCGCTCGCCGACAATGAGTTCATCTTGCGCAAGATGATGCCGAACGTCGCGCACCCGACGTTCGACATGCTCTCCGAACGGCTGCGGCCGGGCAACCCCATTTCCGTGGGCCATGTGGAGCCCATCGACGTCGCAAAAGCCGTGATGTTCTTCGCGGGCGACGCCGCATCGAAAATCACGGGCGAGGTGTTGGACGTCAGTTACGGCTCGCTGGCGCGCAGCATCGCATAACCGCTGAGCGGGGACGGCTCGGCGACGACCGCTGCGGGCCATCCGCCTTGCGCCTCACGCCGCCGACGCTTTCGCCTCTTTGGGCGGCACGCCGAAGCGCTTGGCGAAGTCGCGGCTGAACTGGTTGACGCTCTTGTAGCCGACCGCGAGCGCTGCATTCGTCACCGTCAAGCCACGCACCGTGAGGAGACTGTGCGCCTCCTGCAGGCGCAACGCCTTGAGATACTGGTTCGGCGTCGTGCCAGTGACGGCGCGGAACTTTTCATGGAGGGCGGATTCGCTCATTCCCGCCTCCTTCGCGATCTCGCCCACCGACAGCGTCTGCGCGAAGCGTTCGCGAATGAACGCGATGGCGCGCGCGATCCCGTTCGCGACCGCGTCCCCGGCGGCGAGGTCGCGCAGCATTCCGCCGTGGCGCGCTTGCAAGAGACGCAAATGCACCTCCCGCATCGCCGCATCCGCCATGAGCGCGCTCTCAACAGGATCGCTCAGCACACGCAGCAACCTCTCCACCGATTCCAACAACCGCTCGTCAGCCGGTTCGCTGGCGACGGCGTAACTCTCCGCCGTCGGCCCCGTCAGCTTTTCAATGGCCGCCGTCAAATCACGGATCGTGGCCATGTCCAGCTTCACGATGAGGGCGATGTAAGGCTCTTGCGCATCGGCTTTGGTCACCTCGGCCTGCACCGGCACATGGTGGCTGACGATGACTGCGTCGCCGACCGCCAAGGTCAACGCGCGCCCATCGATCAACGTGCGCTTTTCGCCTTGCAAGACAAGACACAGCGCCGGTTCGTAGAGCGTCTCGCGCAGGCCGGCGACATCAGTCTCCGCGAACGCGAATACGTCACCGGTATAGACGTGCCGACCGTTCGGCGGCACGCCGCCGGCGAGCGCGGCGCGAACGGTCTGAGTGATCGCTTCAAGCATGGCCGGCGACATAGGCGTCCGAGGCGACGTCGGCAATCCCGACAACTATTCGTGAAAAGCCGAAAAGCCGGGAGAGGCCGCCCTCGCCTTGACATGAGCATAGGTCCGCCGAAGGTCCGACAAAGGATCAACCGAAGCGTCAGCGTTCGGAACGTCAGCACCCGGCGGCCGGGCGGCGACCGTCGCCTCGGCGGGGCTTCCTACCCCTCCGCAGGCCCCGCCGGCGGGCCGTCCGGCTCGCCGAGGCGCGGCGTGAAGGTTGGGGCGGCCGTCGCCGACGCCTTTTCGACTAGGCCGACGGTGGCGACGCCGACCGTCGCGTCCTCAACGCCGACAAAGGCGAAGGCGAGGATGTCGCCCACGCCGTCCTTGTTGAAGTCGGCGTGGGCGATCTCCTGGAGGAGCGCCGTCTGGTCGCCGAGGCGCATGCGCCACCAGCCGGGCCGTTCGTTCTCAATCGCCATCCCGTCGCCGGGCGCGGGCGCATCGGCGCTCTCAGCGATGCGGAAAGGGGCTTTGCTCGCGAGCGCGCGCATATCGTCCGCGCTCATCTCTTCGTCGGCGAAGTGACTCGTCTCCGCCGGCCGGGAGCGGATCATCATGTCGAGGGCGCCGCAGGCGCGCACGAAGAACGCCTCCCGCCGCATTTCGCGGCTCGAGAGGACGTACCATTTCTTCCGCGTCAGGTCGGCGTAAGCGCCGCAGGTGCGCACGACGGCGAGAGGCGCGAGATCGTCGCGCGGATCGGCGAGCGAGACGGCGACAGGCGCGGCGGCGCGGCCGAGGACGGGCTTTTCAAGATAGGCTTTCAACGCGCCGCGGGCGTAGCAGCCAGGCTCGAGCCCATCGACCAGCGACGCGTTCGTCTTGATACAGATTTCCGTCTCGTCAAAGGCGTCGCTGGCGGAGCCGCCGGTCGCCAGTTGAACGCCGCCGGCGACCGCCCCGAGGGCGCCGACGGCGGCGAGCCCGTAGACCGCCGCCTTGCCGCGCTGACGAGCGCGGGACCGACGGCTGACGCTTCGATGAGCCTTGGTCACAGCAACCCCAATTCCGCCAATTCGGCGCGCAGCTTCGCGTCTTGCGCCGCCTTGCCCGGCGACCCCCGTTTTGACGATCCGCCCCGAACCCCGCGCGCGCCTCTCGCATCGCGCGGCGCGTCTTCGGGCTTCAGATACCGCCAGCCCTGGAACGCGCGCCGGGGCTGAATTTCCGTCGGAAACAGCGGCGGATCAAGCAAAATGCGGCAGCGGGCGATCCCGTCCTCGCCCGTCTCCGTCTCGAGGTCTCGGATCGCCTGGCGCGCCTGCACGTTGCCCTTGATGACCCAGAACATCGAACCGCCGGCGAGAAGTTCGTCGCAGCGGCGCGGGAACATGCGGGTGACGTGGTCATGCACGTCTCCGAGACCGCGCCGGCGGTTGAAAGTCGTGCGGCGGGCGACCCAGTCAATCAGGTCGTCGAGCGTTTCCGCGCCGACGCATAGCTTGACGAGATGCAGACCCATGGGTCGACGTCGCTCGATTCAAAAAGACGCGTCGAAGCGGCCGAACGCCTCAGGCGACGACGCGCAGGCGCTCCAGCTCCGCGGCGCGGCGGCGCTTCAAGTCGTGGCGCACGGTGCGCTTCACGAGCACATAGAGGATGAAATAGCTCATCGCCGCACCGATCGCCGAGAGCCACATCGGAAGGTTGGCGTTAAGCGTCGCGAGCGTCTGCGGCGACAAGCCGAACTGGGCGACAAGCCCCGGAAACTCCGCGCCGAGGAACAGGAGGCCGCCGAGACCGGTAAGCGCGAGCGCCATCAGCCCAGCGAGCGCCGCGCCGATCGTCACGCCGAAATCGGCGTGCTCCTCCTCTTTGGAGATGATCATTTTCGAGGGATCGCCGATCAGCGCCTGGGCCGCGGAGAACAGCGCCCGGTCGCGGCTCTCGCGCTCGGCGTCCGACAGCGACAGCTCAAGGCTGTCCTTCTTGCTGTCGAAGGCGACGATCGGGCTCGATTTCAGGTCGCGATCGCTGACGAAGCCGAACTCGCACTCCGGCGCCGGCGCGACGTCCGCCGTCGGCACGACGAGCGAGGCGTCGGTGGGCATCAGAAACAAGGATTTCTCCGCCGCGCGCCGGCGCACGAGGCCGTCGAGCGTCACGAGTTCGCCGTTGACGCGCGCCTTTGTCCACATTTCAAAAGCGCGGGCGGCGGCGAGCTTGTCGCCCTCGTTGAGCTTGCGCAGGGCCGTCGAGCGCCGCCAGTTCTCCTCGCCGATATTGAAGATCAACGACACCAAGGCGTCGTGCTCGTTCTGGTTGAGCGGCGCGCGGACCGTGTCGGCGATTACGTCCTCGATTGGGTGCACGTCGTCGCGCAACAACCGGTCGGCCTCCGCCTCGGTGACGTTCATGCCGTGGCGCGCCGAGTCCACATGGCCGTAGCCAACGCTCCACGTCTCGGTGGGCGCGTAATGAGCGCTCATCCGCAGGCCTTCGTAGCCCTTGATAAGATTGAGACCGGTCTCGCCCGTCCTCATCATTACCGCTCCCCTTGGCGCGCCCCGCGTTCCGCGCCTTCGCAACCATCGCCACGCCACCAAAGGTCGTCGACGAAACGGGCGGAAATCGCGCGCTATTGCGGCGCTTTGCAGCCCCATGTCCTTCGATTAACGATTCCTAGCATGGGGCCAAGACGTTGTGTAGCGGCGGCGCCCGCCCCGCGAGCCGGTTCCGCGCCGTCCGTCGCCCTGTCGCCACAAGTGGGCGTTCTCAAAGGAGCACGACGGCGGCGAGGCCGAGGAAGACGAAAAAGCCCACGATGTCAGTGACGGTGGTCACGAAAACCGCGGACGAGACCGCGGGGTCCTGGCCGATGCGGTCGAGCCACAGCGGGATCAGGATGCCCGCGAGCCCGGCGCATACGAGATTGATCACCATCGCCGCGGCGACGACGCCGCCAAGCTGCATGCTGGGGCCGCTCTTGCCCGTCGTCGCGAAGTACCAGAGCGCGGCGAGCGCGCCCATGATGACGGCGAAGACCGTGCCGTTCATGAGGCCCACCATGGCCTCGCGCCCGACGATTCGCCGCGCGTTGGCGCCCGTGAGGTCCTTCGTCGCCAGGGATCGCACCGCGACCGTGAGCGTCTGCGTGCCGGCGTTGCCGCCCATGGACGCGACGATGGGCATCAAGACCGCGAGCGCGACGACCTTGGCGATCGCAGCGTCGAAGAGCGAGATCACAAACGAGGCGAGAACCGCCGTCCCCAGATTGATCGCGAGCCAGGAGAACCGCGAGCGCACCGTCTCGATGACCGTGTCGCTGAGCCCGGTGTCCGCCTCGACGCCCCCGAGGGCGAGCATGTCCTCGTGGGTCTCCTCGTGGACGATCTCGACGACGTCGTCGACGGTGATCATGCCGACGAGCCGCCCGCCGGCGTCGACCACCGGCGTCGAGATCAGATTGTACTGCTCGAAAAGGTACGCGACCTCCTCCTGGTCGGTCTCCACGGCGACGGGGCGCAGCCCCTCGTCCATGATCTCTTTGATCTGGACGTCGCGCTGGGTGCGGAGGAGTTTCGACAGGGGCGCGGCTCCGATCGGCTTGTAGGCCGGATCGATGACGAAGACCTCGTAGAAACGGTCCGGCAAATCCTCCGAGGCGCGCAGGCGGTCGATGATCTGGCCGACGGTCCAGTAGGACGGCGCGGCGAGCACGTCGCGCTGCATGAGGCGCCCGGCGCTCTCTTCGGGGTAGTCGAACGCCTGGTTGAGGGCGAACCGGTCCTGCGCCGGCACGGCCGCCAGGATCTCCTCGCGCTGCGCCTCGTCGAGATCTTCGAGGATGAAGGCCGCGTCGTCCGTGTCGAGCGCGGCGACGGCCTCGGCGACGCGCTGGGCGCCCATGGCGTTGACGACCTCTTCGGTGAGGCCCCAATCGAGCTCGGCCAGCACCTCCGCCGGCAGGTCGTCGCCCAGATGGTCGATCAGAACGACCCGCTCCTCCTCGCGCAGAAGCTCGATGAGGTCGGCGAGGTCCGCCGGGTGCAGACTTCCGCAGAGCGACTTCGTCCGTTCGCTGTCGTTCGCCTCAATGGCCTCGCGCACGGCGTCGATGAACGCGCTCGCTAGCGTCTTTCGCTCATCGAGGGCTTCGGGCGGATCGGCCGCGCCATCTCCGTCGGCGCCGGCCGCTTCCTCGCCTTCCGTCGGCGCTTCGGGGTCCGGCGCCGACGTGTCGGGGCGGCGCTCGCTCGAAGGCGCGTCAAAGGCGGCGGGGTCGGTCATCGGCTCACCGTCGTCTGCGTGTTCAATTTTTCGGATCGACGTCCTTATAGTGAAGAAACGCCAAAAACGCAAGCGAATGAGGCGATTAATCCTTGAAGTCCACGACGCCGCTAATGATCAGTAAACAAATGGCGACCGTGATCGGCAGGCTCAGCCATGTGGCGCGAACGGCCTTGCGCTTGAGGTCCGGTTGTTGCGGCGCGCCGAGGTCGACCCCCGGCGGCGCGTCGGCGGCGTCGTCCTCCCAGACGCTGCGCACGCCGAGGGGCAGCATGACGAAGAAGGCGCACCACCAGACGAGAATGTAGACGACGACGACGCCGGCGGGGTTCATCGCGGGGCCGACCGGTCAGACGCGGTGCACAACGACCGACGTCATCGGCCGTTTACGCCACAGCTCGCTCGTCCGCGTACGCAACGCGCGCGCGACCGCGGTCTCGACGGCGGCGTCGTCCGCACGCCGCGACCGTGGCAAGCCGTCGATCGCGGCGACGACGGCGTCTTCCAGCGCGGCGGCGAAATCCTCGCCCTCCTCGGTCTGGCGCGGCGCGCCGAGACACTCGACCACCGGCCCGGCGACGAGCCGTCCGCGATCGTCCAGCGCGACGGACGCGACGACGACGCCCGCGTAGCCGAGCTTGCGCCGCTCGCGCAGAGGCGCCGCGCCGTCGGGCAGAAGCATCGAACCGTCCAGCGTCAACCGGCCCGCCGGGACCTCGTCGATCACCTCGAAGGCGCCCGGCGCAAGACGGATGAGATCGCCGTTGCGCGGCGCGAGCGAGGCTTCGGCGCCGAGTTCGAGGGCGAACGTGGCGTGGGTTTCGAGGTGACGCGCCTCGCCGTGGACGGGGATCGCCAGGCGCGGCTTGGCCCAGGCGTACATGCGCCTCAGTTCGTCCTGGTTTGGATGGCCCGAGACGTGGATCGGCTCGTCCTTCTCGGTGATCACCTCGACGCCGAGATCGACGAGATCGTTCATCAGCGTGAAGATGCCCCGTTCGTTGCCCGGAATGATCTTGGAGGAGAAGATCACCGTGTCGCCTTCCGACAGCGTTACGTCCGGATGGTCGTCCCGGGCGATGCGCGAAAGCGCCGCGCGCGGCTCGCCCTGGCTCCCGGTGCACAGGTAAAGAATATGCCGAGCGGGGAGGAAACCCGCTTCCTTCGGATCGACGAACGACATGTCGTCCGGCAACACGCCGACTGCTTGCGCCGCGCCGACGATGCGCAGCATCGACCGGCCGAGGAGGCAGACGCTGCGGTCGGCGGCGGCGGCGGCTTCGCAAATCGACAGGACGCGCGAAACGTTGGAGGCGAACGTCGTCACCGCCACCCGGCCCTTTTGCTCGGCGATCAACTCAGTCAGGCGATGCTTGACGCCCATCTCCGAGCCCGACGACCCTGGCGAGAGGACGTTTGTCGAGTCGCAGACGATGGCGTCGACGCCCTCCTTCGCAAAGGCCTCGAGCGAGGGCACGTCGGTGCGCGGGCCGAGGGTCGGGTCGTCGTCGATCTTCCAGTCGCCCGTGTGCAGAACGTTCCCGTGGGCGGTGCGGATCGCGACGGCGTTCGGCTCGGGTATCGAGTGAGTGAGCGTCACGTATTCGAGGTCGAAAGGTCCGATCTCGAACCGACTCCCCATCTCGATGACGCGCAGGTCGAGGAGCTTGCCGGCTTCGGCGAGCTTCGCCTCCACGAGCTTCGCGGTGAACGGCGTCGCATAGACCGGGCAGCCGAACGCCGGTCCAAGCAGCGCCGTCGCGCCGATATGGTCTTCGTGGCCGTGCGTGTGAAGCACGGCGAGAAGGTTCTCCCGCCGCTCCATGATGTAGGACGGGTCCGGACAGATGAGGTCGATCCCCGGCGTCGCGAGGTCGCCGAACATGACCCCGCAATCGATCATAATCCACTGGCGCGCGCGAGGCGGCCCGAACCCGTAGAGGTTCATGTTCATGCCGATTTCGCCGGACCCGCCAAGCGGCAGGAAGACGAGTTCGGATGCGGACGATGCGGTCGCGGCCATCAGCTTGCGCTCCCGGCGCGCACGCGGCGGTGGATTTCAAGAAGCCCGCGGATCGTCAGGTCAGGATCGAATACGTCGATCGCGTCCGTCGCGCCTTCGAAGAGCGAGGCGACGCCGCCCGTGGCGACGACTTTCAGAGGCGCCGGGTATTCGTCCTTGATCCGACGGACCAGGCCCTCGATGAGGCTGACATAGCCCCAGAAAACGCCCGATTGCATGGCGCCGACCGTGTCCTTGCCGATGACGCGCGCGGGCTCCTCGATGGCGACGCGCGGCAATTGCGCCGCCGCCTCGTGCAGCGCCTGCATCGAGAGGTTGATCCCCGGCGCGATGACCCCGCCCTCGATGGCGCCGTCGGCGCCGACAAGGTCGAAGTTCGTCGCGGTGCCGCTGTCGACGACGACGAGCGGGCCGCCGTAGGCGACGAAGGCGCCGACGGCGTTGACGAGCCGGTCTGCGCCGGCCTCGCTCGGCTTGGGAATGCGCACCTCGACGCCCGGCACGCTCGCCGCCGTGACGACGAAGGGCTCGACGTTAAAATACCGCCGCGAGAGGTTGCGCAGGTGAAAGAGCGACTGCGGGACGACGTTGGCGATGACGCAGTCGGTCACGTCCTCGAGGCGAAACCCGCCCATGGACATGAGCTGCGATAGCCACACGGCGTATTCGTCGGCCGTGCGGGAGGATGAGGTCGAGGTGCGCCAGCGCGCTTTCTGGTCGTCGCCGTCATAGAGGGCGATCGCCGAGTTGGTGTTGCCGACGTCAATGGCGAGCAGCATGGCGGGGGAGCTCCTGGCCCCTTTGCGGTCGACCGTCGGGCGACGGCTCTTGGGGCGATGGCGGGTAGATAGTCGTGTGCGGGCCTGAGCGGAAGCGTCGCGGCGACGCGCTCACGTAAATCGAAGGGAGCCCGCGACAACGCGCGCTCGGCCTTCCGGCCGCTCCAGCAAAAGCGCGCCGTCTTCGTCGAGGCCGACGAGGGTTCCCTCGATCGTTTCGCCGGGGCCGACGATCCGCGCCGCCGCGCCGAGGCCGTAGGCGCGCTCGGTCCACGCGTCGCGGATGGGGGCGAAGCCGTCGCGCCGCCAGACGCCGAGCAGCGCGGCGAGGCTTGCGTCGAGGGCGTCGAGCGCCTCGTCGATCGTGGGCGGGTTTTGCGCGAGATCCGCGAGCCGTACCGTCGCCCGCTCCAGGTCCGCCGGCGCCGAGACGATGTTGCCGCCGACGCCGAGGCACACCGTCGGCGCCTCGCCGCCGACGAGCTCCAGGAGGACGCCGGCGATCTTGCGCCCGTCGACATAGACGTCGTTCGGCCATTTGAGCTCAGCGCGGGCCGCGGGCGCGCAGCGCTCCACCGCCTCGGCGGCCGCGAGCGCGGCGACGTAGGAAAGCTGCGGCGCGGCGCGCGTCGGGGCGTTAAGGGCGAAAACGAAGGTGCCGGCGAAATCGCCCTCGCGGGCCGACCAGGGCGAGCCGCGTCGGCCGTAGCCCGCGGTCTGTCGGCGCGCGACGATCCATAGGGGACCGGTCGCGCCGTCGGCGGCGCGGCGGCGGGCCTCGGCGCTCGTCGAATCGATCTCGTCGAGGACGTCGAGCGCGGCGCCGGACGAAAGACGGCGCGCGCCGGTCAGAAGAGCGCCGCGGCCGCGTCGTTCGCGGCGGACTGCAAGGGGCCGATGGCGATGAGGATGACCGGCAGCATCAGCGCCGCCGCCGCGGCCGCCGTCGCGCCGCGCCGCCAGCCGGGCGCGCGCTCGAACGCCGGCGCCGGCGCGTCGAACCACATGATCCACAAGACCCGGAGGTAATAGTAGGCGGCGACGGCGCTGAGGACGACGCCGACGACGGCGAGCCAGATCAATCCCTCGTCAACGGCCGCGCCGAAGACGAAGAGCTTGCCGAAAAAGCCCCCCGTGGGCGGAAAGCCGAGGAGCGACAGGAACAGAATGGTCATCGCGAGCGCAAAGCCGGGATTGGTTTGCGAGAGGCCGGCGAGGTCGGAGATGTTCTCCGTCATGCCGCCGCGCCGGCGCATCATGAGAATGCAGGCGAACACGCCGATCGTCATGACGACGTAGCTCGCCATGTAAACGAGAAGGCCCGAAACTCCTTTGTCCGTACCCGCCGCAAGGCCCACAAGGGCGAAGCCCATATGGCCGATCGACGAGTACGCCATCAGGCGTTTGATGTTGGTCTGGGCGAGCGCGGAGAACGAACCGACGGCCATCGACGCGACGGCAATCATCATGATCACGGGCCGCCAGTCGGCGATGATCTCCGGAAACGGCGCGATCAGCGCGCGCGCGAAGAGCGCCATGGCGGCGAGCTTCGGCGCGGCGGCGAAAAAGGCGGTCACCGGCGTCGGGGCGCCTTCGTAGACGTCCGGCGTCCACATGTGGAACGGCGCGGCCGAGACCTTGAAGGCGAGCCCCGAAATCAAAAAGACGAGCCCAACGATGAGGCCGACATTGTCAGCTTCGGCGCGGGCGACGTTAGCGATCGCCTCGAACGACGTCGAACCGGAGAAGCCGTAGACGAGCGAGGCCCCGTAAAGAAGAAGGCCCGACGACAACGCGCCGAGCACGAAGTATTTGAGCCCCGCCTCAGTCGAGCGCCGGCTGTCGCGGTTGAAGGCCGCGAGAATGTAAAGCGCCAGGCTCTGCGTCTCGACGCCCATGTAAAGCGCGATCAGGTCGTTCGCGGAGACCATCAACGCCATGCCGACGGCGGCAAGGAGGATCAGGATCGGGTACTCGAACCGGCCGAGGTCCGACGCGCTCGGATAGTCCGACGACATGGCGATCGCGAAGGCCGCGGCGATGAAGATGACGATCTTGGCGAAGGCGGCGAAGGCGTCGAAACGGAAGGCGCCGTCGAAAGCGGTCGTCGCCTCCCCGCCCGAAACGACGACGATGAGCGCCGCCGCGACGAGGAGCGCCGTAGAGACGCTGGCGACGAGGCGCGCGCCGTCGGGCCGGTCGTTGAAGACGCCGAAGATCAGCAGCGCCATGGCGCCGACGACGAGGCTAAGCTCCGGGGCGAAGAGCGAAAGCGTTTCGGCCATGGGCTAGCGGCCCCCGTCGGCGACGACGAGCGCGGCGTCGAGCGCCGCGTCGTAGTTCGAAAGGATGAGTTCGACGCTCGGCGCGAAGACGTTAAGCGCCGCGCCAGGCTGGACGCCGAAGTAAAGCGCGCACGCCATCAGAGCGACGAGCAGGGATAACTCGCGCGCGTTGACGTCTTCGATCGTCGCCAGCGTCTCGTTCTTGATGTCGCCGTACATGACCTCGCGATAGAGCCTTAGTCCGTAAGCGGCCGACAGGATGACGCCCATGGCCGCGAAGAACGCGACCCACGGGTTCGCCTGGAACGCCCCCGCCATCGTCAGGAACTCGCCGACGAAGCCGGAGACCCCCGGCAGGCCGACGTTCCCCATGGTGAAGAACAGGAATGCGAACGCGTAGAACGGCATGCGGTGGACGAGCCCGCCGAAGGCCGCGATCTCGCGGGTGTGCGCGCGGTCGTAGACGACGCCGACGCACAAGAAGAGCGCGCCTGAGATGAAACCGTGGGAGATCATCTGGAAGAGCGCGCCTTCGACGCCCTGCGTGGTGCCCGTAAAGATCCCCATCGTGACGAAGCCCATATGGGCCACGGAGGAGTAGGCGATGAGCTTCTTCATGTCCTCCTGGGCGAGGGCCACGAGGGACGTGTAGACGATCGCGACGACCGAGAGCGCGTAGACGAGCGGCGCGAAGTCGGCGCTCGCCACGGGGAACATCGGGAGGGAGAACCGCACGAAGCCGTAGCCGCCCATTTTGAGGAGGATGGCGGCTAGAATCACCGAGCCCGCCGTCGGCGCCTGGACGTGGGCGTCGGGGAGCCAGGTGTGAACGGGCCACATCGGCATCTTCACGGCGAACGAAGCGAAGAAGGCGAGCCAAAGCCAGGTCTGGGCGCCGGCGGGAATGTCCGCCGTCTGAAGGGTCGGCACGTCGGTGGTGCCCGCGAACGCGTACATCCACAAGATCGCGACGAGCATCAGCACCGAGCCGACGAAGGTGAAGAGGAAGAACTTCATCGCCGCGTAGACCCGGCTCGACAGGCGGAAGCCGGCGAACGTCTTTTCGCCGCTCGAGCCCCACACGCCGATGATCAGGAACATCGGGATCAGGCTGCCCTCGAAGAAGAGATAGAAGACGATGAGGTCGAGGGCGCAGAAAACGCCGATGACGAGCGTCTCCATGACGAGGAAGGCGATCATGTAGTCGGCGACGCGCGTCTTGATCGACGTCCAGGACGCGAGGACGCAGATGGGGAAGAAAAACGTCGTCAGCAGAACGAACGGCGCAGAGACGCCGTCGACGCCCATCTTGTAATTGACGCCGCCGCCGAGCCAGGCCGCCGTTTCGACGAGTTGGTAGCCCGCCGCCGCGGGATCGAAGAAGGCGAGATAGACGAGCGCGGAGATCGCGAACGCGCCGAGGGTGAAGCCGAGAGCGATGAGGCGCGAGAGATTGTCGACCCGCGCCTGGCTCGCTTCGTCAAGGACGCCCGAAGCGTCGCGACGCGCGGTCAGGCGCGTCAGCGCGATGAAGAACGCGCCAAGGAGCGGCAGGAACGTCAGGAGCGTGAGCCAGGGCTGGTCGGCGGCGGTTTCGCTGATGGGGGTCATGGGTCGCGCCTCAGCCTCGCGTCAGAACGAAAGTGAGGAAGAGCGCGACGCCGATCAACATCGTGAAGGCGTAGTGGTACATGTATCCCGTCTGAGCACGGACGATGCGTTTTGCGCCGAGCGCCACGGCGGCCGCGACGCCGTCGGGTCCGAGCCCGTCGATCGCGCGCCCGTCGCCTGCCTTCCAGAGAAACCGGCCGATCGCCCGGGCGGGCTTGACGAAGAGGACGCGGTAAACGTCGTCGAAGTACCACTTGTTCTTCAGGAATTCGAAGAGAACGCCGCCGGGGCGCAATACGCCCGGCCGCAAGGGGTTGGCCCCGCGGTAGTGCGCGATCGCCGTCCCGGCGCCGAGGAGCATGGCGATCGTAGGCGCCCAGAGGACCCAGGTCGACGTGGTGACCGCCCTCCCCGTGACCAGCCGCCTGATCGGCCCGGTGATCGCCCCCGTGATCGGTTTCGGCGGCGTGCTCGCCGCTGGACCCGTGATCCGCCGCGGCGCCATGGCCGGCGTCGGCGGCTTCGTAGAGCGCGCCGTTCCAGAACGCTTCGGAATGCTCGCCGACGAAGTGGGGATAGAAGGCCATGCCGGCGACAAGCGCGCCAAGGGCGAGCGGCGCCAAGGGCGCGAGCATCGACGTCGGCACTTCGTGAGGATGCTTCCGCACGTCCTCCGGCGCCCGCGACGGGCCCCAGAAGGTCACGGCGATGAGCCGCCAGGAGTAGAACGCCGTGAAGACCGCGGCGATGAGGCCCAGCGCGAAGGCGGCGTAGCCGAAGGCGCGGCCCGCCTCGCCAGCGGCGAACGCGGCTTCGAGGGCGGCGTCCTTGGAGACGAATCCCGCCGTGCCGAGGGGCGCGCCGAAGAGAGAGACGCCCGGCAGGCCCACGCCGGTGATCGCCACGGTGCCGATCAACATGAAAATGTGCGTCAACGGAAGGAGCTGGCTCACCGCGCCCATCTTTTTGATGTCCTGCTCGTGGTGCATGCCGATGATCACGGCGCCCGCCCCGAGGAACAGGAGCGCCTTGAAGAAGGCGTGGGTGAAGAGGTGGAACATCGCCGCGTCATAGGCCCCGACGCCGGCGGCGAAGAACATGTAGCCGAGCTGCGAGCACGTCGAATAGGCGATGATCTTCTTGATGTCGTCCTGCAGGAGCCCGATCGTCGCGGCGAAGAACGCCGTAACGGCTCCGACGAGCGTGACGAGCGCGGCGGCGTCCGGCGCGGTCTCGTAGATGATCGAACAGCGGCAGACGAGAAACACGCCCGCCGTGACCATGGTGGCCGCATGGATGAGCGCGGAGACGGGCGTCGGGCCCTCCATCGCGTCCGGCAGCCAGGTGTGCAGGAGGAACTGCGCCGATTTCCCCATGGCGCCGATGAACAGAAGGATCCCGATGGCCGTCAGCGCATGGCGCTCGCCGCCCAGGAACGAAATCGTCAGCTCACGAACGTGCGCGCCTTCCGCGGCGCGGAACGGCGTGACGACGTCGTCGCCCGCGATCGCCGCGAAGACCGGATCGAACTTCACCGTGCCGAAGACGTAGAAGATCGCGAAAACGCCGAGCGCGAGCCCGAAATCGCCGACGCGGTTGACGACGAACGCCTTGATCGCCGCGTCGTTCGCGGATTTCTTTTTGAACCAGAAGCCGATGAGTAGGTAGGACGCGAGGCCGACCCCCTCCCACCCGAAGAAGAGCTGCGCGAAGTCGTCCGCCGTCACCAGCATCAGCATTGCGAAGGTGAAGAGCGAGAGATAGGCGAAGAACCGCGGCTGCTCGCCGTACCCTTCCATGTACCCGGACGAATAGACGTGGACGAGGAACGACACCGTGTTGATCACGACGAGCATCGTCGCCGACAAGCTGTCGAGCCTTAGCGCCCAGTCGGCGACGAAATCGCCGGACGTCATCCAGTTGGCGAGAACGATTGTGCGCGCGTTGCCGCCGAAGGCGACGTCGAAAAAGATCAGCCATGAAAGGAGCGCGGCGAGGCCCATGGCGGCGGACGTCGTCATTTGCGACGCGCCTGCGCCGGCGAAGCGGCTTAGGGGCATCGACAGGGCCGCGCCGAAGAGCGGCAGCAGGACGACGAACGGTTCGAAGCTCATGGGATCGACTTTTCGGTTCGCGGGGCCGGGCCGCCCGCCCGCGTCAGTTCTTCATCAGGTTGGCGTCGGCGACGGAGATGTCGCCCCGATTGCGGAAGTAAGCGACGAGTATCGCAAGCCCGACCGCGGCCTCCGCCGCCGCCACCGTCAGCACCATGAAGGCGAAGACCTGGCCCGTGAGGTCGCCAAGGAACTGCGAGAACGCGACGAGATTGACGTTCACGGCGAGCAGCATGAGCTCGATCGACATCAGGATGACGATGACGTTCTTCCGGTTGAGGAAGATCCCCGCCATGCCCGTGGCGAACAACACGGCCGCGACCGAGAGGTAATGTCCTAGTCCGATGTCGCTCAACGCCCGCTCCCGTCCCTAGATGCCCTGGCCGGTTTTGACTTTTTTCAGCTCGACGCTCGCAGACCGAAGGCGGTTCGCCTGGGCCGCCGGGTCCTGCTTGCGCACGCCGTCGCGCTCGCGGAACGTCAAGACGATCGCCCCGATCATGGCGACGAGAAGGACGACGCCGGCGATCTGAAAGTAGTGCACGTAATCCGTGTAAAGAATGAGACCGATCGACTCGATGTTGTTGGTCGACGCGCTCTCAGCGTTGTCGCCGACGCCAGCGGTCGGATGCGCGCGGGCGAGCGTCGCGTCGTCAGGGAACGTCCACGCCGCGACGACGAGCACGAGTTCGACGACGATAACGGCCGCGATCGACCCGGCGATCGGCGCATAGCGCCAGAACCCTTGCTTCAGCTCGACGAAATCGACGTCGAGCATCATCACGACGAAGAGAAAAAGGACCGCGACCGCGCCGACGTATACGACGACGAGCAGCATCGCGAGGTATTCCGCGCCCATCAGAACGAAGAGGCCCGCGACGGCGATGAACGCCGAAATAAGAAACATCACCGAATGAACGGGGTTGCGCGCGGCGACGACCATCACGCCCGACACGACGGCGAGCGCGGCGAACGTCCAGAACATGGCGGCGGCGAAAGTCATCAGGAGAAGCCCCGTCGGAACGCGCGGGCGCGCGCCGCCGGCGGGTCCGGAAGCGCGCGGCGTGCGCGAGGCGGGTTCTAGACTGCGGCTTTCGCGTTTGCCAAGGGGCGCGGCGGCGGTGCGGGACCGACGGCGTTACTCCGCCGCGGCGCGCGTCGCTTCGATGTGGATTTTAACGCCGACGTCGTTCGAGACCCACTTGCCGCCGGCGAACTCGCCCTGGCCGATCGCGAAATCGCCGCGGTCGAGTTGAACCGAACCGTCCGCCGTGGCGGCGTCGCCGTCGATCGCGAGCGTGAAGGGAAGCGTGACGGGCTCGCTCGCCTCGCGGATCGTCAGGGTTCCCTTGGCTTCGAACGCGCCGTCGCCGGTTTTGACGACTTCGGAAGACTCGAACCGCGCTTCCGGGTGCTCCTTCGACGCGAACCAGGTTCCCGTCGGCAGCGCCTTGTCGCGCTGACGGTCGCCGGTTTTCGCGGTGCCGGTCTTGATCGTTGCGACGATCGACGCGTCGGAAAGGTCGTCCGGATCGAGCGTGATCTCGGCGTCGAATTCGCCGAAACGGCCCGTGAAGGCGTTGCCCGTCTGGACACCGGAGAACTCGATGTAGCTCGCGTCCGCGTCGACGCTCCATCGCACGCCCGCCGCGAACGCCGGGCCGCCCGCAAGCGCGATCGTAACGGCGAGCGCCGTCTTCATACGGTTCATCATTTTGGAAGTCCTCCGTTCGCGGCCCTACGCGCGTCGGCGCACGCCTGGAACCATACGCGCGAGCACGTCGTCGCGATCTTTGAAGTGGTGCTTCAGCGCCGCGGCGATATGGAGCGCGAGGAGGCCGATGATGGCGAACGCGAAGATTTCGTGGGTTTCAGCGATCGCCGCGGCGACGTCGTTGCGGTTTTCAAGCCCGGCGAACCCCGGGATATGCGGCCACGGTATGACGCCGAAGAGATAAGTCGGCACGCTTTCCGCGAACGGCGAGGCCGATACGTAGAGCCAGCCGAGAAACGGCGTCGCGATCATTAGAACGTAAAAACCGATGTGGCTGAAGCGCGCCCCGCGGCGCTCCCACCGCGACATGCCCGCAGGCAGGGCCGGCGGCTTGTGGGTCAACCGCCAGCCGAGCCGCACGAGCGACAGGGTCAGCACCGTGATCCCGAAGGTCTTGTGCCACTGAAAAAGCTGAAACTTCAGCGAGGATTGCTCCTGACCCAGATTCACCATGAAGAGGCCGCCCGCCAACTGGCCGACGATCATCAGCGCGATCAGCCAATGGAGGACGACGGCGACGCGCGTGTAGCGCTCGCTGTCGCCGTTCGTAGGGCGGGCGGCCGTTTCGGTCATGGCGTTACTCCGCCGCGGCGGCTTCTTGCTGGTCGGCGACGTTCACGAACTCCGCCTCGACGGTGAGCGTCACTTCGTCGCCGACGAACGGGGCGTACTTGCCGACGCCGAAATCGGTGCGCTTGACCTCGCCCGTGGCGGAAAAGCCGAGCTTGTGGGCCTTGGCGAAGTCGTCGTCCGCGGCGCGGTTCAGCGTCACGTCGAGCGTCACCGGCTTCGTCTCGCCCTTGATGGTGAGGTCGCCCGTCAGCTCGCCCGTGTTCGGGCCCGTCGTCGTGAGCTTCGTGCTTTTGAAGGTGATTTTCGGGTGTTTCTCGACTTCGAAGAAGTCGGCGCTTTTCAGGTGCGCGTCGAACTTGTCGACGCCGGAATCGATCGAGGCCGCGTCGATTTCGACGTTCAGCTTCGATTTCGTCGGGTCGTCCGCATTCCAATCAAGCTCGCCGGTCCAGTCGCGCCAGCGAAGGATGGGACGCGAATAGCCCTGGTGGAGGTACGTGAACGAGATGTAGGCGTGGCCAGGGTCCGACTTGTACTTGCCGCTGACCGCGCCCGCGGGATCCACCGGAGCCGCGTCCTGGGCGGCCGCGCCGCCCGCGACGAGAACGCCGCTCAACATCGCGGCCGCGCCGGCCGCGCCTTTCACAAACTGTCGCATGTCGTATTTCCTCGTGGTGTGAAGCCGGTTTCGTCCGACCCGCCGCGACAATTAGGGCGTTCGACAGCGATTACCTACGCCGTGGGACGCGGCCGCCGTCAAGTTTTCGTGAATTTAAGCCGCTCGACGATGGCGTTCATGTCGGGTCGCGCGCGCTCCTTCGGGTCTTCGCGGGCCGTTCCGAGATAGACGTAGCCGGCGATCCGCTCCCGGCGCCGCTCGTCGCTTTTCAGGCCCAGCGCCGCCGTCACCGCGTCGTCGTAGGCGCACCACTCGGTCAGCCACTGCGCGGCGAAGCCAAAGGCGCGCGCGGCGATGAGAAGGTTCTGACACACCGCCCCGGCGGTCAGGATCTGCTCCCATTCAGGCGTCTTGTGCGTCAGGTCGACGCTGGAGACGACGGCGACGACGACGGGCGCGCGGGCGAACCGCCCGCGCTCTTTCTCCGCGCGCGCGGCGTCGGCGTCAGGATTGGCCGCGGCGTAGGCGCGCGCCAGGGTCTCGCCGACGCTTTCGCGGGCGTCGCCCTCAAGGACGACGAAACGAAACGGCGCGACGCGCCGATGGTCCGGCGCGCGCGCCGCCAGGCGAAGCATGACGTCGAGCGTCGCCGCGTCCGGCCCCGGGGGGCCCAACAGATCCGCGGTCGTGGAGCGCCGCCGGGCGAGCGCGTCGATGACTTCTTCGCGCGCATCGGCTGGCGACAGGGGCTCGCCGAGCGGCGGTATCGGTGGTGCGTGGGCCATTGAACGCCTCCGTTGCTCGTACGTCGATAACGGAGGCGCCGGCGCGACTTGAATGCGACTTATCCGCAGAAGAAGGCGCGCGGTGCGCGTTACGCGTTGCCGGCCGTCTCGAAGAGCGCGGCTTCGAGCGCCTCCTCCGGCGTGCGGCCGCCCCAGACGAAATAGTTGAACGCGGGGAAGAAGCGGTCGCTCGCCTCCTGCGCGCCTTTGATGACGTACTGCGCCTGGACGCTGTCCAGGCCGCCCTCCTCCGGCAGAACGACGGCGTTGCGGTACACGATCGAGCAGTCCTCCGACCACAGATCGAAATGCCCGATCCAGAGGCGTTCGTTGACGAGGGCGACAAGCCGCGCCGCCTCGGCGCGGCGGCTTGGCGGAACCTTGACGTCGAGGGGCGCGCCCATTTGCACCGTGTGCAGTTCCGGCCGCCAGGTGAACCAGACGCCTGCGTCGCGCCAGACGCCGGGCATGGCGAGGTGCAGCTCCGCCTCGTCGACGCGTTCGCTTTCGATCTCCAGAAGGCCCGCGACGGCCTCGAGGCTGTCGAGCGGGTCTCCGGCGGCGACGTGCGTCTGCGTGAATTCGATCGACATGCAAGCGTCCTTCTCGCTGTTGCGCGTCGATAGCGCGGCGAGTCGCAAGGGCGGACAATGATTCGATCGGCGGCGTTTTTCCCGGCCGCGGCGCGGTCAGCTGGCGAGCTTCGCCTCGAGTTCGGCGAGGCGCGCGGCGAGGCGCTCGTTCTCCGTTCGCGCCGCGACGGCCATGTCGCGCACCGCCTCGAACTCCTCGCGCGTGACGAGGTCCATGTCCGCCAGGAGACGCTGCAACTGGCTGCGCATCACGGTTTCGGCCTCGCGGCGCATGCCGTCGGCCGCGCCGGCGGCCTCGTTCATCATCGCCGCCAGGCGGTCGAATACGTCGTTCTGGGTCTGCATGAAGGGTGGTCTCCAATCGTTGTCCTGAACCAATAAATAGGGCGGGGCGACAAAGCCATCGACCCGCGCTAGGGGTTCGCCGACGACGAAAGGCCTTCCGCGAGCGCCCCCGATGAGCCTGCCCTACCCCACGATCGATCCGGTTCTCGTCAAGATCGGCCCGGTGCCTATCCGCTGGTACGCCCTCGCCTATATCGCCGGCATCGCCGCCGGCTGGGCCTACGTGACGCGGCTCCTGAAAAACGCGTCGCTCTGGCCCGCAGAGCGCGGCGCGCCGAGCGGCAAGGCGCAGCTCGACGACGCCGTTTTCTGGGTCGCGATAGGCGTCATGCTCGGCGGGCGGCTCGGCTACGTTCTCTTTTACGAACCCAATCTGCTGGTCGAACCGTGGGTTCCCGTCGGCGGGTTTCTGCCCGTGCCGCCGGCGCTGATGCTATGGCGCGGCGGCATGTCGTTCCACGGCGGGCTCATCGGCGTCGCGCTCGCGGGCTATCTCTTCGCGCGACGCAACAAGCTCGACCCCTGGTCCCTCGGCGACCTCTTCGCCTGCGCCGCGCCGATCGGCCTGTTCTTCGGGCGGATCGCCAACTTCATCAACGCGGAGCTTTACGGCCGGGCGTGGGACGGCCCCTGGTCCATGACGTTTCCCACGGACCCGCAACAGGTCCCGCGCCATCCGAGCCAACTCTACGAAGCGCTCCTAGAGGGACTTGTCCTCTTCGCCGCGATTCGGATCGCGACCCACCGCCTCGACTTTCTGAAGAAGCCCGGTTCGACCATCGGCCTCTTCCTCGCCGGTTATGCGCTCGCGCGGATTTTCGTCGAGAACTTCCGCGAGCCCGACGCCCACCTGCCGAATTTCCCGCTCGGCCTCACCATGGGCATGCTCCTGTCGACGCCGATGGTCGCCCTCGGCGCCTGGCTGATCGTCCGGGGACGCCGCCAAGCGCTTGGCGCCGCCGCCGCGTGACGGCGGACGACGCCGCCGACGCCGCGCCGACGCCGCTCGAAGCGCGACTGCGGCGGCTCATTGAGGCGAACGGCCCGATCACGGTCGCCGACTACATGTCGGACGCGCTTTTCCACCCCCATGACGGCTACTACGCCGGCGGCGGCGCGCGCGCAGGCGCCTCGCCCGTCGGCGCCGACGGCGACTTCGTCACGGCGCCGGAGATCAGCCAGATCTTCGGGGAGCTGATCGGCGCATGGCTCGTCCAGTCGTGGATCGACCTAGGGGCGCCGACGCCGTTCAACCTCGTCGAGCTTGGCCACGGTCGCGGTGCGCTCATGGCCGACGCCCTGCGCGCGGCGAAGGCGCGGCCCGAATTCCTCGCCGCCGCGCGGATCCAGCTCGTCGAAAGCTCCGGCCGCCTGCGCCATGAGCAGCGCCAGCGCCTGATCGATCTCGGCCCGCCGATCGATTGGGCCGACGCCTTCGCCGATACGCCGGCGGGGCCCTTCCTCCTTATCGCGAACGAATTCTTCGACTGCCTGCCGATCCGCCAGTTCGCGCGCACCGAGACGAGCTGGCGCGAGCGGCTGATCGGCCTCGGCGACGACGGCCTCGCCTTCGTTCACGCGCCGACCCCACCGCCGGCGACGACGCCGCTGCCGACGCGCGCTGGCGTCGAGCCCGGCGACGTGTACGAGCTTGGGGAGGCCGGCGAGGCGCTGATGGAGGGAGTCGCGACGCGCCTCGTCGCCGACGGCGGCCGCGCGCTCGTCATCGACTACGGCCACGCCGCCGACGGCTGCGGCGACACGCTGCAGGCCGTGCGCGACCACAAGCCCTGGCCGCCCCTCGCCCGGCCCGGCGAGGCCGACGTCACCGCCCACGTCAACTTCGAACGGCTGATGCGCGCGGCCTTCGACGCCGGCGCCGCCGCGGCGGGGCCCGTACCGCAAGGCGCGTTTCTCGACCGGCTGGGCCTCGCCGCGCGCGTCGAACGCCTCACGGCTGGCGCGCCGGCGGACGCCGCCGAGCGCGTGCGCGCCGGCGCTTTCCGCATCGCCGCGCCGACGCAGATGGGCGAGATCTTCAAAGCGATCTGCGTCTCCGCGCCTGGGCTGCCGCCGCCGGCGGGGTTCGCATGAGCCATGCCCCGCGCCTGATCGCGCCGTCGCTTGAGACCGCCGGCGTCCGTCACGGTTTTTTCGGCCGCGCCGGCGGCGTCTCGGCCGGGGTCTACCGGTCGCTCAACGCCGGGCCCGGCTCTGACGACGATCCGGCGGCGGTGCGCGAAAACCGGACGAGATGCGCGGCGACGCTCGGCGTGCCTAGCGAGCGCTTGCTGACCGGCCACCAGGTCCACGGCGCCGACGTCGCTGTCGTCGACGGTCCGTGGCGCGCTGACCGCCCGAAGGTCGACGCCCTCGTCGCCAAGACGCCCGGCCTCGCCCTCGGCGTTCTGGCGGCGGACTGCATGCCGGCGCTCTTCGTCGATCCGGGCGCCCGCGTGAGCGGCGCGGCCCACGCGGGCTGGCGCGGCGCCCTCGCCGGCGTTCTGGAGGCGACCGTCGCGACGATGGTCGGCCTTGGCGCCGCGCCGGCGCGCATTCGCGTTGCTATCGGCCCGTGCCTAAGGCGACAAAACTTTGAAGTGGGCCTGGAGTTCGAAGCTGCGTTCGTGCGCAAAAACGACGGCGCGGCCCAGTTTTTTCACCCGGCGGCAGACGCCGCGAAAGCCGACGAGAAGCGCCAGTTCGACGCGACCGGCTTCGCGCGCTGGGCCCTCCTCGGCGTCGACGTTCCGCAGGTCGAGATCGTCGGTCCGTGCACGCTCGATGCGCCGGAGGACTATTTCAGCAATCGCGCGAGCCGACGCGCCGACGCGGGCGACTACGGCCGAAACCTCTCCGCCATCGCCTTGTCCACGGACTGACGCGCAGACGCTTGCCGGCGCGTCACGAAACCGCCACAAACGCCGATGGGGCGGCACGCGGGCGCGACATGAAACTCATTGCGGGCAATTCGAACCGGCGGCTAAGCGAAGCGATATCCAAGCGCCTCGCTACGCAACTGACGCGGGCCGACATCCGCACGTTCAAGGACGGCGAGGTTTTCGTCGAAATCCAGGAGAACGTGCGCGGCGAGGACGTCTTCGTCATACAGTCCACGTCGAACCCCGCGAACGACAATCTGATGGAGCTTCTGATCATCATCGACGCGCTGCCGCGCGCGTCGGCGAGCCGGGTCACCGCCGTCATCCCCTATTTCGGCTACGCGCGGCAGGACCGCAAAGCCGGTCCCCGCACGCCGATCTCGGCTAAGCTCGTCGCCAATCTCGTCACCACCGCCGGCGCCGACCGCGTCCTGACGATCGATCTTCACGCGGCGCAGATCCAGGGCTTTTTCGACATCCCGACAGACAATCTCTTCGCCGTGAAGGACTTCGAACGCCATATCCGCGCAGGCCGCTCCAACGGCGTGGAGGATCTGACCATCGTCTCGCCGGACGTCGGCGGCGTGCGGCGCGCGCGGGTGCTCTCGAACCGTCTTGACGAGCGCCCCCTCGCCATCGTCGACAAGCGCCGCGAACAGGCCGGCGTCTCCGAAGTCATGAACATCATTGGCGAGGTCGCGGGCCGCGAGTGCATCCTCTTCGACGACATCGTCGATTCCGGCGGCACCCTTGTGAACGCCGCCGAGGCGCTCATCGCCAAGGGCGCGAGCAAGGTCGCGGCCTACGTCACCCACGGCGTTCTCTCCGACAACGCGCCGGAAAAGATCATGGCGTCGGACGGGCTCTCGAAGCTCGTCATCTCGGACAGCATCATGCTGAGCCCGGAAGCGGAGGCCTGCCCGAAGCTCGAGGTCGTCTCCGTGGCGCCGCTCCTCGCCGAAGCGCTCCGCCGCATCGCCAACGAAGAGTCCGTGTCGAGCCTGTTCGACTGAGCGCCCGCGGCGCCCGCGGCGGGATCCTCGGTCGGCGCGCGCGCGTAACGCCTCCATGGCTCAACAATCGCTCTTCGAAGATCCCCCCGCCGCTATCGACTTCGCCCCGACGCGCGCCGCCGGCCTTTCGCGCCTTGAAGCGTTCGCCCCGCGCGCCGGCTCCCCCTACGCGCGCACGCGAAACTACGACTATGGGCCCCATAAGCGCACGAACGTGTCGGCGCTCTCGCCCTGGATCGCCCGTCGGCTGATCCCAGAGGAGGAGGTTCTCGCCGCGACGCTCGCGCGCCACTCGCCGTCGGCGGCTGAAAAGTTCGTGCAGGAAGTTTTCTGGCGCGCCTACTTCAAAGGCTGGCTCGAACATCGCCCGGACGTCTGGGCCCGCTACGCCCGCGCGCTCGACGATCTGACGGCGGAGGTCTCCGGCGATGGCGGCCTCCGGAAAGCTTATGATTGCGCGACGGAGGGACGCACCGGGATCGACTGCTTCGACGCCTGGGCGGCGGAGCTCGTTGAGACCGGCTATCTCCATAACCACGCGCGGATGTGGTTCGCCTCGATCTGGATCTTTACGCTCGAACTGCCCTGGGAGCTTGGGGCGGACTTCTTTTTCCGCCATTTGATGGACGGCGACGCCGCGTCGAACACGCTGTCCTGGCGCTGGGTCGCGGGGCTGCACACAAAAGGCAAAACCTATCTGGCGCGAGCCGACAACATTGAAAAGTATACGGACGGCCGCTTCCGACCCAAAGGGCTCGCCGGCTACGCGCCGGCGCTTGAAGAATACGTTGACGAAAGCCGGACGCCGCTGGCCCAGGTCCCCGCCGAGCTCGACGAGGCCGTCCGCGACGGGGCCCTCGGCGTCCTCCTCACCGACGACGATCTGAGCCCGGACAGCCTGCTCGGACCCGACGTCAGCGTTGCGGCCGTCGCGGGCGGAACGCTCGCCGCCGCGCGCAGCCCGCTGGAGACGGGCGCAAGGGCGATGGCGTTCGCCGACGGCGCGCTTGACGACGCGCTGGCGCGGGCGGGCGCCGCGTTCCGCGCGCCAACCGACCGGCTCGACCTCGCCGATCCCTCGTCCCTAAAATCCTGGGCGGCGGACCATAGCCTCGACGCCGTCGTCGTCCCCTACCCGACGCAAGGACCGGCGGCGGCGGCGATCCGCGCGCGCGTCGACGCGTTGGAGAGCGCCGGCGTCGGCGTCCGTTTCCTGCGGCGACGGTACGACGCCCTCGCCTGGCCCCACGCGACGAAGGGCTTCTTCGGCCTCAAAAAGAAGCTCCCGGCAATCCTCGACGAGCTCGGTTTTCACGCCGCGGCGCGGGATTGATTTCCTCACGGGCGCGGTGAGACTGCCGGCTTACCGACTTTCGGGGAAACGCCATGCCGAAACGCCGTCCCGTCGCCATCGCCAAATGGCGCGAACTTGAAGACCGTCGGCCGGCGCGCGCGCGCGTCGCCGACGTCGACCTCGTGATCGTGCGCTATGGCGAGGAGGTCTCCGTGCTTTACGGGCGCTGCCTCCACCGCGGCGCGCTCCTCGCCGACGGACGCATCGAAGGCGCAAACCTTATCTGCGGCGTCCATAACTGGGATTTCCGCTTCGACACCGGCGTCAGCGAATACAACAACGCCGAGCGCCTCCAGAAATTCGAGGCGTGGGTCAAAGGCGGCAAGGTCTTCGTCGACGAGGCTGCGATCGAGGCCTGGGCGCGCGACAACCCGCAGCCTTTCGATCGCGAGGCCTATCTCGGCGATTACCAGGACACCCATCCGGCCGCGGAGGAGCCCCACAACAAGACGATCCAGGAGCTCGCCCGCCACGGCCTCAAGAACGTCGGCGGCCATGGGGCCGTCGACGCCATGGGCGTCAGCTACGAAGACCTGCCGCGTTGGGACGACATCCAGATCGTCACGGCGCAGCTGCATCGCCTGCCGCTCCTCGACGAGGAGCCCGTGGCGAGCGAGACCGTCATCGGCCCGCGGGCGAAGAAACCGCTCGTCCTCGAGATTCCGCTCTTTGTTTCCGACATGAGTTTCGGCGCCCTGTCGCGCGAGGCGAAGATCGCCCTCGCCAAGGGCGCGCAAATGGCCGGCACGGGGAGCTGCTCGGGCGAAGGCGGCTCCCTCGACGCCGAACGGGCGGCGAACGCCCGCTATTTCTACGAACTCGCCTCCGCGCGGTTCGGCTTCTCCTGGGACAAGGTGCGCGGCGCCGCCGCCTTCCACTTCAAGGGCGGCCAAGGCGCGAAGACCGGCACCGGCGGCCACCTGCCCGGCGCGAAGGTCGTCGGCGAAATCGCCGAGGTGCGCAATCTTGAGCCGGGCGCGCCGGCGATCTCGCCGTCGCGGTTCCCCGACTGGACGAGCCTGTCGCAGTTCCGCGACTTCGCGACGGAAGTCCGTGAGCGGACCGGTGGAATCCCCATCGGCTACAAGATGTCGGCGCAGAACGTCGAACGCGACCTCGACGCGGCGCTCGAGATCGGCGTCGACTACGTTATCCTCGACGGGCGAGGCGGCGGCACGGGCGCGGCGCCGCTTCTCTTCCGCGACCACATCTCCGTGCCGACGATCCCCGCCCTGGCCCGCGCGCGCCGCCATCTCGACGCCGCCGGCGCCAGCGACGTGACCCTCGTCGCGACGGGCGGGCTTCGTCTGCCGGCGGACTTCGTCAAGGCGATGGCCCTCGGCGCCGACGCCGTCGCGCTGGCGAATTCGGCGATGCAGGCGATCGGGTGCATCGCCATGCGCGCGTGCCACACGGACAACTGCCCCGTCGGAATCACCTCGATGAAGGACGATTTGCGCGCCCGCCTCGAAGTCGACAAATCTGCGAAGCGCCTCGCGAACTTCCTTGAAGCCTCGACGCATCTGATGCAGGTGCTCGCGCGCGCCTGCGGCCACAGGGCGCTCGGCGACTTCGAACTGGAGGATCTGACCACCTTCAAGCCGGAAATGGCGGCGCTCGCCGGCGTGCCCTTCGGCGGCGTCCAAAGCGGTCGCGCGATTTGACGAGCCCGGCGGAATTCTCCGAACCCGAGGTCGAGCGCCTGACGGGCGCGGCGGGGCTCCTACTCGAAGCCGCGCAGCGCTTGCCCGTCCTGCGCACGTTGAACTGGGACCGTTCGTACGCTGAGGCGTTCTTCGCCTCGGGCGAGCGCGAACCGCCACAGCCCGAGTACGAGAAGATCGGTCCCGACCCGTCCCTCGAACGCATCTTCGCCGCGCGCGCGCTCGTCTCGGGCGCAAGCCCCGTCCACGTCTGGCTAAAGCGCGTCGCAGACATTGCCGAGGAAACCGCCGCAATGCTCGACTGCGTCGGCACGGCGCTCTTCCATGGCCATTCGCGCGCGCTTTACGGCAGCCCGTCCGCCCCCATCGCCAGCGGCTCGACGACGGCTCTCGACCTCGCCTGGCGGCTCGACGGGCTCCTTGGCGAGTTCAATGACGCCGCCCTGCATCTGGAGCCGCCGGAAACGTTGAGCGCAGAGGACGTCAAAGCGCGGTTCGATGCAGCGCTGCCGGAGTATTTCGGCGCGCACGCGCCGGAAGTGATCGTCACGCCGAACGTCTCCGCGAAGGCCGCGGCGGGCCCGGACTACATCAAGCTGCGCGCCGACGCCGCGTTCTCCGATCTCGATCTCGACCAACTCCTTCAGCATGAGGCGCTTGTCCACATCGCGACGGGAATGAACGGGCGGGCGCAGACGCGATTTCCGATCCTCGGCGAGAACCACCCGGGCGCGACGCGCACGCAGGAGGGCCTCGCCGTCTTCGCCGAATTCATCTCCGGCGCGCTCGACCCGCGGCGGTTCAAACGCCTCGCCGACCGCACGATCGCCATCGACATGGCGGCGGAGGGCGCGGACTTTCTAGAGCTCTACGGCTTCTTCCGCGAACGAAACGCCCAGGACAAACCCTTCGAAGCCTTCGAGAGCGCGCGGCGCGTCGTGCGCGGCGGCCTCGTCAACGGCGGCGGTCCGTTTACGAAGGATTCGGTCTACCTTGGCGGCCTCATCGAGGTGCACCACCACCTGCGCGCCGTCGTGCGCGCCGGCGACGCCAACTTCGCGCGGCGTCTTTTCGTGGGCAAAATCGACCTCGCCGATCTGCCGGCGATGGACGCGCTCCTCGCCGACGGACTCATCGATCCGCCGACGCACCTGCCGCCGTGGGCGCGCGACGCGCGATTTTTGCTGTCCCACCTCGCGTATTCGTCGTTCCTCAACGAGATCGACGCGCCGGCGAGCGCCGCCTGACGCGACGTCTCCGGCGAGGCCCGCCAAGGCTGGACACCCGCGCCGTTTCTCGATCAATAGGCGACGACGCCATGCGTCGCCGACGGGCGGAGCGCGCGGCGTCAAGGGGAGCGAACGACGTCCCGCCGAAGCGCTGGCGCCAATCGTGAACGACACGCCGGACGACGAGCTCCGATGGGACGGAAGGCGCGGAACGGCGAACGAACCATGACGACGAAAAACAACATAATGAGCGCCCTGTCGGTGGGCGCGAACGCAGTGCTCCCGAAGTCGGGCCGGGCGCGCGTGATCGCGATCAACGTCGTCATCGTGATCGTCATGGTCGCCGCGATCGAAGGGTTAAGCGCGCTCGGACGCATCGCGCTCGGCCGGCCGGCCCTGCCGATCTTCACCGCGGGAACCTTTGACGCCCAGCCGTGCCTGCGCATGAAAACCCACGTCCTTTTCAGCCACGTCTCCGACCATGGCGGCGGCTGCGAGCCCTTGAACGGCGAGGTCGTCGATCAGTTCGTTTTCTATGACGGCCTCGGCGACAAAAAACGGGTGCTGACGCTCGGCGGCTCGACGACGTCGGGCTTCTACCAACATTATTCGGACGGCCGCACCTGGCCGCTGCAACTGCACGAGCTTCTTACGGATACGGACTATGGCGTCGTCAACGGCGCGCTCGGCGGCTACAGCTCGCTCCAGGAGATGTACAAGCTCATCTCCCAGGCGCCGCGGCTCAATGGCGACCTCGCCTTCGTCGTCAGCCTGAACGGCATCAACGACCTGCCGAACTATCAAGGCGCCAACGCGGCGCGCGCGCTTGAGTATCCGCACCTGAGCCAGGTGCAGCATATGATGAACGACCGACAGATCTGGGTCGATCAGCGTCTGCACCCGATCAGCTTCCTGCCGAACACGCGCTCGCTCTTACGCAAAATCATGGGCGCGGAAACCAAAAAGACCGTCGATGCGGGAGCGTCCGTCGGGCCCGGCTCGGACGAAGACGTCGCCAGCGACGACGACGCGCCCTTCCGGGCGCTGAACGCGGCTGACCGTTGGTATGCGAACGTCCGCATGATGCGGGCCGTCGCCGAAGAGTTCGGCGCGACCTACCTCGTGTTTCTCCAGCCGACGATGGGGCTTGAGGGGCCGCAGGCGACGCCGACGGCCGACACGCCGGACGCCGGGATTTTCAAAGAACAGCTTGGCGACGCGAACGAATACCGCGAGGCGATCAACGCGCTTTATGAGGCGCTGCGCGCGCGCTGCGCGGCGCTCGCCTATTGCTACGACATTTCCGACGTGGGCCCGCCGACGGGCGACGTCTACGCCGACGCGCGCCATCACAACGCCAAAGGAAACGCGCTGATCGCCGAGAAAGTGCGGGACGTGCTCGCTCAGCACGGCCTTCGCTGACGCGGCGCCGTCGCCTGATGCGCGTTCTTCTCTTCGGGGCGACGGGAACGATCGGGCGGGCCGCGGCCCGCGCGATGACCCGACGCGGCTGCGACGTCGTCGCCGTCGCCCGACGCGACCCGGCGCTCGACGGCGCAAGCGCGCGGATCGCGGACGTCGCCGACGTTCGGTCGTTGAAGCGCGACGCCTTCCGCGGGGAGCGGTTCGACGCCGTCGTCTCCTGCCTCGCCTCGCGCACGGGCGCGCCCGACGACGCCTGGACGATCGACTACAAGGCGCATGCGGATATTCTGAGCCTCGCCGCGGACGGCGGCGCATCGAAATTCGTGCTATTGTCGGCGAGCTGCGTGCAGAAGCCGCGTCTCGCCTTCCAGCACGCCAAGCTCGCCTTCGAGCGCGACCTCGCCGCCTCGGGCCTCGACTGCGCGATCGTTCGGCCCACGGCCTATTTCAAGTCGCTTTCCGGGCAGATCGACCGCGTGCGGCGCGGCGAGCCGTTCCTCATCTTCGGCGACGGCGAACTCACGCGCACGATGCCGATCAGCGACGACGACCTCGCCGATTTTCTCGCCGCGCGCGTGACGGAGCCGCCGCGAGGAGCGCGCGTGCTGCCGATCGGCGGGCCCGGTCCGGCGATCACGCCGCGTGACTGCGCGGAGCGGCTTTTCGCGCTCGCCGGCCGACCGCCGCGTTTCCGTCGCGTTCCCGTCGCCCTGTTCAGAACCGCCGCGACGACGCTCGGCGGCCTGTCGCGCGTCGCGCCGGCCCTCGCCGCGAAGGCGGAGTATGCGCGGATCGCAACCTATTACGCGACGGAGTCGATGCTC
This sequence comes from Parvularculaceae bacterium, assembly GCA_050331095.1. Lineage (GTDB taxonomy): Bacteria > Pseudomonadota > Alphaproteobacteria > Caulobacterales > Parvularculaceae > MED-G105. The sequence continues at coordinate 137,537 of JBHJHE010000012.1, forward strand.
GTCTGGGACGAGGAAAAGCGGCGCTACGACGCCGACGCCACCGAAGAGCATGGCTCGGAGACGCTTTTCGAGCACTACGCCCGGCGAATTGCGGCCGCCTGACGCGCCGCCGCCGCCACTTGGCCCCCTTCTTGCTCCGCCCGCGTCGAACGAAGGCCGCGCCAGCGCGTCACTGTCGCGCGCGGGCGGGAGAAGGAGCGCGTCATGGCTCAACACAAACGATTGATCGCAGCGACGGCGGCCGCCCTCGGCCTTGCGGCCGCGCCCGCCTCGGCGAGCGGCTGGACGTACGTAAAGACGGCCGACCGCCTGACGAACGAAAGTTTCGCGATCGCGGAGGGCGCGCCGGTGCGCCGGCGCGGCGACGACGACTTCCGCGTACGGTTCGAATGTCGCGGCGGCGACGATTTCGTTTTTGCACTGAAAACCAGAGGCGCGCCGCTTGGCGGACGTTCCTTCAAAATCGAATACCGCATCGACGCCGGAGACGATCGCGGTTTCCGCCTTCGCCCCTACGCCAACGCCCGCGACGGCGGCCTCAACCGCTACGAAGCGGCGACCCTCGCCAACGAACTTTTGTTGGGAAACAACGTCTTCGTGCGCGTCACGGGCCCCGGCAAGGAATCGCTCGAGGCTGAGTTCTCGCTGCGGGACGCAGCCGGCCCGATCGCCAAAGCGGCGGCGGCTTGCGGCTACGGGTTGCGGCCCTGAGGCGGCGACGCCATCACGAACATCAACGATGGCTCATCGATACTCCGTAGTCGATGAGCCATCGTTGATAGACGTACGCTGACGATCTATTCGGCGGAAGCCGGCTCCCCGACCTACCCCTTCCCAACCAACGCCGGAACGCCTGCGCCGCCGTCGCCAGGTTCCTCGCCGTCGTCGTCGGGCGCGTCCGGGTCGGGCACGTATTCGAAGGCGAGCTTCGTTGCGTCTTCCGGATCGACGTCGACCTGCACGACGCCGCCGTTCTTGAGGGCGCCGAAGAGGATCTCGTCGGCGATCGGTTTTTTGACGTGCTCCTGGATGACGCGTCCCAAGGGTCGCGCGCCCATGTCTTCGTCAAAGCCGCGCTCGGCGAGCCAGCGCGTCGCCGCGGGCGAGACCTCGAAGGTCACGTTGCGGTCGGCGAGCTGCACCTCAAGCTGCAGAACGAACTTCTCGACGATGCGGTCGATGTCGCCGGCGCGCAGCGACGCGAACTGCACCGTCGCGTCGAGGCGGTTGCGGAATTCCGGCGTGAACATGCGCTTGATCGCCTCGTCCCGTTCGTCGTCCTTCTTGCCGCCGGCGAAACCGATGGCGAATTTGGCGGCGTCGGCGGCGCCCGCGTTCGTCGTCATGATCATGACGACATTGCGGAAGTCGATCTTCTTGCCGTTCGTATCCGTCAACCGACCATTGTCCATCACCTGGAGAAGGATGTTGAATATCTCCGGGTGCGCCTTTTCGATCTCGTCGAGAAGGAGGACGCAGTGCGGGTGCTGATCGATGGCGTCGGTGAGAAGGCCGCCCTGGTCGTAGCCGACATAGCCCGGCGGCGCGCCGATCAACCGCGAGACCGTGTGGCGCTCCATGTATTCCGACATGTCGAACCGGACGAGTTCGACGCCCATGAGGGAGGCGAGCTGCTTTGCGACCTCGGTTTTGCCGACGCCCGTGGGGCCGGCGAAGAGGTAGTTGCCGACGGGCTTGTTCGGTTCGCGCAGGCCCGCCCGCGACAGCTTGCTCGCCGCGGCGAGCTGGTCGATCGCCGCGTCCTGCCCGAAGACCACCCGCCGCAGATCCTCCGCGAGGTTGCGAAGGCGCTCGGTGTCGGACTTCGAGACTGACTTCGGCGGGATCCGCGCCATCTTGGCGACGATCTCTTCGATTTCGGTGACGTCGATGACCTTTTTGCGCTCGTCGACCGGGAACAGCATTTGCCGCGCGCCGGCCTCGTCGATGACGTCGATCGCTTTGTCGGGCAGCTTGCGCTCGGCCATGTATTTCGACGACAGGTCCACGGCCGACTTCACCGCTTCGTCGGTGTACTCAACGCCGTGGTGCTCCTCGAAATAGGGCTTCAGGCCGCCGAGAATAGCGATCGTGTCGTCGATCGACGGCTCGTTGACGTCGATCTTCTGGAACCGCCGCGCGAGGGCGCGATCTTTCTCGAAGTGCTGGCGGTACTCTTTATATGTCGTCGACCCCATGCACCGCAGCGCGCCGGACTGGAGCGCGGGCTTCAGGAGGTTCGATGCGTCCATCGCGCCGCCGGACGTCGCGCCGGCGCCGATAACGGTATGTATCTCATCGATGAAGAGGATCGCGTCCTCATGCTCCTCGAGCTCCTTGAGGACCGACTTGATGCGCTCCTCAAAGTCGCCGCGATAGCGCGTGCCGGCGAGGAGCGCGCCCATGTCGAGGGCGTAGATCGTGGCGTCTTCAAGCACCTCCGGCACCTCCTCGTCGACGATGAGGCGCGCTAAGCCTTCGGCGATGGCGGTCTTGCCGACGCCGGGGTCGCCGACGAGGATCGGGTTATTCTTGCGCCGGCGGCAGAGGACCTGGATCGAGCGCTCGATCTCGGCCTGACGGCCGATAAGCGGATCGATCTTGCCCTTGCGCGCCTTCTCGTTGAGGTCGACGCAGTAGGCCGCGAGGGCGCTTTCGTTCTGCTTGCCGCCCTCGCCTTCCTCCGTCGAGCCGCGCGGGCTGCGCGACTGGCTATCGCCGGGGCGCTTGGCGAGGCCGTGAGAGATGTAATTGACGGCGTCGAACCGCGACATGTCCTGCATCTGCAGGAAATGCGCGGCGTTCGACTCGCGTTCGGCGAAAAGCGCCACGAGCACGTTCGCTCCCGTCACCTCTTCGCGGCCGGAGGACTGGACGTGGATAACCGCGCGCTGGATGACGCGCTGGAAGCTCGCCGTCGGCTTCGCCTGCTCCCCATTGTCGAGCTTCAGGTTGGCGAGATCGTTTTCGATGAACTCGAAAAGCTGCACGCGCAGCTCTTCCAGATCGACGTTGCAGGCCCGCATCACCGCCGCCGCGTCCTGGTCGGTCGATAGGGCGAGGAGCAAGAGTTCGAGCGTCGCCAGTTCGTGGTCGCGCTCCGAGGCGAACGAAATCGCGCGGCGCAGGGTCTCGTCGAGATTGCGGCTGAATGACGGCAACGCTTACTCCCTTTCCATCGTGCACTGGAGCGGATGCTGATTGCGGCGAGCGATCTCCATCACTTGGGCGACCTTCGTCTCCGCCACCTCATAGGTGTAAACCCCGCAAACCCCCACGCCGTTCTGGTGAACGTGCAGCATGATGCGCACGGCGTCTTCGGCGTCCTTGTGGAACACCGCCTGTAACAGCCACACGACGAATTCCTGCGGCGTGTAATCGTCGTTGAGGAGAAGAACCTTGTAAAGCGAGGGTCGCTTGGTCTTCGGCGCGGTTTCGGAAACCACGCCGACGCCGACACCGCCGTCTTCCTCTTCCGTTGACATGGATGTCGCCTCTCCGCCGGGGGGCCGGCGTCCGCTAGTTTCCGTTAGATATGTAGCCGCGGTCGGTTGAAAAGGCGAAAACGCGAAACCGCGCGGCGCGCGCGCATCCGTGAGGCGTCGACGCGGTCCGGACGCCTCAGCGCGGGCCTCAACAAACAAAAAAGGCCGGACCTTTCGGTCCGACCTTTTTGTGACGCAACCTTTTGTTACGCAACGCAATCCGTTTGCGCGTCAGCCTGTCGCCGCCCGCGCGGTCGGCCGTCGATTACGGACGGTACGACTGGACCATCTCGACGAACTCGCCATAGCGCTTCGACATCGGGTCGGCGGCTTCCTTGGCGACGCTCGTCCAATGCTCGGCGAGCTTCGTGGCGAAGCCGAGGTTTTTCTCAAACGCCGTGCGCGCGAACTCGGTTTGAACTTCAAGCGCTTCCTGAACGCTTTTCGCGGTCGACGCGGCTTTGCTAGCGGCGACGCTTTCCTCGTAAGCTTCCTTCATGAACGCGCTCTGCTCGGCGGCGGCCTTTTCGATGCCGCGGGCGCAAACGCCAGCCGAGGCCATGACGGCTTCAAGCGATTCTTTCTGGAAGTCGGCGAACGCCGTCATGCCTTTCGCGGCGCGCTCGTAGCCTTCCTTGAAGCTTTCCGGGTTCATCGCGGAGAACGCGTCGAAACCGGTTTCGGTGGTTGTTTTTTTCGTGGCAGCCATTTTCGTCTCCCTGCGCTTGTGTCGCGGCGCGCCTTCAAGCGACGCCTTGGCGAACATTACTACGGGTCAATCCCCGTTGTGCAATGCAACATAGACGGCGCCGGCCAGCGGGGCAAGGCGTTTTTTGTGCGGCGCAACAATCCTTAAACGCGAAGCGTCCATGCGCCCTTGGTAAGAAGTCGAGCATCTTCGTTAACGATGCGTTTACGACCTTAGATGAATATGCGGTCATGTGCGGGGCGCGATGGCGACGAGGTCGTCGCGAGATGGAGTCTCCGGGGGGCGGGCGGCACGACGTTTGCTCACGCTTCTTTGAGATCACAGCGTTGGTCGAGGCGATCCTGTTCGCCGACGATTACGTAGTTGCAACGTGGGGCGGCATGGGCGATTTTAGGACGATGATGACGATGGCGAGGCGTCTTGTTGCGTTCTGCGTCGCGATCGCCGCGGTCTGCGCCGCTGCGCCCGCGTCGGCTAATTCGAAATACGCCGCCTTCGTAATGCACGCGGATTCGGGCGACGTCCTTTTCGATCGCTACTCCACCGCCCGTCGTTACCCGGCGTCGCTCACCAAGGTGATGACGCTTCACCTCTTGTTCGACGAAATCGAAGCTGGCCGTTTGTCGCTTGATTCCAAGTTGAAGGTTTCGACGCGCGCCGCCGGCCAGCCGCCGTCGAAGCTCGGCGTGCGCGCCGGTTCGACGATCGACGTCGAAACCGCGATCCATGCGCTTGTCGTCAAGTCGGCGAACGACGTTGCGGTCGTCGTCGCCGAAGCGGTCGCGGGCTCCGAATGGCGGTTCGCCCAGCGCATGACGGCGAAAGCCCGCGCCCTCGGCATGCGCCGGACGACGTTCCGCAACGCGTCGGGCTTGCCCAATTCCAAGCAGCGCACGACCGCGCGCGACATGGCGATCCTCGCTCAGCGCACGATGCAGGATCACCCGGAGCATTTTCATTTCTTCGAGGCGAAAAGCTTCCGCTGGAATGAGCGCACCTACCGCACCCACAACGCGCTCGTGAAGGATTATCCGGGGGCCACGGGCCTCAAGACCGGCTACACGCGTATGTCGGGCTACAACCTCACGACGACGGCGGACCGGGACGGGCATAAGCTCATCGGCGTCGTTCTCGGCGGTCGGTCGAGCTACACCCGCAACCGACACATGCGCGAGATCCTTGACGAGGGCTACGCGAAGATCCGCAACAAGCCGACGCTGATCGCGCGTCTGCATCGGGATAAGCCGTCGCCGCGCCTGAAGCCAGCCCGCGCGGTTCTCATGGCCAACGCGGCGCCGACCCTCTCCGGGAACGCCGACCTGCAATCGGAAATCGCGAGCGCGGCGCAGGCGATCGCAGCCGCGCCGGGCCAGGCCCCCAACGATCCGATCGTGGCGCTCATCGCCGCGGCCGACAGCGACGACTTCAACGAGTTCGAGCGCGTTCGCCTCGCCGCCCTCGGCTCGCGCGACCAGTGGGGCGAAGGCGACGCGGAAGATTTGACAGCGCAGGTGTGGAGCGTCCAGATCGGCGCTTACCGCTCCAAGTCGCTGGCGCAAAAAGAACTTGAAGCGGCGACGATCGCGGCGCGTCTCGAAAAGCACCTGCGGATCGTCACGCCGATCCGCAACGCCGCGGATGAAACGCTTTACCGCGCGCGCTTCGCCTCGCTTACCGAAGCGGAGGCCGGCGACGCCTGCGACAAGATCCGCTCGGCGAAGATGAGCTGCTTTCTGTTGCGCAACGCGGAGCCGTTCGTCCGCGCCGCGCCGTAAAGGCTTTCGCGACGACGCCTAAGCGTAGACGTCGGTGTAAAGCTCTTCCGGGTTCGGTTCGGGGCTTGTCTGGGCGAATTCGGCCGCCTCTTTCACGATCCCTTTGATCTCCGTGTCGATCGCCTTAAGGGCGTCCTCGTCGGCGTGGCCGCCGTCGCGAATGCGGATTTCGCAGCGGCGGATCGGGTCGTTCTTCTCGCGCATGTCGTCGACCTCCTCCCGCGTGCGGTACTTCGCTGGATCGGACATGGAGTGGCCGCGATAGCGGTAGGTCTTCATCTCGAGAACGAAAGGCCCCTCGCCTGAGCGGGCGTGCTCGATGGCGTCGCGCGCCGCTTCGCGCACGGCGACGACGTCCATGCCGTCGACCTCCGCGCCCGGAATGCCGAAGGAGGCGCCGCGGCGATAGAGATGCGTCTCGGAGTGGGACCGCCTCACGCTCGTCCCCATGGCGTACTGGTTGTTCTCGATGATGAAGACCACCGGCAGTTTCCAGAGCTGCGCCATGTTCATGGCTTCGAACGCCTGGCCCTGGTTCGCCGCCCCGTCGCCGAAGTAGGTCAGGCTCACATTGTCGACGTCGCGGTAACGGTTGGCGAAGGCGAGCCCGGCCCCGAGCGGCACCTGTGCCCCGACGATGCCGTGGCCGCCATAGAACTTCTCCTCGGTGGAGAACATGTGCATCGAGCCGCCCTTGCCTTTGGAGTAGCCGCCGATGCGCCCGGTGAGCTCGGCCATCACGCCCTTCGGGTCCATACCGCAGGCGAGCACGTGGCCGTGGTCGCGATAGCCGGTGATCGTCTGGTCGCCCGGCCGCTTCACCGCCTCGACGCCGACGCCCACCGCCTCCTGGCCGATATAGAGGTGGCAGAAGCCGCCGATCTCGCCCATGCCGTAGAGCTGACCGGCCCGCTCCTCGAAGCGGCGGATCAGCAGCATGTCGCGATAGTATTTGAGAAGCTCTTCGCCGGTTGCGGTGAGGTTGCTGGCGGTGTCGCTCATGGGCTCGCTCGTCTTGAATGCTCGAGCCAAGGCGTAAAGCCCCCGGCGCGCGGCCGCAAGCAAGCCCGTCCGCGCGCCGATCGTCACGCCTAGCGGCTGGCGACCGCGTCGAGCGCGGCGTCGAACTCGGCGCGGGGCACAACGATGTCGCCATCGCGCACGTAGCCGAGCACTGCGCGCGACCGCTCTTCCAAGAGATCAAGATCGAGGGAGCGGCGGTTCAACTGGGCCGCATGGCGCGCAAGCGCCTCCCGCCGCGCGACAAGGTCGGCGAGCGTCGCCGCCTCATGCGCCGCTTCGGCGCGCAAGGTCTGCAACGCCCGGTAGCCTGCGGCGCCGAACGCCGCGCTATAGGCTTCGATGCCGATCCAGCACGCCGCCGCGGCCGGCGCGACGACGTCGGTGAAAAGCGTTTTCGTAAGCGACATTGACCGGCCCCCATTCGCGCCGCCTACCTCGGTGGCGGCGGCTTAACGCCCCGTTAACGCTGAGCGCCCGGCGTAGACGCCAAAGTCGCTCAGCTCCTCTTCGATGCGCAGGAGCTGGTTGTACTTCGCCGTGCGGTCGGAACGGGCAAGGGAGCCGGTCTTGATCTGCCCGCAGTTCGTCGCCATCGCGAGATCGGCGATCGTCGCGTCTTCGGTCTCGCCGGACCGGTGGGACATCACGGACCGGTAAGCGGCGCGATGGGCCGTGTCGACGGCCGTCAGCGTCTCGGTCAGCGTGCCGATCTGATTGACTTTGACGAGGATCGCGTTGGCGCAAGCCCTTTCGATCCCTTCCCTCAGACGCGCCGCGCTCGTCACGAAAAGATCGTCGCCGACGAGCTGGCAGCGATCGCCGATAGCGACGGTGAGCGCATTCCAACCGGCCCAATCGTCCTCAGCCATGCCGTCCTCGATCGACGCGATCGGATAGCGGTCGATGAGGTCGCGCAGATAGTCGACCATGCCCCCGGTATCGAGCGTCTTGCCCTCGCCGTCGAGATGATACCGGCCGTCGCGATAGAACTCGGTCGACGCGACGTCGAGGGCGAGGACCACGTCGTCGCCCGGCCGCCGACCGGTCTTTTCGACAGCGCGCAGGACGAAGTCGAGGGCCTCGGTCGTGGAGCGCAGCGCCGGCGCGAAGCCGCCTTCGTCGCCGACGTTCGTGTTGTGGCCGGCGTCGGCGAGCTCGCGCTTCAGCGCGTGGAAGATTTCCGCGCCCCAGCGCAGCGCCTCGCCGAACGTCTCCGCGCCGGCGGGCATGACCATGAATTCCTGGATGTCGATCGGGTTGTCGGCGTGGGCGCCGCCATTGACGATGTTCATCATCGGCGTCGGCAGCGTGCGGGCGCTGACGCCGCCGACGTAGCGATAGAGCGGCAGGTTCGCCGCCGCCGCAGCCGCCTTGGCGACGGCGAGCGAGACGCCGAGGATTGCGTTAGCGCCGAGGCGGGACTTGTTTTCGTTGCCGTCGAGCTCGCTCAACGTGTCGTCGATCTCGATCTGCGCCTCCGCGTCGAAGCCGGAAAGCGCGTCGTAGATCTCGCCGTTGACGGCGGCGACAGCGCCAAGAACGCCTTTGCCGCCATAGCGCTCGTCGCCGTCACGCCGCTCATGGGCCTCGTGCGCGCCTGTCGAGGCGCCCGACGGAACCGCGGCGCGACCCATCGAGCCGTCCTCAAGGACCACGTCGACCTCGACGGTGGGATTGCCGCGGCTGTCGAGAATTTCCCGACCGATAATGTCGACGATGGCGGTCATGGGGCGCTGGCCTTCTTGGCTGCTGCGCACACGCGGGGGCGCGCGCGTCGCGGGCGTGAACTTGTGCGCTCGCGTCTAGCGGGGCCGCATCGAGCGCGCAACGCAAGAAGGCGTGGAAGCGCGGCGCCGGGCCCTGGCTGAGCTCTCCGAGCCAGCCGGGCGCTACGGCTCTTTGCGCGGCTCCGACGGCCCGCTCGGTCTCGACGGCGACGCCGGACGGGCGCGCGCCGGCGGCGGCGACGACCGAGGCGGCCGCGACCTAGGCGGTGACGACCGGGGCGGCGGACGCTGGTCGCGGCGCGCCCTTGGCGGCGGTCCGCGCCGCACGCGGGGCGGCACGGCGCGCCTGCCGCGACGCGGAGGAACGTATCCGCGGCCGCGGCGCGGCGGCGCGTATCGTCGGCCGCGACGCGGGGGAACGTATCGCCGGCCACGGCGCGGCGGCGCATAGCGCGGACCCCGGCGTGGCGGCACGTAACGCGGTCCCCGGCGCGGCGGAACATAGCGCGGCGCCCGGAACGCTCGGCGATACCCGTATCGGTTGTAGCGCAGCGACGAGAAACGATAGCCGTAGGCCGGCGCCCAAATGCCGTAACGGCCGTACCAGGGATTGACGATCACCGTCGTCGCGTAGCTGGAGCGCGCGTATCGGTAGGCGTCGTAGGCGCGGGCGAAGCACCGGTCGATCTCGGCCTTACACCGCGACTGACAGGCGACATAGCCGGCCTCGCGGATCTGGCTTTCGCAGCCGCGGTAGCAAAGCTCCGCCTGGTTGTCACAGGCGTTGAACGACGTTTCGTACGACGTAGTCGCGCATGCCGAAAGAAAGAGGCACGTCGCGACGACGGCCCCGAACGGCGCCACTGCGCGCCACAGCGAACGGATCATGGCTTCCCCTCTCTCGCCGCCCTGCCCGACGGTTAACGAAGGGTAAACGCCGCTGCGCGTTCTATGCAAACGCGAATGACCGAGATCGTCGGCGCGCTGCAAAGCCGTGCGAACAGCGGCCTAGTCGTCGCGGGGCTCGAGCACCTGCCGACCGCGATACTTGCCGGTTTTGAGGTCGATATGGTGCGGTCGGCGCAACTCGCCGGAATCGCGATCTTCGATGTAAGCGTCGGCGCCGATGCGGTCGTGGCCGCGTCGCATGCCCCGCTTCGCGCGCGTCACTTTGCGCTTCGGAACGGCCATAACTGATCTCCAGCGCCCGCATCGGGGGCGCGTCTTCGGGAAAGCCGGCGACATAACCGAAACGCCGGGCCCCGCGCAACGGAAATCGCAGCCCCGGCGGACGCGCAACGAAAAAAGGGCCGCGCTTCGCCGGCGCGGCCCTTCTCCCTTCCGGGAGCCTCCGTCTAGCGGAGGTCGTAATTCCTGCGGCCGGTCGGCCGCGAACCTTTGACGGTCGGCGTTAGACAGCGCTCGAAGGCTGCTCCGATGCGCGATCGTACCGCAAAGGCCGCACCAGCCTCAAGAAATCACTCGACATCAGATCACCTCCTTTCGTTCGTTGAACACAACATGGAGGTTGGAGAGATCCCCGCGCGATTTCAACCCGCCATTGGTTAACGCGGCGGCGCGGAAGACCTATCCGCGCGAGGCGACGAGCGCGCGGGCCGCGGCGCGCAGCGGTGCGGCCTGGGGGTTCGAAACCCGGCCGAAAAGGATGATATCGCGCGGCGCGACCTCGCGACGGTAGTAGGCCTCGTTCCAATTGTTGTGAGTCTTGAGAACGGCGCCTTCGACGCTGACGCTGCCGTAAAGGCCTTGCGACTTCGAATAGGCGAGAATGTCCGCGGTCTGCGCTTTCGCGCCGCCGCCCACGGGACCCGCCGCGATCGAGAGGTCCGCGCCGAGTTTGACGCTCGTCGACAACATCTGGTCGCCGCCGCGCTCGGTCATCACTGCAAGGACGATCTGAGCGATTTCGCCGCCGGCCTGGAAGCCGAACGAGACCGAACTCACGCGCAGGAACGTCGGCGGCGACCAGTCGCTCCCTTTCCGGGCGATCATGACGCCGTTGCCGCCGGACGCGCCGATCAAGAACCCGGCCCGCACCGACGTCGGCAACACGACGAGCGCCTTCGCCCGCCCCGCCGTGCGCGCAAGGCCGCGAAACCGGTCGTCGTCCGCGAAGTCGCGCAGCGTCGCCGCGCTGTCCTCCACCGTGTCCCGCGCCTTGTCGAGCCGGTCGGCCGCCGCCGGCCCCGCCGCGAGCGCCGCCGCCGCCGTCGATCCGCTGAGCACAAAAGTCCGTCGATCCATCGCGCGACCCCGTCTGTCACAACCGCTTGCCGCGTCCCTTTAGTCGCCCGCGCCGCGGGGGGCGACACGTGGAAACTTGTCAAATTGGTTGGGATTAGGGCCGCGAGGAAAGGCTCGCGGCGCACAAGCCCCCGAGGCGACCTCGGTCAGGGGACGCGCGCTCGTCGCGTTCGACGGACGTTCCGACTTCAATGGCGGCGAAGCCAGTCCCCCACGCGCCGCCGCAACGGATCGACGACGCCGGCGTCCTGAACGGCCCAGTGGTGTTCGAGGCCATCCCGCAGATCGATCTCGCGCTGCGCGCCCTCTCCCGCCGCTTCGTAAAACGGCCGTAGCGCGCGTTCGATCGCCTCGGCGCCCGTCGGCGAAACTACTTCGTCGCTCAGCCCGTGGACCAGCAGAACGGCCGCCCGCGGCGCCGACCCGGCGCCGGCCGCCGCGCGAGCGCTCGCATCGGTGCGCCACGCCACGGAACGCGCGTCGTCCGTCCACGAATACGTGGATCCGGTGACGGCCTCGAAGGCCGCAACGCCGCCTTCGAGGCCGTTCGGCGCATTCAAAACGACCGCGCTGCGGATCCGGACGTCCCGCTCCGCAGGCGCCAACAGGACGGCGGCGCCGCCGGCCGAGAAGCCGAACAGGGAGACGCCGCCTTCCGCCGGACCGTCGATGCGCGCGTTCAGCGCCTCGACGACCGCCGAAAGCTCCTCCGCCGCGCCCACGACGACCGGCGCGAAAATCTCCATGCCGTAGTCGCGAGACTGGCGCTCGGGGAGTTCCGCGAGGCCGCCCGCGGGAAGCCGTTCGCCGAACAGAGGCAAGTCCAGATAAACCTTCACAGCCGGCACGTCGTCGAGAGGCAAGGCCGCCATGAGCGCGTTCTTTTCGCCCGGCGGCCCGAGCCCATGCCAAAGGATCACGGGCGGGCGCTCGATCTTGTCCGGCACGCGCAAAATAGCGGGCGTTCCGGCAAGCGTCGTCCGCTCGACCGATACGCCGGGCGCCCCGTTCTTTTCAGCGACGGTCGCGGAAGACGCCGCCGTCGCACCCGGGACGAGGATCGCGAACGCGACAACGATCAGCAGGCGGATGCGCATGGCCCAACCTTTCGCAACGTTGGGCCCGGGTATAGCCGTCGCGACGGGTTGGCGGGAGGCCGCGCGCGGAGGCTCCCCCCCCCATTCGCGCCCGCCCCGGCGTCGGCGCCGTCGCCATCTCGGCGGCGAGCCGTTCGAGAGGCCTTACGCCTTCGACGGAACGCCGCAGCCGGTCTCGTCGCACGCGGCGGACGTGCGGGCCTCGGCGGGAGCCTCGGCCTGCGCCGCCGACGAGAGCGCTTGCGCATCCGCCGGTCGCTCGGCGATGAGCGAGCCGATCTCCGCGCCGAGGGCGAGGTCGGGCGTGTGGCCGAACTTCAGCTTCCGCAGCCGGCCCTCGCGGTCGATGAGGATCTGGGTCGGCGTGCCCTGCATGGCGTAGGCGGCCATCGTCCGCGGAACCCCGCCGCCGGGCGACGCGGTGTCGATCGCCACCGGGAACGTCAGCCGGTACTCGTGGAGAAAGGCCTTCAGGGCGGGTTTCGTCCCTTGCGCCTCATGGTGCTCGAACACCGCGTGCAGGCCGATGACGGCGAGGCTCGCCGGATCGAACGCCTCCGCCGCGCGCTGCGCCTGGGGCAAGGCGTGGGAGACGCAGCCCGGACAAAGCATCTGAAAGGCCTCGATCAACACGACCCGCCCGCGCAAGTCCGCGAGCGACAGCGGCGCCTCGGCGTTCAGCCAGTCGGAGACGATAAGTTCGGGAGCCTGACGAAAAGCCGCCATGAAGATCGGATAGTCGACCGCGCGCCGATCGGGGAGGCGGATCGCCCGATTGTGAACGCGGACGCGTCAGGCGCTCGATAACCGGACCAATCGATCGAACGAACGCCCGCCCCGGTGCGAGGCGCCTAATCCCGGGAGCGCGCCATCGCGCGTTCCCGCGCCCGAACGCGGGGAAGGCGACCGGGCCGCCCAAAATCCCCGCACAGACAATACACGCCTTCCTACGCCCCTTCAGATATGGACGACGCGGTCGTACGCATCGAGGGCGCTTTCGTGCATCATCTCCGACAGGGTCGGGTGCGGGAAGATCGTGTGGAAGAGGTCCTCCTCCGTCGCCTCGAGGGTGCGCGCGAGGCCGTAACCCTGGATCAGTTCGGTCACCTCCGCGCCGATCATATGGGCGCCTAGCAGCTCGCCGGTCTTCTCGTCGAAAACGGTTTTGACGAGCCCCTCCGGCTCGCCAAGGGCGATCGCCTTGCCGTTGCCGTTAAAGGGAAAACGACCGACCTTGACCTTGTGGCCGGCGGCCTTCGCCTTCGCTTCGGTGAGCCCGACGCTCGCGACCTGAGGGTTGGAGTAAGTGCAGCCCGGAATGCGCGTGAGATCGAGCGGGTGGACGGAGTTCAGCCCGGCGATCTTCTCCACACAGATGACGCCTTCGTGGGAGGCCTTGTGGGCGAGCCAGGGCGCGCCGACGAGATCGCCGATGGCGTAAACGCCGCGCACGCCGGTCTCCAGCCATTCGTTGACGACGACGTGGCCTTTCTCGACTTTGACGCCCGCGTCTTCAAGGCCAAGGCCCTCAGTATTGCCCGTAATGCCGATAGCGAGGACGACGCGGTCGGCCTCGAACGTCTCCTGCTCGCCGTCCTTCAGTTTGATCGACGCCGTCACGGTCTGCGCGCCCTTGTCGAGCTTCTCGACCGCCGCTTCGGTGAGGAGGCGGATCCCCGCCTTGGCGAAGCGTTTCGCGGCGAAGGCCGAGATCTCCTCGTCCTCGGCCGGCAGGATGCGGTCGACCATCTCAACGACCGTCACCTCCGCGCCCAAGGAGCGATAGAAACTCGCGAACTCGATGCCGATGGCGCCGGAGCCGATGACGAGCAGGCGCTTCGGCATGACGTCGGGAACCATCGCCTCGCGCGCGGTCCAGACGAACTTGCCGTCCGGCTCAAGCCCCGCAGCGGGAATCGTCCGCGCCCGCGCGCCGGTGGCGAGAATAACGTGCTTGGCGCGGACCTGGTCCTCGCCGTCTTTCGTCTTGACGCTGACGAGCGGAGCGCCGGAGCCGTTCGACGATTTTGCGAGCTTCGCCGCGCCGTCGATGACCTGGATCTTGTTTTTCTTCATGAGATAGCCGCCGCCGCCGGACAGTTTGCCGGCGATGTCGCGCGAGCGCTTGACGATGGCGTCAAGATCGAACCCGACATTCTCGGCTTTGAGGCCGAACGAAGAGGCGTGGTTCATGTAGTCGTAGATTTCGGCCGTGCGCAGGAGCGCCTTTGTCGGGATGCAGCCCCAGTTGAGGCAGACGCCGCCGAGATGTTCGCGCTCGACGATGATCGTTTTCATGCCAAGCTGGCTCGCGCGGATCGCCGCGACGTAGCCGCCCGGCCCGGCCCCGACGACGCAGACGTCGCAAGCGTGTTCGGCCATGGGTTCTCCTCCGTCTGTCTTTAGGGCCTTTAGCGCATGGAAAGGGCGGATGGCGCAAGCCGGCGCGCTCGGGCATGCTCCCTCGCACGCCGAAACCGGAGACGCCGACATGGACGTCCTGCGCACGCCCGACGCCCGCTTCGCAGATCTGCCCGACTGGCCGTACGCGCCGCGATATGTCGACGACCTGCCGGGCTTTGAAGGCCTGCGCATGCATTATGTCGCCGAAGGCCCGGGAGACGCCGCGCCGACGTTTCTCTGCCTCCACGGAGAGCCGACCTGGGCCTATCTCTACCGCAAGATGATCCCGCCTTTTCTTGCGACCGGCGGGCGGGTCGTCGCGCCGGACATGTTCGGCTTCGGCCGCTCGGACAAGCCGGTGGACGACGAGGCTTACACGTATGAATTTCACCGCCGCGCCCTCCTCGCCTTCGTTGAGCGACTGGATCTGAGGGACGTCTGCCTCGTCGTGCAGGACTGGGGCGGCCTTCTCGGCCTGACGCTGCCCCTCGCCGCGCCGGAGCGCTACACGCGACTCATCGTCATGAACACGGCGCTCCCGGTTGGCGAGCCGGCGCCGGAGGGCTTCGCCGCCTGGCGCGCCTTCAATCGTTCGCAGACGGATCTCGACGTCGCCAAACTGATCGCGCGCGCGACGCCGGTCCTCACGGAGCGCGAAGCGGCCGCCTACGCCGCGCCGTTCCCGGATCAATCCTACAAGGGCGGCGTGCGTCGCTTTCCGGAGCTCGTGATGCTGAAAGAACCGGGCGCCGACGACCTGCGCCCCGCAGCGGCCGAAGGCGTCGAGGCGTCCCGCGCCGCCCGCGCGTTCTGGTCGGGGGACTGGTCGGGCGACAGCTTCATGGCCATCGGCATGCAGGACCCGGTCCTCGGCGCGCCGGCGATGCGCGCCCTCCACGCCATGATCCGCGGATGCCCGCCGCCCCTTGAGATCGCCGACGCGGGCCACTTCGTCCAGGAATGGGGCGATGAGGTCGCCGCGGCCGCGTTGAAGACGTTCGGGCTGTGACGACGGCGCCTCGAAAAAGCCGCGCCGTCCGATCGAAACGTCGGCGGATGAAGGCCGGCGAGGCCCTTCATTTGCCTAGGATTGCGCGACCGCGTTACATTTCAGACGGTGCGACGCCGACCGCTCCGCCGCCTGTCTCGTTACATCGACAAAATTGATACATGGAACTTACGAACGCCGTTCGCGCCCTTTCCGCCCTCGCCCAGGAAACGCGCCTCAAGGTCTTCCGACTGCTCTTGGAGCACGGGCCCGAGGGCGCGCCCGCGACGGAGATCGCCGACGCCCTCGGCGTGCGCCAGAATTTGATGTCGAGCCACCTGACGGTGCTCGCGAACGCCGGCCTCACCCGAACGCGGCGCGACGGACGGCGGGTCTACCACGCGGTCGACTTCGACGCCGCCCGCGACCTCATCGGCTATCTCGTCAAGGATTGCTGCAACGGCGCGCCGGAGCGGTGCGACCCTCTGCTGGAGGCGATTCTGCCCATGGCGGCGTGCGGCGCGGAGGCCGAGGCGGTTGAATAGCCAGAGAACAAACCGCCCTCGTTGAACTCGCCGGTCAATCAAAGGCGCCGGCTAGCGTTCAGTCCACGTCGCCTCTACCTTGCGAGACCGCGGACTAGCCACTATTCGTATCTTCGTTCCCTCGACCACGCGGCATTGTCCGTACTCGATCTGCCGGGTTCCGTCCGGCTCGTCAGCGTGACCGCCATTCCACGTTTGAATTTCCACACTCACGGTCCCCTCGTCGACATTGCAAATCTCATAACTTGCGGCGTCGCCCCGGTGAATGACGCGACCCCCGCCATCGACTACGCCCGAGCCCGCCATGGTCGCGCCGCCAGACGCCAGCGTGGCGAAAGCCACGATGAATACACCGTTCTTCATGCTGCATTCCCCTAGTAGACGATCCTGAATGGAGAGGAACGTCTTCGCTTCGACATCGTCAAAGAACGAGATCCGCCAAGCGGCCGCATCACCCAAATGGGGTAGGCCGGACACGGGTTTCAGCGTGCGTCGATCGCAGTCGACCCAGCAGCGCAGATTCTCGCCGCCAGGGCGGCCTGGCTATGCACGCCAACCTTCTCCATAGCGTGTTTGATTTGTTTACGAACGGTCTCGACGCTTACCCCCCGCCCGGCCGCGATCTTTTTCGCGCCATGTCCTCGGGCGACGCCGATGGCGACGTCGGCTTCGCTCGCAGTGAGCGCGAACAGATCCATAAGCGTTTGGCCGCAGAATGCATGATTTCTATGCGGATCACGTATCGTCATCAGCACAACGCCGCCGGGAACGGCGAAAGCGTCGGCCGCCTCGCGCGCAAGTGGCGTCAGCGAAACGACGTAGGGCGACCCACGCTCATCGAAGATCACGCCTTCGCCTGCTCGGCCTGAGCTTACGACGTCATCGAAGCGGCGCGCGATCGGCTCGTCGTACGACCATTGGAGTCCCATCCGGCCGTTCTTCGCGCCAAGCGCCGCGGACGACGAGAGAAGCCTTTCGGCCATATCGTTCGTAAACAGAATTTCTCCGCGACCGTCGCAGACGGTCACGCCTTCATGCAGCGTATCAAGCGCTTTTTGCTGGAGCTTCGATTTCGATGCGCCCCAGTTCAGGCGATAAAGCAGCGACGCCGCGCGTTGAATGTCGGGCAGCAGTTCCCTCATCAAACTCGTGGCGGCGTCGTCGAACGGGTCCGCGTCTCCATAACGATGAAGCGTAGCGACGGCGATCTGCGGCGTTGAACCCCACGGACGCTTGATCGAGAACGTACCCATCAACACGTCGGTCAGCTTGTGTTTTCGAACCAACGGCCACCACGCCGACCGGCGGATCTCGTTTTCGCGACAGAGTTCCAGGCCACTGACGACGTGACCGGCGGACCAGCCATATCGCTTCAGGTATTCAACGCTCCATGGATCCGCGACGCCCAAATCGTCTTGCGTTTTCGCGATATCATCCATGTCGATTTTGTAGCTGACCGCGTTCGACACCAGATTCGCGCCGGCGGCCGGGGGCAGGTTGAGGAACATGCCGTCGGACCCGACCATCCTGCAGATCGTACTCAAACTATCTGAAAACGTATCCGGATCGTCGAGCGCGCGGTAAATGGCGAGGCGCGTCGCCTGTAACTCGGTATCGATGTCGGCGCGAGCCTTCGCCATGCGCTCCCCCTCCCCAATCCCGCTACGGTAAACGCGGAACAGGTTGCATGGAAGACGGGCGCCGAGCGCCACGGATGAAAACGCTCGTCAAAGGCCAAGAACGACGCGACGCGTCCGGGGACCAAGCGATCGCTCCCCTAGTTCGAGGAAAACAGGCCGTCTTGGAGGTAGGGCGTGAGCGTCTCTTTACGACAAGGGTCCGCTGTCGGTCGCTCGCCTCACCCCGCCTCAAGCTGCTGGCCGGGCGTCGACCGGGACAGCGCCAGTTCGTCGGCGTTCATGTCCGCCTCAACGCCGGCGAAGAGGGGCGTCGACAGATAGCGCTCGCCGGTGTCCGGCAGCATACAGAGCACCGTCGCGCCACGGTCGGCCTCGCGGGCGACGGCCATCGCCGTCGCGAAAGTGGAGCCGCCGGAGACGCCGGTGAAGATCCCCTCGTTCGCGGCGAGTTCGCGCGACCAACGCACGCCGTCGTCAAGCTCGACCGTCAGGAGGCGGTCGATGACGCCCTTGTCGATCGGCTCCTGGGCGACGAGGGGGATGAAGTCCGGCGTCCAGCCCTGGATCTTGTGCGGGTTCCAGGCGGGATGGCTGCCGGCGGGCCAGCCGTCGGCGTCACGCGCCTGGGGCCGGCCGTCGGCGAAGAGCGGCGCCTCGCTCGGTTCGCTGACGATGATTTTCGTCTCTGGCCGTTCTTTTTTCAGAACCCGGGCGACGCCGGCGAGCGTGCCGCCCGTGCCGTAGCCCGTCACCCAGTAGTCGAGGCGCGCGCCGGCGAAATCCTCGACGATTTCGCGGCCCGTGGTCGCTTCGTGCATGTCCGGGTTCGCCGGGTTTTCGAACTGGCGCGGCAGGAACCAGTCATTGGCCGCGGCGAGCGCCTTCGCCTTCTCCACCATGCCGTAACCGCGCTCGGACGCGGGCGTTAGGATCACCTTCGCGCCGAGGAAGCGCATGAGCCTGCGTCGCTCAACGCTAAATGTCTCCGCCATCGTGACGACGAGCGGATAGCCCTTCGCCGCGCACACCATGGCGAGGCCGATGCCGGTGTTGCCGCTCGTCGCCTCGACGACGGTCTGACCGGGCTTCAGGGCGCCGGCGCGCTCGGCCGCTTCGATGACGCCGAGCGCAAGGCGGGCCTTGACCGAGCCGAGCGGATTGAACGCCTCCACCTTGACGAACATGTCGACGCCGTCCGGCGCGAGGCGGTTCACGCGCACCGACGGGGTGCGGCCGACCGTTTCGAGAATGCTGTCAAAACGCGCCATTTCCGTCTCCCTTGTTTTCTCCAGGTCCGATTTTCGCCAGGTCCAGGCCGGCCCGCGCGCTTGCGCAGCGCGCGCGGGGCGACCATAGCTTGGGGCATGAGCCCTTTAACGCCCACGCCGTTCACGATCGGCGACGTTAGCGTGCGCGCCGATCTCCGGCCGGGCGACCTCGGTCGCCTGATAGCGCTTCACGGCCGCGCCTACGAGGGCGAAACGACGCATTTCGGCGTGGTTTTCGAGGCGTACGTCGCAGAGACCGTCGCCGAATACGTCATCGGCAACGCCGCGCGCGGGCGCATCTGGTTCGCCGAGCGCGGGCGCGAACTCGTGGCGACGACGGCGATGGCCGAACGGCGAGACGGCGCGCGGCGGCGCGGACAATTGCGCTGGATCGTCGCCGACCGCTCAGTACGCGGCATGGGTATCGGCAGGCGTCTCATCGACGAGGCGATGGCCTACGCCCGCGTGGAAGGGTTCGACGAGGTCTTCCTCGAGACCACGGAAGGCCTCGACGCGTCGATGGCGATTTACGAGCGCCTAGGCTTTCAGGTCGTCTCACGCGAGCGCCAGAAGCTTTGGCTGGACGAAAACGTCGTCATCACCATGGCGCTGTCGCTAAGCGACCGTTGACCGCCGCTCATTGACGGTTGACGGCGGCCTCGGACGAGCCCGCCGTCAACCGGTTTCGGACGGACCCGCGCCCGCCTAAAGCATCCCGTCTACTGATTGACTCAATCGGATGCTCTAGATTCCGTGTTGCGAGCGCCTGAGACGCGAAGCTGAACGCATGGCGCTTTAGAAGGTGTACCGCGCCGTGACGCCGAAGGTGCGCGGCTGGTTCGTGCGGAAGCCGAGACGCGCCCGCCCGCCGCGCTCACGGTCGAACGAGAGGAGCGCGTTCTCGTCCGTCACATTGTTGAGGTAGAGAATAAACTCCCAGGCGTTCATGTTGATCCCGGCGTTGAGGTTGAGGATCTGGTAATCCGGCAGCTCAAGGTCGAGAACGGTGACCTCGTTCCCAGTCGCTCCGCCGAAAGGCAACGCGGAGACGAACATTTGCGGGTTGCCGACCTGGTCCGACGGCTGCGTGAAGCGTGAGCCCACATGCTGGAACGACGCGCCGAGAAAGCCTTCATGCTGGCCGATAGGGAACGAATAATTGCCGTTGACGGACAGTTGCAGCTCGGGCACTGACGCCAGCCGGTTGCCGTCCTCGACGCCGGCGAGCACCGCGCCCGTGCCGTCGATGGCGCTTTCGGTGAACTCCGAGTCGACATAGCTGCCCGCGAAGGAAAGCTGCAGGCCCTCGACCGGCTCTGCGGAGAGCTCAAGCTCCGCGCCGAGCGAGCGCGCGTCGACGTTCAACGAGATCCGCGAGGAGCATGAGCCTGCGTCGAGCGTCACCTGCAGGCCGTCGATATCCGTATAGAAACCAGCGGCGTTGAGCGAGAAGATCCCCTTATTGATCTTCACTCCGCCTTCGAAGTTCCACAGGGTTTCATCGTCGAAGTCCTGGAAGCCGCCGAAGATCGCCTCGTCCTCCGGCGAGCACAGCGTCACGTTCAACGGATCGTTGACGCCGCCGAGACGGAAACCGCGGGAGGCTTGCGCGTTTACGGTGATCTCGTCCGTGACGTCGTAGCTGACGAGGAAGCGCGGCGTGAAGCCGTCCGACGACGTCGTGTCCGTCTGGTCGGCGAGGCTCGAGAAGAGGCCGCCCTGGAGGATGACCCGCTCTTCCTCGAAGTCGTAGTAGCGGATGCCGGCGGTCAGGTGCAGCCGGTCGGTGGCGTCGAAGGTCGCCTCGCCGAAGAAGGCGATCTGTTCGAGGTCGAACAGAAGGTCGGAGTTGAAGGGCGAATCCGCCGGGAAGCCGTTGGCCAGCGACGCCGCCGTGCCGGGGCCCAACACAAGATCCGTGACGGCGTCATAGCCGGGCGTCGGCAGGCGCTGGGCGTAATCGCGCTGGGTGTCGGAGTAGAAAAAGCCGACGAGCCAGTCGAGCCGGTTGTCGCCGTTTGAGGCCAGCCGGATCTCTTGCGTGAACTGCTCGACATCCGTCGTATCTTGAAGGTTCGACGGCAGAAGAACGCCAGCGTCCTGGAAGCCGAGGTCCACCGACACCGAGCCCGTGAGCGCGCTCGCGTCGCGGCTGACGAGAATGTTGCGGTCGGTGTAGCTCGTCACCGACGTGACGCTCGCGAAGCCGAGGTCAAGCTCGGCGACGTTGTCGAAGATGTAGATTTCGTCTTCAAACTCTTCGTCGAGCAGGAGGAACTGGCGGCGGTCGTTGAAGTTCACCGCGATCCGATCCGGCGTGAACGGATTGGCGAAGAGGTTGAAGACCTCCTGCCGGTTGAAGCCGTCGGTCGTGATCTGCTGGTAGATGACGCGCGGCGTCGTTTTGAAGATCTCGTTAGGTTCGATCAGCACCGACAAACGCCCGCCGGCGCGCGTGCCGGAGTTGACGTCGTTATCGATGCTTCCGCCTTCCTGGATCGCATCGATGAAGCCGCCGAACTCCTGATAGTAGCCGACCGCGCGCACGGCCGCGACGCCTTCGACGAGCGGCAGGTTGACGGCGCCCTTGCCGTGGCCGCCGACGCCGCCGCTGTCGATGAAGTTGATGTTGCCTTCGAAGACGCCTTCGGTCTCATCGATCTTCGGCTGGTTGGTGATGTAGCGCACCGTGCCGCCGATGGAGCCCGAGCCGAAGAGCGTGCCTTGCGGGCCGCGGAGCGTTTCGACGCGGCTCAGGTCGAAGAGATCGATGTCCGGCGTGAAGAGCGACAGAGAGATCACCGTCTCGTCGAGATAGATCCCCACCTGTTCCTTGACGCCCGGCTGGTCGCGGACGATCTGGCCCGCCGAAACGCCGCGGATCGCCACCTGGCTCTGGCCGGGGCCGAGGTTCTGAATGATGAGGCCGGCGACGTTGCGCGACAGGTCCTCGAGGGTTTGCGAGCCCGTCTGTTGAATGTCGTCCTGGGTTTGCGCGTTGATCGAGAACGGCACGTCCTGGATCGACTGTTCGCGCTTGGTGGCGGTGACGACGATTTCGTCGCCGCGTCCGCCCTGGGCGAGCGCGCCCGTCGCGACAAGGGCCGCCGCGCTGACGCCCAAGGCGATCGACGATTTGATGTCCGCGGCCATGGTTTCCTCCCACGATGTTGACCGGTTTCCTTAACGCGAGCATCGCGCGCTCGCGAAAACGGTCAAGCGGGAGGAACCCTCCAATATCCCCAAACGCGCGTTATGCGTCGCGTTTCGATGGGATTGTAGCAATTTTGTCGCGCGCCCACGCCATGGGTGCGCGAGGATCGGCCGCCGGGATCGTGGGCGGGCGGCGCGCTACTTGGCGGCTTCGATCTCGCTGACGACGGCCATGACGGCCTCTTCGCTGTCGCCTTCGATCTCGATCAACGCGTGGTCTTTCTCGGACATCATCAAGACCGACAGTTGGCCGTTGGGCCCGCGCTTCTTCAGCGCCGGCTCGCCAGCCATGACGGCGCGTTCGAGCCCCGCTTGCTCCAACGTGTCGTCGTCCTCAGCGATGAACATGAAGTCTTCGAAGTCCCGTCCCTCGCCGAAAACCCGCAGTTTCACGACGTCGCCCTTGTCGTCCCGCAGGATTTGCTCGGCGACGGGCCGGTCGCGAATGAACCGCTCGAAGCTGAGGGTCGACGAGGCGGCGAGCGCGAGGCGTTCGCCGTCGGCGCGGTAGGACGTCGTGGCCGCAGAGACGTCGCGAACGACGCGCTGTAGCTGAAGCTTGCGCGCGGCGTCCGCGGCGGCCTCGAACCGCTCGACGGCGCTCGAGAAGTCGTTCTTGTCGAGGGCGGCGAGCGCCGCCGCGGCGTCCTTGCGGACGGCTTTCGATAGGGCGCCGGACTGGGCGCTGGACTGGGCGACGGCGGGGACGGCGCCCGCCAGGACGACGAATGCGAACGCGGCGAGGGATCGGGTCTTCATCGGCGGCTCCTAAAAAGGCTTCGCTTGACATTGCGCGGCGGCCGGCGCGCGCGGCAAGGGCGCTCAAGCGAGTTGTGACCCGCCCGCGCATCCCCGATGATCACGATTGCGGCAAGGGGGACGCCCCCCCGAGGCCCAGCACACCCAGAGGGGCGCGCCATGACCCACTCGACCCACGCTTACGCGCCGGACCCGCGCAACGACGCGATCCGGATCGACGTCAACGGCGAAGTCTTTCCGCGGGCGGAGGCCAAGGTTTCCGTGTTCGACAGCGGTTTCGTCCTTGGCGACGGCGTGTGGGAGGGCTTACGCGTTCATCCGGGACCGGACGGGCGGGGCGTCGTCGCCTTTTTCGACCGGCACCTGAAGCGGCTCTATGAGGGCGCGAAGACTCTCGATTTCGAGATGTCCGTGTCGCCCGACGAGCTAAAAGCGCGCGTTTATGGTTGTCTCGACGCCAACGACGCCCATGACGGCGTCCACGTGCGCCTGATGGTCTCGCGAGGCGTCAAGGCGACGCCGTATCAGGATCCTCGGGCGACGATCGGCCCCCCGACGATCGGCGTCATCCCCGAGTGCAAGCGGCCGGCCGCCGGCCACGGGCTTGATCTCTTCACGGTGCACGTTCGCCGCGGCTTCCCGGACGTTCAGGACCAGAAACTGAACTCCCACTCCAAGCTGAACTGCATCATGGCCTGCATCCAGGCGACGAAAGCGGGGGCCGACGAGGCGCTGATGCTCGATCCCCACGGCTTCGTCGCGACCTGCAATTCGACGCATTTCTTCATCGTCCGAGACGGCGCTTTGTGGACGTCGACGGGCGACTACTGTCTCGGCGGCGTCACCCGCGGCGTGGTTCTTGAGATCGCCCGCGCAAACGGGATCGAGGCGCGGGAGAAAAACTTTTCCCTCACGGACGTTTACGGCGCCGACGAGGCGTTCGTCACCGGCACCTTCGCGGGCCTCAGCGCCGTAAAATCAGTGGACGGGCGGACGATCGACGCCGCCGGCGGGCCCGTCACGACGCAGCTGCGGCGTCTCTACGCCGAGCGCATCGCCGCCGACGCCGCGCGGGGCCGCTGATGGCGCGCGCGAAGAGAGCGACATACGAGACGGTGCGCGATCTCGCGCTCTCCCTCGACCTGCCGGGCGTCGTCGAGGCGACGTCGTGGGGCCAGCCGTGTCTCAAGGCCCACGGCAAGCTCTGGTTCTTCTGGAGCCCGTCCGAGGACGCGCCGGTCTTCAAGGTTCCGTATGAAGAACGCGAGATGCTGTGCGAGGCGGAACCGGACGTTTTTTTCTACACGGACCACTACAAGGCCCATAAGCTCATTCTCGTGCGGCCCGAGAAGCTGGACTTCGACTGGGCGCGAGACAATCTGATCCGGACCTGGCGCGCCCAGGCGCCGAAGCGATTGCTGAAAACGTTCGACGACGAGCGCGGCGCGTGACCGGCGGGCGCATCGTCATCTCCATGTGGTCGGGCCCGCGCAACGTCTCGACCGCGATGATGCGCGCCTTTGAGAACCGCGCCGACACGGCCGTGCTCGACGAGCCGCTCTACGGCGCGTATCTCGCCCGCACAGGCGCCGACCACCCCCTCGCCGCGGAAACGCTCGCGGCGTACCCCAACGATCTCGCCGAAGCGATCGCCTGGACCAGCGCGCCGCCGGACGGCGCAGCGATCGCGTTCTGCAAGCACATCGCCTATCACTACCCTGTCGACGCGTCGTTCGACTGGCTCGACGCCCACCGCGTCTTCCTGCTGATCCGGGACCCGCGCCGCATGGTGGCGTCCTTCGCACGCAAGCACGACGACGTCGCGCCTATCGTCGAGAGCTACCGCGTCGCGCGGCGGATCCGCGCGCATCTAAGCGGCCGTGCCTATGCGTGTCCCATCGTCGACGGCGACGACGTTCTCGCCAAACCCGAGCCGACCCTCCGCCGCCTGTGCGGCGCGCTCGCCATCCCGTTCGAACCGCGGATGCTGTCTTGGCCCGCCGGCCCCCGCAAGAGCGACGGGCCTTGGGCGGCGCACTGGTACGACGCCGTCAACGCCTCGACCGGCTTCGCCCCCGCCCGTCCGCCGACGCCTCTAAGCGCCGATCTTGCGACGGCTGCGGCGCGGGCGATGGACGACTACGAGGCGCTTCGGGCTGATCGCCTGACGGCTTGAGGAAACCGGTTAACGGAACGGGAAGCGAAACCCGCGAAAAGGCGTGCGTCGGAGTCGCGCATGCTGTTCACCTCGCTTGAGTTCCTGCTTCTCTTCCTTCCTGCGACCTTCGCGGGGTTCTACGCCTTGCGCGCCGTCGGGGCGCGCCGGAGCTCGAATTCGTTCCTTCTGGTCGCCTCCCTCGCCTTCTACGCCTATTGGAGCCTTGCGCATCTGGCGCTTCTCATCGGCTCCATCGTCGTCAATTTCGCCGTCGGCCGCGTCGCCGCCGGCGCTTTCGGCGCGCCATGGCGGCGCGCCGGAGCGGTCGTCGGCGTCGTCTTTAACTTGTCGCTGATCTTCTGGTTCAAATATCTGGACTTCGCCGCTTCGAATCTCGCCGCGGCGATCGGCGCCGACTACACGCTTCGCAACCTGATCCTCCCCCTTGGGATCTCGTTCTTCACGTTTCAACAGATCGCCTACTTGGTCGACTGCTACAAGAACGGCGACGCCGAACGCGGCGCCGTGCGCTACGCGCTCTTCGTCTCGTTCTTTCCCCAATTGATCGCGGGGCCGATCGTCCACCACGGCCATGCGCGCCCGCAATACGCCGCCCTCGGACGGGCGCCGGTCGACTTATCGATGCTGCCCTACGGCCTCATGATCTTCGCCATGGGCCTTGCGAAGAAGGCGCTCATAGCCGACCCGATCGCGCGGGCGATCAACCCCGTCTTCGACGCGGCGGCCCTCGGCGAGGCGATCGCCCCCCTCGCCGCCTGGGGCGCCGCGCTCGGCTATGCGCTGCAGATCTATTTCGACTTCTCCGGCTATTGCGACATGGCGATCGGCATCGCGCTCCTCTTCCGCGTGCGCCTGCCGGTCAACTTCAATTCTCCGTACAAAGCGACGTCCATCGTCGATTTCTGGCGACGTTGGCACATCACGCTGTCGGAATTCCTGCGGGACTATGTCTACGTGCCGCACGGCGGCGACGGCCGCGGAAACGCAGCAAAACGCGGAGAGTTCTTCCGTTTGCGTAATGTCTTCCTCACCATGCTGATCGGCGGCGTCTGGCACGGCGCCGCCTGGACGTTCGTCGTCTGGGGCGCGATCCACGCCGCGCTTATCACCGCAAACCACGCCGCGCGGACCTTTCTGCCGGCGCTCGATGCTGCGAACGGCCCGGTCGCCATGGCGGCGAAGCGCGCGGCGACGCTCGCCGCGGTCGTCGTCGCTTGGGTCTATTTCCGGGCGGACGGTCTCGACGCCGCCCACCGCGTCTTCGCCGGCATGGCCGGCGCCGCGGCGGCGACGGGCCCCGTCGCCGTCGACCCTTACGTATTGACGCTCGGCCTGTTCGCCGGCGGGCTTGCGCTCTTCGCGCCGAACAGCCTTGAGGTCGCGGGTTACGTCGCCGACCCGACGGCCCCGGCGCCGCGCCCCCGCGTCGCCGACTTCCTCCGTCCGACGCCGAGCGCGGCGCTCGCGAGCGCCGTCATGATCGTCGGCGGCCTCGCCGTCGCGTGGGAGCCGGCGGAATTCATCTATTTCAACTTTTGACCGGGCGCAGACGATGAACCCCGCTCTCGCCCCGCGCGCCTTCGTCGCCGTCGCCGTCGTCGCCGTCCTCGGCCTTCTCGCCGCGCTCTTCGCTGCGCCACACGAACGCTATTATCGTTTCCAGGCGTACGATTCCGGCACGACCCGCAAAGCCGACTGGATCTACGAGCGGCTGTGGTTCGACCCGACGCCGGTGGACGTGGCCCTCGTCGGCACCTCGCGCACTGGCGGCGCGTTGAGCGGCCCACAGATCGAGGCGGGCTACTGCGCGCTCACCGGACGTCGCGCGCGCGTCGCCAATCTTTCGATCCCCGAAACCGGCCGCAACCTCCATTACGTCATCGCGAAGGAGGCCGTCCGCGCAAAACGCCCGGCGCTGGTCGTCGTCGAGCTGAACGAAACCGAAGCCCGCAAACCACACCGCGGCTTCGTCTTCCTCGCCGATGCGCGCGACGCTCTCGCTGCGCCGGTGGCGATCAACGTCAATTACTTCTCGGACCTTGCGCGACTGCCGGGCCGCCAGGCGCGACTCCTGTTCGAAACGGCGGCCCGCCGGCCGACATTGCGCGCGCGGTTCGACCCAGCGGCCTACGCCGGCGCGCACCTCGACCGCACGCGCGAGCTCGACTTGATCGACGGCCGGCGAATCTTTCGCGCCGGCGCCGACAGCGCCGAGGCGCTCGACGCGCAGCGCCGCCGTCGCCTCGCAAAAGCGTCGGCGCGCCATGTTCTGCCGGCCCCGCTCAGGGTGCTGGAGTATCGCTTCTCGCGGCGTTATCTCGAGGCGATCGAGGATCTCGCCGCATCGGCCGACGCCCGCGTCGACTATGTGTTCGTGCCCGCCTGGCGCGCCCCGGCCATGGACGCCGCGCTCCTCGCCGAATTGGGCGTCGACGGCGAGCCCATGCGCGTGGCGACGGACCTTACCGACGACGCGCCCTTCTGGTTCGACGACACCCATTTGAGCGCCAGCGGCGCCGCGCGCGCCTCGCGTGATTTCGCCGCCGCGCTCGCCGATCGCCACCCCCGGCTTGGCGCGCCCGGCGATTGCCCAACCTTCATCGCATCGGCGGTCGACCGCGACGCCGCGCTCGACTAACGTCCGTTCGCGTCTCGGGGGAATTAAAGGGTCGACACGTCGATGGGCGCCATCTTTCGCATCGTTATTCTGGTCATCGCACTGGTCTTTCTCGTGGTCGGCGCGATCACGCTGCCGACGCCGTTGCCGTTCGGAATCATTTTTCTGATCATCGGTTTCGTGCTCCTGGGCGTCGCCGCGCCGCCCGTGCGGCCGCTGTTGCGGAAACTGCGCAAGCGCTGGAAATGGCTCGACTGCCAGCTCGACAAGGCTCAGGACAGTCTGCCCGAGGTTCTCGCCCAACCTCTACGCGAATCCGATCCGCATAAAGAAGAAGAAGACGAGACCGAAGACGAGACGCACGACGCCAAACGAGCGGCGGCGCCTTGGGCGAATAGCATCGGGGCGAATAGCGTCGGGGCCGATGGCGCCGGGGCGGACGGGGCCGGGGCCGACGGCGTCGCATCGAAGCCGGCGCGACGGCGAACCTCCCAGCGCTTCATGGATCAGGTCGATCCGAACTGGCCGTGGATGCGTTAGAGCAGCATCGCCGCGGGCTCTTCGAGATAACCCTTCAACGCCCTTAGAAACTCGGCGCCGACGGCCCCGTCGACGACCCGATGGTCGCAGGTGAGCGTCACCGTCATCACCGTCGCAATGGCGAGTTCGCCGTTCTTCACGACCGCGCGCTGCTCCCCCGCCCCGACCGAGAGGATCGCCCCGTGGGGCTGGTTCACGATCGACGCGAACGACGTGATCCCGAACATGCCGAGGTTCGAGACCGAAAACGTGCCGCCCTGATACTCTTCGGGCTTCAGCTTCCGGGATTTTGCGCGCGAGGCCATGTCTTTGATCTCGGCCGAGATTCGTTTGAGGCCTTTTTCCTCCGCCTTCCACACAATCGGCGTGATGAGCCCGCCGTCGATAGCGACGGCGACGCCGATGTCGGCGTGCTTGTGGAGGAGGATCGCTTCGTCCGTATAGGTCGCGTTCGCGGCCGGCACGGCTTTCAGCGCCATCGCCGAGGCCTTGATGATGAAGTCGTTGACCGAAACTTTATAGGCGCCATCGCCCTCAGGGCTTAGCGCGTTGACGCGCGCGCGAGAGGCGAGGAGCGCATCGAGTTCGATGTCGACGTTGAGGGGGAAGTGCGGGACCTCCTGGTTGAAGCTTTGCGATAGGCGCTTGGCGATCGTCTTGCGCATGCCGTCGAGCTTCACCGCCTCGTAGCTCTCCGGCGGATAGAGCCGAGCGTCGACCGAAGCCGGCGCGATCGCGGGCGCGGCGGCGGCCTTGCCTGTCCCCTCTTTCAGCGCCTTTTCAATGTCGCGTTTGACGACGCGGCCGTGCGGGCCCGTTCCATTGACCGCGGAGAGATCGAGCCCCTCGTTCTTCGCCATGCGGCGGGCGAGCGGCGAGGCGAACAACCGTCCGCCGTCGGATTTCACCGGCGCCGGCGCGCTTTCAGCCGCCTGCGGCGCGGCGCCGTTCGCCTTCGGCGCGTCAGCCGCGGGCTCCGGCGACGGCGCGGGGGCCGTTTCCTTCGGCGCGTCGCCGCCGCCAGAAAGTTTGGAGACGTCGATGTCGTCGGCGCTTTCGCCGTCCTCGAGCAAGACCGCGATCGGCGCGTTCACCTTCACCGCCTCGGTGCCCTCGCCGACGAGGATCTTGCCGACGACCCCTTCGTCGACGGCCTCGACCTCCATCGTCGCCTTGTCGGTCTCGATCTCGGCGATGACGTCGCCGGACGAGACCGTGTCGCCCTCTTTCACGTTCCACTTCGCGAGCGTGCCCTCCTCCATCGTCGGCGACAGGGCGGGCATGAGGATCGGTGTGGGCATGGCGCGTTCCGTTCTTAGTGCGGGCCGAAGTACGAAGCTCGGAGCTTTGCGTCCGTAAAGCGCGTCGGTGTCCATCTCGTCGAGCGGCGCGCCGTTCGCACGTCTGTCGTCTCCGCATCGTAGTCGATAGGACGTTCTTCAACGCCCGTGAACGCCGCGATGGCGAGACCGGCGACGTTCAGTGTGGAGCGGACGTTGTCTCCCGAGCCGACGACCGCCGCGACGTAAACTCCGCAACGACGACAGATCACGAAATCGGCGGTTTCGAGTGCGAACCGATATCGCTCGACACGACGCTCGTCGCACGCGATTTCAGTTAATCCATCAGGGTCAGAGACGTTGACCGCGCCATGACGGCGACAAAATGAACACTGGCAAGTTCGCACGCCGAGCGCTGACGGCGGCTTTAGCGTCGTTATCGTCGCTTTGACATCGCCGCAATGACACGCGCCATTGAATCGCATCGCCTGATCCACCACTAACGGCGTCGCCGTCACCGCTCCACAAAGGTCTTTGTCGCGATCTTCCACGCGCCGTCGACCTTCAGAAGGGTCAGCGCGTCATAGTATTCGTCCTTGTAGCGGAACATCACCATAGCGATCCGCTCATCCGTGACCGTCATTTGCAGGATCTCGCCGTCGCGGCCCGCGCCTTCGGGCCCCTCGTTCGCGGCCCAGTTGGCGACGACGGCGGACATGTCCTTCCACGACTTCAATTCCGAGCCGCCGTCGCGGGTCTTCACGAGCCCGACCATGGCCGCGTTCTCCGCCGCGAAAGCTTTGTCGAGGCGCGCGGCGTCCGCAGCGCCGATGCCGTCGAAATAGGCCTGCACGACGGCCTCGATCGCGGCGCGGTCGGCCGCGTCGTCCGCATGGGCCGCAAGCGGCGCCAGACACAGTGCGGAAACGGCCAATAAGTTCTTACACGTCATGCTCATCTCCCGCAGCCGTCTTATCCGGCGTACGTAACCTGTTCGACCGCCTTCACGACCTTCTCCGCGTTCGGCAAACTGAGGACTTCGAGGTTCGCCGCGTAGGGCAGCGGAACGTCCTCCTGGCAGACGCGGGCGGGCGGCGCGTCGATATAGTCGAACGCCCGGTTGACGACCTGCCAGGCGACTTCGGCGCCAACGCCCATCGGGCCCCAGGCCTCTTCGACGGTGACGAGCCGGTTGGTCTTGCGCACCGACGCGATCACGGTCTCCACGTCCATCGGGCGGATCGTGCGCAGGTCGACGACCTCCGCCGACACGCCCTCGCCCGCTAGCATTTCGGCCGCCTCAAGGGAGACTTTGATCCCGCGCGAGTAAGAAACGATCGTCACGTCCGTTCCCTCACGGGCGACCTTGGCGCGACCGATGGGCAGGACCCAGTCCTCGACGTCGGGCACGTCCATCTTGTCGCCGTAGAGCATCTCGTGCTCGAGGAAGACGACCGGGTTTGGATCACGGATCGCCGCCTTCAGAAGCCCTTTCGCGTCGGCCGCGGAGTAAGGCGCGATGACGATGAGCCCGGGCACATGGCCGTACCAGGGCGCGAAGTCCTGGCTGTGCTGCGCGGCGACGCGGCTCGCGGCGGCGTTCGGCCCACGGAACACGATCGGCGAGCCCATCTGGCCGCCGGACATATACCGGGTCTTCGCCGCGGAGTTGATGACGTGGTCGATCGCCTGGAGCGCGAAGTTCCAGGTCATGAACTCGACGATGGGCCTCAATCCGGCGAACGCCGCACCGACGCCCAGGCCCGCAAAGCCATATTCCGTGATCGGCGTGTCGATCACCCGCCGGTCGCCGAACTCCTCAAGTAGCCCGCGGCTCACTTTATAGGCGCCCTGATATTCCGCGACCTCCTCGCCCATGAGGAACACGTTCTCGTCGCGGCGCATCTCCTCGGCCATGGCGTCGCGCAAGGCGTCGCGGATCGTCGTCTCAACCATCTCGGCGTTCGCCGGCAGTTCCGGGTCGCTCCCGGCACTGACGGCAGGCGCCTCCGGCGCGGGCGCGTCCGCCGGCGGGGCCGGCGCGTCGGCGCTCGCGCCGCCGCCCGACGCGCCGCCGCCCACGCCGTTAAGGCTCGAAACGTCGACGTCGTCGGCGCTTTCGCCCTCTTCGACGAGGATCGCGATCGGCGCGTTCACCTTAACGTTCTCGGAGCCCTCATCGACGAGGAGCTTGCCGACGACGCCCTCGTCGACGGCCTCGACCTCCATCGTCGCCTTGTCGGTCTCGATCTCCGCGATGACGTCGCCGGAGGCGACCTTGTCGCCGACCTTGACGTTCCATTTCGCGAGGGTGCCCTCCTCCATCGTCGGCGACAGGGCGGGCATCAGAACGGGCGTGGCCATCGGCGTTTCCTGGGCGGCGTTTCCTAAGGGGCGTTCGTCGTTCGGCGACGTATCAACCGTCGCCTACCTAGACGTAAGGGACAGGAACCGACAAGCGTTCCGGTCTCGCTGGCGTCGTCTCAAGCGTCGGGGGCCATGCGCACGAGCCTGGAATCCGCCACCGCCGCGGTGCGGTGAACCGCCGCCGCCTGGTAGACGGGATCCGCGAGCATTTCGCCGAAGGCCGCCGCGGACGGATAGCGCACGACGAAGCACAGGTCCCACCGTTCGTCTTCGGGCCCGATCACCATCAGCTTCGGCGCGCCGGAAAAGACGACCTCGCCGCCGACGCCCTGGAGCGCCGGCGCGATTTCGCGGGCGTAGGCCGTGTAGGCCTCGGCGCCGCTCGCGTCGCGATCGTCGGGATAGTCGGCTTTTTCGCGCAATTGGATCAGATTGAGCATGAGGATGGGCCCATCGTCGGGCGCGCTCATCATCGCGGCGATCTGCTCCGGGCTTGGCGTGACGTGCGCCATCGCGCGTTTCTCCTTTTCGCCGCTCAGGACGTCTTCCGCCGCCAGCCGAGACCGGTGGCGGCCGCGAGCAGGCGGTCGTTAAGCGCCGCGGGTCCGAGATTGCGCATCGCAAGCGTCGCCATGTTCGCCTTCGGCACGGTGTAGCGCGCGTGCGGTCGCGGCGCGAGGAGCGCGTGGGCGACCGCGTCGGCGACGTCCGCCGGCGCGGCGCCGTTCGGGTGGCCCTTGGCGTGCCACGCCTTGAAGCGCTTCATCAGGGACGCATAGGGCCCGCCTTCGCGGATGTAGTGGTCGAGCCCCGCCTGCTCCTGGTCGCCGAAATGGGTCCGGATGAAGCCGGGACGCACGAGGCTCACCTTGACGCCGAAGGGCGCGGCTTCGAGGCGCAGGGCGTCGCTCGCGCCCTCGAGCGCGTGCTTCGACGCGGCGTAGCAGCCCATGAAAGGAACCGCGACGCGGCCCTGTACGGAAGAGACGTTGACGATCCGTCCACGGCCGGCCTCGCGCATCGCCGGCAGCACGGCGCGAACCATGGCGACCGCGCCGAAGAGATTGGTCTCGAACTGCCGGCGCCATTCGCCGAGCGGCAGCTCCTCGATCGGCCCCGTCACGGAAACGCCGGCGCAGTTGACGAGCGCGTAAGGCGCGCCGCCCGCCGCCTCGACGCGAGACAGGGCGCGGTCGATAGAGCCCTCGTTCGTCACGTCGAGCTCGACGGCCGTGATCCCCCCGCCCCCGACGCCGCCGGCGCCGCGGCCTTCGAGCGTTTTCAGATTCGCGACGCGGCGCGCGCCGGCGAAGACGCGAAAGCCCTTCTGGGCGAGGCGCACGGCGATTGCTTCGCCGATGCCGCTCGACGCGCCGGTGACGATGACGGATTGGTACACGTTGGAATTCTCCTGCGGACCGGCGCGCCGGGCCTAAACGAGCCGCGAGCGCGCGACGGCGGCTTTGATGAACGAGGCGAACAACGGGTGCGGATCGAACGGACGCGATTTCAATTCGGGGTGGAACTGGACGCCGATAAACCAAGGATGATCCGGGATCTCCATAATCTCCGGCAGGGCGCCGTCGGGCGAGACGCCGGAGAACGCGACGCCATGCTCGGCGAGCCGTTCGCCCCAACGCGCGTCGACTTCATAGCGGTGGCGGTGGCGTTCGGAGATCTCCGTCGCGCCGTAGATCTCCGCGACGCGGCTGCCGGGCGTAAGGCGCGCCGGATAGGCGCCAAGGCGCATGGTGCCGCCAAGGTCGCCGTCGGCGTCGCGCTGCTCCACCTCGTCGCCGCGCGTCCACTCGGTCATCAGGCCGACGACCGGCGCGCCGCCGGATCCGAACTCGGAGGACGTCGCTTCCGCGACGCCGAGAAGATTCCGCGCCGCCTCGACGACGGCCATCTGCATGCCGAAGCAAATGCCGAAAAAAGGCACCCGTCGCTCGCGGGCGAAGCGCGCCGCCTCGATTTTGCCCCGCGCGCCGCGTTCGCCGAAACCGCCGGGCGCGAGAATGGCGTGGGCCTCGCGAAGCTCCGCGACGGCGTCGGCGCCGGTGGCGACCTTGGCCGCGTCGACCCATTCGATATTGACGCGGATATTGTTCGCAACGCCGCCATGGGCCAACGCCTCGATCAATGATTTGTAGGCGTCCTTCAGCCCTGTGTACTTGCCGACGACAGCGACGGTGACCTCGCCGTCAGGCTTCAGCGTGCGGCGGACGATCTCGCGCCAGAGCGACAGTTCAAGCGGCGGCGGTTCGTCGACGCGGAACGCGCGCAGCACTTCGACGTCGAAGCGCTCGTCGTGATAGGCGAGCGGCACCTCGTAGATTGTGCCGCAGTCGAGCGCCTGGACCACGGCGCTGTCCGGCACGTTGCAGAAAAGCGCTATCTTCTTGCGCTCGCTCTCCGGGATCGGCCGGTCGGCCCTAACGAGAAGGACGTCCGGCTGGATGCCGATGGAGCGCAGCTCCTTCACCGAGTGCTGGGTGGGCTTGGTCTTCAGTTCGCCGGCGGACGGAATGAACGGCAACAATGTGAGGTGCACGTATATCGCGTCGCCGCGCGGCAGGTCGTTGCCAAGCTGGCGGATCGCCTCGAAGAACGGCAGGCCTTCGATGTCGCCCACGGTGCCGCCGATCTCGCACAGGACGAAGTCGGCGTCGTCCGTCCCGGCGCGGACGAACGCCTTGATGGCGTCGGTGACGTGGGGGATCACCTGGACCGTGGCGCCGAGATAGTCCCCGCGCCGCTCGCGCTCGATGATCGTCTGGTAGATGCGGCCGGTGGTGACGTTGTCGCGTTTCGAGGCCGAGACGCCGGTGAAGCGCTCATAGTGGCCGAGATCGAGGTCGGTCTCCGCGCCGTCGTCGGTCACGAAGACCTCGCCGTGCTGGAACGGGCTCATCGTGCCCGGGTCGACGTTGAGATAGGGGTCGAGCTTGCGCAGGCGGACCTTGTAGCCGCGCCCCTGCAGGAGCGCGCCGAGGGCCGCCGCCGCCACGCCTTTGCCAAGAGAGGACACCACGCCGCCGGTGATGAAGATAAACCGCGCCATGGGGGTCCGACATAAACCGTTTCGCGGGCGTGCGTAAACGCCGCGCGTCGCACAGTTTACCGGGCTTAGGCCTGTTCGGGGCTAACCGCTGACGGAGCTACCGCTGAGGCGCGTCTTCGGCCGGCTCGTCGCTCGCGCCGCCATCGGCAGCGACGCCGTCGTCCGCGTCGCCGTCTTCCGCATCGCCGCGGTCCGTCGCGCTTTCGTCGACGCCGAGCGTGCGCAGAAGGTCGGTGGCGTCGGTCCCGGCGTCGGGGTCGGGAAGCGCCTCGCCCGTGAGCCCTTCGATAACCTCGGCGTCGCTTTCGCCGGGACGCGCGAGGATGGCGAGGCTCAAAGACGTCGCGAAGAACATGAAGGCGAGGATCGACGTCGTCCGCGTCAAGGCGTTCGCCGCGCCGCGCCCGGTCATGAAGCCACCGCCCCCGCCGCCGCCCAGCCCAAGCGCGCCGCCGTCCGAGCGCTGCAAGAGCACGACGCCGATGAGGCCCAAAACGATGAGCACGTGAATCGTAAGGATGATTTCAGTCACGGGATCGAGCACCACTCCTGACGCGCGCAAGCGAGCGAAACGCACGCTCGCCGAGCGCCGGGAGGTAATCGACCGCGCCGGCGCCCGCAACCCTTTGGCTGGCCGGCCGGGGCCAGACGCCGGGACGGGACGGCGAAGCCGCTTATGCGGCCCCGCCCTGTTCGGCGATCCAGTCGTCGACGACCTGTTCGAGGAGCGCAAGCGGCAAGGCGCCGTTGAGCAGGATCACGTCGTGGAACGCGCGGATGTAGAAATCGTCGCCGAGCGCCGTCTCGGCCCGCTCGCGCAAGCGGATCATGGCGAGCTGCCCGGTCTTGTAGGCGGTCGCCTGGCCGGGGATCACGGCGTAGCGCTCGATCTCGCGCGTGACCTCGGCCTCCGTCATGCCGGTCTTCGAGGCCATGTACTCGATCGCCTCTTCGCGCGACCACCTTTTGTCGTGGATGCCGGTGTCGACGACGAGGCGCACGGCGCGGAACATCTCCGCCTGCAGACGGCCGAGATCGCCGAGCGGATCGTCATCGTACATGCCCATGTCGAGCGAAGCGATGCGCTCGGCGTAGAGCGCCCAACCTTCCGTATACGCGGTGAAAAGGCCGACCTTGCGCAACAGCGGCACGCCTTCGATCCCTTGCGCGATCGAAATCTGGAAATGGTGCCCGGGAGCGCCCTCGTGATACATCAGCGTAGGGAGCGTCCATTTCGGATTGTCGGCCGTGTCTTTCTGGTTGATGAAGAACTTGCCCGGCCGCGAACCGTCGAACGCCGGCTGCTGGTAGTAGCCGCCGGGCGCGCCGTCTTGCGAAAACTCCGGCACGCGCTCGATCGACAGCGGCGCCTCCGGCAAGGTCGCGAAATAGTCCGGCGCTTTCGCCATCAATTCGTTGTCGAGTTCGACAAGGTAGGCGATCATCGCCTTTCTGCCCTCGTCATCGTTCGGGAAGAGCTGCTCCGGATCCGTCATCAGGGCCTGGACGCGTTCGGCGACCGTACCCTCCTCGCGACCCGTGGAGACCAGGATCGCGTCCATCTCCGCTTCGATGCGGTCGACCTCCTGAAGGCCGATATTGTGGATCGCGTCGGCGCTGAGGTCCGTCGTCGTATTCGACTTGAGCGCCGCCTCGTAAATCGCCTCGCCGTTCGGAATGCGCCAGATGCCAGCGTCGTGGTCGGCGGTCTTAAGCGCGTCTTCGAAGAACCCGATAATCGCCTCATAGCCGGGGATCACCTCGTTTGCGACAGCCTCTCGCGCGGCGTCGACGAGCTTGTCGCGCGTCGCATCGGAGACGCCGTCGACATCGGCGAGGCGTTCTTCGAGGGAATTGACGAGCGTGTTCTCCGCCGCGCCGCCCTTGATGAAGGCGCGCATGCCGGTGAGCGATTTCTCGATGACGAAGTCCGGCGGCGTGACGCCAGCGGCGCGGTCGGCTTCAAGCCGCACGAGCGTTTCGCGCAGGACCCGGCCGAACTCGTTGACCCGGCTCACATAACGCTCGGCGCTCTTTTTACTGACGATCACGTGGGTACTCGTCAGGAAGTTCGGCAGGTTCACCGTCACGCCGGTCATCTGGTTGAGACGGTAGCCGCCGACCTCGAACTCGGCCTGGCGGATGATGTCGTCGAAAAACCAGGCCGCGACCCGCCAGCTAAGGAGTTCCTGTCCGTCGAGGCCGTCGGGCCCGTAGCGGTTGAGGCCCTCGCGCGCGCGACGAAGCTTGGCGAGGGATTTCTCCTCCTGGGCTTTCGTATAGTCAGCGAGCTTGCCGCTGTGGAAATCGAGCGGCGTATTGTCGATGAAGCCAAGGCTCGTCAGCAGCTCCGGCGAGTCGAGCGAAAGCTGCATCGTCGCCTTGTTGATGTAAGCGTTGACGTTGATCGGCCGCGCCCAAAGCAAGACGTATGCGGCGACCGCCGCCAAAACGACGAGCGCAACGAACCCGCCCAGAATTTTGAGGATAAGTCCCACGTCGGCCCCCGCCACATGACTTCCGAAAAAAGTCACCATAGCGATCGGTCGCGCGACGGCAAAACGCTCCGTCGCACGGACCGGCCTTTTTGTCGGAAGTCGTCTAGTTCGGCGACGAGCGCGCAGTGACGCTCTCGATCGCGGCGAGCACGCGCGCGGTCTGGGTGTGGTGCAGGGCGTGGCCGGCGCTGGGCAGGAAGTCGACCGCCGCATCCTCGATCTGGCGCGCCAGGTTGGCCGCGTGGATCTCCGGGCTCACGGTCGTGTCGTCGGCGCCGGCGAGGATCGCCGTCGGAAGCCGTAAGTCGCCGTAGGCGCTCTGCATCTCGGCGATCTGCTCTTTCAGATGGCGCAGGTCCGACGCGTTGTTGGCGAAGTCGCCAGGCCGAAAAAGGAGCGCCGTGCCGGAGCGGCGGTAGTAATCATCGGGATGGTCGCCGTCGCCGAACGTATGCCGTACGACCCGCCGCGCTTTCAGCGGCCCGTAGAACGGAATGACGACGCGGTTGAAGAACGAGCCCACAAGCGGCCAGCCGGAGACATGGTTGTACCAGTCGACGCCGCCCGGCCATTCGTGGCTCACGGGCGCGAGCAACACGAGCCCGCTCATCTCCGATTGATACTTCAGGGCGTAGGCGAGCGCGACGGCCCCGCCGAGGCTTTGGCCGACGATGATAGGATCGCGCACGCCGCGAGCTTCAAGCGCGCCGTGGATAAGCGAGGCCTGGACGTCGAGGCGGTAACCGTCCGCCGGCCGCGTGGAGTAGCCCCGACCCGGCCGGTCCATGGCGATGACGCGGCGGTTCTCGGCGAGCCGCTCGCCAAGGGCGATGCGCATGTCGCGAAGATTGGCGCTCGACCCGTGGATCAGGACGACCGGCGGCGCGTCGGCGTTGCGCGGGCCCTCGTCGACAAGGTGCAAGCGCTCGCCGTCGACCTGGACGAGTTCGCCGATCGGCGGCGCGGCGCGTTCGACCCGCCAGGTCCGCACGCCGACGACGGCCTGGATCGCAACGAAAACGATAAGCGCTAAAAGCACGGTCCGACCGCCTCTTTTCCGATCCGTGGCCTTGTCCATCGTAACCCTCACGCCGCGTCCACGATCGCGGCGAAGTCCGCCGCCTTTAGGCTGGCCCCGCCGACGAGCGCGCCGTTGACGTCTGCGGCGGCCAGAATCTCACGCGCGTTCGATGGTTTGACCGACCCGCCGTAAAGAAGCCGTGTCCGCGCGCGGGCCGGGCCAAGATGGCGGCGGATTTCGCCGTGCATCCGTTCGATGTCCTCCACCGTAGCCGTCAGCCCCGTGCCGATCGCCCAGATCGGCTCATAGGCGACGACGAGCGCTGCCCCGTCCGCCGCCGGGGGTAGCGAGCCGTCGAGCTGGCGCGTCACGACATCGTTCTCGCGGCCGGCCTCGCGCTCGCCCGCGCTTTCGCCGACGCATACGATCGGCGTCAGGCCGGCGCGCAACGCCGCTTCGGCCTTCGCGCGCACCATCGCGTCGCTCTCGCCGTGGTCGGCGCGGCGTTCCGAATGGCCGACGATGACGAAGGCGGCGCCGGCGTCGGCCAGCATCTCCGCGCTGACGTCGCCCGTGTGCGCGCCGTCGGCGTTCGCATGGCAGTCCTGACCGCCGAATTCGAGCCCCTCGTCGCCGAAGTCGGCCGCGAAATTCGTGAGCAGCGTCGCCGGCGGACAAATGACGACGTCGCAGGCTTCGGGCGCCGAGCCGGCCCAGCCCTTGATCAGCGTCTCGACTTCGGCGCGCGCGGCGGCAAGGCCGTTCATTTTCCAGTTCCCAACGACGAGCGGTTTCATTTCCGGAGGCTCCCCCAGCAAGTCCCAACGTCACCGTCGCCGCCGCTTGTGGCGAAACGAGGACGGCGCTACCGATCCGATTCACGATCCCGCGCTCTATCGTGCGCCGCGAAGGCGCGCCATATCGCCCTGCAGCGCAACGCCAGGACGCCGACCATCATGCTCAAACAGATCCGCGACTCCGTTAAAAACATCGTGTTCCTGTTCGTGATGGCGCTCATCGTGTTGGCGTTCGCCGCCGGCGAGGTGCCGGGCTTGCGGAACTTCGCCCAACCGGCGGCGCTCACCGTGGGCGACGCGCGCTTCACCCGCGTCGACGTCGAAAACGAGTTCAACCGTCAGATCACCTCGCGGCGCGTCCAGTCCGGCGGCGACTTCGACCGGTCACAGGCGATCGCCGAGGGCTTGCCGCTGCAGATCGTGCAGGACATGGCGACGCGCTCGGCCCTGCAGCAGGCGGCGCGCGATATCGGCCTAGCCATGCCCCGCGACGTCGTGCGCGAGACATTGTCGAGCGACCCGCGTTTCCAGAACCCGCGCAGCGGCGAGTTCGACCTCGAAGCGCTCGACGGCATTCTGCGCCAATACAATCTGACCGCGCCGGAATTCGAGCGGATCATGCGCGAGGACCTGTTGCGCGGGCAGCTTGTCGACGCCGCCGCCGCCGGGCCCGGCGCGCCCCCGTCAATCGCCGCGGCGAGCCTATTGCGCGAAGCCGAACGCCGCGACGTCGCCTATGTGACGGTGACGGAGGATATGGCCGGCATTCCCGAGGAGCCGACGCCGGACGGCCTCAGGCAGTATTACGAAGAGAACGCCGCGCTCTTCACCGCGCCGGAGCAGCGCCGCTTCACCGCGGTCGTCCTGCGCGAGGCGGACTTCCGCGACGGGCTTGAAACGCCAGAGGAGGAGCTGCGCCGGCTCTATGAGCTCAACAAGGCGCGGCTTTACGAGCAGCCGGAAAAGCGAACGCTTTACCAGACGAATTTCGACGCCGAGGCGGACGCGGCCGCCGCCGCGGCCAGCCTTCGCGAGGGCGAAGAGTTCGAGGCGATCGCCGAGCGCCGGGGCCTCTCCCTCGACGCCGTGACGTTTACGGACGTTTC
Organism: Parvularculaceae bacterium; assembly: GCA_050331095.1. Classification (GTDB taxonomy): domain Bacteria; phylum Pseudomonadota; class Alphaproteobacteria; order Caulobacterales; family Parvularculaceae; genus MED-G105. The sequence goes on from JBHJHE010000012.1 coordinate 177,903, forward strand.
GAAAGCGGACATTCTGGACCCGGCCGTCGCCGACGCCGCCTTCGAGGCGCAGCCCGATGCGGTCGTCGGTCCGATCAAAGGGCTTTTCGGCTTCACCGTGCTGCAGATCGTCGACGTGACGGCGCCCGAAACCCAGACCTTCGAAGACGTCCGCGAGGAGATCGAAGGCGAGCTTCTCGCCAACGACGCCCGCAAGAAGCTGTTCGAAGCCGTCGAGGCGATCGAGGAGGCGCGCGACACCGGGGCGACGCTCGTCGAAGCGGCCGAGCAGGCGGGCCTCGCGGTCGAGACCTACGGGCCGATCGACCGCTTCAGTTTCGGGCCCGGCGGAGAGATCGTCGACGGCGTCCCAGGGGAAGTCATCGCCGAGGCGTTCGCGCTTGAAGAGGGCGCGGAAAGCGTCGAGCGCGAGCTCGCGGAGAAAGCCGGCTATTTCTTCGTCGCCGTCGACGAAGTCGTGCCGCCCGCCGTCAAGGACTTCGAGATCGTTGAGCCCGAAGTGGAGCGCCGCTGGCGCACGAAGGAGCGCGACGGCCGCATCGCCGACGCTGTCGGTCAGATCCGCCAGACGATCGCCGACGGCGGGACGATCGAGGACGCCGCGTCGCCGTTCGACCGCGCGCCGATCCGCGAAACGATCGACCGACGGCCCGACGAGCTTGGCGTCCTCTCCCCGTCGCTTGTCGAACGGACGTTCTCCGCCGCCAAGGGCGACGTCGTCTCCGGGCCCGCCGGCGACAGCGGCGCGCAAACCGTGCTCCTCGTCGAGGACGTCTCCTACGACGCCGCGGACGGCGCCGCGGCGCGCCTCGCGGCCCTCTCCCAGTTCGTCGCGCTCCAGGTCGACCAGGAACTCCTTGACGCCTACGCCGTCTCCCTGCGCCAAGACCTCGGCGTCACCGTCAAGACCGAGACGATCGCGGAAATCTTCGATGACGGCCGCTGACGACGGCGCCGCGTTCCGCGAACGCTACGACGCCGGCGCGGCGCAAATCGTCACGAGGCGGATCGCCAGCGATCTTGAAACGCCGGTCTCGGCCTATTTGAAGCTTGCGGGCGGCCGCGCCCCGGCGTTCCTCCTGGAGTCGGTCGAAGGCGGCGAGCGCCTTGGCCGCTACTCGATCGTCGGGCGCGACCCGGACCTCGTCTGGACGGCGCGGGACGGCCGCGTGGAGATCGAAGACGTCGACGAAAATCGGCGCGAGACGGACGACCGCCCGGCGGTTGAAAGCCTCAAGGCGTTCGTCGACGCCGCGCGCATCTCCGCCCGCCCCGACGACGCGCGCGACCGGCCGCCCATGTCCGCCGGCGTTTTCGGGTTTTTGAGCTATGACATGATCCGCGAAATCGAGCGCCTCGGCGAACGTCCGCCGCCCGGCGTCGACGCGCCGGAGGCCCGCTTCATCCGCCCTCGCCTCATCGCCGCCTTCGACAATGTCCGCCAGGAGATCGTCCTCGCGACGCCGGCCCGTCCCGCTGCGGGGCTCGCCGCGAACGACGCCTACGAAACCGCGATCGCCCGCCTCGACGCGGCGACGGCCGATCTCCGCCGGGACCTCGGCGACGAGGCGCGCGCCTTTCCGGTCGACATTTCGCAGGCGGAGGATCCGTTCGCCGAGGTCTCGTCGAACCGTACGCCTGAGGACTATTGCGCGGCGATCGACCGGGCGAAGGCGTATATCGAGGCCGGCGACGTCTTCCAGACGGTCTTGAGCCAACGCTTTGAAGCGCCCTTCGACCGCCCGGCGTTCGATCTCTATCGGGCCGTGAGGCGCACGAACCCTTCGCCGTTCCTCTTCTTTCTCGATTTCGGCGACGGCGCGCTCGTTGGTTCGAGCCCGGAGATCCTCGTGCGCGTGCGCGGCGGCGAGGTGACGATCCGTCCCATCGCCGGCACCCGGCCGCGCGGGCGCGACGCCGCCGCCGACGCGGCGAACGAGGCCGATCTTCTCGCCGACCCAAAGGAGCGCGCCGAGCATCTGATGCTGCTGGATCTCGGCCGCAACGATGTGGGCCGCGCCGCGGCGATGGGAACCGTACGCGGCGACGAGCGGTTCGCCGTCGAGCGGTACAGCCACGTTATGCACATTGTCTCGAACGTGACGGGCGACTTGCGCGACGGCCTACACCCCGTGGACGCGGTGATGGCGGGCTTTCCCGCCGGCACCGTCTCCGGCGCGCCGAAAATCCGCGCCATGCAGATCATCGACGAGCTTGAACCGTCCGCTCGCGGACCTTACGCCGGCGCGATCGGCTATTTCTCAGCCGACGGCGACGTCGACACCTGCATCGCCCTGCGCACGGCTTACGTTAAGGACGGCGTCATGAGCGTGCAGGCCGGAGCCGGGATCGTCGCCGATTCCGACCCGCTCGCCGAACACGAAGAGTGCCTTAACAAGGCCCGCGCGCTCTTCGCGGCCGCTGCGATCGCGCGGCGGCGATAATGGCCATGCGGCGCTTAGAGCGCCGCGACGGACCAGATCTTCGAGAATTTCTGGCAGTGGATAATGATCGACGTGTACGACGCGAGGTCGATGTCGGCCGGAATTTCGTGGGTCTGGCCGCCGCGAGGGCTCGACAGGGGCGCAATGAGCGCCGCGCCGTCGGTGGCGTTCTTGCCCGTGATGTCGCCCGGCTGTTGCGGCGACAGGAAAAGCTTCAGATCGGGGGCGCGCTGGGTGCGGAAGTCGTCGCTAAGGACGACGTAGCGCGAGCCGTCGCGTTCGACGATCGACCACGTGCCGCTGGCGTCGTAACCGCGGCGCGGCTTCGTCCACGAACCGCTGTGGAGCAGGGTTTCGCCGGCGGCTTCGGCGCTCGTTTCAGCGGCGTCTTGGGCGGCGGCGGGCGCGAACGCGGCGGCGACGACGGCGAAGGCGGCCGCCGCGGCGGCGCGGAGCATGGGCATGGCTTTCATGTGTTCGTCTCTCTCTCTTTGCAAGCGGGCGCGCGGGATCGCGCCTGTGGTGCGGCATATCGCGCAGCTTCGGCCAAGGCCAAACACGACCGGCTCACGTTTGGGAGATCCTAACGAACGTTAAGGGACCGCGTCGGCGCGCGCGAAGCCGCCATCAGCCGCCCTGGCGCGGCGCGCGCGGACCGATCGCGGCGGCGAGCGGCTTCGCGGGCGCGGGCGCGACGGCGTCGATGGTCGTCAGCTCGAACCCGCGCAACGGCGCCGTCGTCAGCCAGGGGCCCAGCATGGCGAGCGTGTCCGCCCGCGGATGACAGATGGCGATGGCGAGGCCGCGTTCGCGCGCGAGGTCCTCGCGCGCGCCCAGCTGGCGCGCCACGACCTCGCGGCCGGGCTCGGCGTCAAGGAAGAGATCGCGGGCGTAGACGCGCGCGCCGATCCGCGCGCCGACGGACGGGGCGACCGAGCACGCCGTCGTCAGCGAATCGACGAACGGCACGCCCAGCCGGTCGAGCCGCGCAAGGGCGCGACCCATGGCGTCGGCGTCGCGCGTCAAGCGCGAACCCATATGGTTGTTGACGGCGACGTAGCCGTCGAACCGGGTCAGGTGCCAATCGAGCGCGTGGTCGAGCGTCGCTTGGTCCATGTCCGGATGGAGCGCGTTGGGCCCCGGGTCGGCCGGGCCGTCGGGCGCCATCGGCAGGTGCAGCATGACCGCGTGGCCTGCGCCCGCGGCGCGCGCCGCCATGGCGTCGACGCCATCAGCATACGACAGGAACGACAGGGTCAACGGCCCCGGCAGCGCCAGGAGGCGATCGAACGCCGCCGCGTTGGGGCCGACGTCGTCGACGATGAGAACGATGCGCGGGCGAGGCCCGGTCGCATCCTTTGGCGCTTGGGCCGCGTTCGGGCGTGGCTCGACCGGCGCAGGCGAACCAACCGGCGAACCATTGGGCGACGAAAAGCGCGAGGGCGGACGGTATTGCGGCACGGCGGCCCCGAGGGGACCGTTGACGTAGGGTCCGGTCTGCGGCGCGTCGCGCAGGTCGAGGGCGTCGACGCGGACCCGCGCCGCGCGCGCGTCCGACCCGAAGCCGCCGACGGCGCTCGCGACCGCAGCGAACGCCAGACCGCACGCGGCCATGGCCGCCGCGATCGCCGGGCCCACGCGCTTCTCCACGCGCGCCGCGCGCCGGCGCGGCGCGAAGCGTTCGGCGATCGCCCGGGGGCGCGGCGCGGGCTCCATCGGCGTTCGGATCTCGCGGATGCGCGCGCCCGCGGCGCGGTAAGGTTGCGGGGCTTTGACGAAGTGCGGGTCGCATGCTGCGATGATTCTGTTGATCGATAACTATGACAGCTTCACTTACAATCTCGCCCACCTGATCGGCGCCGGCGGGCGCGAGGTGATCGTCAAGCGCAATGACGAGATCTCCGTCGACGCCGCGCTGGCGGAGGAGCCCGACGCCATCATCCTCTCCCCCGGCCCGCGCGCGCCGGACGACGCCGGGATCTGCCTCGACCTCGTGCGCGCCGCCGCCGTCTCAGGGACGCCCGTTTTCGGCGTTTGCCACGGCATGCAGGCGATCGCCCAGGCGTTCGGCGGGCGGATCGTCCGAGCCCGGAGCTTGATGCACGGCAAAGTGAGCGCCGTCGCCCACGAGGGCGCGGCCTTCCTCGCCGGCCTGCCGGCGCGCTTCGACGCGGCGCGCTACCACTCCCTCGCCGCCGAGGCGGAAAGCCTGCCCCGACGGCTTGAAGTCGTGGCGCGCAGCGACGACGGCGAGATCATGGCCGTCGCCGACCGCGAGGCGCCCATCGCCGGCGTTCAGTTCCACCCGGAAAGCATCGCCTCGGATCACGGCGCGGCGCTCTTGGAGGGATTCCTCGCCTGGGCGAACGGCGGCCGGCCGGCCGCCGCCACGAACGGCGGCCGAGGCTTGCGCGACGCGCTCGCCGCGCTCGCGGACGGACGCGCGCTCTCACCCGACGAGATGACGGCCGCCGTCGGCGCCCTCCTTGACGGCGCGGCCAGCGACGCGGAAATCGCCGGCTTTCTCATGGGCCTGCGCGCACGCGGCGAAACCGCCCCGGAGATCGCGGCCGCCGCCCGGGCGATGCGCGCGCGCGCGACGCCCGTCGACGCGCCGGAAGACGTCGTCGACACCTGCGGCACCGGCGGCGACGGCGCGGGCACGCTCAACATCTCGACCGCCGCGGCGCTGATCGCCGCCGGCGCCGGCGCGCGCGTCGCCAAGCACGGCAACCGCGCGTCAAGCTCGAAATCAGGCTCGTCAGACGTCCTCGCCGCGCTCGGCGTCGACATGGACGCCGGGCCCGAACGCGCCGCGCGGGCGATCCGCGAGGCGGGGAGCGGCTACATGCCCGCCGTCCTCCACCACCGCGCGACGGCTCGGGTCGGCGCGGCGCGGCGCGCTCTCGGCGTGCGGACGATCTTCAATTTCCTTGGCCCCCTGACGAACCCGGCCGGCGCGCGCCGGCAACTCCTCGGCGTTTTCGACGCCAGCTACGTGCGGCCCGTCGCCGAGGCGCTCGCCGAGCTCGGCGCGACGCGCGCCTGGGTCGTGCACGGGTCGGACGGCCTCGACGAGTTGACGATCGCCGGCCCGAGCCGCGTCGCTTCGCTTAAGGATGGCTCGATCGAGGAGTTCGAGGTCGCGCCCGAGGACGCCGGGCTTTCACGCTCGCCGTTGGAGGCGGTCCGCGGCGGGGCGCCGGCGGAGAACGCCGCGGCCTTGCGCGCCCTCCTCGACGGCGCCCCGGGAGCTTATCGCGACATCGCCGTTCTGAACGCGGCCGCCGCGCTGATCGTCGCCGACCGCGCGGGCGACCTTCGCGACGGCGCGGCGCAAGCCGCCAGGGCGATCGACGACGGCTCGGCCCGTCGGGCGCTGGAGCGGCTCATCGCCATCAGCGGAGGCGATCCATGAACGTCCTTGATCGGATCATCGCCTACAAGCGCGACGAGGTCGCGGCGGCGAAGCGCGATCTCCCCCTCGCAAACCTTGAAGCGCTCGCCCGCGACCAGGCCCCGCCGCGCGGCTTCGCCGCCGCCCTCGCCCGCGCGGCGGCCGACTTCGACGCCACGGACCGACCTGCGCTCATCGCCGAAATCAAGAAGGCGAGCCCGTCGAAAGGCCTCATCCGACCCGATTTCGACCCCGGGGCTTGTGCGCGCGCCTACGCCGAGGCCGGCGCCGCGTGCCTCTCCGTCCTCACCGACGGGCCGAGCTTTCAGGGCGGGCGAGCCGACCTCGAAGCCGCCCGCGCCGCCTGCGCGCTCCCTGTGCTGCGTAAGGACTTTATGGTGGACCCCTACCAGTGCGCCGAGGCGCGCGCGTGGGGCGCCGACTGCGTGCTGATCATCATGGCGGCGCTTGACGACGGCGCGGCTGCGGAGATCGCCGCCGCCGCGCGCGAGCATTCGCTCGACGTTCTCGTCGAGGTCCACGACGCGGCGGAAGCGGACCGGGCGGCCCGGCTCGAGGCGCGCCTTGTCGGCGTCAACAATCGCGACCTGAAGACCTTCGAGACGCGTCTTGCGACGACGGCGGCGCTCGCGCCGCGCATTCCCCCCGACCGGCTCCTCGTCAGCGAAAGCGGGATCGCCGCGCGCGCCGACATCGACGCGCTCATGGGCTACGGCGCGAAAGCGTTCCTCGTCGGCGAAACGCTGATGCGCGCGCGCGACGTGGCCGCGGCGACGCGGAAGCTTCTCGGCCCCCGCACCGCCACCGCTTGAGGCATGTTGACCCTGCGCGCGGAACAAGACTAGAACGGATGGCGATCGAACGCGGGATAAGGAGCCGCCTGTCGCCATGTCGAGACCCCCATGCTGACGAAGAAACAGCACGCTTTGTTGACCTTCATCCACGAGCGCATCGCCGAGACCGGCGTGTCGCCCTCGTTTGACGAAATGAAGGACGCGCTCGACCTCAAATCGAAGTCGGGCATCCACCGTCTCATCACGGCCCTGGCGGAGCGTGGCTTCATCCGCCGGCTCGCTAACCGCGCCCGCGCGTTGGAGGTGTTGAAGACGCCCGACGCGGCGATCGCCACGGACGCCAAACCACGCGCGCCGGCCTTGCGCTCGCGAGGGTTCGAGCCCTCGGTCGTCGAAGGCGGCTTCCGCTCGCGCAAAGGGGCGAGCTCCGCGCCCGCGGCGGCCGACGACGGCGCGGCGCGCCTGCCCGTCCTGGGGCGGATCGCCGCCGGCACGCCGATCGAGGCGATCCAGCATGAGGTCGACCGCGTGTCGGCGCCGGCGGACTTTTTGGGGCCCGGCGAACACTTCGTGCTCGAGGTTCAGGGCGAATCCATGATCGAGGCGGGCATCCACGACGGCGACTACGCCATCATCAACCGGGCCGCGGACGCAGCCAACGGCGAGATCGTCGTCGCTCTCGTCGGGCGAGGAGGCGACGCTGAAACGCCTTCGCAAGAAAGGCGCGTCGATCGCCCTCGAAGCGGCGAATCCGACCTTCGAAACCCGGATCTACGGCGCCGATCGCGTCTCCGTACAAGGACGGCTCGTCGGCCTGATGCGCCGTTACTGAGGCGCGCCGCCGGTCCAGGGCCGCGCGCCGCGGCGGTCGGCGACGCTGACGACCCGCGGGGCCCCGGCCGTACGATAAATCGCGTGGGCGCCGGCTCGCCAGGCGTCGCGGCGATCGACGAGCGCCGCCGCGCACGTCTCGCGCGCGCCTTTTGGGGCGGGAAAAAACGCGACGACGAGCCCGGCGCGGGCGCAGTCATCGGCAAGCGCCAGCGGATCGTCCGTGAACGCAACGGGGCCCATCGCCGTCGGCGCGACGCAGCCGGCGGCGTCGCACCGTCCGACGTCGGACATCGCGCCCGCCGGCGCCGGCGCGGCGCCCAGATGTTCGAGCCAGACGACCTGGGCGAACCGGTCGCGCCGCGGGTGAAAGGCGTAGAGCCGATCGCCGTCGGCAAGCGCGGCGTTGTCGCCATCGGCGGCGACAAAAACCACCGGCGTTGGAACCGGCGCCAGCATCAGCGCGAGCGGCGCGGCGGCGAGCCCGGCAAGGCGCTTGCGCCCCGCCGTCAGGCAAAACCAGAGCCCGCCAAGCGTGACGATCCCTAGCGCCAGGGGCGCGACGATCGGCGTCGTGACGATCGCGCCCGGCGCGCCGGATACGGCGCGGGCGACGGCGAGGACGACGTCGACCCCGCGGGCGGCGAGCCGCCACACGGGCGCGTCGAGATTGAGCGGCGCAAGCGCGAGCGCGGCGACGGCCGCCGGCATGATCCAGAACGCCATCAACGGCGCGGCGATAAGGTTCGCGGGCAGGCTGTAAGCGGCGGCGCGGTGGAAATGGTAAAGCCCGAACGGGGCCGTCGCCGTCGCCGCGATCGTATCGGTGACGCCGCCGCCGACGACGTATCGCTTCAAGCGGGCCCGCCAGCCGTCCGCTGGCGCTGCGGCCCTTCGCGTCGAGAACCATTCGTAGGCGGCGATCAGCGCCGTGACGGCCGCGAACGACATCTGGAACCCGGGCTCAAGGACGGCCTCCGGCGTCGTCACGAGGATGATCGTCGCGGCGACGGCGACGTTGCGTAGCGACAGCGCGCGCCGATCGGCGATCATCGCGATAAAGACGATCGCGGTCATGATGAAGGCGCGACGGGCCGACCAGCCGGCGCCTGAAAGAATGAGATACCCGAAGCTCGCAGCCAGCGCGAGACAGGCGGACCATTTCTTGATCGGCCGGTCGAGCGTCAGGCGCTCCGACGTCGCGAGGGCCGCGCGCGCGACGAAGAAAATGAGCCCGGCGGCGAGCCCCATGTGCAGGCCGGAGATCGCGAGCAGGTGGGCGAGGCCGGCGTCGCGCAGGGCGTTTTGCGCCTCTTCGGAAACGGCGCCGCGCTTGCCGGTGACGACCGCCGCGACGATGGCGAGGCCGTCCGTAGACGGCGGGTCCGCGATGTCACCGGCGGCGACGATGCGAGCCGCAAGGCGCCCGCGCGCGGTCTCGACGAGGCTCGCGAACCGCGCGCCGAGCGCGACGGCCGGCGCCCCGGCGAGAACGCGCGGCGGGGTGACCGCGAAGCCGACGGCGCCGATCCGCCGGAAGTACAATCGTCGCGCGAAATCGAAGCCGCCGGGCGCGGCCGGCGGCGGCGGCGGGCGCAGACCGGCGCGCAAGGCGATCCGATCCCCCGGCGCGGCGTCGAATTCCGCGCCGCGCCAGGTGACGCGCGCGAGGCGCGGCGTCGCCTCGGCGGCGACCCGCCCGACATTCTCAAGACGGATCGTCAGCCGCCGACCGTCGACGCGTTCGTCGATCGCGACGAGACGCCCCTCGACGTCGACGATGCCGACGTCGCGTCCGAGGATCGGCGCGGCGACGCGATGGGTGCGGACGTCCGCGGCGGCGAAGCCGAACGCGACAAGCGCAGCGGCGACGGTGAGCGGCGCGCGCGGCCCCTCGCGCGCCGACCAGGCGAGCGCCGCCAAAAAAACGAGCGCCAACGGCGCGAACCATGCGGCGGGCTCGGCGCGCAAACTGAAATAGCCGACAGCGCCGGCGCCGATCGCCACGGGCGCCCAAAGCGCGGCGCGCGGCGCTTCGTCGGCGAGCGCGCTCTTGTCGTCGCTCCTGGCCGGCGCGGCGTCGAGCCCGACGAACCGCTCGCGGACCGCCGCCGCGCCCCGCGCAAGGCCCGCCGCGGGACGCGGCGGCGCGCCGGCGGGGGTCAGCGGGGCGTCGACCATGGCCCCGCACGCCATGGCGAAGCGGCGCAGGCGCATGCTAAGCCGCGCCCTCGCCTCGCCGTCAGCGCCCGCAGGAACCGCCCATGACCGACGCCGTCGTCACCCGTTTCGCGCCCTCGCCCACGGGCTACCTCCATATCGGCGGGGCCCGCACGGCGCTCTTCAACTGGCTTTACGCGCGGGGGCGCGGGGGCAAGTTCCTCCTGCGGATTGAAGACACCGCCCGGGCCCGCCACAGCGACGCCGCCGTTGAGGCGATCCTCCACGGGCTCTCCTGGCTCGGCCTCGACTGGGATGGCGAGCCGATCTCGCAGTTCGCCCGCGTCGATCGCCACGCCGAGGTCGCGACGACGCTCCTGGAGAAGGGCGCGGCCTATCGCTGCTACATGACGCCGGAGGAGATCGAGACAGCGCGCGCCGCGGCCCGCGAGGCGAAGACGCGCTTCGAAAGCCCCTGGCGCGACCAGGATCGCGCGCCGGCGGGCCAACCGCACACGATCCGTTTCAAGGCGCCGCGCGAGGGCGAAACGCTGGTCGCCGACGCGGTGCAGGGAGAGGTCACGTTCCCGAATGGCGCCCTCGACGATCTGATCCTGCTACGGAGCGACGGCGCGCCGACCTATAATCTCGCCGTCGTCGTCGACGACCACGACATGGGCGTGACGCACGTCATTCGTGGCGACGATCACCTTAACAATGCAGCGCGCCAAAGCCAGCTTTACGCTGCGCTCGACTGGCCGACGCCCGTCTTCGCCCATGCGCCGCTGATCCACGGGCCCGACGGCGCAAAGCTGTCGAAGCGCCACGGCGCCCTCGGCGTCGAGGCCTACCGCGACGACGGTTTTCTGCCCGAAGCGCTTGCGAACTATCTCCTGCGCCTCGGCTGGTCCCACGGCGCCGCGGAGGTCGTGCCGCGCGACGAGGCGCTGCGCCTGTTCGACCTTGGCGGGATCAACAAAGCGCCCGCGCGCCTCGACCTCGACAAGCTGCGCAATCTCAACGGCCGCTACGTCGCCGACCTCGCCGACGACGACTTCGCCGCGCGGGCGGCCCCGTTCCTCGCAGACCCAACCGCGCTCGACGAGCCCGACGTCGCGGCGCGGTTCTCGCGCGCGGCCCCCTATCTGAAACCGCGCGTCGCGACGCTGACGGATGTCGCCGACGCCGCGCGCTTCGCCCTCGCCCGCCGCCCGCTCGCTGTAACGGGCAAGGCCGGCAAGCCCTTGCGCAAAGAGGGCGCGCTCGATGTCTTGCGCGATGTTCGCGCCGCGCTCGCCGACGCCGACTGGACCGCGGCGGACGCGCTCGACGCTGCGGTCGCCGCCTTCGTCAAGGCGCGCGGCCTTTCGCTCGGCCAGGCGGGGCCGCCCTTGCGGGCCGCACTCACCGCCGGCGCGCCTTCGCCGTCCCTCGGCGAGACCCTGTTTGTCCTCGGGCGAGACGAGAGCCTCGCCAGAATCGACGACCAGTTAGAAGAGCTTAGCTGAAAAGCCTCGCCATTTGGGCGAGCCGTTTCGCCGCGACCAGCGTGAACGACCCGTCGACCGCCGGCTCTGGCGCGGCGCCTCAATCCGTCTATGATCCGGCGTTGTGCGCCGCAGAAACAGCCGCAGACATTTTCTCTCGGCCGCGCGCGATCCAATCACAGGAGACTTCTCGATGGAGAGCAAATTGGCGCCCGCAGGCGCGATGACCGTCACCTACGACGGCAAGACGGCGGAGTTTCCGGTTTACGGCGGCAGCCACGGTCCGAAGGTCGTCGACATCCGCAAGTTTTACAAAGAGACCGGCGCGTTCACCTTCGACCCCGGCTTCACCTCGACCGCCAGTTGCGAGAGCCGCATCACCTTCATCGACGGCGACGACGGCGTTCTTCTCTATCGCGGGGTCCCGATCGACGAGCTCGCGGAGAACTCCGACTTCATCGAAGTCGCCTACCTTCTCCTGCACCGCGAATAGCCGAACCGCGCCGAGCACGAAGCCTTCAACCTCGCCATCACCCAGCATACGATGGTGCACGAACAGTTGAAGAACTTCTATAACGGCTTCCGGCGCGACGCCCACCCGATGGCGATCATGGTCGGCGTCGTCGGCGCGCTGTCCGCTTTCTACCACGACTCCACCGACATCAACGATGCGTACCAGCGCATGGTCGCGAGCCACCGCATGATCGCCAAAATGCCGACGATCGCGGCGATGGCGTACAAATACTCGATCGGCCAGCCATTCGTCTTTCCACGGAACGATCTCGACTATACGTCGAATTTCATGCGCATGTGCTTCGCCGTGCCGGCGGAGGACTATGAGTGCAACAAGACGCTCTGCGACGCGCTCGACAAGATCTTTATACTGCACATGGACCACGAGCAGAACGCGTCGACGTCGACCGTCCGCCTCGCAGGCTCCTCCGGCGCCAATCCCTTCGCGTGCATCGCCGCGGGCATCGCCTCGCTCTGGGGGCCTGCGCACGGCGGCGCAAACGAGGCGGCCCTCAACATGCTCCAGGAGATCGGTTCGGTCGACCGAATTCCGGAGTTCATCGAGCGCGCGAAGGACAAGGACGATCCGTTCCGCCTTATGGGCTTCGGCCACCGGGTCTACAAGAACTACGATCCGCGGGCGAAGGTCATGCGCAAGGCTTGCCACGAAGTGCTCGACGCCATCGGCATCAAGGACGACCCGCTCCTGCAAGTGGCGATGGAGCTCGAACGCATCGCGCTTGAGGACCCGTACTTCGTCGAGAAGAAGCTTTATCCGAACATCGACTTTTATTCGGGCATCACGCTGAAGGCCCTCGGTTTCCCGACCACGATGTTCACCGTTCTCTTCGCCCTCGCCCGCACGGTCGGGTGGATCGCGCAGTGGACGGAGATGATGACCGATCCGACCCAGAGGATCGGCCGCCCGCGGCAGATCTACACCGGCGCGGAGACGCGGCCCTATACGCCGATCCACCAGCGCTGACCTCGACGCTCGCCGTCGACGGCGGATGTGATCCGCCGCCTTCTGGCGACGCGCGGCGCGATGGGATTTACTGACGCCGCGGCGCCGAAGACGGCGCGGCGAAGCGGTGGGAGCGTCGCCGGTGACGACGATTTTCGAGAAGCTTTTTGGCGCGCGGAACGGCACGGCTACGTCTGGCGAGCGCGAAGGGGGCGCGAAAACGATGGATCGCGGCGATAACTCCGAAGGGCCGAAGACCGGGGCGGACGGCCTGGTCTGGCGGCGGGTCCTTGGTCCCGACGGGCTCGGCGAGGGGCGCGTCACGACCGTCACGGCCGGCGTCAAAACCCTCGCTCTCGTCAAGTTCGACGGGCGCTACGCGGCGATGGACAATCGTTGTCCCCACCAGGGCGGTCCCCTTGGCGAAGGCTCTATCGAAAAAGGCGTCGACGGCCGGTGTTGGCTGCGCTGCCCTTGGCATGGCTGGGACTTCGACCCGCTCACGGGCAAACCGCCGGGCGGCCACGAGGATGCGGGCCAGACCATGTATCCGGTCGAAGCGCGCGCCGACGGGGTTTACGTCGGTGTCCCGCCCGAACCAGCCCATGTGCGCACGTCCACGGACGTTATCGCCGAAACGTTCGTCAATTGGGGCGTCAAATCCGTGTTCGGCATGGTCGGGCACTCGAACCTCGGCCTCGCCGACGCCTTCCGCCGCCGCGAAGAGGCGGGCCAGATGTCGTATTTCGGCATCCGCCATGAAGGCGCCGCGTCGTTCGCCGCGTCGGGCTACGCAAAATTGTCCGGACGCCCCGCGATTTGCATGTCGATCGCCGGGCCGGGCGCGACGAACATGATGACCGGGCTCTTCGACGCCAAGGTCGACCGCGCGCCGGTCATCGCCTGCCCGGGGCAGGTGCAGACGCAGATTTTTTCGCCGTTCGCCTTTCAGGACATTGATCTCTCCGCCGCCTTCGCGCCCGTGGGCGCATTCAACCAGCTCGTTCTCCACGACAGCGACTTCGCGGAAATCGCAACGCTGGCGGCGAAAACCGCGATCGTCGAACGCGACGTCTCGGTGCTTATCTTCCCCGACGACACGCAGACGCTCCCCGCCGGCGACAAAAAGGCCGGCGGCCCCAAGGGCCGCGTCGCCGCGCCGCGCATCGCGCCGGCCGCAGACGTCGTCGACGCCGCGCTCGACCGCATCGCCCGCGCGAAACGCCCGATCGTCATCGCGGGCTTCGGCGCGCGCAACGACGCCGAGGCCGTCGCCGATCTCGCCGCGCGCCTGAAGTGCCCCGTGCTGACGACCTTCAAAGGCAAGGGCCTTGTTCCCGACGCTCACCCCCTCGCCGCGGGCGTTCTAGGCCGGTCAGGCACGCCCATCGCCTCCTGGTTCATGAACGAATGCGACCTGATCATCGCGATCGGCGCTTCGTTCTCCCACCACACGGGCATCGAGCCGTCGAAACCTATCGTGCAGATCGATTTCGACCGCATGCACCTCGGCAAGGGCCATCCGGTCGACGTGCCGGTCTGGGGCGAGATCGGCGAAACGATCCGCGCGATGACGGCCCGCTGCCCGCGGATCTCCGCGAGCGACCAGCGCGGCGAAATCGCCGAGCGCTGGAGTATCTGGCGGGCGGAAAAGGCCAGGCGCCTGCAGGACGATCGCGGCCGCGGGATCAGCGCCGCAGCGCTCTTCGACGCCCTGACCCGCGTAGCGCCGGCGAACGCGGTCATGCCGGTCGATGTCGGCAACAACGCCTATTCCTTCGGGCGCTACTTCGAGCCCAAGGGCCAGCGCATCCTGATGTCGGGCTATCTCGGCTCCATCGGCTTCGCTTTCCCCGCCGCCATGGGCGCGTGGGCGGCGACGCGCGACTTCGATGAATTCCGTGGCCGGAAGGTCGTCTCCGTCTCCGGCGACGGCGGCTTCGGCCAGTACGCGATGGAGTTCGCGACCGCCGTCCATTACGGCATGGACGTCACCCACGTCCTGATGAACAATTGCGAACTCGGCAAGATCTCCAAGGAACAGCGCGCCGGCGAATGGCCCGTCTGGCAGACGGACCTTACGAATCCGAACTTCGCCGACTTCGCCGTCTCCTGCGGGGGCAAGGGCGTCCGCGTGCGCGAGCGCGGCGGCTTGGAGGCGGCGCTGCGCGACGCGATCGCGCACGACGGCCCGGCGCTCGTCGAGGTGATGACGGACGTTGAATTGGTGTGACGCCGAAACGGCGCCGGCCGCGTGGACGATCAATCGCCCGCGGGACGGGGCTGCGTCTTCAGTTCCCGCCGCCTCAAACGCGATGACGTTTCTCCTCAGTAGCCGTCCGTGCACGTTTCTACACGATGTCCGCCCTGACGCCGTGCAAGTTCGTTAAGCGATCCGTTGACGAACCGTTGCGCCTGGCGAGGGAAATTCACCCTTTCGGGCTCGAAATATTGATACCAGGAAAATAACGCGCCGCCCTCGGCCGGCTGAAAGCGCATCACCGCCACGTGCTTCGTCAGCGGCGGGCCTTCCAGTATCGCATACGCTATGACCGTCGGCGGATCGTAATGCGTGACGACCTCGCGGTCGGCGGCGCCGCCGACGTTAAGGCTCCGCCCGCTTCCGACGCCGAGGCGGCCCGGCGTCGCTGAGCCCGCGTGATCGTACGTCGCGCCGCGAACGCCGCGCATCCAAATCGGCAGCGCGTCGGCGTCGACGCCGAAGCGGAACGCGGCCTCGACCGTCATCGGAAGGAACGCGTGCCCCGACGCCCGCAGCGGCGCGTCGGTGCGCTCCGCAGCGATCGCCGACGCCGCCGCGACTGACGTCAATGGAACGCATGGGCCCCGCGCGCTCGGCGCGTTCTTGGCGTTGTGCGAACCGCAGCTTGAGAGGGCGACGAGAGCCGCGACGATAGTGAAGCGCTTGCGCATGGCATGGATCCCCTTGTTTGTTGCGAACGGCCGACGTCGACCTTGCGGCCGATCAGCGTGCGTCGAGGATCGACTTCTGCTTTAAGCGCATAAATAGACTTTTGAGAATATTATTCATACGCTTTGCGCATGAATTTTGACCGTTTGCGCGCGATCGAGGTTTTCGTACGGGTCGTCGAAGCCGGCGGCTTTACGGCCGCGTCCGAAGCGCTCGGGGTGTCCCAGCCGTCGGTGACGCGCTCCGTTCTGACGCTGGAGGACCACCTCGGCGCGACGCTTCTTCGGCGGACGACGCGAACGGTCGGCCTGACGGACGACGGCCGCGTGTTTTACGACGAAGCGCGTCGCCTGCTCGACGCCCTTCGATCCGCGGAGGGAGCCGTCGGCAAGCGCGCCGCTAGCCCGTCGTGCCGCGTGCGGCTTGGGTGCCCGGCGTCGTTCGGTCGTATCGTCGTCGCCCCGATGCTCGGAGATTTTCTGTCGGCCAACCCCTCGGTGGACGTTGAACTGATCATGTCCGACGATCTGGTCGATCCTTTTGAACAACGGATCGATCTGACCGTTCGTATTGGGAAAACGCTTGGGGAGCGCTTCGACGGCGCAATCGTCGGCTTTCAGCGGCGCGCACTCTACGCGGCGCCCGATTACTTACAGCGGCGCGGGCGGCCAGAAACGCTCGCAGATCTCACCGAGCACGACTGCGTCGTCTTCACGGCGCTGACGAACGCGGACATCTGGGTGTTAGAAGGCCCTGACGGTCAGGATACGGTGTCGGTGAACGGACGCTTCCGCAGCAACAACGCCGAAGGTACGCGCGTCGCCGCGCTTCTGGGCGCCGGCGTCGCCTTTCACCCGGAATGGCTTCTCGCCGATGACGAGCGGGCCGGCCGCGTCGAGCGACTGCTGCCAGCCTGGCGCGGCGCGCCGATGCCGATCCATCTCGGGTGGCCGAAAGACCGATACCGTAGTTCCGCGACCCAAGCGCTGGCCTCGTTTCTTGAAAACAAGTTCGCTGAACATGAGCGATGTAATCCGTAGGCGAACGCGACGCCGCATTCTTCGAAAAAAGAAACGTTTCGTGTGGAGACTGGTGCGTTCGCTCAACCGACGCGGCGGCGCATGTCTGGGTTGCGTCTTTGAGGCCGGCTCCGCGCTCGCCGGGATCTACGCCTTTTGAAGAGCGCGCCGAGCGAAGACCTAAAGAGACATGCCGGCTCTCGCCGCCTTGAAGCGAGGCGCCTCCGTCGCCCTGTCTCAAAATCCGTACACATCAATATTCGCCATGGCCTTGTCCATCCCCGGCAGGGCCGAACATCGATGGTGCGGACGGGGGGACTTGAACCCCCATGGCCTTGCGGCCGACGGATTTTAAGTCCGTTGCGTCTACCGATTCCGCCACGTCCGCCCGCGCGGCGCGCAACGCCGCTGCGATTGACTGGTAGCAGCGGCCGGCGAGGACCGAAAGGCGGAGACGGCGTCGCGCTTTAAATGGCCCGCACGCGTCGCCATCTCTGTCGGACTGGCGGTTCGCCGTCGCGGGACGATCCCTGATGCTGAAGCCGACGCCGCGCCTGTTGCTGTTTCTGTTCGCGTTGATGGCGTTGCTCGCCTGGCGTCTGGAGCGCGACGCGTTCGAGCGCGCGCCGATCCTCGGCGCAGAGCTCGCCGCGGGCGATCCGCGCACCGCCGTCCTCTCCTGGTCGAGCGGCATCGTCGCGCCCCTCGCCCCGCAACTCGACGAGGCCTATCGAACCTACGCGAACGACGTCGACCGGTTCGTCCTTGAGCTGAACTCGCCGGGCGGCTCGTTGAACGCCGGCCGGGATGCGATCGCCGTCATCGAACGGATGAAGCGTACGCATGCGGTCGACGCCCGTGTGGGCCCGCGCGCGGCGTGCCTGTCGATGTGCGTGCCGATTTTCCTGCGCGGCGAGGCGCGCATCGCCGCGGCGTCCTCGCGCTGGATGTTCCACGAGCCGCGCGCTTTCGACGCCGTGACGGGCGAGCGCGCCCGCGAACCGGCGTTCGAGCGCCGGCGCACGACGCGCCGCTTCGTCGAACGCTACTTCGTCCAGTCCGAAATGGACCCCGACTGGCTCGCCGGTCTGGAGGAAGCATGGGTCGGCAAGGACGTCTGGAAGTCCGGCCGTCAGCTCTGGGACGAAGGCTCGAACGTCATTACGCGGCTCGAATAGCTCAGCACTCGACCACATTGACGGCGACGTTCGCCGCAAGCCCGCCCTCGCTCGTTTCTTTGTATTTGCGAGACATGTCGAGGCCGGTCTGGCGCATGGTCTCGATCACCTGGTCGAGGGAGACTTTGGCGTCGCTCCCCGAGCGCAGGGCGAGGCGAGCGGCGTTTACCGCCTTCACCGCGCCGATGGCGTTGCGCTCGATGCACGGGATCTGCACGAGGCCGCCTACGGGATCGCAGGTCAGGCCGAGATTGTGCTCCATGGCGATCTCCGCGGCGCGCTCAACCTCCGCGGGCGTCCCGCCCCAGACGGCGGCGAGGCCGGCGGCCGCCATTGAGCAGGCGAGCCCCACCTCCCCCTGACAGCCCATCTCGGCGCCTGAGATCGAGGCGCGCTGCTTGTAGAGCATGCCGACGCCGGCGGCGGTGGCGAGGAATGCGCGCACGCGTCCGGCGTCCGCCGTTCCGTCCTCGTCGCAATAGTGTTTGACGACGGCCGGAATGACCCCCGCGGCGCCATTCGTCGGCGCCGTGACGACGCGCCCGCCGGCGGCGTTCTCCTCGTTCACCGCCATGGCGTATACGTTAAGCCAATCGAACAATTGCTCGCGCTCGTTGGCGTTCGGCGTCTCGCGCAGTTTGGCGTGGAGCGCCGGCGCGCGGCGCCGGACCGCGAGCCCGCCCGGCAACACGCCTTCAGCCGTGAGGCCGCGCTCGACGCAGCCGGCCATGGCGGCCCAGATCCCGTCGAGCCGGGCCTCGGTTTCGAGCCGCGGGCGCCAGTCGTCTTCATTCTGTAGGATCACCTCGGCGATCGACAACCCGTCCGCATCGCAATGGTCAAGGAGTTCGGCCGCCGAAGCGAAAGGCCGCCGCCCGCGCTGGGGCCGCGCGATGAGATCGTCCTCAGACGGCGTTTCAAGCTGTTTGGCCGTGGCGATGAACCCGCCGCCAACGGAATAATAGGTTTGCGCGAACGCCTCCTCGCCGCTCGCGTCGTCGAGGGCGAGGCGCATCTCGTTGGGGTGGCGCGCGGGCACGACGTCGCCGCGCAACGACACGTCGCGCGCGAAGTCGAACGCGATCGTCGGCCCGTCCGCGAGCGCGAGGCGCCCGTCCTTCTTGGCGGCCGCGAACGCGCGGTCCGCCTCATCGGGATCGACCGTGTCCGGCGCATAGCCGAGCAATCCGAGAACGACGGCCTTGTCGGCGCCGTGGCCCACGCCGGTGAGCGCCAGCGACCCGTGGAGGTCGGCGCGCACGCGCGCCGCGCCCGCCAAAACCCCGGCGGCCGCGGCTTCTTCGACGAACCGCCGCGCGATCCGCATCGGCCCGACAGTGTGGGAGCTTGAGGGGCCGATCCCGATTTTGAAGATGTCGAAAACGCTCAGCATCTGTCCCGCGCCGTCCGGTGGTCGCCGGCGACGGGCTCCGCGCCGAGGGCCCGCATGGCGTCGCTGACGGCGTCGATCGCGGCGTCGGCGGCGCCCGCGTCGACGGCCCGGGCGATCACGGTCACGCCCTTGGCGTCGCCGTCGATGGGGTAGCTGCCGATGGCGACGCCGCCCGCCCCTTCCTGAATGCGACGCAGATCGTCCGCAAGCCGCGACTCAGGCAGGCCCGCGGCGGTGACGGCCCGCGAAGCGATAACGTCGCCACGCTCGAGGTCCGCATCGACGGCGTCGAGCATGGCGCGGAAGATTTTCGGCACGCCGGCGAGGATGAAGACATTGTCGATCCGCGCGCCGGGCGCGCCGCTCACCGGGTTTTCGACGAGCGCCGCGCCGTCGGGGAGCCGCGCCATCCGCGCGCGCGCCGGCGTCACTTCCTCGCCCTTCGCTTCGTACCAACCTCGAAGCAGGGCCATCGCACGACGATCGACAACGACGTCGACGCCGAAAGCGGCGGCGACGGCGTCCACCGTCATGTCGTCGTGTGTCGGACCTATGCCGCCGGAGGTGAAAACATAGCGATGCGCCGCGCGCAGATCGTTCAGGGCCGCCGCGATCGCCGACACGTCGTCGGCGACGATGCGGGCCTCGCGAAGCGAAATCCCGCGCGCCGTCAGCCAAGCGGCCAGATGGCCGACGTTTTCGTCGCGCGTGCGCCCGGAGAGCAACTCGTCGCCGATCGCCAACGCCGCCGCCGTGATCATCGCCCTTCCACTCCTTTCGTCCGTTCGGCCGTCATTAGCAGCATCCGCCAAGGAGAGGCGCCCCTGCTCTCGCCGTCGGAAAGCGTTTAACCGCGCCTTAACCGCCCGACAGGATTTCTTCACGATCGGTAAACGGGCCTGCGCGAATTTGAGCCGAACGACGGGAGACGCGTTTGGCCGTTCGCAACTTCTCAACATCGACCGACGGCTCCATCGCCGTCATTGGCGCAGCGCTTCTCGCGCTCGGAATCGCCGCCGCCGGCGTCGCGATCGACTTCGCCCGCGGCGCCGCGGATCAAGCGCGGCTTCAGGCCGTCGCCGACGCCCTCGCCATGCGCGGCGCACGCGAGTTCGTCGTCGCCAACGCCGCCGCCGGCGCCATCGAGGCGTCGCTGCGTAGCGCCGCCCCCTCCTACTTCAGCGACGCCGGCGGCGAATTCGACATCGAGCCCCGGGCCGACGCAGCGGCGAACCAGGTCGCCGTGACGCTGGAGCGCCCGGCGGCGGCGCGTCTGATCGCAGGTTTCGGCGGCGGGCCGGGCGTTATCCGCGCCGAGGCCGTCGCCGAAGCCGTGGGCGGCATGAACGTGTGCGTCATCGCCCTCGATCCTTCCGGCGAGCGCGCGCTCGACGCCTCCGTTTCGGCGGATCTCGAGGCGCCGAACTGCGCGCTGTTCTCGAACTCGACCGCTTCGTCGAGCGTCTCCACCTCCGGCGCGGCGACGATCACGGCGGACCTCATCTGCTCGAGCGGCGGCTACGCCGGCGGGCCGTCGAGCTACCGGCCGACGCCCGTGACCGACTCGCCGACCCGCTTGCGGGCCGTGAGCCGCCGATCGTGGGCGGCTGCGACCATGTCGACCGCGTCGTCGGCGATCCGAACCTCCTGACGCGGACGGACGCCGCCGTCCGCTCGATCCGGGAGCTTGGCGCACGGACGGTCGGCGAAGCCGGCCTCGACCTCGAGGCGGAGCGTTCGCACGCCGTCCACGAAACGTTGAACCCCGGCGTTTACTGCGGCGGCCTGACGGTCGCGCCGAACGCCTTCGTTACGCTCAATCCCGGCGTATACGTGATGAAGAACGGCCCGCTGTTCGTCGAACTCGGCGGCCGGCTCGAAGGCGACGGCGTCGGCTTCTACCTCACCGGAACGGACGCGGTCTTCCTCTTCTCCGCCGACAGCAAGATCTCGCTCGGTGCGCCGACGACGGGCCCGCTCGCGGGGCTTTTGTTTTTCGAGGATCGCGCCGCGCCGCTCGGCCGGCGCCATGCGATCTTCAGCGACGACGCCCGCCGCCTCCTCGGCACGTTCTATCTGCCGCGCGGCGAGTTGGCGGTCTCGACGATTTTCCCGGTGGCGGACCAGTCCGACTACACGGCGATCATCGCGCAAAAGCTCACATTGTTCGGCGGCCCGATGCTGACGCTGAACACGGATTATCATCTATCTTCCGTGCCCACCCCTGAGGGCGTTGGCGCTGTCGGCGGTCGGGTTTTTCTGCGCGAGTAGCCGGGTTAGTTCCGCAACACGATCTGCTCGCCGCCGTTCGAGAGCCCAGCGGGCACGGGAACGGCCGTTGAGGCGTAATCGGAGTTGAGCACGAGGTTGGCCCCGCCCAGGGTGCGGATCGTTCCGGCGACGATCGCGGTGTAGGCCGACGAGGCCGCCACCGCGCCGCCGCCCGGAATGTCGGCCTCGAAAACGCCGGCGGGCGCATAGATCGTGCCGACGAGCTTTGTCACGTTCGGGCTCGACACGGAGAAAACGTCCTGCCCAACGGCGCTCGCCGAGCGCCAGAACAGCATTCCCGCGAGGGGGCCTGTTTCGCGCGCCGAGAGGCTCACATTAGCGGTTCCGGAGATCGCCGCCGACGCCGCGTCGCCGGCGAAGAAGAAGCTGACGTCGACGCCGGTGACGGTCGCGCCGCCCTGGATCGTCAAGGCGCTGTCGACGATGAAGTACTCGCCCGGCGCGAAGTCGACGGTCGCGCTCTCGGCCACTTTCAGGCCGGCGCAATAAACGCCGGGCGTCGCGGTCGCGCTCGTCGAGCCGCCGAAATTGGAGGTGAGCCCTGTATCGCACGCGCCTGGCGTCGGCTCGGCGCGGCCGAGCAGCGGGTCCGGCGTCTGCGGACAATTCTCCAGCGGCGTGCGGCTGAAGTTGCCCGGCGAACCGGCGTAGCCGCCGCTCGAACAGATGATGTCGGCGGTGATGAGCGCGGATCCGGCGGCGGCAAGCGCGTTCGCCGTGGTGGCGTTCGCGAAGACGCCGCAGCCATTGCCGGTGATCCGCGATGCGCCGGCCGACGAGACCGCCTCGCCGGGGCCGGGCGCGAGGCCCAGGACGCAGATATTGCCGCTTGAGACGAGCTGCGCCGTGGCGCTCGCCTCCACCTTCAGCGGATTGCGATAGAGGGTCGTCAGCATGGTGGGCGTCCACTCGAAGGCGATGCGCACGGTCATGGAGCGCGCGGCGACGTGGGCGGCGGGGACCGCCGTCGCGCCTTGCGCCCCGGCGTCCGCGGCCCGCTCCAGCGCCGCGGCGCTGGCGACGTTCTCCGCGACGCTCGCCGCGCTCGACAGCGACATCTGCCGCGCGCCGAGGATCGCGGCGGCGTCCGCCGCGTCCTGAAGCGAAATGCGGAACGTGGCGTAACGCCCGTAATCGATCGCCGCGCCCGCGACGCCGATCAAGAGCGGGGCCAGGACGGCGAACAGCAGCGCAACATTGCCGTGGTCGCGACGGGCGAAGCGGGTCGGGAGTGCGATCAAGGCCGTCGACCTGTCGGCTGCTGGGCGTGCGATCATGACGATGCGCGTCAATGTTTACGATTTCGTACCGAACGTCCTGATCCGCCGGCTTGACCGGGCGCGCGACCTTCGCGATCCCGCTGCGATGCGGTTTCCCTCGCCATTGCAGCGCTGCGTCCTCGAGCGTCGCTACAAACGCTTTCTCGCCGACGTCGCGTTCGAAGACGGGTCGCGGGCGACGGCGCACTGTCCCAATCCGGGCTCGATGATGGGCGTTGCGCCGGCGAACGCGCCGGCCTGGGTGTCGACGTCGGCGTCGAAGACGCGGAAACTGCCCCTGACGCTGGAGCTCGTCGACGTCGACGGGGGACTGGTCGCCATCAACACCAACAATCCGAACAAAATCGCCGCCGAGGCGATCGCCGCGGGCCGCGTCGCGGAACTGCCCGCCGACGCGACGCTGCGGCGGGAGGTTCCCTACGGCGCGTCGAGCCGCATCGACATTCTGCTTGAGGCCGACGACGGCGCGCAGACCTTCGTTGAGGTCAAGAACGTTCATCTGATGCGCGAGGCCGGCCTCGCGGAGTTTCCGGACAGCGTCACGGCGCGCGGCGCAAAGCACCTGCGCGAGCTCGCCGCGGTCGCCGCCGCGGGCGCGCGGGCGGTGATGTTTTTCGTGGTGCAGCGCAGCGATTGCGTTCGCTTCCGGCCGGCCGCCGATCTCGACCCGACCTACGCCCGAACCCTCGCCGAGGCGGCGAACGCCGGCGTTGAACTCATTTGCTACGATTGCGAGATATCGACTGAAGACATAACCCTGCGCCGACCGCTCGCGATCGAGCTTTGATTGGCGCGAGGCCTTTACGCATCCCGGGAGACCGCCCTCATGCCGCTTAGCGACGCCCCCGCCGTCGACGACCTGGAACCGACAAGCGTCGACGTGCGCGACGGCCGCATCAAGCGCCACGGGCCGGAAGGCTTCGAAGGCATGCGCCGCGCCGGCGCCCTCGCCGCCTCCTGCCTCGACATGCTGGGTCCCCATGTGCGGCCGGGCGTGTCGACCGAGGCCATCGACGACCTCGTGCGCGAGTTCGTGCTCGACCACGGCGCCCTGTCGGCGACGATCGGCTATCGCGGCTACCGCCACGCCACGTGCATTTCGCTCAACCACGTCATCTGCCACGGCATTCCGTCGGAGAAGACGCTGAAGAACGGCGACATCATGAACATCGACGTCACCGTCATCGTCGACGGCTGGCATGGCGACACCAGCCGCATGTTCTACGCCGGCGAGCCGAAGGTGAAGGCGCGCCGGCTCGTGGAGACGACCTATGCGGCGATGATGGCGGGCGTCGAGGCGGTGAAGCCCGGCGCGACGTTGCGCGACATCGGCCGCGCGATCCAGACGCTCGCCGAGGCCGAAGGTTTCTCCGTCGTGCGCGATTTTTGCGGCCACGGCCTTGGCCGCGTCTTCCACGACGCGCCGAACGTCGTTCACTATGCGGAGTATCGCGACCGGCTCCACGGCGTCCACCGCGCGCCGGAGACGCGGCTCGAACCCGGCATGTTTTTCACCGTCGAACCGATGATCAATGACGGCAAGCCGGACGTGAAGCTCCTGAAAGACGGCTGGACCGCCGTCTCGCGCGACAAATCCCTCTCCGCCCAGTTCGAACACTCCATCGGCGTTACGGAGGACGGCGTCGAGATCTTCACCCAATCGCCGGCCGGCCGGCGCTGTCCGCCCTACGCGTGAGCGCGTCGGCGCGCGACGAAGGAGAGCCGGCGAACCACGCCGCCGGGCACCGCGAGCGGTTGCGACGGCGCTTCGCCCGCGCCGGCGTCGAGGCGCTGCACGATTACGAACTGTTGGAGCTCGTCCTTTTTCGCGCCATTCCGCGCCGCGACGTCAAACCGCTCGCGAAGACGCTGATCGCGACCTTCGGCGGCTTCGCCGAAACCCTGGCCGCGCCGGTCTCGCGCCTCAAGGAAGTCAAAGGCGTCTCCGACGCCGTTGCGGGCGAGCTCAAGGTCGTTCACGCCGCCGCGGTGAAACTGACCCAGGCGCGGGTGCTCCAACGGCCCGTGATCTCGTCCTGGGGCGATCTTCTGGCCTATTGCCGCGCGGCGATGGCCGACGAAAAGATCGAACAGTTCCGGATTTTGTTCCTGGACAGAAAGAACATCCTGATCGCCGACGAAGTGCAGCAGCGCGGCACGGTCGACCACACGCCGGTCTATCCGCGTGAGGTCGTCAAGCGGGCCCTGGAGCTCGCCGCTTCGGCGATCATCCTCGTCCACAACCACCCGTCGGGGGATCCGACGCCAAGCCGCGCGGACATCGAGATGACCAATCAGATCGTCAACGCCGCCCGCGCGCTCGGCCTCAGCGTCCACGACCACGTCGTTATCGGGCACCGCAAAGAGGCGAGCTTCAAGGCCCTCGGACTGTTGTAGCAACGGTTCTCGCGCGGAAAGACCGCGTAGGCCGGCGACCGTTCAGGATTAGAAGCGCCGCGCCAGCCGCACGAGGCGGCGGGCCATGAATGGCGGAAAATATTCCGTAATCAGTTCTTCGGATTTCACTCGCCGGTCGGCCTTATCGTCTGAGTCGGGACGAACGCGGAATTGCTTGGTTTTCGCGGATGAGGCTTCGTTCCAGGTGGCCGTGTAATAGTAAAGCGCGATCGAGCGCCGGCTCACCCCGTCCGGATGGGCCACGGGCCGCGGGTTTCCGTGCCAGCTTTCGGAGGTGGTCGTAAAGACGACGGCGCGGTTGAACACCGGATCGATGATCCGGACGGCGGTTTTCATCTCGCGATCCCAAAGCTCAAGCTGGCCGCCATAGTCCGGCCGCCAGTCCTCGTTCAGATAGATAAGGACGTTGAGGCGGCGCTCCAGATCCATCCGCTGGTGATGATTAAAATCAGCGTGCACGGATAAATTACCGCCCTGCCTGACTTCGTGAAATCCCGCACCAAGAAAATAGGGGTCCGGAATCAGTCCCTTGAGGCCAGTGAGATTCTCAAGAAAGCGCACGAACGGACGCGTGTTGAAAGCGTAGAACAGGGAGGCGAGCTCCGGCGTCAGATAATCCGGATTGAAGCTCGCGTTGCCACGCTCCTGGGCGCGGTCGAAGACGCGACCGTCCGGGTCCGTCCCGGAGGGAAAATGCGCAAGACAGTAATCAAGGATCGCTGGCGGCAGGAAATCGTCGATAGCGACATGGGGAAACGGCTCCGCGGCGGCGTAGGCTGCGCTTAACTCAACGCCCTTGTCCGCGTTGGCGTCGGGATCGAACTTAAACGGCGGGCTCACGCCTGCCTGCAGGTACGCCATCGAACGTCTCACTCGCACGGATGTTTCGGCGACCGGATTATAGGACGATCCCCCAGGTCTTTTCCACGTCGATCCCATAGTCGTCGCGCAATCGGCGAAGATCCGGCCTCAGGACGTCAAGAAGCTGCGCGCTCTCGTCGGAGGTCAACGCGAAGCGGCCCTCGACCTTTTCGGTTTTGCGCAAGCCGTTGCGCAGCCTCACGCGCGCGCGCTCAGGCACGACGGCTCCGTAGAGCGCCTTCAAGGGGCCGACGCCGGCGACGGCGGACCAGGCGGCCGGCATCTCGTCCAGCCGGCGCACGTCGCGTTTGCGGTTGCGCGCGTCGACGCCCGGCGGCAGGAGCGACGGATCGAGGTCGAGATAAGCGCAAAGATCCGCCATCGTCTGGTCCGGCGCCGCTGACAACGTCTCAAGAACGACGATCTTCAGCCGGCTGGCGTCGACGAAGTCACGATACTGATCAAGTTGTGCAGCGTAGCGCGCGACGTCTAGAGACAGACGCGAAACCCCGGCGTCGAGACCGTGATCAGGCCTGTCCGACGGGCGCTGGCCGAGCTCCTTGCCGGTGCGCTGGACGTGGCGGGCGTGGGACTCGATCCGCCGTAGGGGATGGCGCACTGCGTATATGAGGCGTATCTCGCAGCCATGCGTCCGCTCGAAAGCGCGCATGCGCTCTGCGACGTCCGACGCATGCGGATACTTGGCGTAGTCGGTGCTGCCCTCTATCGCGAGGCGATGACGCTCCGGGTCGAACGAAAACAGGCTTTCGTACCAGTCCGCGCCCTTGGCGTGGATCTCCTCAAATGCGAAGAACCCGGGCTCTTTCGGTTGCGCCGCCGCAACGTGTGGATGCCGCGCGAGATTGTCGACGATCGTCGTCGTGCCGGCCTTCATAGCGCCAATGACGATCGCGAAACGTTTGACCACGGGAAGGGTGGGCTTTCCTCAGACTGTCCGGTCCGTTGTCTAGCCCGACGGTCCTCTCGGACTCCAACGATAATGCGCGGGCGCGAAAAGAAATGCGCCGGAAGGCCGCCGACGACCGTCGCGCCGTCAATGTCCTTGTCGACGTCGTTGATAGATAGATTCGCGCCGCGGCCGATGAAGCGCCGCTTTCAGATCCACGTTTCGGATGCGATAGCAGCGCGGCACGGTCGACGACAGGCCCGTCTACCCGCGTAACGTCGTCAAGCAGGCGCTGGAGTTCGCCGCTTCGGCGATCATCCTGGTCCACAACCACCCGTCAGGGGATCCGACACCGAGCGGCGTTGACATTGAGACGACCAGTAGATCGTCAACGCCGCCCGCGCGTTCGCGCAAAGGCGAGGCCAAAAATTCGATAGTCGAAACAATTCTGACGAAAACTTATTTATGGTGATTTTTTTCGCCGAAATTACAACGACTTAATCGGACAAAGCCCCGCGTGAGGAATTTTCAGCCCAATATCGCTTTATAATTCGAAGAGTTTCGCTAGTGTCGCACTGCACCGTTCGTTCGCCGGCTTGAGTTTCCGCGCCCGCCGAAAAACGGCGGAGCCCGTCGTAGGCGTGCTCCCACTCAAAGAGAGGCAACGTCATGAGTTACAAATCGTCTTCGACGTCGCCTGTCGACGATCGCGTCGCAGCGCCGGCGCACAGGCAGGGGCATGGGCAGGATTTCGGCGCCGATCCCCTGGAGGTCCGCGAGACCGACCACTATCAGGCTGAATACGTCCAGAGCTTCGTCGAAAAATGGGATGAACTCATCGACTGGGACGCCCGCGCGGAAAGCGAGGGCCGGTTCTTCATCGATATGCTCCGTGCGCGCGACAAAACCCGCATTCTCGACGCGGCCACGGGAACCGGCTTCCATTCAGTACAATTGATAAAGGCGGGCTTCGACGTCGTCAGCGTCGACGGTTCGGCCGAAATGCTCGCCAAAGCGTTCGACAATGCGCGCCGCCGCGGCGTCATCCTCAAAACAACGCATGCTGACTGGCGATGGCTCAATCGCGACCTGGCCGGCAAGTTCGACGCCGTCGTATGCCTTGGCAACTCGTTCACGCTCCTTTTCGACGAGCAGGATCGCAGACGGGCGCTTGCCGAGTTCTACGCGGCGCTGAAACACGACGGCCTTTTGATTTTGGACCAACGAAACTACGACGCCATTCTGGACGTCGGCTTCGATTCCAAACACAAGTATTACTACTGCGGCGACCGCGTCACCGCGGAGCCCGCGCACATGGACGACACGCTCGCGCGGTTCAAATACGAGTTCTCGGACAAGTCCGTTTACCACCTCAACATGTTTCCGCTGCGGAAAAAGTACGTACGGGATCTGATGCTGGAAAGCGGTTTTCGGAACATAACGACGTATGGAGACTTTCAGGAGACCTACGCTGACCACGATCCGGACTTCTTCGTCCACATAGCGGAGAAGGACTAGGGCCATGGACAGCGCCGCCGCGACGAACGTCGCCGAAGCCTATTACGACAGTCCCGACGCCGACGCGTTCTACTCGGCGATCTGGGGCGGCGAAGACATTCATGTCGGGATATACGAGGACGGCGATACGATAGCCGAGGCGAGCCGGCGGACGGTCGCGCACATGGCGGCGCGGCTGCAGGGCCTCGGGCCCGAGGCGCGCGTCCTCGATCTCGGGTCGGGCTACGGCGGCGCGGCGCGGTTCCTGGCCTCGCGTTTCGGGGCCCATGTCACGTGCGTGAACCTCTCGGACGTCGAGAACGAGCGGAACCGCGAACTGACCGCGGCGCGCGGCCTTTCCGACCGCATCAAGATCGTCCACGGCGCGTTCGAGGACGCGCCGGAGCCCGACGCCGCCTTCGACGTCGTCTGGTCGCAGGACGCGTTCCTGCACTCGGCGGACCGTCGCAAAGCGTTATCCGAGGCGCATCGAACGCTGAAGCCGGGCGGCGAACTGATCTTCACCGATCCCATGCAGATCGACGCGCTTGAAGACGCGTCCGTGTTGCGTCCGATCTACGACCGCATTCATCTCGAAAACCTGGCGACGGTCGAGTTCTATCGGTCCGCCCTCGCGGAGCTCGGCATGGAGGAGGTCGGGATCGAGTTGATGACCGATCAGCTCACGATGCATTACGCCCGCGTTCGAGCGGAGCTGGAGAAGAACCGCGAGACTTATCAGGGACGCATCAGCGGCGACTACATCGAGCGGATGCTCTCGGGCCTGTCGAACTGGGTCGACGCCGGCCGCGCCGCCCACCTCGTCTGGGGCGTCCTGCACTTCCGCAAGGCCGGCGCATAGGCCTTGGCCCTTACTCCCCGTAAATCGCGACGCTGAGCTCTTCGGCGGTCTTGACGCCGCGGAACATGCCGGCCGTATTGAACGTCATCGCGTAGACGCCGTTCGGCCCCAGAACGATGACGCCGCCGTCGCCGCCAGCGTTCTGAAGGCGGTTATGGATGACGTCGTTAGCTGCGTCGGCGACCGTCTTGCCGCCATATTCGACCTGGGCGCAGATGTCGCGGGCGATCGTCAGACGGATGAAATATTCGCCCCAGCCAGTCGACGAGACCGCGCAGGAGCGATTGTCAGCATACGTGCCGGAGCCGATGATCGGCGAATCGCCGACGCGGCCGAACCGCTTCAGCGTCATGCCGCCTGTCGACGTGCCGGCCGCGAGGTCGCCGTTTTTATCGAGCGCCACCGCGCCGACCGTGCCGTACTTGAATTCCTTGGGGAGGGCCTCGCCCTCTAGCGCAGCGCCCTTGCGCTCTTTCTTTTCTTGTTTGCGCAGCGCCTTCTCCTCGTCGAGGCGCTGCTTGTACTGCCGCCAGCGCGCCTCGGTGCGAAAGTAGGATCGGCTCACCATTTCGAGGTCCTGGGTGCGGGCGAACTTCTCCGCCCCCTCGCCGCTGAACATCACGTGTTCGGAATTCTCCATGACGGCGCGGGCGAGACGAATGGGATTCTTGACCTTGACGACGCCGGCGACGGCGCCGGCGTTCGCCGTCGCGCCGTCCATGATCGAGGCGTCGAGCTCGTTCTCACCGTCGCGGGTGAAGACGGCGCCGCGCCCGGCGTTGAAGTGGGGCGCGTCCTCCATGATCACGATCGCGCGTTCGACGGCGTCGAGCGCCGGCGCGCCGGCGTCAAGGGCCGCATAGGCGGCTTCGAGCGCTTCGGTGAGCTTGGCTTTGTAGGCGGCTTCCTCGGCGGCCGAGTATTCGCCCTTCGTCAGCGCCCCGGCCCCGCCATGGACGAGAACAACCGGCGAAACGCCATCGTCAGCGTACGATGCGCCGGCGAGGAATGCGAAGCTGAGCGCCGCGACGGCGCGAACGAGAAACATCTTCATGCGACAGGCCCTCCGGCGATCAGCTTGCCGAGACGCGGCGGGCCGATCAAGGGCGCCGCGATCAAACGTCGGGCGTCAGGATTTTCTGCGCGCGCCATTGTTCGACGATGCGTTCGATAAAGCCGTTCTCGTCGACGCCGACGGACCAGCCGTCGGTGAAGCTCGCCGTCAGGCTGCGCGGCACGCTGCGCCGCGGCAAAGCGTCGAACCGGATCCGCGTCGGCAGGGGCACGCCCTCGCCGATGGCGATCGCCTCGCCGATGCCAAGGGACGGCAAGCACGACAGGAGGCTCGTCGAGGCGTCGGGCACGGCGCTGCGCAGGGCGTCCTGGTCGGGCTGGTTCGCGAGCCGCATGGCGAAGATCGTATTGCACTGCGAGAGGACCGTGGGATCGAGCTCCGTCGGCCGTTGCGACACGACCCACAGGGACACTCCGCTCTTGCGCCCCTCCTTCGCCAGGCGCACGAGGGCGCGGCGGGTCGGCGCGAAGCCCTGGTCCTCGCGGGCCGGGGCGTAGCGATGGGCGTCCTCGACGACGAGGGCGATCGGCGCGGCGCCGTGGCTCCACAGGCCGAACTCAAGCGACATCCGCGCGATCGCCGAGACCACGACCTGCGCCACTTCCGCCGGCAAACCGCCGAGCTCGATGATGCTGATCGGCGCGCCGTCGACGGGGATACGGAACAGTTGGCCGAGAAACTCCGCCATCGTGTCCTGCACCGTCAGGCCGCCAAACATGAAGTTGTAGCGCGCATCCGTTGAAACCTGCTGCAAGCGCCCGCGAAGGCGCTTGTAGGGCGCGCTCGAGCGCGCGCCGTCGAGCCCGCCGAGGGCCCGGTCGATGACGGTCAGGAGGTCGGAGACGCGGTAGGGCGTCGGCGTGTCGATCGACACGTTCGACGCGTCGGCGCGGCGCTCGACGAGGAGCCGCGCGCCGGTCGTCGAGCCGGAGATGTTCATTCGCCGCGCGGCGGGGATGACGTCGGCGAGGATATCGACCTCCTCCTCGCAATTATGGCGGCCGGGATAGAGCACTTCGACAAGTTCGTCGAAGCGCAGGAGCCAGAAGGGCAGCGTCAGGCTCGACGGGTCGAAGACGACGGCCGCGTCGCCGAAACAATTCGCATACTCATTGTGCGGGTCGAGAATGACCACGTGCCCGTGGGAGAACCGGTCGAGCACCGCCGAGAGCATCAGGGTGACGGCGCAGGACTTGCCGGCGCCCGTGGTGCCGAGGACGGCGCAGTGGCGGGCGAAAAGCTCGTTGACCGCCACCGTCGCAGGGATCGCCGCGTCCTGCTTGACGACGCCGACGCGAACGCTCGCCGCGCCGTTCGCCGCGAAGAGCGCGGCGAGTTCGTCGCGCGAGGCGACGTGCGCTTCGTCGTGGAGGCAGGGATAGGTGGAGACGCCGCGGCGGAAGCGCGCCGGCGATTTCGGCGTCGGCTTGGTGAACTCCCCGATCAGCTCGATCTCGATGAGCCGCAGGTCCGGCGAGCCAGCGTCGAGGGACGGGGCGGGCACGCTCATCGCCGCGACAAGCCCGAGGACGACGCAGGCGCCGGCGTCGATCGACAGGATCGCGCCGATCTGCGGGCGGGTCTGCTTGTCGTTCAGCGTCGCGTCGGCGTCGAGCATGACGAGCGCATGGGAGCCGGTGACGGAGACGACCTCGCCGATGCGGCGATGGGTTTTCAGCGTTTCGGCGAGCACGGACGTATCGCCGGCGCCGGCGCGCTCGTCAGCGCCTTGGGCGGCGTTCGTGGCGTTCGTGGCGTTCGCGGCGTTGCGCGCGTTGATGAGCCCGGCCTGCACGCTCGCCGGCGTCTCGGCGGCGCGGTTCGCCGGTGATTGGTGGGCGGTGCGTTTTTGCATCTAACGGACTCGTCTCGCTGGTTTTGACGTTGGCGTCAGCTCGCGCGTCGCATTGGCGCGGCGGCGCTGTCGGCGCGCGTGGGCGGGAAAGCGAGGCGCACGAGCGTGCCCTCGCCCACCCGGCTTTTGACCGTAAAGCGCCCGCCTTGCAGCTCGACGAACGTCTTGGCGACGGCGAGGCCGATGCCCGGTTCGGCGAACGAGCGGTCGAGGCCGCGCTGGGGTTCGCAGAAGGCGTTCAGCGCCTGGTCGAGCGCTTCGGGGCTGAGGCCGGCGCCATGGTCGCGCACGGCGATTTCGCTCCAGCCGCGCTCGGCGTCCTGGGCGCGCACGAGCACCGTACCGCCCTTCGGCGAGAGTTTGATCGCGGTACGGAGCACATGGTCCAGCGCCTGGCCGAGGCGTGCGGCGTCGCCCCAGACGCGGGCCTCGCCCGCGCCGTCCTTCCGCGTCAGCGTCACGTCGCGCGCCGCGGCGGCGACCTCGGCCCGCGACATCGCAGCGCGCACCGCCTCGTCGACGTCCACATTGTTCTCCTCAAGCTCAAGCTCGCCGCCGTCGAGCGCCGCGAGTTCGAGGAGCGTATTGATGTGGCCGAGGAGGAGGTCTGCGGACTGAAGAACGTATTCAGCGTAGGCCGCGCGCTGCTCGCCCGTCAGATCGTACTGGTCGCCGTCGCGCAGCATGGTCGCGAAGCCGATGATCGCGTTCAGCGGCGTGCGCAGTTCGTGGTTCATGTTGGCGAGGAGCTCCGCCCGCGCCTTTATCGAGAGCTCGGCGGCGGCGCGCGCCGCGGCCGCCTCAATGCGCGCGCGACGCGCGGTCGCCGCCCCGCCCATGCCGTTAGCGTAGGACGTCAAAAGCGGGCCGCCGATGGCGGCGAAGGGCGAAAGCGAGCGCAACATGACCGCCCGCGACGCTATGGGGGCGGCGCTAACGCCGCGTTAAGCAGATCCTCGGACGCCGCGTCGCCAGGTCCCGGAAAGCCTCAGCGTCCCCCCGCCCGGTCGGAGCGCTTTTCGGCGGCGTCCTTCAAGGTTTTCAGTTCGTTAACGGTTTCTTCCTCGCCGGCCGGCGCGTCGTCGGATTTGGCCTCGTCGGACTTGCCGTCGCGCTCTTTGGCGTCGGCGGATTTCTCCTCGCGGTCCCGGGAGCGGATCTGAGCCGGGGCGAAGGCGACGGCGACGTCGCCGACCTCGGGCTGGATCTTGAGCTCCGCCGAGGCGATCAGCACCGTCTCCTTACGGATGATAGCGACGAGTTCGCCCTCCTCGCCCAGGTCCTCAAGATAGCGCTCGGGCCCGTAGGCCTCGGAGATCTTGGTGCGTTGAAACGTCCAGCCCTGATAGTGGCGGCGCAGGAGGGCGTCGAGGGGCGCGGCGGAGTGGAGCAGCGTGCGGCCCTGGAGCGTAAAAGACAGGGCCCGTCGGTCGTCTTCGTCTTTGCCGCGGGCGTTCACCTGATAGATCGCGGCGCGGCCGAGCTCCGGCGCGAGGTCCGTGCATACAAGGGAGTTGTGCGCCTCGTTGCCGCTGACGGCGAGAAGCATGCCGAACCGATTGAGGTCGAGATGGTGCTCAGTCACCTCCGACAGGATCTCGCCATAGTAGGTCGGCACATCCGCCTGGCGCGCCGGCCGCAAGCGCCGCCAACTTGAATCGGCGACCATCCCCGGCACGTCGAGCTCTTTCAGCTTGGCGGCGAACGCCGCCGACCACGGGCTCGCCCCGCTGATCAGGACGCCCGGCCGCTCGCGCGAGGCGAGGCCAAGCGCCTTGGCGAGGGGCGCGATCGTGAAGCCGTGGAGCGTCACCGTCAGGAACACCATGGCGAAGGCGAGCGGGATCAGCTGTTCGGCGCTCGCCGCACGCGCCGCGTCTACGGCCGCGGCGGGCTCGATGCCGCCGTCGACGGCGCTCGCATGGCCGCTGACGAGGGCCGCGGCAAAGAACGACGTCACGGCGACGGCGACGATGCCGCGCGGCGCGATCCACGCCACGAGCAGGCGCTCGCGCCAGGAGAGATCCGCGCCGATCGTCGAGGCGATCACGGCCGCGGGCCGGACAAGCAACAGCATCGCCGCCAACAGCGCGACGCCCTGGGCGTCGATCGACGCGAACGTCGCCCAGGTGAGGTTCGCCGTCAGGATGATGAAGACGCCCGAAACGAGGAGGACCGCCACATTCTCCTTGAAGAGCCGCAATTCGTTGATGCTAGCGAGCTTGGAGTTCGCGAGGGTTACGCCCATGGCCGTCACCGCGAGGAGGCCCGCCTCCTCCTGGAGCATGTTGGAGAAGGCGAAGACGCCGAGCACCGCGACGAGGAGCACGGGCGGCTTCAGGTACTCCGGCGCCCAGCCGCGGTGGAAGATCAACGCGATCGCACGGCCCGCCGCGAAGCCGAGCGCCGTCGACAGCGCGGCGGCGATGGCGAGGGAGGCGATGAGCTGGACTGGGCTCGCCGCGTGGCCGCCCTCGATTTCAAAGGTGAAGACCTCGAAGGCGATTACCGCGAAGAGCGCGCCAAGGGGATCGTTGACGATCCCCTCCCACTTCAAGAGCGCCGCCGGACGGGGGTTGAGCTTCGACTGGCGCAGGAGCGGGATGATCACCGTGGGTCCGGTCACCACCATGACGCCGGCGAAAAGGATCGCCGCGTCCCAGGTGAGCCCGCCGATGTAGTGTCCGGCGAGGGCGCCGAGGCCCCAGGCGATGAATGCGCCGGGCGTGACGAGCCTGAGGACGCCTTTGCGCAGTTCGCGGATCTCCGCGAAATTCAACGTCAGTCCGCCCTCGAACAAAATAACCGCCACAGCGACGCCGATGATCGGCTTGTAGAAGTCGCCGAAAAGCGTCTCCATCGGCGGCGACGCGGAGGCGGTGACGTCGTAGCCCGGCGGCCAGAGGAAGCCCGTAACGGGGCCCGCGACGATGCCGGCGATAGACATGAGGACGATGCCAGGCAGGTTGAACCGCCAGGCAAGCCATTGGGCGCCGACGCCAAGAACGCCGATCGCCGCGAACGCCGCGACTAGATTATCCACGGCGCGAAAGGCGCTCCGCGGACGGCGCGCCGGGACGCGTCATCGGTTGGAAAAACCCGGTTTGCGCTTCTCCACAAAGGCGGCCATGCCCTCCTTCTGGTCGTCGAAGGCGAAGACCGAGTGGAAGACGCGCCGCTCGAAGCGCACGCCCTCGGCGAGGGTCGTCTCATAGGCGCGGTTCACGGCCTCTTTCGTCAGCGTCACGATCGGCCGCGAGAAGCCGGCGATTTGTTTCGCGGCTTTCAGGACTTCGTCGCGCAACTCCCCGGGCGCGACGACCCGCGAGACGAGGCCTCAGCGCTCGGCGTCTTCTGCGTCCATCATTCGCCCGGTTAGGCACTTGTCCATCGCCTTCGACTTGCCAATGAAGCGCGCGAGCCGCTGGGTGCCCCCCGCCCCGGGCATGGCGCCGATGGTGATCTCCGGCTGGCCGAACTTGGCGTTGTCGGCGGCGATGATGAAGTCGCACATCAGGGCGAGTTCGCAGCCGCCGCCGAGCGCGTAGCCGGCGACGCCGGCGATGATCGGCGTGCGCGCATGGGACGCGGCCTCCCAGTTCCGCGTGATGAAGTCCTCCGTCAGCGCGTCGACATAAGACTTCTCGGCCATCTCCTTGATGTCGGCGCCCGCCGCAAAAGCTTTCTCAGAGCCGAGGATCGCGATGCAGCCGATCGCCGGATCGACGTCGAAACCGCCGATCGCGTCGGTCAGCTCGTCCATGAGCTGCGCGTTGAAGGCGTTCAACGCCTCGGGTCGGGTGAGCGTGACGACGGCGACGTCGCCGTCGGTCTCCGTCAGGATGCACTCATAGGCCATGGGAAAGCCTCTCTTTCAGTCTGTTTTTCTTTTTAGCCTGTTTTTCCGGCGATCCGTTTCGTGCGACCCGTTTCGTGGGGGCGCCTCTGAGCGGCCATGGGCGTGATGACGCTCGCGTCGCCGCCGGGCCGTCCGTGCCGATCGCGCCGCCTTCTACTGCGCCCGCCGCCGGACCGAAAGACCCGCCTCAGCGCTCGGCGAGCGGCGTCACATCGCGCTGGCCCTCGCCCACATAGTTGGACAGCGGCCGCACGAGTTTGTTCGCCGCGAGCTGTTCGATCACGTGTGCCGTCCAACCGGTGATACGGCTGACGACGAAGATCGGCGTGAACATCGGGATCTCGAAGCCCATGAGATAGTAGGAGGGCCCGGCCGGGAAATCGAGGTTGGGGTAGATCCCCTTTTCCGAGACCATCGTCTCGTCGAGAATGCGGCTGGTGCGCCAGAGCGCCTTCGCCTCCTCCGTGCCGATGACCTCGACCATCTTTTCGTAGGCGTCGGTCATCGTGGGCACGCGGCTGTCGCCGGAGCGGTAGACCCGGTGGCCGAAGCCCATGACCTTCCTTTTGTTCTCCAAGGCGTCGAGCATCCACTTCCGGGCGACGTCGGGCGAGCCGACCTCCTTCAGCATGTGCATGACCGCTTCGTTCGCCCCGCCATGGAGCGGGCCTTTCAGCGAGCCGACGGCGCCGACGACGGCGGAATAAACGTCGGACGTCGAGGAGGCGATCACCCGCGCCGTATAGGTCGAGGCGTTGAAGGAATGCTCCGCATAGAGCGTCATGGAGACGTCGAAGCATTTGACGATCTCCGGCGCCGGAACGTGGCCGAAGCACATATGGAAAAAGTTTTCGGAGAACGCGAGATCCGGGTCCGGCGCGATCGGCTCCTTACCGTTCCGCAGACGGAAGTCCGTCGCGACGATCTGAGGAATTTTTGCGAACAGGCGGATCGACTTGTCGTAGAGCCCGCCGGGCGAAGAATCGTCCGTCGTCTCGTCCTCCTGGCCGAGAAACGAGATCGCCGTGCGCAGCGTGTCCATGGGGTGCGCCTTGCGGTTCAACATCCCCATGAGGTCGGCCATGTCGGCGGAGAGGCCGCGCTCTTTCTTCTCAAGCGCGTTGAACGCGTCGAGCCGACTTTGCGTCGGCAGGTCGCCGTTCCAGATGAGGTAGGCGACCTCCTCGAACCGACAGGCGGTGGCGAGATCCTGAACCTTGTAGCCGCGATAAGTAAGCGAATTGATCTCCGGCATCACCTTGGAGATCGCCGTGTCGTCGGCGAGAACCCCCGCCAGGCCGTACTTTACGTCGTCGTCGGACATCGTTCCTCTTTCGTCCCATCGCACAGCGCGGCGTCGGCCGGCGACGTCGCCGAAGAACCATAGGTCCTCAGGACCTTCGCCACGCTCACGCGATAATCGGCGTACCACTCCCGAGCGCCGCGGGCTTGCGCCGCGCGATGCTCCGCTTCGGCGCGCCACGCGGCGATCGCCGCTTCGCTCTCCCAATAACACACCGTGATCCCGACGCCATCGGCTCCGCGGGCGCTCTCAATGCCCAAAAACCCCGGCATCGCGCGCGACAACTGAGCCATGCGCGCGGCGGCGTCGCCATAATCGTCAGCGACGCCCGGCTTCAACGTCGATTGGAAAATGACGGCGTAGCAGAACTCGCCGTCGTCGCCTGAGGTCACTCGGCCGCCGTCTTCTGCGCCCGCTCCCACTCGTCCGTGCGGCGCTTCAATTCAACGCCAAGCCGCAGCGCGAAGAACGCCGCGATCGCCAGCCACACGCCGATGACGACGAAGCGGAACCCCCACGACTGCGGCAACACGCCGAGGAACGACATGAAAAATATCGGCGCCGGCGCCAGGAGGCACGCCATCGCCAGCGGAAACCCGAGTTTCGTGGGCTTCTTGTCCGTCGAACTCATATCGAGGCTCCTTTTCGATTGGACAGGGTGTTTTCGAAAGCGGACGCGTGTTCGAGGGTACGCTCGCCGGGAGCCCGATGGCAATTTTCGGCCGGAGATCGACGCTTCTCACCGCTCCTCGTCTTCCGAGGAGCGTCGCGAAGGATGAGGCGCCGACCGGGGGCGCCTCCGCGACCCTCGCGTTACCTTCAACGACGACGCGTTCACGGCTGACGAGCCCTAGGCGCCACGCCAATCAGTCCATCGGCGTGTCGCCAACCTGAAAGTTGTA
Organism: Parvularculaceae bacterium; assembly: GCA_050331095.1. GTDB lineage: Bacteria > Pseudomonadota > Alphaproteobacteria > Caulobacterales > Parvularculaceae > MED-G105. The sequence goes on from JBHJHE010000012.1 coordinate 216,147, forward strand.
AATGTTCTCATCGAACTTGTTGTATTCATGGTACCGCAGGAGCTCGTAAAGATCGCGCCGGTGCTGCATGTCGCCGAGGATCGCGTTTTGGTCGCCGTCGCGCAGGATCGCGTCGAGGCCGCGGTCGGCGGCGCCCATGGCGAGACGAAGCGTCGTGACCGGATAGATGACGACGTTGAAGCCGAGATCCTCTAGCTCGCTCTTGTTCAGGAGGCGGCTTTTCCCGAACTCGGTCATGTTGGCGAGGATCGGGACGTCGAGGGCGGCGCGCACGGCCTCGAACTCCTTCTCCGACTTCATTGCTTCGGGGAAGATCATGTCCGCGCCGGCGTCGACGTAAGCCTTCATGCGGTCGATGGCGCTGTCGAGGCCTTCGACGGCGCGCGCGTCGGACCGGGCGATGAGGACGAAGTTCGGATCGCGCTTCGCCTCGGCCGCGGCCTTGACGCGCTGGATCATTATCCCGGTGGGGACGATCTCCTTGCCGTCGAGATGGCCGCAGCGCTTCGGCATCACCTGGTCTTCGATATGGCAGCCGGAGAGCCCCGCGTCCTCCATCTCGCGAATCGTGCGCGCGGCGGCCATGGGCTCGCCAAAGCCGGTGTCGATGTCGATGAAAGCCGGCAGATCCGTCACCCGCGCGATCTGCCGACCGCGGTCGACGAACTCCGTCATGGTGGCGAGGCCGATGTCCGGCAGGCAGAGATCCGCGGCCATGACCGCGCCGGAGATGTAGACGCCGTCAAAGCCCTTCGTCTCGATCATCTGGGCGCAGAGCGGGTTGAAGGCGCCCGGAAAGCGCAGAAGCCGGCCGGACGCAAGTCCCTCGCGAAAGACGCGGCGTTTTTCAGCGGCGGATTTCTGTGTGAACAGCATCTTTCGGAGCCTTTTCGCGTTTGGCCTTACGCCGCCTCGCCGGCGCAGGCGCGGGTCTTGTGGAGCGTCGCCTCGCGCAGATGGTCCCAGCCGAACGCGTCTTCCGTGTCGCCGAGCCGCTGGCGCATGTCGAGGCGTGCGAGGGCTTCGTCAAGGCTCGGCTTGTGACCGGGCGCGACCCGCCACATTACGAAATGCATCGCGCCCAGAATTTCGAACCATTCGCGCCGGCGCTCATAGAATTTCTTGTGAACCGTTCCCCACACGAAGCGTTCGAGGCTTTCGACGTCCTCCCAGACCGTCAGGTTCGCGACGAATTGCGGGTCGTCGCCGATGGCGTTCTCCGTGTTGCCCGTCCCCGGCTCGCCGGAGCCCTCCATCATCCAGACGAAGCCCGGCATCGACTTGCCAATTCCATTGACGAGGTCGAGGGCGTCCATGAAGTCCTTGACGCGCGGATCGCCCGTTGGGGCCAAAAGCCGCCCGACATTGAGTTCGGCGAGATGCATCCCGGAGGGCCTCATTTACGTCGTCGCCGCCATCATAACGCTGTCAGCGTAGGAATGCGCCCCCACGCGAAACAGGCTCTCGCCCACGCTCGCGAAACCGCTGCGCTCGTAAAAGCCGATGGCGTCGGCGTCGCCGCGGAAAACGCCGACGAAAAGCCGTTCGGCGCCCCGCTCCCGCGCCCAGTCGCGCACGACAGCCATTAACCGCGCGCCATGGCCGCGGCCCCTGGCGCTCGGGAGTAGGTAGATGCGCAGGAGTTGAGCGTCGTCCGCCGACGTCTCCACGGGCAGATCCGGCGGCTGGATCGCGACGGCGTAGCCGACGGGCGCGTCCGCGCGTTCGACGAGCCAGGCGGCGGCGCCGTCCGCGAGCAACGTTTCATACGACGCGACGTCGTGAACCGCGCGGCAATGGGCGACGACGTCGCGCCCGTCGAGCCGGCCGGCGAACGCGTCAAGGAACGTCGCCTGGCCGATCAGCGACAAGGCCGGCGCATCCGCCGCGCTGCACGCGCGCAGCGTCTCCTTCGCGGACGACGGCGGCGCGATCGGGCGCGGCTCCATCGGCGTCTCCCGCGTCAACCCGCGCCGCCCCGCGTCAGCTCCCCATGCAGACGAAATTCAGTTTGTTGCCGTCGGCGTCGCGCACGTAGCCGCAGGTGACGGCGCCGCCGACGCGGGGCCCGGGCTCGCCCTCGCACGTCGCGCCGAGGGAGATCGCCTTGTCGTACATCGACTTGACCTGATCCGGACTCTTCACCGCGATCGCGACCATGTTGCCGTTGCCCGCCGCCGCATCGCCGCCGTCATAGGGCTTGGCGACGCCGAACATGGGCTGGCCTTGCGCGACGCCGAAGCCGACGAACCCGCCGTCAGGGCGCACGAACATCTCCTTCGCGCCAAGCTCGCCCAGGAGTTCGCCGTAGAACTTCCGCGCCCGTTCCATGTCGTTCGTGCCGATGGTGGAGTATGCGATCACGTTGTTTCTCCTTCTTCGCTGCGAGGCCGGCTTCGCTGCAAGGCCGGCGCTCAAAAAATTCCCGGCGCCGCGTTCTCCGTCAGATAGCCGTCGGGCGCGACGGGATTGAGGTCGAGAAGCTGCTCCGCCGTCAGTTTCGGCAGGTCCTGCACGAGGGTCAGAAACCGTTCGCTCTCCGCCGGGGTCAGAATGTCGTCCGTCAGCGTCTTGAATTTGCCGACATACTCCGGACGCGTGAACGGCCGCGCGCCGGCCGGGTGGGCGTTGGCGACGCCGAGTTCGTCGACGATCTCGGAGCCGTCGGCCATCTTGATCACGACCCTCGCGCCGAAGGCTTTTTTGTCAGGGTCGGGATCGTGGTAGCGCGCCGTCCACGCGGGATCTTCGGTCGTCGAGATCTTGCGCCACAGGCGCACCGTGTCCTCCCGGCGCGCGCGCTCGGGCGCGTAGGACTTTACGTGGTGCCATTCGCCGTCCTGCAGAGCGACGGCGAAGATGTATATGATCGAATGATCGAGGGTCTCGCGGCTGGCGTTCGGGTCCATCTTTTGCGGATCCCCCGCGCCTGTGCCGATGACGTAGTGCGTGTGGTGCGAAGTGTGCAGAACGATCGACTCCACCTTGTCGAAATCGTCGATCTTCTTCCCCATGCGGAAGGCGAGGTCGATCAGCGCCTGGGACTGGTACTCCGCGGAATGCTCCTTCGTGTACGTCTCAAGGATGGCGCGCTTCGCCTCGCCGGGCGCGGGCAACGGCACCTGATAGGTCGGCTCGTAGGGGCTCTCGCCCCTGTCGCGCGCCGTGCGCCCGTTGAGGATGAAGGAGATCACCGAATCCTCGCCTTCGTAGATCGGGCTCGGCGCGCCCTCCCCGCGCATGCAGCGGTCGACGGCCTCGATCGCGAGCTTGCCCGCATAGGCGGGCGCGAACGCCTTACATGAGGAGATCTCGCCCTTGCGCGACTGACGCGTCGTCACCGTCGTGTGGAGCCCCTGCTGCACGGCCTGATAAATCGTTTACGTGGGCAGACCAAGGAGCGCGCCGACGCCGGCCGAGGCCGACGGACCGATATGGGCGATGTGATCGATCTTGTGCTCGTGGAGGCAGATCCCCTTCACGAGATTGACCTGGATCTCGTAGCCCGCCGCGATCCCGCGCAGGAGGTCGGCGCCCGACTTCCCGCACTGTTGGGCGACGGCGAGGATCGGCGGAATGTTGTCGCCCGGGTGGGAGTAGTCGGCGGCCAGAAACGTATCGTGGAAGTCGAGCTCGCGAACCGCCGTGCCGTTCGCCCAGGCGGCCCATTCGGCGCACACCCGGTGCTCCGCCGGCATGCCGAAAAGCGTCGCGCCGCCAAGCCGCGGGTGGGCGTTCGCCATGGCGCGGGCGGATTTGATCGGCCCCCGGTTCAAAGACGCGATCGCGACGGCCGCATTGTCGATGATCCGGTTGACGATCATCTCGACGACGTCGTCCTCGACCGGAGCGTCGTCGGCGGCCACGGCGGCGATCTTCCAGGCGAGCTGTTCGTCGCGCGCTAACGCGTCCTTCGAACGGTAGGCGCGCACTTCGTGCGTGATCATGCGAATATTCCCTGCGGTTCAAGCGGTCTTGAATTAGGCGGTTTGTGGGCCTCGTGCGACAACGTGTCAAACGCCCATGGGCGGGTTTCGGGGCGGCGAAACGCCTCCGGAAAACCAACGCTTGACGCGCGCAAAAGGCGCGATCGACGGCGATCGCCCGCCGAGACGCGGCCGCCCGCCGGTCAAGTCTTCTTCATTGTAACCAGCTGCACGGAACGCTGGCCGTCGCCTGCGTCGATGATCGTCACGCGGGTCAGGCGGTCGTCCTTGTCGAACCCGAGCGACGTCATTTGCGGCGTCGGCTGGTCGAACGCGGTCTCAGACCAACCGTCCGCCGCCATTGCGGCGCGCGTCTCGGCGAGGATCGCGTCGACGGCGTCCGGCGTCGTCGCCTGGATCATGTAGCCGCCCTGGGGCGCGGGCGTCGTGTGCATCACGCTCCAGGCGTCGGAAACGGCGACGTCGCTCGGGAATTCGTCCGGCAGCGACAGGTTCTGGCCGATGCGCTGGCCGCTGCGCTTGACTTCCACGGAGCGGACCTCGCCGCGATCGTCGAGTTCGACGTCGGCGTCGAGCCCATGTTTCGCCGCTTCGCGCTCCAGTTCCCGCTCGCGGTCCTCGGTCGACCCGCCGCCGCTGGCGACGAGCGCAAGCGCCGCAGTGAAAGCGAGCGCCCGCTTCAATTCGTTCATGGTTGGGCTCCCCCGGGGTTTTGGACGTCTACGTCCGTTCGTTTTTCCGCGATCGATGGTAGTAGTCTCGTAGGTGGATTGGAAACGCCGATCGACAGCGCTGCACGCGGCGCAAAGGGGGGGACATGATGAAACGCACTGCGCTCGCCGGCGCGGCCGCCTTGGCCGTCGCGACGGGAGCCGCCGCTCAGGACGCGTCGCGCAAAGTCAAGACGGCGGCCTTTCTGGAGACGGTCGCGACGCGCGGCGTCGCGTGCGGCCACATGAAGGACTGGCAGGCGGCGACGCTGCGGGCGCTGAACATCCGCGACATGGCGAATTGGCCGCGCGAGCGGCGGGAAGCTTTCATCGCCGCGGCCGAGGACCAGATCGCCGAGACCGCATGCGACGACGAGGCGATGACCCTGTGGATCGACGCGTCGCGGCCTGGCTTCGAACGCGAAATGCTGCCGCCCTATCTCGTCGCCTATCGAACGCTCGCCGGTTACGATGACCCGCCGAACGTCTTTACACAAACGGCCGTGCGATTACGGTACGGCTCTGCGGTGCGCCGGATCGACGCCAAGCTGGAGGCGATCAAGGCGTCAGGCGCAAGGCCCGAAGGCGGCGGATCATGGCCGGACTACGAGGCGCGCACCGCATCCTTCGTGCGCGGCTTCGTCGCGACGCTCGCGGACGACGACGCCGATCCGGCGGACGTCGCCGAGGCTGCCGGCTGGATCGCGCAAACCGCCCACGTCATTGAACTGTGGCTCGCGGACGAGCCGGAATGACCTCGCGCCTCGCCCAAGCGCTGATCACGGCGCTGATCGTGGCGCCGATCGTCGCGATGGCCGCGCCGTCGGCGGCGCGGGCGCAGACCCCGCCATGCCGCGAGACGCCGCAAACCCGGGCCGCGCGCATTCTCGGAACGGACGACGCGCGCGCGCTTAGCGACAGCGTCCGCCCCTTCGTCGCCGGAGAACGGAGCTTTCGCCAGCGCCTCGACAATGGCTGGGTTTTCGCGCTCGTGCGGCGCGACAGGGGTTGGTCCGTGCGCGTCTACGAGAACGACCGTCCCGACGCGGCCGACTTGACGGACATGACCCCGCCCTTCCGCGGCGCGCCGAACCCGCGCGACGTCTTCGGCTGGCATTTCCGCAACGAAGACAATACGGGGCCGAACGACGGCTCGGTGAACGCGCCGCAGGATCTGCGCGCGTTCGTGATCTCGCCGGCGCTCGCCGGCGCGGGCGGCTTTCGCCCGCCCCCGGAAGCAGTCCGCATAACGCCGAACACTGACGATGGCGTCGGCTGGCTGAAGGTCCTCGACTACGGCCTCGCCGACCTCGCCGCCGGCGAGCGCGCACGGATGAATTACCTGAAGTTCGACGCCTGCCTGTCATGGCGACGCGACCCGGCCGAACGCGACCGGCTTCTCGACGCGGCGAGCCTCGACTTCACGGCCGAGGACCGCGAGGTCTTCGGCGCCTGCGGTCTCGATCTCGACGCGTACGATCTTCACGCCGCCTTCGCGCCGCGCGTCCTCGGCGGCGACATTGACGGCGACGGCGCGCTGCGCGCGAAGCGGATCTTTCGCTTCGTCGAGCCTTAGCCGTCGGCCCCCGCCCGGGGGCGGCGCCACAGTCCGGGCCTCGGATCGGGCGCGACGCGCGCGAGGAAAATCGGCTGAGGCGCGGCGCGCGCGGCGCCGGACAGGGCGAGCCACGCCTTTCGGCTCTTCGTCGCGTAGGCGCGCGCGTCCCACGCCGACGCCCCGCGGTCGCGGACGATGCGGCCGATGTCGCGGTAAACGCTGCGCGCCGCGCCGACGGCCGCCGCTCCGCGCGCCGGCAGGCGGCGAAGGCCCGCGCCGCCGGATTCGTAATAGCAGTCGGCGACGTCGAGCAGGCGGCCCGCGACCCGGGCCAGCGCGCCCCGCGCCGCCGGGTCGACGAGGCTTTCGGGGTCCGCCTCCTCAAGGCCTTCGTCGCGCAACAGCTCCGCTGGCGGATAGATCCGCCCAGCGCGGGCGTCGTCGACCATGTCGCGGCAAACGTTCGTGAGCTGAAACGCGAGCCCCAGATCGCACGCCCGGTCGAGCGTCTCTTCGTCGTTGGGCGCGACGCCCATGACGATCGCCATCATCACGCCGACGACGCCCGCGACGCCGTAGCAATAGGCGAGGAGATCGTCGATCGTCTCGTAGCGTCGGCGCGCCACGTCCATTTCAAACCCGTCAAGGAGATCGAACGGATAGCGTTCGGGCAGCGCGACCTTGGCGGCGACCGCCGCGAAGCCGTCGAAGGCCGGGTCGCCGACGGGTTCGCCGGCGAGCGCGCGGGCCGTGTCGCGACGCAATCGCTGGAGCCGGGCGGCCTGTTCGTCGGCGGATAAGTCGGCGTCGGGCGCGTCCTCGCCCATGGACTGACCGTCGATGACGTCATCGCAGCGCCGGCACCAGGCGTAGAGCATTTGAGCGTCGGCGCGCATTTCGCGGTGGAACAAGCGCGAGGCGAGCGCGAAGCTCTTCGAGCCCTGGGCGATCGCCGTCGCGCCATGGGCCGCCAGCGCGGCGCGCCCCGGCGCGCCGCCGGCGCCGTCGATCGTCGCTTGCGCGCCGGTCACTCCGCGGCGCGCGCCACGACCTGCAGATCGTCGATCATGAGCCCGGCGGTCGCCTTTGCGGAGCCGACGACGCCCGGCACGCCGGCGCCGGGATGGGTGCCTGCGCCGACGAAATAAAGGTTCGGGATCTGATCGTCGCGGTTGTGAACCCGGAAATAGGCCGACTGGGAGAGGATCGGCTCGATCGAAAACGCCGAGCCGGCATGGGCGTTTAGCTCGGAGGCGAAATCGTCGGGCGTGAAGATATGGGACGTGACGAGATTTTTCGTCAGCCCCGGGATATACCGCTCTTCGAGATAGGCGAAGATCTTGTCGCGGTAGGTCGGCCCCTCGCTCGCCCAGTCGATGTCGGCTTTTTCGAGGTTCGGCACCGGCGCCAACACATAGTAAGCGTCGCACCCTTCCGGCGCGAGGGACGGGTCCGTCGCCGTCGGGCGGTGCAGATAAAGCGAAAAGTCGTCCGGCAGTTTCGGCCCGGCGAAGATCTCCGAGATCAGTTCGCGATAGCGCGCGCCGAAAAGGATTGTGTGGTGCGCGATGTCGGGCTGCGTTCCCTTCAAGCCGAAGTAAGCGACGAAAAGCGAGTTTGAGAACCGCTTCGATTTGAGGCGCTTGCCCATCTGCGCGCCGCGCGGGGCGCCGCCGAGGAGCTTTTCATAAGTGTGGACGATGTCGGCGTTCGAGCCGACGGCGTCGAACCGGTCGCGCGACCCATCCTCGCAGACGACCTCGGCGACGCGCCCGCCCTCCATCGTCATTTCCGCCACCGGCGCGGAAAGGCGTAAACTCCCGCCAAGGTCCTCGCACAGGCGCGCCATCCCGCGCACCAGGGCGTGGGTGCCGCCGCGCGGAAACCAGACCCCGCCGCGCCGTTCAAGGGCGTGGATCAGCGAATAGACAGCGGACGTCTTGAATGGATCGCCGCCGACGAGGAGCGTGTGGAAACTGAAGGCCTGCCGCAACTGCGGGTCCTTCACGAAGTCGCCGAGGCGGTCATAGACGCTGCGGTAGCTTTGCAGGCCGATGAGCTCGGGCGCGGCGCGCACCATCGACCAGAAATTGAGGAACGGCACCGTGCCGAGCTTTTCATAGCCCTCGCGGAAGAGCGCCTCGGCGTATTTGTGGAACCGCTTGTAGCCTTCCGCATCGCCGGGGTTTTTCGCCCTGATCTGCGCCAGGAGCTCTTCTTCGTCGCTGCAATAATCGAAGGTGAACCCGTCCTCCCAACAGAGGCGATAAAACGGGTCGACGCGCAGGAGCTCGACATAGTCGCCCATGGAGCGGCCGGCGATTTTCCAGAGCTCTTCAAGCGACGCCGGGTCGGTGATGACCGTCGGTCCCGCATCGAAGGTGAAGCCGTCGCGCTCGTAGACGTAGGCGCGGCCGCCGGGCTTGTCGCGCTTCTCGAATAGCGTCGTGCGCAAGCCCGCCGCCTGCAGCCGGATGGCGAGGGCAAGCCCGCCAAATCCCGATCCGATGACCGCCGCCGTTCTTGACATGTGCGCCTACTCGCTCCTCACCCCGCCGTCTTTGGCGGGTTTACGCCATTCCGCCCGCGATTGCAGGAATTTGCGCCGCGCCCATATCGCCGCAGCCCTTCCGCCGGGAAGTCCTGCGTTTACGCATTCTTCGCGCCGCGTGATCAGTATCTTCGGCGGCGTTCATGGCGCATCGACACGTCGCGACGACGCAGCTAGCGTCCGAGCGCGCCAATCGGGGAACCTCGAACCTGACCATCGCCGGCATTCCCCCTGACGTCCTCGCCGTCACCTGGGCCCAACTGACGCTTATCATCGGGGCGCGCTATTTCGTCGTCGCCGGCGTGTTTTATGCGCTCTTGTGGCTGCGCCCCGAGGCCAAGGTGGGCGCGACGCGGCTCGCCGAGCGGCGGCCGACCCGCGCGAGCGTTTTTTATGAGATACGCGCCTCCCTCGCCGCGTCGACGATCTACGCCCTTCCGGGCGCGATCGTCCTGGAGGCCTGGAAGCGCGGCGGGACGGCGATCTACGACACGATCAGCGGCCCGCTCGACGTTCTCTACATGCCCATGAGCCTGTTGCTCTATCTCGCGGCCCACGACGCTTACTTCTACTGGACGCACCGGCTGATGCACACGCCGGCCCTCTTCCGCGCGACGCACCTCACTCACCACCGCACGCGCCAGCCGCCGCCCTGGGCCGCCTTCTGTTTCCACCCGTGGGAGGCAGCGATCTCCGCCTGGCTGTTGCCGGCGATGGCGGTCGTCGTGCCGATCCACGTCTATACGGTGGCGGCGCTGCTCGTCGTCATGACCTATTGCGGCGTCGCCAACCACGCCGGCTGGGAGGTGTTGCCGCGGCGATTCCTGAGAACCGGCCTCGGCCGCCAGCTCATCACCGCAAGCCACCACAACGTTCACCACACGAACTATAGCGCGAATTTCGGGCTTTACTTTCGCTTCTGGGACCGCCTGTGCGGCACGGACCGGGGCATCGCAGCGCCTGCGCGCGGCGGTGGAAAATATTCGTAAAAAACTTTTTTGATCGGGTTGTCATCACGCGCTATCCGCGTGTAGTTTCACGATTACGTACTGTTACGCGTAAGTAATCAAATATAAATTCGGCTTGGGGGCCGTGACTTGATGTAGTCACGGGACGGGGATGTTTGACCGAAAAAACCGCGGCGACCGCCGCGCCAGCCTCGATGGCGGCGCGCACCACGAAACCCATGTAACCGTCAGCGGCGATCGATCAGGCGACGATTGCAACTCGGACGATGATTGCCGTCCGTACCGCTGCAGGGCGGCGTGCGCGGAGCGCCATTGGAGCGCGCGCGTCGTCGTTATCGTCTTAAAAATCATTCTGGCGCTGATCATCGTCGTATGCGGCGCTTACCTCGGCGCGCGGCTCTACGCGATGACCTGCGAGGAAGCTTACGAGCGGGGCGTTAGGGACGGCAAAAGGATGGCGCGCGAAGGTCCACCGCATCAAACGGACGAAATCGCCGAGGGCGGGCCTTGCCGACGTTGGTCCGAAGGCGTTTGCGAGGAGGCGGAGGACGTTCGCCAGTCCATGCGAGCCGCCCGCTACTACCTCCATCTCGGCGACGCGGAAAGCGCGCTCGAGCGCTGGTCCCGCTCGCGCAGGCACTATCGCCGGGCCATCGAAATCGGCAGCCCGACGGGCTCCCAGGCCTCGATCTACGCCGCTAAGCGGATCCAGTTTCAAAGCATGACGTGCAACTACGATCAGACGAGCCTCGCGCGCATCTCGCGGGACTATGAGAAGAATTCTCTCGGCGCACTGATTAAAATGAAGCAAAAACAGCAGGCCTTGCGCGCTCTCGGCTACTACAATGGCGAGGTGGACAACCAGCACAGCGCGGCGACGCGGGCGGGCGTACGCAGCTTCCAGGCCGACCTGTGGTTCGACCAGACCGGCGTTCTGACAGCGGAGCAAACCGTGCTTCTCATCTGCGGCGGCGCCCAGATCGCCAAGGACGTCGGCTCCCAGAACATGCTCGGCATTATGAACGCCACCGGCCTCGGCGTGCGCCAAAACACCGACTTCGCCCTCAACTGGCTCGAAATCGCCTCCCAGCGCGGCGACGCGGACGCCTCCTGGAATCTCGCCATGATGTACGGCACTCGGACGGTTCTCTCCAGCGTCCTCATTTGCGACGCCGTGCAGAACGAAGAGCGCGCCGACAGCTATCTCGACGAGGCGGTGACGGGCGGACACCCGGCGGCGAAGGTCGCCAAGAGCAAGTTTCCGCGTGACGACGCCGCGACGCGGTGGCGAAAACTGCGGGGCGACCTCAACGCGCCGGAGGCGGTTGAGCGCGTCGGCCGCGGCTGCAATCCGAACAACTAGGGCCGTCAACCGTCCAGCCGCGAAAAACACTGCACACGGATAGAAAGAACCAACGGGGGAAGATCATGAGAAAATCGACGATCGGTAGCGTCGCTGCGGCCATCTGCGCGCTCGTTCTCGCGTCCTGCGTCTCGACGAGCAATAAGTCGGCGTACACGGAACCGACCGCGATCTGCGATATCGCCGGGCTGGAATCGAAGGTCGACTCGTTCCGCGATCAGTCACGATCGATCCGCGGCGCCTTGGCGGTCGGCACGCCCCACGGCGGCGGGGCGATCGGCGCGGGACGCGCCATCGTCGACGTCGACCGCCAGTACAGCGTCAACAATCAGCTCAACAACTTCGACGCCGAAGTCGAAGGGCAGTTCCGAACCGTGACTTCGGCGTGCAAGGCGCATGCGAAATGCATGGAGAAAAATCGGTACAATGAGCGGCGTTGCGGCATGTCGTTCGCCCGTTGGACGGAAGCGGAAGACGAATTCGCGAGCCTCGCCGCCGAGCTGCGTCGGATTGACGTGGAAATCACGCGCATCACGGTCGGCGCCGCGGCGTCGAACAGTACGACGGTCGTGGTTAACGCCAACGCGACGGCCAAATGCGAAAGCGGATGTTGCGACGACCATTGCCCGGAGCCGACGCATCCCGAGCCCGAGGGCCCGTGCTGCGACGCCGTCAACGGCATCTTCACCGACTGCTGCGTCGCGAACGACTAAACCGCGAAACCTCGCCGGATCGATAGGGCCGACACGCGGACCGTCGGCGACGGCGGTCGGATTGATCGCGCACGGCGCGGCCGGCTATCCTGCTCGGAAAAAGGAGCGTGGATGACCGACCGCATCAAGCCGCCCGCCGCGTTCGCCCAGGCCGCGCGCGTCGACGCCGAACGCTACGCGCGCGACTACGCCCGCTCGGTGGACGACCCGGACGGCTACTGGGCGGAGGTCGCAGGGCGCCTCCACTGGGCGCGGCCCTTCACGACCGTGAAGGACGTCTCTTTCCGCAAGGAGGACTTCCGCATCCGATGGTTCGACGGCGGGGCGCTCAACGCCTGCGTCAACTGCGTCGACCGGCATCTGGAGACGCGCGGCGACAAGGTCGCGATCCTGTGGGAGGGCGACGACCCCGCCGACACCAAAGCCATCACGTACAAGGAGCTTCACGCCGAAGTCTCGCTGATGGCGAACTTCCTGAAGGCGCGCCATGTGAGCAAGGGCGACCGGGTCGCGATCTACATGCCCATGATCCCGGAAGCGGCCTACGCCATGCTCGCCTGCGCGCGCATCGGCGCGATCCACTCCGTTGTTTTCGGCGGCTTCTCGCCCGACGCCCTCGCGAGCCGGATTGACGACAGCGGGGCCGTGGCGGTGATCACCGCCGACGAGGGCATGCGCGGCGGCAAGAAGATCCCGCTCAAAGCCAATGTGGACGCCGCGCTTGAAAAGGCGAGCGGCGTGCGCGCCGTGCTCGTCGTCAGGCGGACCGGCGGCGACGTCGCCTGGACCGAGGGGCGCGACATCTGGTGGCACGACGCGCGCGAGGACGTCTCGCCCGACTGCCCGCCGGAGATCATGGAGGCGGAGGACCCGCTATTCATTCTTTATACGTCGGGGTCGACCGGCAAGCCGAAGGGCGTCCTCCACACGACCGGCGGCTATCTCGTCTACGCCGCCCACACCCACGAGGCCGTGTTCGCCGGGCGCGAGGACGACGTCTATTGGTGCACGGCGGACGTCGGCTGGATCACGGGCCACAGCTACATCGTCTACGGACCGCTGGCGAACGGCGCGACGACGCTGATGTTCGAGGGCGTGCCCACCTATCCGGACGCGTCGCGGTTCTGGCGCGTGTGCGAGAAGCACAAAGTCAATACGTTCTACACGGCGCCGACGGCGATCCGCGCCCTGATGCGCGAGGGCGACGCGCCGGTGAAGGCGGCGGACCTTTCGAGCCTGCGCCTCCTCGGCACCGTTGGCGAGCCGATCAATCCGGAAGCCTGGCTTTGGTACTGGCGGACGGTGGGCGGCGAGCGCTGCCCCGTCGTCGACACCTATTGGCAGACCGAGACCGGCGGGGTCCTGATCTCGCCGCTGCCCGGCGCGACCGACCTGGCGCCCGGCTCGGCGACGAAGCCGCTCTTCGGCGTCCAACCGGCGCTCGTCGACGCCGAGGGCCGGTTACTCGAAGGCGCCGTCGACGGCAATCTCGTGATGAAGGATTCCTGGCCCGGACAGATGCGCACCGTCTTCGGCGATCCGCAGCGGTTCTTCGACACCTATTTCTCTACCTATCCGGGCTATTACTTCACCGGCGACGGCGCGCGGCGCGACGCCGACGGGAACTACTGGATCACCGGCCGCGTCGACGACGTCCTCAACGTTTCGGGACACCGTCTCGGCACGGCGGAGATTGAGAGCGCCCTCGTCGCCCACCCTTGCGTCGCGGAGGCGGCCGTCGTCGGCTATCCCCACGATGTCAAGGGCCAGGGCGTCTACGCCTATGTCATCCTGATGCAGAACGCCGAGGTTGGCGATAGTCTTGAGGCGGAGTTGACCGACTGGGTGCGCAAGGAGATCGGACCGATCGCCAAGCCCGACATCATCCACCTCGCCCCCGGCCTGCCGAAAACGCGCTCCGGCAAGATCATGCGCCGCATCCTGAGGAAAATCGCCGAAAACGACGTCGCCGCCCTTGGCGACACCTCGACCCTCGCCGAACCCGCCGTGGTCGACGCGTTGATTTCAGGGCGAAAATCCGGCTGACGGCCTGCGGACGCGCTTGACTTCCCGCGCGCGGAGTGAGAACGCGTCTCAAAATCACACCCCGGATCGCTATGACTCAGCCAAACCTGCGAAGGCTTCTCGTCCTCGCGCACCTCTATCTCGCAGCGCTCGTCGCGCCAGCGTTCCTCCTCGTCGGCGTCACCGGCGGGCTCTACGTTGCGGGCGTCAAGGGCGACGTCTCGTCGACGCCGCTCTCGCTGTCGCCGTCCGCGGCGCTCGACCTCGAAAGCCCAACGCTTGCGGACGACGTGCGCGCGCTCCTAAAGGCGGAGGGCGTCGACGTCGACGTCGATTACGTGCGCACGCGCGGCGAGACCGCCTACACGCGGCCGACGTCGAAGCCCCACGTGAAGTTCGACGTCGGCGAAGACGGCCTGTCAGCGACGCTGAACAAGCCGGACCTCGCCTACGCCATGATGGAATTGCACAAGGGCCACGGCCCCGTCGCGTTCCGGACTTATCAGATCGCGGTCGGAACGGCGCTGACCTTCGTCGTCATCGGCGGCATCGCCGTCGGGTTCCTGGCGCCAGCCTTCCGCCGTCAGACGATCGTCGCGTCAGGCGTCGGCCTCGCCGCGTTCGCGCTCCTCGCGTTCATCCTCTGACGGCGATCGCGAGGCCGGGGAAGCGCCGCCTTTCGAAACGCACACGGACAAACCTTCGGCTACGGCCCCGGTAGCCGTCGGCGAGGCCGAGGCGCGCTTTCGCCGGGGGCGCCGGCCGTCTCAGCGCGCATCGTCAGCATGACGGCGGCGCTCAAGGCGCGCGGGTCATGTCTTTGACGAGCTGGGCGAGGCCGATTTGACGGCGGCGCTTCAGGCGCTCGGCGAGGAGGATCGAGCGCAGCAACCGCTCCGACTGGTCCAGGTCGAAATTGACGACGACATAGTCGTACTCCGCCCAGTGGGACATCTCAGCGTCGGCCTTCGCCATCCGGCCGAGGACGACCTCCTCGGGGTCCTGATTGCGCGCGCGCAGGCGCCGTTCGAGTTCGCCGCGCGACGGCGGCAGTATGAACGCCTTGACGACGTCGTCGCCGGCGACGTCGTCAAGCTGCTGCGCGCCCTGCCAGTCAATGTCGAAAAGAACGTCGCAGCCGCGCGAGAGGGCCGCCTCGACGGGCTCGCGCGGCGTGCCGTAGAAATTGTCGAAGACCTTCGCCCATTCAAGGAATTCGCCGGCGTCACGCATGCGGAAGAATTCGTCCTGGGAGACGAAGTAGTAGTCTTCGCCCTCGACCTCGCTCGGACGCCTGGCGCGCGTCGTCGCCGAGACGGAGAGCACGAGCTCCTTGTCGGCCTGCAGAAGCCGGTCCGCGAGCGTCGTTTTTCCGGCGCCGGACGGGCTCGACAGGATGAACCTCAGGCCGCGACGGGCCAGCTTTAAGTCGCCGCCGATCATGTCACTCAATGTTTTGGGCCTGTTCGCGCACCCGGTCGACCGCCGTCTTCAGGTCCAGGCCGACGCGTTTGAGCGTGAGGTTCGCCGCTTTGGCGCACAAGGTATTCGCCTCGCGGTTCAACTCCTGGGTCAGGAAGTCGAGACGCCGGCCCACCGCGCCGCCAGCGGCGAGGAGTTCGCGGCCGGCCGCGAGATGGGCGTCGAGACGGTCGAGCTCCTCGCGCACGTCAGCCTTGACGGCGATGGCGGCCGCTTCTTGCTCGAGGCGGTCGTCATCGACTTTGGCCTCGCCGGCGAGCAAGGCCGTGAGCTGGCCGCGCAGGCGGTCGAGAATCGCCTCGGGCGCGGCGGCCGCATCCGCGCGGGCGGCGTCCGCGAGCCGGGCGAGTTCGTCGAAGGTCGCGTCGACGACCTTGGCGAGGCGGGCGCCCTCCTCCACGCGCGCTGCGGCGAGGTCGTCAAGGGCCCGCTCGAACCCGTCGACGATCGCCGCGTCAAGGGCGTCGCCCTCCACCCGGTCGAGGCGCGGCGGCGCCGTTTCGATGACGCCTCGCAGGGCGAGAACGCCCTCCGGTCGAGGCTTTTCGCAATCGACTTCCGCCGCCACCCGCCGCATGGCGTTCAGCGCCGCGGCGAGATTGGCCTCATTGACGACGAAGGCCCCGTCCGCCGTCGGAAGATCGAGCGTCAAGGCGGCGCTCACCGCTCCGCGCGATAGCCGCGCGCCGGCGCGTTTACGCAGTGTCGGTTCGAGGCCGTCGCGCCCCGTGGGCAGGCGAAACCGAAGTTCGAGCCCCCGCGCGTTGACGGATTTGATCTCCCAGACCCAACGCGCCTCGCCATGGGCGCCGGCCGCGCGGGCATAGCCCGTCATCGCCGCGACGGGAGACGGGGTCGGGTTGGAAACGGACACAGGGGATCCCGTCAGCCGTCGTCGTCGGCGCGCGCGGCCTCCCGGCGGGCCCGCGCGATGCCGCGCCATTTGGCGACGTTGCGGTTGTGCTCGGCGAGGGTCTCGGCGAAGGCGTGGCCGCCCGTGCCGTCCGCGACGAAGAAAACGTCGTCCGTGTCCGCCGGATTGAGGACGGCGCGGATGGCGTCCTTGCCCGGATTGGCGATCGGCGTCGGCGGCAGGCCGCTGATGAGATACGTGTTGTAGGGCGTCTCGCGTCTTAGCTCGCTCGCGCGCAAACCGCGGCCGAGGGGCTCGCCCTCGGTCAAGCCGTAAATGATCGTCGGGTCGGATTCGAGCCGCATCCCGCGCCGCAAACGGTTGACGAAGACGGCCGCGATGCGCGCGCGCTCCGCCGCGACGCCGGTTTCTTTTTCAACGATCGAGGCGAGGATGATCGCCTGCTCGCGGGTCGAGAACGGCAACTCCAGCGCGCGGCCGTCCCAGACCGAATCGACGAAGGCGTCCTGGGCGTCGACCATATCGGTGATCAGCTGGTCGCGCGTGCGTCCGCGCGTGAAGCCGTACGTCTCGGGCAACAACGACCCTTCCGGCGGCGACAGGGTGATGTCGCCGATGAGCACCGGGTCCTCGGCGACGACTTTCAGGATCTGCGCCGTCGTCAGACCTTCCGGGGCCGTCAGATAGTGGAGGATGCTCTTGCCCTCGACGAGGAGGTCGACAAGGTCCCAAGTGCTGACGCCGGCTGGGATGCGGTACTCGCCGGCCTTGAGCGCGCCGGACGCCTGCTTCACGCGGCTCGCCACGACGAAGAGCTGCGGATGACGCAGGACGCCGGCCTTGGCGAGGCTTTCGGAGATGCCGCGCACCGACGATCCGGGTTCAAGCAGAACGACGACGTCCTCCGCGTGGGGACCGGGCCGGGTCGCCTCGCGATAGGCGAACGCGCCGCCGAGCCCCAGCGCGACCGTCGCCGCGAAACCGACGAAGAGCAGGAACGACAGGATAGATTGGATCGCGCCGCCGCGCATGCGCGCAAGGGGAGCCGGTCGTGCCGTCATGTCGTGCCGGTTGCTCCCCATTCGCCGCGCCCTCGTTTTCGCCCCTGACGCGGAGCGCGCCTGTCTTTTGCGAAAGATTATCCGTCGTAGCGCCGCAAGACCAGCGACGCGTTGGTGCCGCCGAACCCGAACGAGTTCGAAAGGGCGACGTCGATCGGCTTGCGCACCGCTTCGTGGGGCGCGAGGTCGATCGGCGTCTCCACGGACGGATTGTCGAGATTGATCGTCGGCGGCGCGATCCCGTCGCGGATGGCGAGAGCGCAAAACACCGCCTCAACGGCCCCGGCGGCGCCGAGAAGGTGGCCGATCGAGGACTTCGTCGACGACATGACGACGCCGTCCGCCGCGTCGCCGAACAGGCGCTCGACGGCGGCGAGCTCGATTTCGTCGCCGAGCGGCGTCGAGGTGCCGTGGGCGTTGACGTAATCGACGTCGGCCGGCGTCAGCCCCGCCCGCTTCAACGCCGCGCGCATCGCCCGGAAGGCGCCGTCGCCGTCGGAGGCCGGGGCCGTGACGTGGTGGGCGTCGCCGGAAAGGCCGTAGCCGATGATTTCTGCGTAGATCGTCGCGCCGCGGGCCTTCGCCCGCTCCAGCTCTTCGACGACGACGATGCCCGCTCCTTCGCCCATGAGGAAGCCGTCGCGGTCCTTGTCATAAGGCCGCGAGGCGCGCGTCGGCTCGTCGTTGAAATGGGTCGTCAGCGCCTTGCAGGCCGCGAAGCCGGCGACGCCGATCGGACAAATCGAGGATTCCGCGCCGCCGGCGAGCATGACGTCGGCGTCGTCGAGCATGATGAGCCGGGCCGCGTCGCCGATGGCGTGGGCGCCCGACGAGCACGCCGTGACGACGGCGTGGTTCGGGCCTTTCAGCTCATGGCGGATCGAGAGCTGACCCGACACCAGATTGATGAGCGAGCCGGTGACGAAGAACGGCGACACCCGCCGCGGCCCCTGCTTGTCGAGGATGAGGCTCTGCTCCTCGATGCCGGGCAGGCCGCCGATCCCGGCGCCGACCATGACGCC
>JBHJHE010000013.1:0-88033 GCA_050331095.1 Parvularculaceae bacterium
GCGGCCGGCCCGTCGGCGCCCGGCCCGGGGATCCGCGCCGGGACGGCAGGCTTGACGTCGCCGCGACGCTCCGAGCGGCCGCCCCCTGGGCGCGGTTTCGCCGAAACGACGACGCAGCCGCGGACGACCCGCGGACGCCCGTTCGCCCGTCGGATTTTCATGTTCGCGCGCGAGAACGGCCCCGGGCGTCGACCGTGCTTTTCGTCGTCGACGCGTCGGGGTCGGCCGCCGCCGCGCGCCTAGCCGAAACGAAGGGCGCCGTTGAACGACTGCTGGCGGATTGTTACGCGCGCCGCGACGAGGTGGCGTTGATCGCTTTCCGCGGCGACGGCGCACGTTTGGAGCTGCCTCCGACGCGGGCTCTCGCTCGCGCCCGCCGCGCGCTGGGAGATCTCATGGGCGGCGGCGGCACGCCCCTCGCGGCCGGACTTGTCGCGGCGGAAAGCGCCGCCGAGCGCGAACGCGCCCGGGGGCGAACGCCCTTCGTGGTCGTCCTGTCCGACGGCGGCGCCAACGTCGCGGCGAACGGCGTCGTCGATCGGGCGCGCGCTTTCGACGATGCGGAGAAGTCCGCCGCGCGCCTTCGGGCGGCCGGCGTCGGGGCGCTGTTTTTCGATGTCTCGCCGCGGCCGAACGACAAAGCGCGCCTTATCGCGCGCGCCATGGGAGCCCGTTATGAGCCACTGCCGCACGTCGACGGCGGCCGCGTCGCCGCGCTCGTCAACGAGACCCGCCGCGGGGGGCGATTGGACGGCGGGCGTGGCTGAACCGCTTGATTGGGAGACGGATGGCGCCGGCTGGCCGCACCGGGCCCATAGCGGCTTCGTCGAGGCCGACGGCTCGCGCTTTCACGTTCAGCGCATGGGGGCCGGGCCGACGGCGCTCCTGATTCACGGCGTCGGCGCCTCCACCCATTCGTGGGCGGATCTCTTGCCGCTGATGGCTGAAACCCACGACGCGATCGCCTTCGACCTCCCGGGCCACGGGTTTACGCAAGCGCGCCGAGGCTTCGTGGCGACCCCGATGAACGTCGCCCGGGCGACGGCGGCGTTGCTGGACGCGCTCGGCGCGAAGCCGGATCTGGTTATCGGCCACTCGGCGGGCGCGGCGGTCATGCTACGGATGATCGTTGACGGCGATGCGGCCCCGGCGCGCGCGGGCAGCGTCAACGGCGCGTTGATGCCTTTCGATGGCGCGGCGAGCGTTGCGTTCCCGATGATGGCGAAGGCGTTGCATTACAACCCGTTCGCCGCCGTCCTCTTTTCGCGCGCTGCGCGCGAGGTCCGGCGCGTCGAACGCCTTATCGCGGGCACGGGCTCGACAGCGCCGCCCGATGCGATTGCTCGGTTCACGATGCTTTTTCGCAATACGCGCCATGTTTCCGGCGCGCTGGCGATGATGGCGATCTGGGACCTGACCCGCACGCCCGACGACCTCCGTAAGCTGACGACGCCGGCGCTATTCATCGCCGGAGAGAAAGATCGCGCCGTGCCGCCGGCCGACGCGGACCGCGCGGCCGCGCTCGCGCCCGCGGGCGAGAGCGCGATCCTCGCGGGGCTCGGCCATCTGGCGCATGAGGAGGACGCGTCCCGCGTCTTGCGCGCGATCCTTGGAAGCGACGTCGTCGCCGCTGCGTCATGAGGGCCGCGAGCCGCATCCTCGCCGCGGTCGCCGCGTTGATCGCCGCCATCGCCGGCGCGCTAGCGCTTCTCGCGGTCGACCAGTGGAACCGCGCCGCATCGGCGCAGGCGCCTTATGAGGGCGCGTTTTCCGTAAGCGGCGTTTCCTCACCGACGCGCATCGTCCGTGACGGGAACGCCGTACCCCACATCGTCGCCCAGACGGACGACGACGCCTGTTTTGCGCTCGGCTTCGTCCACGCCCAGGACCGTTTGTGGCAGATGGACCTCGCCCGCCGCAGCGCGCAGGGGCGGCTCGCCGAGGTTCTCGGGTCCGCCGCCTTGTCGAGCGATATCTTCAATCGCGCGCTGAATTTCCGTGCAAGCGTCGAGGCGAGCTGGCCGGCGCTTGAGCCGGCTACGCGCGCGCGGCTCGAAGCCTACGCCGCGGGCGTCAATGCGTGGATGTCTGAAGACGCCTTCCGCAAACCGGCCGAGTACGTATTGACGATGTCGGCGCTGGAGCCGTGGCGCCCGACCGACGCTCTCTATGTCGGCAAGGCCGTCGCGCTTGTTCTCAGCCAAAATCTGGGCTCGGAATCGCTCCGGGCGCGCATGGCGCGCGATGCGTCGCCGGCGGCCGCGTCGGAGTTTCTGAGGCCGTATCCGGTCGATGGCCACGTCGCGATGGCTTGGCCCGATCTGCAGCGGACGCTGGGGCTTCCGGACGACGGCGATCCGGCGACGTCGGATGAGGAGGTCGTCGTCGATCCGGCGTCGGAGAACTCCAACAACTGGGTCGTCTCTGGCGCGCGCGCCGCGAACGGCGCGCCGATGCTCGCGAGCGATCCGCACCTGCGGTTGACGATGCCGGGATTTTGGTATCTGGCGCGGTTGCAGGTCGGCGACCGGTTCGTCGTCGGCGCGACGATCCCCGGTCTTCCGGGCGTTATCGTCGGGCGGAACCACGCGATGGCGTGGGCCGTGACGAACAACCGCGCCGACGTGCAGGACGCATACCTGGAGCGGCTCAATCCCGATGCGGCGGACGAATACGAGACGCCGAAGGGCTGGCGGCGATTCGAAGATCGCCAGGAGACGATCAAGGTGCGGTTCGCGAAGGATGTGACGCGAACGTTCCGGACCTCCCGGCATGGGCCTGTCCTGCCTGCGGACGCCTTCGCCCGCGCGCCGTTCGACCCAGAGACGCACGCCTTGGCGCTTAGCTGGGCGGCCCTGATCGAGCCCGACACCACGGCGGACGCGATGACCGCGGGGTTAGAGATCGACAGCATCGAAACCTTCCTCAAACTGTTTCGACATCGCTACGTCACGCCGGTGCAAACGTTCGCGTTCGCCCACGTAGACGGAACGATTGGCCTGATGGCCGCGGGCCGGACGCCGGTTCGCGGGCCTGACCACGAAAACGGCGGCGGCGCGCCCGCGAACGGCGCAGATTCGGCGAACGACTGGGTGGGGACGATTCCGCCCGAGCTGACGCCCGTCGTTCTAAATCCGTCGTCCGGCGCGCTCGTCTCGGCAAACGGAAAAATCACGCCCGACGCTTATCCCTATTTTCTCGCGCGCGATTACGCGCCTCCCTCCCGCCAGCAGCGCATCGCCGATCTTCTCGCGGCCCGGAACGTCCACGATATGGCGAGCTTCCGCGCAATTCAGAACGACGTCGAGACCACGATCGTCGGTTCGCTAACGGCGTTGATGCTGAAGGTTGAGCTGGATTCTCCAAGTCCTGACGAAGCTGCGGCGCTTGACGCGCTGCGGGCTTGGGACGGCGCCTGGCGAAAGGACGCGCGCGGCGCCGCCGTCTTTGCGAACTGGACCCGCGAACTGGCGAAAGCGCTTTATGAGGACGATCTGGGCGACGGTTTCGCCCGCGCCTGGCGCTATGACCCGTGGCTCCTGCGAGACGCCTTGAGCGGGGAGACGCCGGGCCTTTGCGACGCCGCGGCGACCGAAGCGGTGGAGGCGTGCGGCGATCTTCTGGCGCCGAGCTTTCGCCGTGCGGTCGAAGGACTTGTCGCCGAACACGGCGACGTCGCGCCCCGGTGGGGCGAGGTCTACGAGACGCGGCACGATCACCTCGGACTTGCCGCGCTCCCTCTTGTCGGCGAGCGTCTTGCGCGCTCGTCCTATCGCGCCGCCGGGCCCGACGCGCCGAACGTCGGTTACTTCGACTTCGCGGCGATGCCGGCCGCATTCGTCGGCAAGCGTGGGGCGAGCGTGCGGCTTCTCTTCGATCTGTCCGATCCGTCGAAGTCGTTTTACGCCGCGCCGAGCGGGCAGTCGGGCCATTTCGGCTCGCCGCATTACGACGATCTGATCGCCGGTTGGGCGGCGGGCGACTATTTCAACATCGCCGCGGACGTCGCCGACATCGCAACCCCGCGGGAGATCACGCTTGCGCCCGCTGCCGAATAGCGCCGCTCAGGCCTCGCGGGGCATGCGGAACGGCAGCATGCCCTTGACGATCCGCATGCCGAGGCGCGGACCCGAAAGCGATTCGTGCACCGCGCAACGCGTATCCCCGAAAATGCTGCTCTCGATGACCGAGCGGCTGTAGAACGGCGTATCTTCAAGCGTGCGCACGACGCGGGCGTCGTCGGCGTCCGCGCGGGTGCGGCGCTTGATCCGCCAGACGGGCGTCGGCGGGAGCGCGCGCGGAGCCGGAATGTCGAAATCCCGCACATCGCCGTTGCGCGTCACGAGCAGCGCCGCCGAGCGCGACAGCCCGCCTTTCAGATCGCAATTGTAAAGGATCGCCGTGCGCTTCTCGCCGAGTATCGCCCGCGACCAGTCCCAATAGGCGAAACGATCCTCTAGCGGCTCATCGCCGTCATTGGCGTCGAAGTAACCGTGGCCGGACCATTTGAGCGCAGGATCGCGGAAGTCGACCTCGACGCGCGAGAACGGCGCGAGCGGCCGCCAGCGGTGTCGACCCGCGTCGTCGAGAAAGAAAACCCCGTCGCCAAGACCGTCGAACCGCACCCGGATTTCCCCGACAAGGGGCTGCGGGAACGGCGAGGGGAAGGGGGCGGTGCGTTCGTCGACGGAGATCGTCAGACCGTTCCCGTCGAGCGCGAGTCGGCTGCGGGCGATGTCGTAGGACGTCGCGTCGCGGCGGACGGCGCTGCGGCCGCGTTCGGTCATCGCCCAGCGCGCGGCGCGCGGTCCGTAAAGCGCGACGTTGAGGGCGCAATGGTCGTCCGGATCCCGCCGCCCGCGGCTCGCATAATAGGGCGAAAACACGCTGCCGACGAACGCGATCATGGTGAGTCCGAAGGCGCCGTCATCGGACAATGCGTCCACGTACCACCAGGCGTAACCGCCCGGATCGACCGTCAGGTCGAAGCGAGGTCCGCCGTAATGGCGCTCGCGGCCATCGCGCCCGAGATCGCCGCCATCGGCACGCCGGACCCGGGATGCGCGCTCCCGCCTGCGAGGTAGAGCCCCTTCGCCGGGGTGCGCGCGCCGGGCCGCTGGAACGACGCCCGCCATCCGTGATTCGGGGCCCCGAACAGCGCTCCGCCCGTCGCCGGAAACCGGGCCTCGAAGTCGTTCGGCGTCGTGACGATCGTCCGCGTCGGATCGGGCGTGACGATCAGACCGCATCGTTTCAGATGCTCGAAGGTCCTTTTTTGGCATGAGCTGATCTCCTCTTCGGGAAAGCGTCTCGCGTCGCCGACGGCCGGCGCGTTGACGAGGCAGAAAAAACGCTCCGGCGACGACGCGTCTGGCGGGCGTGGTCGGTCAGGGGCGTGGACGTAAGTCGTCGGGGTCTCGGGCAGGCGTCCGGCGGCGACGGCGTCGAACTCGGCGGCGTAGTCGTCGGAGAAAAAGACGTTGTGCATCGATAGGTCGAAGCCGGCGGCGTCGCCGAGAAACGACCAGGTGAGCGCCGACTGGGTCCGTTTGGCGGGGGCCGTCGCATGTCGCAGGCGGCGGGGCGCGGCGCGCCGGGCGCGGGCGCCGAAGCGCCCCGCGGCGAGCGCGGCGAGGTCGGCGTTCATCAGCACCGCGTCGGCGCGCACGGGCTCGCCGCTCTCCAGCCGCACGCCATCGTCGGTGATCTCGTCGACGCACGCCTCGTAGGCGAGGCGCGCGCCGTTCTCCGCGGCGAGTTCGGCGAGGGCCTCGGCGAGGCGCGCGACGCCGCCGGTGACGCGCCACACGCCAAGCTGCTCAACATGGGCGATCAGCATCAGCGTCGCCGGCGCCTTGAACGGCGACGAGCCGCAATAGGTTGCATACCGCGCGAACATCTGGCGCAGTCGCGGATCGTCGAAGCGCCGCGACAGAGAGCGCCAAAGCGAGGCGTAGGGATCGAGCCGCATCAGGCTGAGGGGATCGCGCCGCAACATCAGCCGCAGCAGGCTCGGCCGCTCGGCGCGGATGAACGGCCCGTAGAGCGTCTCGTAAACGTCCGCCGCGGCGCGTCGAAACCGCGTAAAATTGTCCGCGTCCTTCGCGCCGGCGAACTTGGCGATCGCCGCGGCGGACCTTGTCGCGTCGGCGTACAAATCGAGGCGCGATCCGTCGGTCCAGGCGTGGCGGGCGAGAACGTCAAGCGGCGTGAGCTCGATATGGTCGTCAAGATTCGCGCCAGCGGCGGCGAAGATTTCTTCGAAAACGCGCCGCATCGTGAACACCGTCGGGCCGCAGTCGATGCGTCGTCCGTCAATTTCGGCTGCGCGAATCTTGCCGCCGGGCCGCGCGTCGCGTTCGAACACGAGAACGTCGAACCGGCGCGCGAGAATCGCCGCGGCGGCGAGGCCGGCGACGCCGGCTCCGACAATCGCAACGCGTTTCTTCGCCATGACGCTCCATCCTCGATCGCGCCCGCGTTGCGCCGCTAAAATTGACATCATATGCCGTCAACATAAATTGACAATCGAAGGAGGCCGCATGGGCGACGACAAACCGCGTCAGCGGCCGTGACCGACGTTGCGAGCGCCAAAACCGCGGCGACAGCTCGCGAGCGGCTGCGTTTCGCGCTCGCCGGCGCGCGCGATTGGTTCCGCGATTGGCGCAATCGCCGTCTGGCGGATCCCGCGTTCCAGACGTTCGCCGCGCGATTCCCTGCGACCCGTCCGCTCGCCAACGATCACGCGCGGCGTCTCTTCGACCTTTGCGCAGGCTTCGTTTACTCGCAGACGCTGGCGGCTTGCGTTGCGCTGGATCTCTTCGAATCGCTCCGCGATCGACCTTTGGACGCCCGGGAGTTCTCGCAGCGCGCCGATCTGACGGAAGAAGCGGCCGATCGTCTCGCGCGCGCCGCTTCCGCCCTTGGCCTACTCCAGGAAAGGCGTCCTCGGACGCTTGGCGGTCCGATCCGGTATGGCCTTGGGGAGGGCGGCGCAGCGCTCCTCGGCAATCCGTCCGCCTTCGACATGATTCGCCATCATGCGGCGCTTTATGAGGATCTTCGCGATCCGGTCGCCCTGTTCCGTGGGCCCCGCGGCGAGGGCGCGCTCGCGAGATATTGGGGTTACGCCGCCGGAGACGGCGCGCGCGACGCGCTTGGGTCCAACGACACGGACGCCTACACGGCGCTGATGGCGTCAACCCAAGGGTACGTCGCGGAAGATGTGATCGCCGCCTATCCGGTGGCTGAGCACAAAAAGCTTTTGGACGTGGGCGGGGGCGCCGGCGCCTTCGCCGCCGCGGCCGCCCGCGCCGCGCCGAATCTGAGCGCGACGGTCTTCGATCTGCCGTCCGTCGCCGCCGCGGCGCGGAACCGATTCGAAGCGCTCGGCCTTAGCGATCGCGTCACGGCGATTGGCGGCGACTTTCATCGGGACCCGTTGCCGGCGGGGGCGGACCTCATTTCGTTCGTGCGGGTGTTGCACGACCACGAAGATGCGGCCGTCGTGCGATTGCTAGCGGCGGCGCGCGATGCGCTGCGCCCCGGTGGTGCGCTACTTGTCGCCGAGCCGATGGCCGACACCCGCGGCGCCCGCGCCATGGGCGACGCCTACTTCGGCGTCTATCTCTGGGCGATGGGGACAGGCCGGCCGCGCACCCGCGCGCGACTGATGGAAATGATTGAAAACGCTGGGTTTTCCAACATGCGAGAGCGCCGGACGCGCCGCCCGGTGCTGGTGCGCGCGCTCGTCGCCACGCGCCCGTGACCGGCCGAACCTGATTCGGTTGGATCTTCGCGGGAAAAGGTCGCCGGCCGCGCGCTCGCATGTTGTCAATTTGAGTTGACACTCACCGATGTAAATCTCAATGTGCGCCAATGGCTGCGACCCGCGACTTTTTGACCTATGCCGACGGAGCTCCCGATCGTGCGCAGGCGGTGGTCTTCGACGGCGCGCGCCGTGTCGCCGTTCGCGAACTCGCTTTGACTCCGGCCGGCCGCGACGACGTCGTCGTCGACGTGGCGTGGAGCGGCGTCAGCGCCGGCACCGAGCGGCTTTTGTGGTCGGGCGACATGCCGCCGTTTCCCGGGCACGGGTATCCGTTGGTGCCGGGTTACGAATCGGTGGGCCGCATCGTGGCCGGGCCCGATCAATCGCTCGTCGGCCGCCTCGCCTTCGCGCCCGGGGCCACCTGCTACGAAGACGCTTACGGATTGTTCGGCGGCGCGGCCTCGCGTCTCGTTGCGCCCGCGGCGCGCGTGACGCCGGTGCCGGACGAACTGGGCGAGCGCGCGACCCTTCTCGCGCTCGCGGCGACCGCCCGACGGGCCGTGCGCGGGCTTGAAGGCCGCGGGCCCCAGCTGATCGTCGGCCATGGGGCGCTCGGACGGCTTGTCGCGCGAATCGCCCGTGCGCTAGGCGGTCCGGACGCGGTCTTTTGGGAGGTCGAGCCGGCTCGCGCTGTCGAGGACGGTTTCCCGGTGCGCCGAGCCGAAGACGATCCGTGCACAAGCTATGAGACGATCGTAGACGTCAGCGGCGACGCCGACGCGCTCGACCGGCTGATCGGGCGTCTCGCCCGCGGCGGCGACATCGTCCTCGCGGGGTTTTACGCCAAGCGCGTGTCGTTCGCATTCCCGCCAGCCTTTATGAAGGAGGCGCGCCTGCGCGTCTCCGCCGAGTGGGCCCCCGAGGACCTTCAAGACGTGTTGCGCCTCGTCAGCGACGGCGACGTGTCGCTCGACGGGCTCGTCACCCACCGCCGCGCCGCGGCGGACGCCGTCGACGCCTATGAGACGGCGTTCGGCGATCCATCCTGCCTGAAAATGATCCTTGACTGGAGGCGCCCGCAATGACCGCCCCGCTAGACGACACCCCCGCCGGCGAGCCGCCGCTCGCGCCGCCTACGGAAAAAAAGACGCAGATCATCGCGATCTACGGCAAGGGCGGCATCGGCAAGAGCTTCACGCTCGCCAATCTCAGCTACATGATGGCGCAGCAGGGCAAGAAGGTCCTGCTCATCGGCTGCGACCCGAAGAGCGACACGACCTCGCTTCTGTTCGGCGGGCGCGCGTGCCCCACCATCATTGAGACGTCCACGAAGAAAAAACTCGCCGGCGAAGAGGTTTCGATCGGCGACGTTTGCTTCAAGCGCGACGGCGTCTTCGCGATGGAGCTCGGCGGGCCGGAAGTGGGGCGCGGCTGCGGCGGACGCGGCATCATCCACGGCTTTGAGCTACTGGAGAAGCTCGGCTTCCATGAGTGGGACTTCGATTACGTCCTGTTGGATTTTCTGGGCGACGTGGTGTGCGGCGGCTTCGGCCTGCCGATCGCCCGGGACATGTGCCAGAAGGTGATCGTCGTCGGGTCGAACGACCTTCAGTCCCTGTACGTCGCCAACAATGTCTGCTCGGCGGTCGAATACTTCCGCAAGCTCGGCGGCAATGTGGGCGTCGCGGGCATCGTCGTAAACAAGGACGACGGCACGGGCGAGGCGAAAGCGTTCGCCGACGCGGTCGGCATTCCGGTGCTCTCCGCGATCCCCGCCGACGACGACATTCGACGCAAGAGCGCCAGCTACCAGATCGTCGGGCGCCCCGACAGTCCGTGGGGGCCGATGTTCGCCGAGCTCGCGAAAAACGTCGCCGACGCGCCGCCGGAGCGGCCGACGCCGCTCGATCAGGACGGGCTTCTGGGCCTCTTCGCCGCCGAAGAGACGGGCGCGAACTTCGTCCTGGAGCCGGCGACCCTGGCCGACATGCGCGGCGCTAACGTCACGCCCGCCGCGTCGCTTGAAGTTGTTTACGAGGACGTCTGATGGCTGACGGCGCCGATCCATCGCTCGCGAAGACCGCCTCCGGCTGCCACGCCGGCGCGGACGAAATGCGCGCCGCGGCGGCGAAGGCCGGCAAGTCCGACGTGCTCGATCAGTACGCCAAGGATTATCCGAAGGGGCCGCACGACCAGCCGCAGAGCATGTGCCCGGCCTTTGGGTCGTTGCGCGTGGGGCTGCGGATGCGGCGCACGGCGACGATCCTTTCCGGTTCGGCGTGCTGCGTCTATGGCCTGACGTTCACGTCGCATTTTTATGGCGCCAAGCGCAGCGTCGGCTACGTGCCGTTCAATTCCGAGACGCTCGTCACCGGCAAACTTTTCGAAGACATCAAAGAGGCGGTGGAGAAAACCGCCGATCCGGAACGTTACGACGCCATCGTCGTCACTAATCTCTGTGTGCCAACGGCTTCGGGCGTACCCTTGCGTCTGCTTCCGAAAGAGATCAACGGCGTGCGGATCGTCGGCATCGACGTGCCGGGCTTCGGCGTGCCGACCCACGCCGAAGCGAAGGACGTGCTCGCCGCGGCGATGCTCGCCTACGCCCGGGAGGAAGCGGCGGCCGGGCCGGTTCAGGCGCCGAACCGCGACCTTGGCGATCTGCCGCGGGTGACGCTTCTCGGCGAAACCTTTCCGGCCGATCCGATCGGCGTCGGCGCGCTCCTGGCGCCGCTGGGGCTTGCCGTCGGCGCGAGCGCGCCGACGCGCGAATGGCGCGAGCTCTACGCCGCGCTCGACTGCGCCGCCGTCGGCGCGGTGCATCCTTTCTACACGGCTTCCGTGCGCGAATTCGAAGCGGCCGGTCGACCCATCGTCGGGTCGGCGCCCGTCGGCGTCGATGGAACCGCCGCCTGGCTCGAGGCGATCGGCGCGGCCTGCAACGTTGACGCGGCGAAAATCGATGCGGCGAAGGCGGCCGCCCTGCCGGCGATCCGGGAGGCGCTGGCGAAAAAGCCGGTCCGTGGACGGATTACCATCTCCGGTTATGAAGGATCCGAGCTTCTCGTCGCGCGGCTGTTGATCGAGAGCGGCGCCGACGTGCGTTATGTCGGCACAGCGTGCCCGAAAACGCCGTGGTCGGCGCCGGACCGCGAATGGCTCGAGGCTCGGGGCGTCGAGATCGTCTTCCGCGCCTCGCTGGAGCGCGACATCGCGGCCGTCGACGCCTTCGAACCCGATCTGGCCATTGGCACGACGCCAGTCGTTCAGCACGCGAAAGAAAAGGCGATCCCCGCGCTCTACTTCACGAATCTGATCTCCGCGCGGCCCTTGATGGGCGCGGCGGGCGCCGGTTCGCTCGCCGACGTCGTCGGCGCCGCGATTGACGGCAAAGCGCGGTTTGACGAGATGCGCGCCTTCTTCGAGGGCGTCGGCGAGGGCGATACGGCCGGCGTCTGGCGCGAAAAGCCCGACGTCAACACGGAGTTTCGGCGCAAGGAGCAACGCAAGCGCGCCATCCGCGAGAAGCGGGCCAACGATTTGGAGAACCCGGTCGGATGCTGATCTCATGCTGATCCAGGACCATGATCGGGCCGGCGGCTATTGGGGCGCCGTTTACGCTTTCACAGGCGTGAAAGGCCTCCAGGTCGTAATCGACGGCCCTGTCGGGTGTGAAAACCTGCCGGTCACGTCCGTGCTGCACTATACGGACGGCCTGCCGCCGCACGAGTTGCCGATCGTCGTCACCGGCCTCGGCGAGGAGGAGCTCGGCCAGCATGGCACGGAGAACGCCATGCGGCGCGCTCGCGCTGCGCTCGATCCGGACCTGCCGGCGGTGGTCGTGACCGGCTCGATCGCCGAGATGATCGGCGGAGGCGTCACCCCCGAAGGCGCCAACGTCAGGCGCTTCCTGCCGCGCACGATCGACGAGGATCAGTGGCAAAGCGCCGATCGCGCCCTTCTTTGGCTGTGGACGGAGTTCGGCCTGACCAAGGGCCGCGCGCCCCGGCCGCGCAAACGCGCCGACGGCGATCCGCCACGGGTCAATATCATCGGCCCCGCCTACGGCATGTTCAACATGAACGCCGACCTTGCGGAGATCGAACGCCCCGCGCGCGGGATCGGTGCGGAAATCAACATGGTTTTCCCGTTGGGGAGCCATGTCGCGGACGTCGCGCGCCTGATCGACGCCGACGTCAATATCTGTCTGTACCGGGAGTACGGCCGCGCTCTGTGCGAGGCGCTTGGCGCGCCTTACCTGCAAGCGCCTATCGGGCTTCATTCGACGACCAAGTTTTTGCGCACGCTTGGCGAGCTGACGGGGCTCGACCCGGAGCCGTTCATCGAGCGCGAGAAGCACGTCACGTTGAAGCCGCTCTGGGATCTCTGGCGGTCGGTGACGCAGGACTTTTTCGCGACGGCGAATTTCGGCGTCGTCGCCGGCGAGACCTACGCCCGAGGTCTGAAGAACTTCCTCGAAGGAGATCTCGGTTTGCCATGCGCCTTTGCGTTCTCGCGCAGCGCCGGCAAAAAGCCGGACAATGACGAGGTGCGCGCCGCGATTTCCGAGGGCGCGCCGTTCGTCGTCTTCGGCAGTTTCAACGAGCGCATGTATTTGCAGGAGGCCGGAGCGCGCTCGGCGTTCATCCCGGCGTCGTTTCCGGGCGCCATCATCCGGCGCTGCGTCGGCACGCCCTTCATGGGCTACGCCGGCGCAAGCTACGTTCTGCAGGAAGTCTGCAACGGCCTCTTCGACGCCTTGTTCCACGTTTTGCCGCTCGGCCAGACGCTCGATGAGGGCGCGGCGACGCCGGCGCGGCGCGAGCGGTCCCTGGCGTGGACGGACGAAGCGCGCGCCGCGCTTGATTCGGCGGTGTCGGCCGAACCCGTTCTCACCCGGATCTCCGCGGCGAAAGCCCTGCGCGACGCCGCTGAAGCGGGCGCGCGCGCCGACGGCGCGAGCTAAGTCGGCGCCGCGCGCGTCCGCGATCTCGCCCAAAGACGCAGCGGCCGCGCAGCCCAATCGAAACCGAAAGCGGCGCGGCATATGGAGGACGCATGAGCACGATCGCAACGAAACGGGCTAACCCGTCGGAAAAGATCGAGTACCGACTTTATCTCGCGCTTGCATTTCCGCTGTGTCTGGCGGCGGCCGTGGCGCGTCGGCTCTTCGGCGGTCGCGCGCGAGGGTCAGCCTTCGCCGAGGCGGCGGAAACGGCTCACAGCGTGTTGCCGTGGGCGTTCATGTCGCGCGGCTAGCGCGGCGCAAAAAGGAATTCGGCGTGAGGAGCAAAACGCTTCGAGCGCTGAAGAGAGCCCCTGTCGCAGGGTCAATTGCGGCGCGGTATTGGCGAAAAGAGGAGGCAAAAAATGGCCAGCGATACGCCACAAGCCGACACCATGTCGGGTCTGACGCCGCAAATGGCGCAGGAGTTTCACAAAGCGTTCGTCATGAACTTCATCGTCTTCACCGGCATCGCCATCTTGGCGCACCTGCTGGTGTGGATCTGGCGTCCGTGGATTCCGGGCGAAGCGGGCTGGGAGGCGAGTTCTCTCGAAGGCGCAATCCAGCTCGTCGGTTCATTCGCGCAAATTCTCTAAAGAAGCGGAGAGACTGTTATGTGGAGACTTTGGATGCTGTTCGATCCGCGTCGCGCGATCATCGGACTGTTTATCTTCCTGTTCACCCTGGCGATCATCATTCACTTCGTGCTGTTGAGCTCGTCACGGTACAACTGGCTTCAAAGCGCGCCGGCCGCGGCCGCCTCGCTTGAGCTTGGCGAGGACGTCGGGCGCATCGTCTGACGACCCTTGTCGATACGGTCGCGCCGTTTTCGTACGGCGCGACCGGAACTCGCGCGCCGGCGCGGCGGCGAACGTTCCGATGCGAACGAGAAAGATCCCGCGCGAATCATTCTGAAAGGCGTTCTGATGGCGTTACTCAGCTTCGAGAGGAAGTACCGCGTACGGGGGGGCACGCTGATCGGCGGGGATCTCTTCGACTTCTGGCTCGGCCCCTTCTACGTGGGTTTTTTCGGCGTCACCGCCGCGTTCTTCGCGGTGCTCGGAACGGTATTGATTTTCTATGGCGCCGCGCTCGGCGACACGTGGAATCCATGGCTGATCTCGATCGATCCGCCGGACGTCAGCTACGGTCTGGCGATGGCCCCTTTGAACGAGGGCGGACTTTGGCAGATCATCACGTTCTGCGCCGTCGGCGCGTTCGTCTCCTGGGCCCTGCGAGAGGTGGAGATCTGCCGGAAGCTCGGCATGGGCTACCACGTGCCGATCGCGTTCGGCACAGCGATCCTAGCCTTCGTCACGCTTCAGATCGTTCGCCCCTTCACGTTCGGGGCCTGGGGCGAGGCATTCCCCTACGGCATCATGAGCCATCTCGATTGGGTCTATAACACCGGCTATCGGTACGGGAACTTTCACTACAATCCCGCCCACATGATCGCGATTACGTTCTTCTTCACGACGACGCTCGCGCTCGCCATGCATGGCGGCCTCGTTCTCTCCGCGGTCAACCCCGGCGGCACGAAAATCGTCAAGACGCCGGAGCACGAGAACGCGTTTTTCCGCGACTATATCGGCTATTCGGTCGGCACCCTTGGGATCCACCGGCTGGGCCTGTTCCTGGCGCTGAACGCCGGGTTCTGGAGCGCCGTCTGCATCCTGATCAGCGGCCCGTTCTACTATCAGGGCTCGTGGATCGAGTGGTGGGAGCCGTGGCGCAACCTGCCCATCTGGCGAGACTGCCCCCACGAGCGCGAAGGATCATCAATCATGGCTGACTATCAGAACATTCTCACGCAGGTCCAAGTGCGCGGCCACGTGGATCTCGGTGTCGAGCTGCCGGCCGGCGACTGGCGGCGCGAGAAGGGCACGGGCGTCAACTACCTTTTCGGCAAGTTCGGCGAGGCGCAGATCGGGCCGATCTATCTCGGCTGGTCGGGGATCGCCTCGCTCGTCACGGGGCTGACGGCCGTCGTCATCATCGGCATGAACATGCTGGCGAGCGTCGGCTGGGACCCGATCAAGTTCGTGGGCCAGCTGCCCTGGCTGTCCCTCGGTCCACCGCTCGCGAAGCACGGCGTCAACCCGTTTCCGCCCTTGCAGGAGGGCGGCTGGTGGATGCTCGCCGGCTTTTTCCTGACGGCGTCCATCATTCTATGGTGGGTGCGCTGCTATCGCCGGTCGATCCAGCTGGGCCTCGGTACGCACATCTGCTGGGCGTTCGCCTCGGCGATCTGGCTCTACCTCGTTCTCGGCTTCCTCCGCCCCCTCGCCATGGGCAGCTTCGCCGAGGCCGTGCCCTTCGGGATTTTTCCGCACCTTGACTGGACGAACAACTTTTCGTTGACCTACGGAAATCTATTCTACAATCCCTTCCACATGCTCTCGATCGTGTTCCTATACGGATCGACACTGCTCTTCGCCATGCATGGCGCGACGATCCTCGCCACGGGCCGCTACGGCTCGGAGCGGGAGATCGAGCAGATCTACGATCGCGGAACCGCCTCGGAGCGCGCCGCGTTGTTCTGGCGCTGGACGATGGGCTTTAACGCCTCGATGGAATCGATCCACCGCTGGGCGTGGTGGTTCGCGATCCTCACGACCCTGACGGGCGGGATCGGGATCCTTCTGACCGGGACCGTGGTCGACAACTGGTTCTTCTGGGGAACGGAAAACGGCTTCGCCAGGTTCTGACGCGCGCTGAGGGGTCGCCCTCGACGCAACACGGCGAAGCAAAGCGGCCGGCGCTTGACAAAGCGTCGGCCTTTTTTTCGCCGGAGCGGCCGGTCGGCGGCCACGCTCAAAGCGGCCATGGTCAAAAGAGACCACACGGGCGCGCTCATGTCCCCCCGCATCCATTGACGGCGGCCGGCGGCATAAGCGGGAACGCGGGCGTTCAAGCAGCGGCGCGGTTTCGCATCCGGCCTTGCATGGCTCAAGACCGGAACTTCTCGACAGGGGCGGGGCGGCGGCGATACCTTTCCCCTTATGACGAATGTTGAGGTTTTGCCGCGCGCTCTTGCGCCAACGATCCGGCCGCGAGCTGCTTTGGTCGTTGTTTCAATCGTCGCCTTGAGCGCGACGCTAACGCTCGGCGAGCCCGCCGCCCGCTACGACGCTGAACCGGACCTCGCGGTTCTCCTCCGCTCCATGGCGGTCCTGAAGCTGGCGTTCCTTGGCCCCCTAGCGGCGTTCGTCTGGACGCGCTTGTCGCGTCCCGTTACGGCGCGGCGCGCCGGCGCTTACGTTGCGGTCGTCGCGTCGGGCGTCATCGCGTTCGGACTGATTTTTCAACTCTCCGCCGTAGGGGCGGGCGCGGCGCTTTTTCACGGCGCGCTCGCGTCGTTCGTCGTCCTCGCCTGGCGAGAGCCCGACGCGACGATCGAAACGCTGGCGATCCTTTTCAATCGGCGACGATCGGCTAGTCGAACGCGCGGCTAGGGCGCCGGGCGTTCATCCTGGATCGGGCGAAGATCGTCTCAGGCGCTCAAACCCTTGAATCTAGAGCATCCGACTGATTCAATCAGAAAACGGAATGCTCTAGGACGTCTCCTGAAGCGCGTGGCGCAACGCCGATAGGACCGCTGCCGGATCTTCGAGCTGCGGCAGATGTCCAAGCCGCGGCATCGCCGAGAACAGCTTCGCGCCCAGCCGCTCCTGAAGAGCGCGGCCGCGGGCGATCGGAATCCATGGATCATCCTCGCCCCAAAGGATCGCGGTCGGACATCGCATCTTTGGAAGCAGAGGTTCGAACGCGGCGGTGTAGCGCTCGTCCGCCTGGGCGAACTGACGATAAAAACTGACGCGTCCGTCGTCCGTCAGCCATGGCGAGACGAGGCCCTCGAAGTCGGCGGCGTCGACGTCGTTGACGAGCGCGCCCTTGACGTAGGCGCGGACAACGGCCTCGTGGATGTGCGGCGGCAGGCCGAAGAAGGCGTCGACGTGCCGACCGACATGGTCGAAAAACGCCGAGCCCCAGGGCCGCATCGCGACGACGTTCATGAGCACGAGCTTCTCGAAGCCGACATCGCCGAGAAGATGCGCGCGCAACGTCGTCGCGCCGCCGAAATCATGTGCGACGACGATCGGTCGACGGAGCGAAAACGCGTCCATCATCTCTGCGAAAACGTCGCCCTGAACGTCGAGGCCCGTCGGCTGATCCGGGTCTTTCGCCGACCGCCCGTAACCCGGCATGTCGTACCACCAGACCCGAAAATCCCGCGCGAGATCGGGGATCAATCGTCTCCACGCGAACGACGACCAGGGCCAGCCGTGGGCGAGAACGAGATCCGGCCCGTCGCCCGCGCAACCCGCAGCGACGACGCCGGCGCTGGTGTCGATCCGCTTGTGCAGCCGCCAGTCGTGCGACGCCACGCGCGGCCCCGTTCGTCGCCCGCGCTACGCCACCGCGCGCGCGAGCGCGCATTGCGACCAGATCTCCGACAACGCGCGCACGAGGCGGTCAATGTCCGCATCCGAATGGACCGGGGACGGCGTGATGCGCAGCCGCTCCGTTCCCTTGGGCACGGTCGGATAGTTGATGGGCTGAACGTAAATACCGTGATGCTCCATCAGCCAGTCGCTGATCCACTTGCATTTGACCGGGTCCTTCACCATCACGGGCACGATGTGGCTCGGGTTCTCAAGCGTCGGGATGCCTATCGTCCGTAGCGCCGCCCGAACTTTTTCGACGCGCTCGCGCTGTCCGCGGCGTTCGACGTCGCTTTGTTTCAGATGGCGGATGCTCGCGCGCGCGCCGGCCGCGACGGCCGGCGGCAGAGCGGTCGTGAAGATAAAGCCGCTTGCGAAGCTGCGGACGAAATCGCACAGCGCTGTCGACGCCGCGATGTAGCCGCCCATCACCCCATAGGCTTTGCCGAGCGTGCCTTCGATGACCGTCAGCCGGTCCATGAGGCCCTCTCGCTCGGCGATGCCGCCGCCGCGCGGGCCGTAAAGCCCGACGGCGTGGACCTCGTCGAGATAGGTCATCGCGCCGTAGGCGTCCGCGAGGTCGCAGAACGCCTCGATCGGCGCGATGTCCCCGTCCATGGAGTAGACGCTCTCGAAGGCGATGAGTTTCGGCGCGTCCGGATCAAGGTCGCGCAGGCGCCGTTCGAGATCGTCGGGGGCGTTGTGGGTGAAGATGTGTTTCTCGCAGCGGCTGTGGCGCACGCCCTCGATCATCGAGGCGTGGTTCAACGCGTCGGAGAGGACGATGCAGCCGGGGATCTTGCCGGCGAGCGGCGAGAGGCCCGCCCAGTTCGAGACGTAGCCGGAGGTGAAGAGAAGCGCCGCTTCCTTGCCGTGGAGGTCGGCGAGCTCCTTCTCCAGCAGCACGTGGTGGCGGTTCGTGCCGGAGATGTTCCGTGTGCCCCCAGCCCCGGCGCCGCACTCCTCAAGGGCGTCGTGCATCGCTTGGAGAACCTTCGGGTGCTGGCCCATGCCGAGATAGTCGTTCGAGCACCAGACCGTCACGTTCTCGGGGCCAACGTCGCCGAAATTCGCAGCCCGCGGGAAATCGCCGGCGCGGCGCGCGATGTGCGCGAAGACGCGATAGTTCCCCTCGTCGTGGAGGGCGCTGAGGCGCGATCTGAAAAAGCTTTCGTAGTTCATGGCTCTCTCCAGCGAGTGGGCGCGTTCGCGTCGCGCTGCGGCGTCGATTGAAGTTGCGGGGCGGCCCAGCGCCACAACGCCCCGTCAGGCAGGGGCAGCGCTAGGGCCAGGTGTTCGATGACGGCGAGGCCTGCGAGCGTCGACAGCAGCCACAGGCCCGTCGCTTCGAAGGAGCCGGCGGGCGCGCCCGCGGCGAGGGCGACGAGCCCCGCAGCGACGGACGTCGTCGCGGCGAGGGCGAAGGGCCAGAAAGCGACGTTGCGTTGCCGGCTGAAGTACGTGCGCAGGTAATCGAGATGTCGCGGCAGGAACGCCTCGGTCACGTGCGGCGCGCCGAAGAAGATCACCAGTTTGGCGCTGAGGCGCATGCCCCAAAGGAGGAAGAACGTCCACGCGGCGACCGTGTTCGCCGCGCCCCAGCTCAGCGCCGCGATGATAAGCCCATGGCCGGCGATCGCGAGCTCGTGGTGCAGACCGGTCTCGGCCGAGACGACGAACCGACGCCACGGCGGCAGGCCGCTGGGGCAATCCGTTTTACGCGGACCGCTGACGAAACCGAGAAGGAACATGATCTCGTGCCACGCCCATAAGAGCAGCCCGGCGCCGAAGCCCGCATAGGCCGCGCTGACGCTGGCCTCGTCGCGCAGCGCGATCAGCAGGATCGTCGCCGCGCCGAGCGCGAACGTCGCCGCCAGGCCGATTGAGGCGTGCGCCCCGCGGGGGCGGGCGACGAGCCACATCACCACGCCGGTGCTCAGCCACCAGAGCAACGTCGCGACGATAACGGGGAGGGCGAATTCAGCCATCGGATCCTGTTCTTGATGCGCGCTGCGTCACCAGACGGGCGCGAGGCGCACGTCCGCCGGAGCTTCGTTCTTTTTGACTGGCAGGAAGTAGAGCCCGGCGAAGGCGACGAATGCGGACAATGCTGACGCCGCCTGACGCGCCCTGCCGACGATCCCGCCCTGTCGCTTGGCGTCTTCCAATGCGTCAGCGGCGCGGCGCACGCGCTCCAACCCGCGCGCGAAAGCGGGGTTGTCGAGATCGATCTCCACAGGGAAGACCTGGCGGGCGATCTCGTTGCAGGTGCGGAACACCTTCTCGTCATACGCCGTCGGGGCGAGCCCGAGCGCGGCGTGAAACGCCGGCCGGCGATGGTCGCGTACGTACATCGTCGCGTAGACGGCGAGGAGAAAGAACCGGATCCACAGTTTGTTCGCGCCGCGGAGATATTTTGGGTCCGCGCGCATCAGGAGCGCAAAGGCTTCGCCGTGGCGGAATTCGTCGTTACACCACTCTTCGAACCATTTGAAGATCGGGTGGAAGCGCAGTTCCGGGTGACGCTCAAGCTGGCGGAAGATCGTGATGTAGCGTGCGTAGCCGATCTTTTCGGACAGGTAGACGCTGTAGAAAATGAACTTCGGCTTGAAGAAGGTGTACTTCTTCGTCTTCGTTAGGAAGCCGAGATCGACGCCGATGCCGAAATCTTTGAGGACGTGGTTGATGAAGCCGGCGTGGCGCGCCTCGTCGCGGCTCATGTATTTGAAGAGCGCCTTGACGTCAGGATTTTCGACGCGTTTGGCGATCTCCTTGTAAAGGACGCAGCCCGAAAATTCGGCCGTCAAAGAGCTGACGAGGAAGTCGACGAACTCGTCGCGCAATTGCGGCTCAAGCGTGTCGAGAATGTCGTCGAATTCATCCGTGCGCTGGAAGTGGCCCTTGTTCGGGTCCGCTTCGAACTCGCGCATGAGCGCATCCCAGTCCTTGCGCACGGCGCCGACGTCGAGAGCGTCCATCTCATCGAAGTCAGTGGTGTAGAAGCGAGGGCTCAGCGCCGTGTTTTCAAGGGCGGCGGCGTTGGTGTCGTATCCGCGCGTCGCGGCGTCGGCGGTCGTCATTTGAGGATCCCTTCCGAAAAGCTGACTTCGTAAAGCTCCGTCAGCAGGCCCATCGATTTGACTTTGGTGAACATGCGTCGCAGAGGCCCGGCGCGTTCAATGCGCGCGACGCGATCGAACGTAGCGCTCTCGCCGAACGCCACTTTGATCGGCGCGCCGAAGACGGTCACACGGTCGCCGACGTCGGGCTCGACGCCGCCGGCGAGGGCGACATGCGCTTCAAGCGATTCGTCGTCGCACCGTACGGTGACCGTGCATGGCGTCGTAAAGCGGCGGCCCGCGATCATCTTGGCGCTCCGTCTGTATCTAGAAGAAGCGCGAACTGCGCGCGATTGTCGTCGCCGAACGCGTCAAGGCCGATGCGTTTGCCGGTGGCGACGTCTTCAAGGACGAGCATTTCGCCCTCCATGAGCTTCAGATGGAAGGGCGCTTCGGAGCCGATCTCGGCCATGCGCCGCGAATGGGCGAGGCCGCGCAGCGCCGTGCGCACGAAGCCGCCCTCGCCGGGCGCGTAGGTGTGAACGGTCGCCTCGCTGTCCCATTCGCGCACGACGACGCCGCCGTCCGCGGCGTCGCTGAACGTCAGGCTGCGCATTTCAAGGACAGGCGTCGCGGCGTGGCGGAGGTCGCCTTGCTTGTCGGCGTCGGAAAGCATCGCCGCCGCGACGACGAAGGCGAGCAGCGCGCCGCCGCCCACCTTGAGCGGCGTTGGCATAATCTCGACGGGCCGGTGGGGCGGCTGCGGACGATCAGGCGTCGACATCTATCGCGTCTCCTTTTTTCTCGCTGCGCGTCAGGCGACGGCGACTTGTTCGCGTCCGTCGGGCGCGCCGGCGTCCGGTTGCGGGCTCGGCGCGTCGAGCGACACGCGCGCGGGGGCGTTCGCCTTCATGGCGTCGGCGAAAGCGCGGGCCGCGTCCTCCGCCTGCGGAATCGCCCGGAACGTCGGCTGCGTCCGCGCGAAGCGGAACGGGCGCGCATGCGGCCATAAGTGAAGATAAGGAATGGCCCCGCGTTTCGGGTCGTGATTGAGGGCGAGCGCCAAGTTGCCGACCCCGCCCCGGCGCAACTGCAGGGAGGCCGCCGAAATCATCGCAAACGGAAGATTGACGTACTTCCTGATCGCCGCCCCGTGCCGGATGACGACGCGCCGGTTGGTTACAGTGTAGACGGTGGCGCGCGCCATTGCGGCGGCGAGGACGATGATCACGGCGGCGGCGAGGCAGAACATGCCGAAAGCCATGATCGCCGCGTCGGTCGCGGCCTGCGCGCCTTCGCCGGCGGCGAGGCCGCCGACGATGCGCCAGGCGGTGGCGATGGCGAAGTAGGCGGCGATCCAGGGCAGGCGAAACGCGTCAACGGCGAGCGCCAATGCGTTCGGTCGACCGCGCCAGATCACGCGTTCGCCTTGGGGAAGGGTCTCGGGGAGCCCAAGAACGGGCTCGCCCGCGACGTCTTCTTCGTCGTGGAAGAGGTCCATGGCGCGTAGCTCCTTACGCGAACGATTCTGCGCGCGACGGCGTCGCGTAGAGCTTGCCGCCGCCGAAATAGCCCGAGATCTTGTCTTCTTCGAGCCGGGTCACCTGGTCCGGTTTCTTCGTCGTCGGAACGTTGGCGAATTGCCCGCCGAGGATGGCGTCGACGCTGACCCGGCGGTTCTTGCCTTCGACGAGCGCAAAGGGCATCGGCAGAAGAATGCGCTTCTCAACCGCGCCGCCGCTCAGTTTGACTTCGAGGTAGCGGATCATCGCCTCGGAGCGGTCGATCCAGAGGTCGACCACCTCGCCGGCCTCGACGCCATCGACGCCGACGACCGCCATGCCCCGCGGGTCCGGATCGCCTTTGGCGACTTCATAGCCGTCGCCGAGGCGGAACGGAACGATCCGCGGGCGGCCGTCGTCGGTGAGGTCCGGCACGTCGTCGCGTTCGGCGTAGGCCGCCGGGCCGACGCCGTCGCGCATCGGATCGCCTGTCGGCGCATAAGGCGCGCCGGGCCACGCCGCGGCGCGTTTCAGCGCATGGCGACGCTGGTCGCGCTTGCCGTGTTCGAGCTCCACGTCGCCGCGATTGTGCGGCAAACGGAAGATCTTCTTGGGCAAGTACCAGTTAAGGCCGCTGTCCTCCAAAGAGCCGTCTGTGTCGGTCTCCAGTGGATAGCCTTCACGCCGGCTTTCCGCCTGCAGATAGAAGACGAGGCCGAAGAAGAACAGGGTGAACAACCACAAGCTCACGTCCACCAGATCGATGCCGGGGACGAATTGACCGCCGAAAATCATAAGGCAAGCTCCTCTCGTTCAGGGTCGTTTCTCATTCGCGTCTCCAATCCTTCCGTTCACGCCGGATAGGCGGGCAAGACGGCGGGGGAGGGCGAAACGGTCGATCGTGCGTGTCGCGCCAGTGGGCCGATGGCGGCGAGCGTCGCGAACAGCAGCAGAATTTCGAGGTGGTAAACGAAGACATAGCCTGCCGCGTGCGAAGAGAAGGCGGGGCCGAGCCGACCGGCTTCAGCGAGGGCGCCGAGGCCGTCACGCAAGGCGCCGCCTAGCGCGGCCGCCGCGCCGGCGGCCGTCGCTTGCGCCGCGCCCCAGGCGCCGAGCGTTAAACCGCTGTCGATGGGGGAGCGGCCGCCGCGTGGCTTGGCGATCGCCATCAGCGCGACAAGCGTGCACACGGAAAAAACGCCGCCGCCAAAGCCTGCGAGGGCGACGCCGACGCGGAAGAGCGCGACGGACCGGATCGGCTCTGCGAGGATCACCGCCGCAAACGCAAGCACGCCGACGAGGAGGCCGACGCTCGCGAGGCGGTGGGGCTCCGCGCCGTTCGTCAGCCGCTGCGCGGCGACGGCGAAACCGGCGAGCCCGCCCGCAGCGATCAACGCCGTCAACATTGTCGTTTCGCTGACCGTGAGGCCAAGCGCCTCGCCGCCGTAGGGCTCGAGCAGAACGTCCTGCATGCCAAAGGCCGCCGCGCCGAGGGCGACGGCGACAAGCGCGCGGATCGCGCCGGGCGCGGCGGCGAGTTCGGACCAGGCGTCGGCGAAGCGACGCGTCGGCGCGGGCTGCGCGCGCTCGTTGGCGCTGCGGCCTTCCTGGCGCCACAGGGCGGCGGCGTTCAGGATCAACGTCAGAACCGCCGCGCCCTGAACGATCTGAATGAGCCGAACGGGCGTGAACGGATTTAGGAGCCATCCGAAGACGAGGGCGCTCGCGGTCATGGCGAGCAGCAGCGCGACATAGAGAAGCGCGACGGCGCGCGGGCGGGCGGACGCCGGAACGACGTCGCAGGCGAGGGCGAGGCCCGCCGTCTGGGTCGTATGGACGCCGGCGCCGATCAGGAGGAACGAAAGTCCCGCTGCGGCCGCGCCGATCGTCTCGGGGCGGACGGCTTCGCCGAAAAGCGCGATTCCGCCTGCCGCGTCGCCTGACAAAATGAGAAGCGCGAACGGCGCAACGGCGAGCCCGCCGAACTGAAGCATGGCGCCGAACCAGATATAGGGCGCGCGTCGCCAGCCGAAGGCGGACCGGTGTCCGTCCGAGCGATGGCCGATAAGCGCGCGCGCCGGCGCGACGAGAACGGGGGCGGCGATCATCGCGGCGACGAGCCAGGCCGGCACGCCGAGTTCGACGATCATCACGCGGTTGAGCGCGCCGGTCGTAAGCGCGAGCCCCATGCCGACGGCGACCTGGAACAGCGAGAGGCGCAAAAGGCGCGACAAAGGCAGGTCCGCCGAGGCCACTCGGGCGAACGGCGCGATCTTCGCGGCGAACGCGAGCCAAGCAGCCTTGACTTCGGCGGCCCGGAACTCGGGCGCTTGAGCTTCCGCCTCGCGCGATCGCCGCGCGGCGCTTATGTGGGCGCGCCCCGTCACCGTCGCGCAAGCTCCATCGCTTCGGAAATGTAAAAACCGGACGACACGCGTCGCGAGCGCATTGGCGCAAAGCCCGAAAGGGCCGCGTCCGCCCCGATACGCTCATTAAGACGCCGCGGCGCCACCGGCTCGATCGCCGGCGCGCGGTCGCTCCGTGGAAAGAGTTTTCCGACCCGGTGCATCGTCGCGAGGAGCGGCGTCGAGGGCGCGAACGTGAAGAGGATCGACTGCTCCACGCGCGATCCTAAGCCGCGCAGGACGCGGACGACGTCTTCCGCCCGATAGTGAATGAGCGAATCCATCGCCACGACGTGGTCGAAACGGCCGTGCGCCGGGTCCAGCATGTCGCCGACGACGAAACGGACCTCGCCCGCGCTCGCGGGCGTCTCTTTGAGGCGTTCCTCCGCCAGCGCCACCAGCCGGGCGGACACGTCGACGGCGACGACGCTCGCGCCTCGGCTCGCCGCCGCCATCGCGAACTGGCCGGCGCCGCAGCCGGCGTCGAGAATGCGGCGTCCGGACAAATCCGTGGGCAGCCACGACAGCAGCGTCTCGCGCATGGCGTCGCGCCCGGCGCGCACCGTCGCGCGCACGCCGCTGACCGGCGCGTCGGAGGTGAGCTTCGCCCAAGCCTCCATCGCGGTGCGGTCGAAGTAGGTCTCAAGCTGCGCGCGGCGCAGGGCGTATGTCGACGAAGCGTTCATCAGTCGAATCCAAGAAAGTCGAAGATTTCGCGGTCCTTCATGGGCTGCGCGTTCAACGGCTCGGCGCCGGCCCACAACGCCGCTGCGAGCTTCAGGTACTCCGTGCGCGCCTGCTCCACGTCAGGCCCGTCGGGCATTTCGAAGAGCGTCGACTTCTTGAGGCGCGAGCGGCGGATGACGTCGAGATCGGGGAAGTGCGCAAGGCGCTTCAGGCCCACCGCGTCGTTGAAGCGGTCGATTTCGTCGGTGTCGGCCGA
This sequence comes from Parvularculaceae bacterium, assembly GCA_050331095.1. Lineage (GTDB taxonomy): Bacteria > Pseudomonadota > Alphaproteobacteria > Caulobacterales > Parvularculaceae > MED-G105. Next base: position 25,131 of record JBHJHE010000013.1, read on the forward strand.
CCGGTTGGCGACGACGCCGGCGAGGCGCACGTCATAGTTCTTCGCCTTCGCCTGAATGGCGGCGACGATGCGGTTCATCGCGAAGATCGAATCGAAGTCGTTCGCGGCGACGATCACCGCTCGCTCGGCATGCTGAAGGGGAGAGGCGAAGCCGCCGCAGACGACGTCGCCCAGAACGTCGAAAATGACGACGTCGGAGTCGTCGAGAAGATGGTGTTCTTTGAGAAGCTTCACCGTTTGGCCGACCACGTAGCCGCCGCAGCCCGTGCCGGCGGGGGGGCCGCCCGCCTCGACGCACATGACGCCGTTATAACCTTCGAAGACGAAATCCTCCGGACGAAGTTCCTCATTGTGGAAATCGACGGCCTCGAGCGCGTCGATCACCGTTGGCGCCAATCGCTTCGTCAACGTGAAGGTGGAATCATGCTTCGGGTCGCAGCCGATCTGGAGGACACGCTTGCCGAGCTTCGAGAACGCCGCCGACAGGTTCGACGACGTCGTCGACTTGCCGATGCCGCCCTTGCCGTAAACGGCGAACACTTTTGCGCCGTCGACGTCGATGCGCGCGTCGTTTTTGACCTGCACGCTGCCTTCGCCGTCGCCGATCTGCGTCGTGGGTCGTTCGATGTCGAGAAGCGTCATCGTTTCTCCAATTCCTCGTTAGACGGCCGCGCCGGCCGCGGCTGGCGCGACGCCCTCAAGCCGGTCTTCCAGGTCTTCGCCCGCCGCGCGCAGCGCTAGCAGCGTTTCGTCGTCCGGGCGCCAATAGTCGCGCTCGCACGCCTCGATCAGCCGGTTGGCGACGCGCGCGCAGGCTTTGGGGTTCAGCGCCGCAAGCCGGTCGCGCAGCGCTTCGTCGAGCACGTAGGTTTCGCTCAGTTTTTGATAGACCCACGGATCGACCATGCCCGTCGTCGCCGACCAGCCCATGGTATTGGTCACGGGCGCCTCGATCTGGCGCACGCCCTCATAGCCGTGGCTCAGGAGCCCTTCGTACCATTTCGGGTTGAGTGCGCGCGTGCGCGTCTCGATCGCCACTTGTTCCTTCAGGGTGCGCACGACCCCGGGCCCGCGCGTTTGATCGCCGATGTAGACGGCGGCGTCATCGCCTTTGGCGCGCCGCACGGCGCGGCCGACGCCGCCAAGCGTGTCGAAGTAATGGTCGATGGTCGTCACGCCAAGTTCGACGGATTCAAGGTTCTGGTAGGCGACGTCGACGTCGCCCAGAATGCTTGACAGAAGCGCCGGCTCGCGCGCCGGATCGCCGGTTCGGCCGTAAGCGTAGCATTTGCGCTTTTCGAAGGCGTCGGCGAGCTCGTCCTCGTCGTTCCAGAGCCCGGCGTCGATCAGCTGATTGACGTTGGCGCCGTAGGCGCCGTCCGCGTTCGAGAAGACGCGCAAGGCCGCCGTTTCGAAATCGCACCCGTGTTGCGCCTGATAGGCGAGCGCGTGTTTGCGCACGAAATTCGACGACGGATCTTCCTCTGCGCTCGCCGCGGCGTAAGCCGCTTCGGCCAGCATGCGCGTCTGCAAGGGCAGGAGGTCCCGGAAGATGCCCGATAAGGTCGCGACGACGTCGATCCGCGGTCGGCCAAGCTCCGAAAGCGGAATGAGCTCGGCGCCGCCGAGGCGGCCGTAGCTGTCGAAGCGCGGCCGGGCGCCGAGAAGCGCCATAGCTTGGGCGACCTGCGCGCCCTCGCTCTTCAAATTGTCTGTGCCCCAGAGGACGATCGCGACGGTTTCGGGCAATGCGCCGGCGTCGGCTTGCCGTCGCGCAAGAAGCCGCTCGGCCTGACGCGCGCCGTCGGCGAGGGCGTAAGCGCTCGGTAGGCGGAACGGGTCGAACCCGTGGATGTTGCGGCCCGTCGGCAGAACGTCCGGGTTGCGCGCGACGTCGCCGCCGGCGACCGGCGCGACGAAGCCACCGTCGAGCGCGCGCAAGAGCGCGGGGATCTCGGCATCGACGCTGAGCTTCTCGTTCACGTCGACGAGCGGGGCGAGCGCGGCCTCAAGCGCCGGGTCGCCCGCCGCGGCGGCGCGCGCCGAGGCGCCGGCGACGACGGCGTCGATGGCGCGCCGGCGCGCGTCGGCCGAGACGCCGTCCGGCCAGTCGAGCGCCATCGCGTCGAGCATGTCGGCACGCTCGCGGACGTCGAGGCCGTCGCCGGCGATGTGGAGGCCGTGGGGGATCAGCGTGTCTTCGAGTTCGCGCACGGTGGTCCGCAGGCGCATGATTTCTGTCTCGGCGTCGACGCCCCAGGCGGGCGCGGCGCCGCCCATGTCAAGCGCGGCCGCCTGGACCTGAATGAGGTCCGCAACGTCGGCGCGCGCGTCCAGCTCGTCGGGCGCGGTCGTCCGCCAACGGTCGATCGTCGCATTGAGATCGGCGAGATCCTTATAGAGGTCCGCGCGGGCGAGCGGCGGGCTCAGATAGCTGATCGTCGTCGCCGCGGCGCGGCGCTTGGCGAGCGCGGCTTCGGAGGGGTTGTTGCAGGCGTAGAAATAGAAATTCGGCAGGTCGCCGATGAGATAGTCCGGCCAGCAATCGCCCGTCAGGCCGACCTGCTTGCCCGGCATAAACTCGAGCGCGCCGTGCGTTCCGAAATGGAGGATGGCGTCCGCGTCGAACACGCGGCGCACATAGTGGTGGAAGGCTGCGAAGGCGTGGGTCGGCGCGAACGAACCCTCGAACAGGAGCCGCATCGGATCGCCTTCATAGCCGAACGCCGGCTGGATCCCGACGAAAACCGAGCCGAAATGGGCGCCGTGGATGCGGATCGAACGGGCGTCGGCGTCAACGCGGCCAGGGGCCGGACCCCATTGAGCTTCGATCTCGGCGAGGCGGGGCTCGGCCCGGACCCAGTCGTCGGCGGCGATGCGCGCGGCGAGCCGGGGCGCGCCGTCCGTATCGAGAATGGCGGCCCGTAAGGCGTCGACGTCCGCCGGCGCGTCGACGTCGTAGCCGTCGGCCGCAAGCCCGCGCAGGGCGTTCAGAAGCGATTCGTAGACCGACAGTCCAGCGGCGGAGCCGACGGCGCCGCCATTGGGCGGAAAGTTGAAGAGCGCGATCGCGACTTTGCGCTCCGCGGGCCGTTTGCGACGCAAGTCGACGAGCTTGGCGATCCGCGCGGCAAGCGTCTCCGCGCGCTCCGGGCAGGCCGACATCGTGCGGTCGCCGGCGCTCTCGTTCGAGCCGCGGCCCGCGAAGACGATCGGCCCCGTGGCGCCGTCGAGTTCGGGGATCGAGACCATCATCGTCGCCTCGACGGGCGTAAGGCCCCGCGAGCCCTCGCGCCACGCTTCAAGGCTTTGGAACTCCAGGGCCTGCGCGCAGACATAAGGCACGTCGAGTTTCGAGAGGGCGGCCGCGGCTGCTCCGGCCTCGTTATAGGCGGGCCCGCCGACAAGCGAGAAGCCTGTGAGCGAAACAACCGCGTCTACGGACGGCTGGCCGTTCTTGTGGAAATAGCGGTCGATCGCCGGGCGCGCGTCGAGGCCGCTCGCAAAGACCGGCGTCACGCGCAGGCCCTTCGCCTCCATCGCCGCGATGACGCCGTCGTAATGGCGGGCGTCGTCGGCGATGAGATAGGAGCGCATCAAAAGCAGGCCGACGTTCGGCCGGTTGGAGCGGGCCAGCGGCAACTTTGAGGCCGCCTCGCCGATCTTGGGCGCCATGCGGGGGTGATAGCAGCCGACCTCCGGATAGTCCGCGGGCGGCGCGGGCTCGAAAGCGCCCCTCAGTTGGGCGCGGGGGCCGGCGGCGTAGCGGTTCAATAGATAGAGAACGAGGTTCTCGAGGTTCTCCGCCGACCCGGCGAGGAGATACTGCAGGGTCAGGAAATAGGCGCGCACGTCCTGCGCCGTTCCGGGAACGTACTTCAGGATCTTTGGCAGTCGACGGAGCATTTTCGCCTGGCGCGCGCCCGCCTTCGCCTTGTCGCCTTGTTTGTCCGACTGCGCCGGGCTGGACCCGCGCAGCTTTTTGAGGAGCGCGATCGCGCCGCTCTCCGGCTTGTCCATGCGAAAGGCGCCAAGCCGGGTGAGTTTCACGATCTCCGAGGCCGACAGGCAGCCGACGATGGCATCGCAGGCGCCCGCGCGGGCCTCGAGCGCGTCTTTGATCGGCGCAATGTGCGATTCCATGAACAGCATGGAGGCGATCACGACGTCGGCGCGGGCGACGTCGGCGCGGGCGCGGGCCCGCGCGTCATTGTCGTCGTCGCCGTCGCCCCAATCAGCCGCGGCGTGGAAGGTGAGTGAGACGCCGGGCGCGCGCTTTGCGAGGCGCGCGCTCGCGCGTTCGGCGGCGCCGGCGAGGTGACGGTCGAGCGTCACCAGAACGACGCGCACGGGCGTCTCGGGAGGGGTCGCGCGCCTAGCGGCCATAATGCGCCTTCGCGTCGTAAAGAACGTCGACGTCGATTGCGGCGAGGCCGCGGTCGCATGCGAAGCGTTCGGCGTTTTTGCGCGCCTTGCCCCGCACGAAGAAGGGGATCTTCTTGAGCTCGGCTTCGGCCTCCGCCGTCCAGACGGCGTTCGCATCGTCCGACGACGCGGCCGTCTCCGTACGCGGCGCATCGGCGGCGTCGCGCGACGGGCCGAGATGAGACGAGCCTAGATGAGAGGGGCCGGCCGCGTCATTGAACTCGAAATCCTCGCGGAACATGCCGAGGAGATGTTCTTCAAGACCCATGACGAGCGGGTGGACGAGCGTATCGAAGAGAACGTTCGCGCCTTCGAAGCCCATGAGCGGCGCGTAGCGAGCCGGATAGTCCTGCACGTGGGCCGGCGCTGAAATCACCGCACAGGCGATCCCGAGCTTTTTGGCGATGTGGCGCTCCATCTGACCGCCAAGGACGAGCTCCGGCTCGGCGTCGGCGATCGCCGCCTCGACCTCGAGGTAATCGTCCGTAATGAGGGGATCGACGCCGTGATTCTCGGCTGCGGCGCGCAGGTCGCGGGCGAACTCCCGATTATAGCAACCGAGGCCGACGACCTCGAAGCCGAGTTCCTCGGCGGCGACGCGCGCCACGCCGATGGCGTGGGTCGCGTCGCCGAAGACGAAGACGCGTTTGCCGGTGAGGTAGTTCGAATCGATCGAGCGCGACCACCAGGGCAGGTTCGAAGCGTCTTCGAAACGGGCGCCGGCCGCGCCGGCGTCGAGGCCGGCGAGGCTGGCGACTTCGGCGATGAATTCGTGCGTCGAGCCGACGCCGATAGGGATGGTCTTGGTGTATGGCTGGCCGAATGTCTTTTCGAGCCAGCGGGCCGCGGCGTCCGCCGTCTCCGGGTACAGAACGACGTTGAAGTCGGCCGCGCCAAGGCGCTCAAGGTCCGCCGCGCTTGCGCCGAGGGGCGCCGTTACGGCGACGTCGACGCCCATGTCGGCCAGCAAACGCGAGATCTCTTTGACGTCGTCGCGATGGCGGAAGCCGAGCGCCGTCGGTCCGAGTACGTTGCAAGTCGGCCGGCCCGTGGCCGCCGATGTCTTGGCGACGTCACGATGCGCGAGCCCGCGCGCGAGTCGATAGAACGTCTCGCCGGCGCCCCAGCCCTCCTTGCGCTGATAGGCCGGCAATTCGACAGGGATCACCGGCGCCGGCGCGTCAAGCGCCTTGGCCAGGCCCGCCGGATCGTCCTGCAGAAGCTCGGCCGTGCACGACGCGCCTACGACCATGGCGGCGGGCTTGAAGCGCTCGAACGCGTCCTTCACCGCCGTCTTGAAGCCGTTCGCCGTATCGCCGCCCAGATCGCGCGCCTCGAACGGCGTATACGTCACCGGCGGGCGAGACGGTCGGCGCTCGATCATCGTAAACAGAAGATCGGCGTACGTATCGCCCTGGGGCGCGTGCAGCACGTAATGCACGTCTTTAAGCCCTGCGACGACGCGCATCGCCCCGACATGGGGCGGGCCTTCATATGTCCAAACCGCCAGCCGCATCAGACCGCCAGTCTTTCTCGGCGACCGAAGGGGCGCACGAATAACTCCGCCAGGTCGCCCGCCTGGTCGAAGCCCTGGATCGGCGTGAAGAGAAGTTCGATCGACCTCTTGGTCGTCAGCCCCTCCGCCTCGAGCGGATTGGCGAGGCCGAGCCCGCAGACGGTGAGGTCCGGGCGCGCGGCGCGGCAGCGGGCGAGTTGGCGGGCGACGTCCTGGCCTTCGCTTAAGGGAACGTCCGTCGGCAGAAGGGCGAATTCCTCCTTCAAGTGCGACGCGTGCAGATAGGGCGCGCCGACTTCGACGAGCTTTGCGCCAAGCTCTCGCGACAGGAACCGCGCGAGGGGCGGCTCGAGCTGACTGTCGGGAAAGAAAAAGACCCGTTTGCCGGCGAACGCCTCGCGCGGTTTCGCAAGCGCCGCGGCCGCCCGCGCTTCGAACGGCGCGAGCGTGGCGTCAAAGCGCGCCGCGTCGACGTCGAACGCGTCGGCGGCGGCCTTGAACCAGGCGCGCGAGCCCTCGAGGCCAAGGGGAAAGGGCGCCGCAAGACGCCGGGCGCCCCGGGCGTCGAGCGCGGCCGCCGCGTCGCGCAGGAAGGGTTGGGCGAGAAGATAGCGCGTGTTGGGGCCGACGCCGGCGGCGTCCTCCCGACGCCGCGCCGGCAGGAACCGCACCGGGCCGACGCCGAGCGCGTCGAACAGGCGGCGGAACTGGTCCTCCACGATGTCCGCGAGCGCGCCGACGACAAGGAGGGACGGACCGGCGTCCGGCGCGTCGTCAGGCAGATCCGCGGCGATCGCCGCAAGACACGCGTCTTCGCCTTGCGTGAACGTGGTCTCGATGCCGCTGCCAGAGAAGTTCAATACGCGGACGTTCGGGCCGTACGCCGCGTCGAGGCGCGCGGCGGCCTTTTTGAGGTCGAGCTTGATGACTTCCGACGGGCACGAGCCGACGAGGAAAAGGCGCTTGACGTCGGGCCGTCGCGCCAAGAGCCGCGCGACGGTCGTGTCGAGTTCTTCGTTGGCGTCGGCGAGGCCGGCGAGGTCGCGCTCTTCGAGGATCGCCGTGGCGAATCGCGGTTCGGCGAAAATCATCACGCCGGCGTACTACTTCATAAGGTGCGCGCTGGTGCGCGAGCCGACGATGAGAAAGAACGCGTCCGGCATTTTGCGGTGCAGCCAGACGATGCTTGTCAAGCCGCAGAAAACTTCGCGCTGGCCGCGCTCCCGCAGGGGCTTCGGCCCCGGCGCGGCGTCAGGCGCAATGCCGGGCGCCGCGCTCATGCCGGGCGTCCTTCAAGCCCGCCGGCGTCGACGCCGGCGTTCTCAAGCCGCGCGCGGCGAAGCTTCAGGAGGAACTGCGCCGCGTTGACGACGTAAGCGGCGTAAGCGGCGAGGGCGAGGGCCATGCGCGCCGCCGGATCCCACGCCCCGACGGCGAGCGCTACGAGATAAGCGGTGTGCAGCGCAATGACGAGCATCGACACCGCGTCCTCCCAGAAGAAGGCGGGTGCGAACAGATATTGACCGTAGACGTCCTTTTCCCAAATCGCGCCGGTGATCATGATGGCGTAGAGCGCGCCGGTCTTGATGACGATCGACGCGGAGGCCGCCGCGTAGCCTTCGCCCGTCGCCAGAAACCGGACGACGAGGACGAGGCTGACGAGAAAAATCGCGAATTGCGTCGGCGCGAGCGCGCCTTGCACGACGGTCCAGGGCGACGCGTCGCGGCGCGCGCGTTCGGCCCGCGTATAGATCGGGGCCGGCTCCTGGCGTTCTTGCGTCTGAGGATGCATGGCGACGGCCTCTTACCGGGGGGCTTGCGCGGCGGTCGTCTTCGTGAACTCGCCGCGACGCTTCTTGGAACGGCGCGCCTATTGTGCCGATTACGGACGTTTGGCCCCGGGAACGATGAAAACTTATCGAGGATGCTCGAAAGGTGTCAAGCCAAATTGACGTCAAAGAAAATTGACAAATCCGGGGTTTGTGAAAGCATCGGACGATCGGTCGCATGCTCTTGCCGTGGGCCGGGGCGTCGGGTTTATTGAGAATGCTTCTGATGAATTGGCCGAAGCGACGAATTGGATACTGGCGACGTCGCTGTGCGTCCGAAAACGCGGCGACAGTGGAATTCGCCTCAGAGGCGAAATCGCGCCGAAAAGACGCCGCCGGAGCCCTGGTTTGGCTGGCGTCGGTTTGTAAGCGTTCCGGGATGCGCCGGGTTGAGGCGCGGATACGAAGCGGGCGCCGGGCTGCGATCGGGTTGACGATCGATCGGCGACGACCGGTTCGCGGACGAGCCGCGGCGTCTTCCGCGGCGTTGGCGCCGACCGTCCTGGCGAAGGACGCGATCGGCGCCGGGAAGCGCTCGCTGTTCCGAAGAGCGCGCACAAGGGGCGACGATGGCTGACGACCCCGCCGCCGAGGGCGCTGAACCGCTCCGCGACGATCTCGTGAGTTCAGACGATCACGTGAATTCAATCGGAGACGTCGAGACCGACGTCGGAGCCGCTCCATCGGCCCATTCCGCCCAGGCGCCGCCCGACGTAGCCGAAGAGCTGCGGCGCGCCATCGAAGGCGAAATGATCCCCAGGCTGATGCTGGCCCACCGGCTGGCCGAGGCCAGCGGCGCCGCGGACGCGAAAGACGGCGCGGCCCTGAAAGCCGAAGACGTAGACGCGTTTCTTGACACCGTTCTCGACGGCTCGTCGGCGCGAAGTCTTCGTTTCGTGGACGACGTCATCGCCCGGGGGGTCGCGCGCGAGTCCGTTTACCTCGATCTCCTAGCGGTCGCGGCCCAAAGGCTCGGCGAAATGTGGGAGACGGACGTTCGCAGCTTCACGGACGTGACGCTCGGGCTCATCCGCCTTCACGAGGTGGTTCGAGATCAAAGCGCCAAATCCTCGCCCCGGTGGAGCGACACGGCGCCGGTCGGCAAAGTCCTTCTCGGCAACGCGCTTGGGGACCAGCACATTCTGGGCGTCGTCATCGTCGGCGAATTCTTCCGTCAGGCGGGCTGGCGCGTCAGTTGCGAACCCGGACGCGACCGTGCGCAACTGGCGGCGCTCCTCGCCGGCGAGCCCTTCGACGTTCTTGGACTATCGGCGTCGACAACCACACGCGAGGCTCTTGGCGATGAAATTACGGCGTTGCGGGAGGCCTCTCGCAACCCCGACCTGAAAGTCATCGTCGGCGGCGTCGCTTTCGCCGAGCGACCGTCGCTTGCGAGCGAGGCGGGGGCGGACGGCTGGTCGGTCGACGCCCGCGATGCGCCTGCCGCCGCGGAGATGTTGCTCGCCTCTTTACGCAACCGCTGCTAGAGCGCAACCACGGAGGCTTCGTGGATATCAGATGGACGTTCCGGCAGCGCCTGGCGACAAATCTCTAGCGTTCAAAAGTCCGAAGCGCTTTTTCGCGGACATGGACGCGAGAACGACCGCGCGCATGATCGCCTCGGCCGCTGACGTCGCCCTCGTCCTGGACGGCGGCGTCATAAAAGACGTCGCCGTCGGCGACGACGCCCTCGCGAAAGACAGCCATGTGTCGGCCTGGCGCGGTAAGCCTTGGATCGACACCGTCACGATCGAGAGCAAGCCGAAGATCGAAGATCTGTTGAGCGGCGCGGCGCCGAAAGCGGCGCGGTGGCGCCAGGTGAACCATCCGTCGCCGTCGGGGGCCGACGTGCCGGTCGCCTACATCACGGTGAGCACGGGCGCGGCGAACCGCTTCGTCGCCGTGGGCCGCGACTTGCGGGCGACCGCGGCGCTGCAGCAACGTCTGATCGAAACCCATCAGGACCTTGAGCGGGAGTACGCTCGACTGCGCGAGGCGGAGTCTCGCTACAGGCTGCTCTTCGACACGACGAACGAGCCGGTGTTGATCGTTAGCGCCGCGAGCCTCGCCATCGAGGAAGCCAATCCGGCGGCGCGTCGCCTGATCGGCGTCGACGAGGGAACGACGTTGCGGGGCGATCTGTCGGCGCTCATGCGCGACGCGTCGCGGCGCGAGGTCGAACGCCTGGCGGCCGCGGCCCTGTCGCTCGGCAAGGCGACCAGCGAGCGCGTGGCGTTGAAGGACGGCGCCGCCTTCTCGTTGATCGCGTCGGCGTTCCGCCAGGGCGAGGAGACGAAGCTCATCGTGCGGCTGGCCCGCGAAGATCGCCCGGCGTGCGCGGCCGCGTCGCCGCGCGCGCGGGGCGACGGTCCGCTCGAAAGCGTTATGGAGCATTTGCCGGACGGGCTTCTCGTGGGCAACGGAGACTTGCGCGTCCTCGCCGCGAATCGCGCGTTCGTCGCCATGGCCCAACTCGTCGGCGCGCAGCAGGCCGTCGGTGAGCCGCTGACCAATTGGCTCGGCCGCTCAGCCACCGAGATCAATATGCTTGTCTCGAACCTCAAGAGCCATGGCGCGGTCCGCAATTTCGCGACGGTCGTTCGGGATCGTTTCGGGGTGGAGGAGGACGTCGAGATCTGCGCCGTTTCCGCCCCGTGCGAGACCGACGCCCGGTACGGGTTCTCGATTCGCAGCGTTGCCCGGCGATTGCCGAGCGGGCCGCGCCTAGGCGAGACCCTGCCGAGCTCCGTCGACCAGGTGACGGGCCTCGTCGGGCGCATGCCGCTCAAGGAAATCGTCCGTGAATCGACGGACCTGATCGAAAAACTGTGCATCGAGGCGGCGCTCGGCCTCGCCAGCGACAATCGCGCGTCCGCCGCGGAGATCCTCGGGCTCAGCCGCCAAGGGCTTTATTCGAAGCTGAAACGCTTCGGCATCGACGACGCGGGCTGAACGCAATCGGTCGCGCCAACGAGGCGTCAATTTGAATTGACGCCTCGAGTGTAAAGCGTAAATTACACCTCGTGTCCCGCGCCCGCGCACATTCGCCCGCAAACGCACCCGTCCGTACCGCGCCGGAGCTGGCGGCGGTGGGCGAACTTCTCAAGCCCGTCACCTGGTTCGCGCCCATGTGGGCTTTCGCGTGCGGCGTCGTCTCGTCCGGCGCGCCGCTTTTCGGCGCAGACGCCCGTTGGGCCTACGCGGTCGGCGGCGTGCTGTTGGCCGGTCCGTTCGTTTGCGCAGCAAGTCAGGCGGTGAACGACTGGTTCGACCGGCACGTCGACGCCATCAACGAACCGGATCGTCCGATCCCGTCGGGCCGCGTGCCGGGCCGGTGGGGGCTATACATTGCGATTTTCTGGTCCGCCGCGTCGCTTGCGCTCGCGGCGTCGCTCGGGACCTGGGCGTTCGTCGCCGGCCTCGTCGCCGTCGCGCTGGCCTGGGCTTATTCGGCGCCGCCGTTTCGGCTGAAGCGTGACGGTTGGCTCGGCCCCGCCGCCGTCGGCCTTTCCTATGAAGGGGTCGCATGGTTCACGGGCGCCGCGGTCATGCTCGGCGCTGCGCCGTCGCCGCTCGTCGTCGCCCTCGCGCTGCTTTATTCGATCGGCGCCCACGGCATCATGACGCTCAACGATTTCAAGGCGCTCGAAGGCGACCGGCGGACGGGTCTGCGCTCCTTGCCCGTTACGTTGGGGCCGGATCGGGCCGCGCGCGTCGCCTGCGCCGTGATGGCGGCCCCGCAGGTCGTCGTCGTCGCCATGCTCGCCGCTGTCGGCAAGCCGGGTCACGCCGGCGCGGTCGCCACGGCGCTCCTTGCGCAGATCTACCTGATGCCGCGGCTTCTCGCCGACCCGCGCGGCCGCGCGCCCTGGTACAACGCGACCGGCGTCACGCTTTATGTGCTCGGCATGATGGCGAGCGCACTCGCCGCCCGGTCGCTGGCGCTCGGAGGCGCAGCGTGAGCGGAACGTCGGCGCCAGGATTGAGCTGGCTCGGCGTCGTCCGCCTTGGGCTCGTGCAAACGGCGATCGGCGCGATCGTAGTCCTCGTCACATCGACGATGAACCGCGTCATGGTCGTGGAGCTTGCGCTGCCGGCGGCGCTGCCGGGCGCGCTCGTCGCCTGGCACTACGCCGTGCAGATGGCGCGGCCGCGATGGGGCCATGGCGCCGACGTCGGTGGGCGCCGGGCGCCGTGGATCGTCGGAGGCATGGCCGCGCTCGCCCTTGGCGCCGTCGGCGCGGCGCTTTCCGTCGGATTGATGGCGACGTCGCCCTGGCTCGGAACGCTCGCCGCCATGGCCGCCTTCGCGCTCGTCGGTGGCGGCGTCGGCGCGGCGGGCACGAACCTTCTTGCGCTCCTCGCCGCGACCGTCGCGCCGTCCCGCAAACCGGCCGCGGCCGCAGTCGTCTGGATCATGATGATTTTCGGCTTCGCCGTCACCGCGGGCGTTGCGGGCGGCCTGTTGACGCCGTTCAGTCTCGCGCGGCTCGTCGCCGTCACCGCAGGCGTCGGCGCGCTCGCCGTGGGCGTCTCTGCGCTGGCGCTCATCGGCATCGACCGCATGCGGACGCCGAGCGCGCCTGCGCCGTCGGCGACGCCTTTCCGCGCGGCGCTTGCGAGCGTTCTTCGAGACCCGGAGGCGCGCCTGTTCACGATTTTCGTCTTCGTCGCCATGCTCGCCTACAGCGCGCAGGACCTTATCCTCGAGCCTTTTGCGGGCCTCAGGTTCGGGTACGACCCCGGCGCCTCGACCCGTCTCGCCGGCGTGCAGCACGGCGGCGCGCTCCTCGGCATGATCGCGACGGCGATCGTCGCTGGCGCGCTAGCCCGGACGCGTCCCGGCGTCGCGAGGGCGTGGACGTTCGGTGGTTGTCTCGCCTCGGCCATGGCGCTCGTCAGCCTCGCGGCCGCGGCGGCCGTTGGGCCGGGCTGGCCGCTCAAATGGTCCGTGTTCGCCCTTGGCCTCGCCAACGGCGCGTTCGCGGTCGCCGCCGTGGGCGCGATGATGGCGCTCGCGAGCAAGGGCGGCTCGGGCCGCGAGGGCGTGCGCATGGGCGTCTGGGGCGCGGCGCAGGCGCGCGCCTGCGGCGTCGGCGGATTTCTGGGCGCGGCGGCCCTTGACGTGGCGCGCGCGGTCTTCGGCGCGGCGGCTCCGGCGTTCGGCCTCGTCTTCGCGGCCGAGGCCGCCGCCTTCGTCGCGGCGGCCGTTCTCGCCGCCAAGGTCGGGACGCGCGGCCCTGTCCTGAAACCGCTCTCTACACCCACGATGCGCCGCGTCCCGGCGGAATGATCCCGATACGAAATTAGATGGAGCGCCCCATGGCTGAGGAAAACGTTGGCGTCGAGACATTCGACGCGGTCGTCGTCGGCGGGGGGCCTGCGGGGGCCACCGCTGCGGAAACGCTCGCGGCCAAGGGCCGGCGCGTCGTTCTTCTCGACAGGCCGGGCCGCATCAAGCCCTGCGGCGGCGCGATCCCGCCGCGGCTCATCCGCGACTTCGCCGTGCCCGACGCGCAGATCGTCGCTCGCGCGACGTCGGCGCGCATGGTCGCGCCATCCGGACGATCCGTCGACATGCCGATCGAAGGCGGGTGCGTCGGCATGGTGGACCGCGAACGTTTCGACGAGTTCCTGCGCGAGCGCGCGGCCGCGGCCGGCGCGGTGCGCCGCGACGGTCAGTTCGTTGAGCTCGACCGCGACGCGGACGGCGCAGCGCTCATCCGTTGGCGACCAGCGGAGGCGTCAAAAAAAGCGCCTCTACGGACGATCCGCGCCCGCACGGTTATCGGCGCCGACGGCGCGCGCTCGGAAGTGGCGCGCCAGGCTGAGATCGCCGAAGAGCCGACCAGCGTTTTCGCCTACCACGAGATCGTCGCCTCGCCGACGGATGCGGACTTCGACGGCTCGCGCTGCGAGATCTACTATCAGGGCCGTCTGTCACCGGACTTTTACGCTTGGGTCTTTCCCCACGGGGCGCAGACGAGCGTCGGCGTCGGCAGCGCCCGGAAAGGCTTCTCCTTGCGCGGCGCGATCGCCGACCTGCGCGCCCGCACGACCCTCGACGCCGCGGAGACGATCCGCCGCGAGGGAGCGCCGATCCCCCTGAAGCCGCGCAAACGCTGGGACAACGGCAAGGACGTGATGCTCGCGGGCGACGCGGCCGGCTGCGTCGCGCCCGCCTCGGGCGAGGGCATCTACTACGCCATGCTCGGCGGCCAAAAGGCCGGCGAGGCGGCCGATGAGGTGTTGGCGACCGGCGACGCGCGCGCCTTCGCTCGCGCACGCAAGGCGTACCTCCGCGAACACGGCAAAGTTTTCTTCGTGCTCGGCGTGATGCAGCACTTCTGGTACCGCAACGACAAACGCCGCGAGCGTTTCGTTAACATCTGCAACGATGAAGACGTGCAGCGCCTCACCTGGGACGCCTATATGAACAAGCGCCTCGTGCGCGCGAAACCCGCGGCCCATCTGCGCATTTTCTTCAAGGACATGGCCCACCTGCTCGGGCTCGCCCAGCTGCAACGCGAAACCCGTCCGTAAGGGGCGCGTGAGATGAGGGCGATCGACGCCAGCAGCCCCGCCGACTGGCGACGCCCGTTCGTCGTGGCCGCGGGCGGGGCGTTTCTCCTCGCGATGGCCGGCGGCGCGCTGACGCAAGTGGGCCCGTGGTATCGCGGGCTCGAAAAAGCCGCGCTCAACCCACCGGACTGGCTGTTCGCACCGGCCTGGACGATCATTTACGCCCTGACGGTCTGGGCGATCGTCGTCGCCTGGCGCGCCGCGCCGTCCAACGCCGCGCGCCGCGTCATCGCCGTCCTGTTCGTCGTCAACGCGGGCGTGAACGTTCTTTGGAGCTACCTCTTTTTCACCGCGCAGCGCCCCGACTGGGCGTTGATCGACGTCGCGTTCCTCTGGCTGTCGATCCTTGCGCCGCTTATCTTCGTGCGACGGTTCGCGCCGCGCGCCGCGCTCCTGCTGGCGCCCTATTTGTTGTGGGTGTCGTTCGCGTCGTACCTCAACTTTGAAGTCGTGCGGCTGAACCCACCCTTCGGCGCATGATTGAATTCGACGCGCGACTCGTCGGGATCATCGTCGTCGGCGTCGTCATCGAGTTCGCCGCCATAGCGATCTGGTTCGCGCGCACGGGCCGCACGCGCCTCATTCGTCCGCTTGGATACTTTTTGGGCGCAGGCGCGTCCTTAATGGTCGCGCTGCGGTTCGCGCTCCTTGGCGGCCTTAATTTGGGCGTCGCCGCGGCCATGTTTTCGGCGCTGCTTTTTCATCTCGCCATGCTGGTCTGGCTCTTCCGGCGCTGACGCCGTCAGGCTTCCCAATCCGTTTCAAGCCGCCGCGCGGCGAAGATGAACAGCCCGGCTGCGACAGCGTAAAATCCGACGCCTGACAGGATCGCGTAGCGCAGGGACTCGTCTCCGAACTCGGCGCGCAGCGCGTCGGACAATGCGCCGATGACGAGGTTGCCGACGCCGATGCCGATCAGATTGTTCACGAACAAAAAGATAGCCGACGCGGTTGCGCGCATGTTCGGCTTCACGATTTGCTGAAAGGCCGCAATCACCGGCCCGAGCCAGACGAGGCTCAGCGCCTGCAGGCCCAGGAAGGCCGGAAAAGCGAGCGCCAAACTCGTGCTCAGAACGCCGACGAGAAAGAACGGCACCGTCGCGAGGAACGCGAACGCCGGCACAAGCGCATAGGCGGCTTTGCGATCGGCGCCGTAGCGATCGGCGAGAACGCCGCCAAGCCAGATGCCCGCCGTGCCGCCGAGGAAGAGGATCGTCGCGTAAAAATAGGATGCGTAAAGAAGAGGCCCCGCGTCATCGGGGATCAGGAAAGCTGGCATCCAGGCGAAAAATCCGGGCAACGCGTCGCCGAAGCTGCGCACGAAAAACGACGGCAGCCAGAAGATAAGGCCATATCCAACCATGGAGGCGCTCGCGGCGCCGAACGACATGCCCCAGAAGCTAGGCTTTTTGGCGAGGGTCCGCGCGACGTCCGCGATCGAGGCCGTTCCGGCGTTGGCTGCGCCGACGCCGTCGAGCCCGCCGCGGGGCGGTTCGCGCACCGTGAGGCGGAAGATCGGCGCGAGCGCCAGGCCCATCAGTCCGACGATGACGAACGCTGAGCGCCAGTCGAGATAGCTCGTCAGGACGCCGCCCATCAAAATGCCAAGCGCGGAGCCCAAGGGGATGCCGAACGAGTAAATCGACATCGCGCGCCCGCGCGCGCTCGCCGGAAAATAGTCAGCGATCAGTGAATAGGCCGGCGCGACGCCGCCCGCCTCGCCGACGCCGACACCGAGGCGCGCTAGAAACAAGTGCCAGAAATTCTGCGCGAGGCCGCACGCGGCGGTCATGGCGCTCCAAACGGCGAGCGCCGCGGTCATGATCCAGACGCGGTTCGAACGGGCGGCGAGCATAGCGACCGGTATGCCGAGAAACGTGTAGAAGAGCGCGAAGGCGAGGCCGCCCATCAGGCTCAATTCAACGTCTGACAATCCGAGATCGGCTTTGATTGGCACCGCGAGAATGCCGACGATCTGGCGGTCGATGAAATTGAACGCGTAAACGACGACGAGAATGAAAAGGACGTAAGCGCGGTAACGCCCTGAACGCCCTTCGTTCGGCGGCGACGCGGCTGCGTCGCTCATTCCGCCGCGATCGTCTGGGCGAGGAGCGCCCGCGCGTCCAACACGCTGACGGCCGGGATTTCCTCGTGCGCGAGATGACCGACGCCGGGATAGATCACGAGCCGCGCTCCGTCGATGGCGTCGGCGAGGCCGCGAGCGGTCGCCAGCGGCACGATCGCGTCGTCCTCGCCGGACATGACGAGCGTCGGCGCGGCGATCTCGCCGAGCGCGGCGGTCGGGTCGGGCAGGGCGTACGTCTCCACATGGCGAACGAGCGCCGGCCCGTTGCCGCGGCGACGCATCATGTCGCGGGCGAGGCGAACGCGGGCGTCGTCGATTTTGGCGTCGTCGCCGAACGATCGCTCGAAGATCGCGCGCACGCCGACCTCCGGCGCAGCGAGCAGCAACGCCCGCATGGCGGCGGGAACGTCGCTCGGCTCTTCGCCCGCGTCCCCTTCGGCGAAGGCGGCCGCCGAGATGAGGATCAGCGCCGACACGCGGTCGGGCGCGGCGGCGGCGAGACGCCAGGCGACGACGCCGCCGAGGGAGTTGCCCACGACGGCCGCGCGGTCGATCCCCAGTTCGTCGAGCAATCGGCGCGCGAAGGCGGCGCGCGCCTGCGGCGCGTAACGCTCCTCAGGGTCGGGCCCGGTGAGCCCATGGCCGAGAAGGTCGTATCGGACGACGCGATAG
This sequence comes from Parvularculaceae bacterium, assembly GCA_050331095.1. Lineage (GTDB taxonomy): Bacteria > Pseudomonadota > Alphaproteobacteria > Caulobacterales > Parvularculaceae > MED-G105. Next base: position 42,241 of record JBHJHE010000013.1, read on the forward strand.
TCGCGTTTGAGGTTGGTCGCCCACGCGTTCCAGCTTTCGAGGCTCAGGGTGAAGCCGTGGATAAGCAAAACGACCGGCGCGCCTTCAGGGCCTTCGTCGCGCACGCGCACCCGAACGCCGCTGAGCTCGACGAAACGATCCGCAGGCGTTGTGTATTTCGCCTCGAGCGCAGCGGGTTCAAGGCCCTGGCTTGCGCGCCAGTAGGAAGCGCCGGCGAAGCCGACGACCAATGCGGCGAGCAAAGCGCGCGCCAGTAGAAATCTGCCCATGGTCGTTCCTTCGCGGGCTCGACGCCTGGATGTCGACGTCAAAGAGGCTGACGTCAAAGATGATCCGGGATCGTTCCTTCGCCGTCTAGTTCGTAGGGGCCGGCCATGACGACGTGGTCGTCGTCGCGCCATTCGCCGCCGAGTTCGCCGCCGTCGAGCTCAATCGTCGCCTTGCGCTCCGTCAGCCGCCGGCGGCAGGCGGCGACGAGCGCCGCGCAGGCCGCCGTGCCGCAGGCTTTGGTGATGCCCGCGCCGCGCTCCCAAACGCGCAATCGGAGGGTGTGACGGCTTTTCGCCTGCGCGAGGCTGACGTTCGCGCGCTCGGGAAACAGCGGGTGGTTCTCGACCATCGGCCCGAACCGGTCGAGGGCGTGCGAATCGACGTCGTCGACGAAAAAGACGCAATGCGGATTGCCCATGTTCACGGCGGATGGGCCCCACAATGTCGGGTTATCGATCGGGCCGAGCTTGATGTCGATAAAACGCGTGTCCTCGAAGGCTTCGGCGAGGGGGATGTCGCGCCAGTCGAACTTCGGCGTTCCCATGTCGACAGCGATACGGCCCGCCTGAAGGCCGGCGCCGCCGACGCGCCAGGCGTCGAGATCGCCTGCTTTGGTCGAGAAGCGCGCGCGCGACTTTCCGGTTTCGTCCATCAGGACGGCGGCGACGCAACGGGTGGCGTTGCCGCAGGCGCCGACCTCCGAACCGTCGGCGTTCCACACGCCCATGAAAGGCCCTTTGCGATCTTCGATCGTAATGACCTGGTCGCACCCGATCCCGCGCGTCCGGTCCGCGAGGCCCGCGGCCGCGTCCGTCGTCATTGCACGTTTCGAGCCGCGCAGGTCGAGAACGACGAAGTCGTTCCCGAGCCCGTTCATTTTCCGATAGGGGACGCCGGCGAAGGCGGACATGACGCGTCTCGTCGATAACTCGTTCTGATGGCGTTTGCCGGGCTTTTCGCCCCGCGGTCAATCGGCCGACCGCGCCGCCGCCAGTTCTTGCAGCGCCGACGCCCGGCGCCGCAGCGCCGCGTCGCCCAAGACGTGGGTCGTCTTCTCCCAGTGGTGCGGCCGCACAATCAACTCGCCGAGCGCCTTGAAGGCGGCCGCCGAGATAAGCAGCCAGTAGACCGGCGCCAGGAGGGCCCACGGCGCAAGACCGACCCAGCCGCGGCGCAACGGGGCGATGGCGTACGTCGCGACGATCGCTCCGTTGCCGATGAGGAGCGCCGCGAGACCGAAACCGCCGACCTCGTCGCTGGCGACGACGCGGGCCGCTGCGGCGATCCACAGCCAGGGACTGACGATCGCGCCCAAAACCGCGCCGCCGAGGAAGAGATGGCACGAGAGGCCGCTGCGCAGGTCGAAGCGTCCGCCGGCGTCAAAACCGGCCCCGCGCCGCGCATGCACCCGCCAGGTCTGCATATAGCCTTTCATCCACCGAGAGCGTTGGCGCAGCCAGTTGCCGAGCGCGCCGTTCGCCTCCTCCATTGTGGTCGACGCGATGAGCGCGGAGCGCAGGCCGGCCCTGGCGAACCGAAAACCAAGATCGGCGTCCTCGGTCCCGTTGAACGCGTCCCAGGCGCCGAGCTCGCGCAATTTGTCCGTCTTAAGAAAGTTCGATGTGCCGCCGAGCGGTATCGGCGCGCCGATACGCTGCAAGCCGGGCAGCATGTTGTCGAACCACAAGGCGTAGTCGAGCGCGAAGAGACGCGTCAGCCAGTTCTCGTCGGCGTTGTAGAAGTTGAGCCGCGCCTGAACGCAAACAAGATCCTCCCCACCCGCCGCGAACGCCGCCGCGGCCTTGCGCGCCTGGTCCGGAGCCGGCACGTCTTCGGCGTCGTAGATGACGACGACGTCGCCGTTGGCCGCCTCAAGGGCGTAGTTGCAGGCCTTCGGTTTCGTCTTCGGTCCGCCCGTCGGCACGATGACGAAGTCGAAGCGCCGATCGAGCCCCAGCCGCTCGGCTTCGCGCCGCGTCGCGGCGTCGCTCTCCTCAAGGATCAATTTAACGTCGAGCTTCGCCGGCGGATAGTCGAGGTCCCCGATCGCCCTGGCGAGACTGGGCAGCGCGTCGGCTTCGTCGTGAACGGGGGCCAGTATCGTCAGTGTCGGCAACGCGTCGTCTGCGAGGGCCGGCGCTTCGTCGCCAGCCTCAGCGCCGACCGACGCGACGAGGAGCGCCAGCCGGGTCAATACGGATGCGAGGAAGAACGTCGCCGCCATCGCCGCGCTCGCCGCGCCTGTCGTTTGCGGCGCGACCGCGATCGACGCGGCCCCGATCGTCGCTGCGGCGGCGAGCGCGGCCGCGTCGGCCCTGGAAAAGAGCCGCATCGCCGAGGCGCCGGGATCCAGCCGCGCGAGCCCGTTTATCGCGCGAGCGAGCCGCGGCGTCGGCGTCAAAACCTTGACCAAACGCCGACGAACGCGGTGCGGCCCGGTTCGACGTTGCGCGCCGCCGTTTCGACCGCGCCGCCAACACGGAGCGCCGTGCGCCGATCGATCCGAACGACGATCGATCCTTGAAAGCGGACGACGTCGAAGTCCGCGCCGAGCCCGTCTGGATCGAAGGTTTCGTTCCGTAACGAGATTTTCGATTGAACCTCGAACAGCGCCAGCAACCGGTTCGTCGGTTCGACGCCAAGTCCCGCGTCCAGTCGAAGTTGGTCGGCGGCGGCGCCGAAGCGCCGGCGAAATCCCGCCTCGGCGATCGCGAAGGTCTTGAAGGGCGGCAGCGTCAGATTGCGGCCGTAAAGCAGGCGTCCCTCGACATCGAAGCCGTCGACGGCGAGCCCCGGACGCGCCGTCGAAAAACGAGCGGGCCGCACCGCGCCGAAGCGGGCGGAGAGCGCGTTCTTGTCGTCGTCGTCACGGCAGATCGTCTTCTGAAGGAAGACTTCGGCTTCGGAGACGCCGTCGGAGACGATAGACGGGCCGGCCGCGTCCCCGGTCCATGTCCGTCCGTAGGCGACGCGGCCGCCGATCATCGTCGCGAACGGCGCGCCAAGCTCGCCGTAGGTGACGGTCTCCAGCCTCTCGAAGCGCGTCGCATCCGTTCGCGAGGTGAAGTAGTCCGCCCGAGTTTCGAGGAAAACGTCGCCGGGTCGGCGTGTCCAGGGGGCGGCGTTCGCGTCGAAAGACGAGACGACAATCGCCGCTAGCAGCGCGGCGAAGGATGCGCGCGTTGAACCCATGACGCCTCGCCCCCGACATTGGCCGCGCCGGGGGCGGGTCCGTCGAAAATAGTAAAACTATTACTCGACGGGCGTTGGGCTACTGACCACGGATTGAGCCGGTGTCAGTAGCGCTATCATGGGTTGTGGCCGTCAGACGAAGGTCGGTTCGCCGCCGAACGTCGCCAGGCCCGGCAGGGCCGCATCGATTTCGGCCGGGTTGAGTCCGAACCAACGCCCGAGCGGCGCAGCGAACTGTTCGACCGACGTCGTCGGGATCAGACGGCCGCGGCCGGCGTCGAGCGTGTGCTCCACGTCGGCTGGCGGAATATCCCCAAAGATGCGCCCGCCGTCGACGGCGCCGCCGACGACGAAGTGGTGCGCGCCCCAGCCGTGATCGGAGCCGTCGTCATTGTTCACGAGCGTGCGGCCGAAGTCGGACGCAGTGAACAGGGTGACGTCGTTCTCCATGCCGAGCTCCTCCATCGCCGCGTTGAAGGCGACGACCGCGGCGTCGAACTGCGCGTGGAGATTGGGCAGGGAGTTCCATTGGCGCGCATGGGTGTCGAAGCCGCCGGTGGAGGCGAAGAAGACCTGGCGGTTGGCGCCAAGCGCGCCGCGCACGGCGATCGTTTCAGCGACCGTTCGGAGCTGACCGCCGAGGCGACTGTCCGGGAACGGCGTCGTAAACGTCGGCGCCGTTTCCAGCGCTTCGCCGAAGAGCGTGTTCGAGTCGATCGCCCGGCGCGCGATGGAGGTTACGTCGCGCGCGAACAGATTGTTGATCAACGCGCCGTCTGCGCGCAGATGGTCGCGCATGACCGCGCGGGCTACGTCGGAGTTGCGCGCAGTGCCGAACAGGCTGTTGCGGCGGAGGATCTCAGGGTCTTGCGGGCGGCCGCCGTTGATCTGGTATTGCGTCGCCTGTTCGCCGGTGAGGAAGACGTCGTTGCCTGTGACGGAGATGGCCGTGAACGTCGGATTGACGTTGGCGCTTGAGGCGAGAGCGGCGTCGGCAAAGCGTCCGCCCCACCCGAAGCGTTCGCCCTCGGGCGCAAGCGACATCCAGGTGGATTGCTGGTCGTTGTGCGAGAAGAGCCGCGCCGGCCGCCGCCCGCTCCGGTTACGGAACGTCTCGCGGGTCAACGTCTCAACAAGCGGACCCACATTGCCGACGATGGCGGCGCGCCCGCGCGTAAACAGATCGTGGACGCCAGCGAGTTCGGGCGGCAACGCGAAGCGCCGCGCGCCGAAATCGGCGGCGTTCGCCGGTTCCAGCGGCATGAGCGCGCTGCGTACGCGCGTCGAACCGCCTTCGCGCCGTTGATAGGCGTTGAAGAGTTCCTGGCGGATTTCGGCGATACGATCGTAGGACGGATTATCGTACGGCAACACTGTGTCGTAATGATCCATGCCGCCTTTGAAGAAGACGCACACGAGCGCTTTGTATCCGCTGACGTCCGCCGCCCGGGCCGCCATGCCGCCGAGAGCGGGGAAGATGCCGGCCGCGGCGCCGGCGGCGCTGACGTTTTTGACGAAGTCGCGTCGAGATAGTTTGGTCATGTTCTTGGCTCCTCAACGCGTCACGAGATACGATGGCGCGGTCACGGCCATCAGTACGGCTAAGTGGACGCGCGTCTCGCGGTCTTCGTCCGCGCGGTCGTCGCGGATCTCGACTTCGTTCAGCACGGTGATGATACGGTCTTTGGTCTGCTGGTTCATCAGACCGCTCGTCATCAGAAGATCGAGGCGCTCGACAAGCGCCGCAGGATCGTCGGCGAGCGCGATCTCCGCTTCATAATTGGGGCGGAAAGCGGATCCGTCGCCGTCGTTCTGCGTCGGCGTGTCGTCGCGGATGTAGCGGCCCATAATGTTGACGTAGCCGATCGCGCTCGTTTCGTTGACGAGCTGCAGCTCCGGCGCCGTGACGCCGGCCGCCCCGGTTTCCGAGGACGGCGCGATGTATCGAGGCCGGTAGAAATTGAAGACCGACGGCGAACGGAACGGGTGCTGGGACAAACGATCCGGACGCCCCATATCTCCGAGGAAGCGGTCCTCTGCGGCGACGGCCGAGGCCACGTTGAACGCGCGCGCCCAATGGAGGAAGCGGAGCACGGGCTCGCGCACCTTGCCGTCGACGTCCGTGCCGAGGCCGGGATCCTGACGCGCCTCTTCGTCGAGGAGGATTGCGGCGACCGTCGCCGTCATATCGCCGCGGCGACCGTCGCCGACCACGTCGCCGTCGAGGAGCGTGAACGAACCTCGGTCGAACGTCTCGGCGACGCGCTGGACGTAAGCCGGGCTCGGATCGCTCTTGACGAGGCGTTGGATCAGTTGCCGGCAGACGAACGGTCCGACGTTCGGATGGGCGAAGATGTGGTCGAGGGCCATCGTGATCGAGGCCTCGGGTCCCGTGTTCGCCGGGATCGTCAGGCCAAGGAAAGACTTCTCCTCCGTGGAGTGCTCCTCCGGGTAGGCCACGAGGCGCGAGAACTCCGCGTCGTCGTCGGCGTCGCGTTCGCGGAAGCCGCCGCTGAGCGCAAGGCCGGTGAACACCTTCGCGAGGCCGACGACGTCTTCATTGTCGTAGGTCTCGCCGCCCGCGGGATCTGGTTCGCCGTTCGGGAGCAGATCGACGAGGCCGATGGTGAACAATTGAAGGATCTCGCGTGCGTAGTTCTCGTCCGGCACGCGGCCCGAGTCCGGGTCGGCTTTGCGGTTGCGCATGTACGTCAGGTACTCGGCCATCGCCGGCGAGTAGGTGACCTCTTCGAGAATGTCGCGGTAGTTTCCAAGCGCGCCGCGGCTCAGAATATCCATGTAGTAGGCGAGCATTCTCGGATTGTCGTTGACCGGCGACCCGGAGCTCTCAGAGACGACGACGATCTGCGACAGCGCGAACGCAACGCGTTGGCGCAGCTGGTCGCGCGCGTTGACGGCGTTCTCCCAGAAAATGTCCGAGGCCGCATCGTCATCGAGTTCGTCGCCGGCGAGTTCGCGGGCGACAAGGCGCGGCAGATAGAAGCTCGGCGCCGCGGCGGCCTGATCCTCAATCCACTCGGACATGCCGGTGGACGTCAATTGATCGATATCGGCCGCACTAGGACCAAATGACGCTTGCGTTAGAAAGCGCGACGCTTCGTTCGGCGTCGGAACGTCCGACACCGTCGACGTCAGGCCGGCGCCCGGGTTCGAAGGATCGAGCCCTGCGCCGTTATCGTCGGCCGGCGCGCAAGCGGCCGCCGCCACCAGGGCGAGGGCGCTAGCAGTTTTCGCGAACAGTTGGTTGAAGCCCATTGCGCGCACGTTCGGCGCATCGCCGCACGCAGCGTTAGTTCCGCTCTTTTCCATGCCTCTCCACCCGCAGTCTTCCGCCCTCACCCGCGCGTGAAGAGGTAGCGAGCGGAGTTTTTATCTCGCGTATAGAGAGGCGCTAAAAGTCGGCGCGAATTTTATGTATTTTCGCCAGTAGCTGGTTTGTGTGCGGATATTAGTTTTCGCCGCGCAGCCAGGACGCGCAGGCGTCCGCCGCTGCGTCGACGTTCTTAATCTCGCATTCCCAGACGACCCGGACGCGCCAGCCGAGACCGGCGAGTTCATTAAGCCGGCGATCGTCGCGCGCACGATTGCGGGCGATCTTCGCGAGCCAGTAATCCGTGTTCGTCTTCGGCGTGCGCGCTCCACGCGGACAGTCGTGTCCATGCCAAAAGCATCCGTGGACGAAAACGACGGCCCGCCGGCCGGGAAACACGATGTCGGGCTTGCCGGGTAGACGCGCCGCGTGAAGGCGATACCGCAAGCCCCGTGCGAAAAGGGCTCGCCGCAGGGCGATTTCAGGCCCGGTGTCGCGCGCGCGGACGGCGCGCATGATCGCCGAGCGCTGCGCCGTCTCGCTCGTCGAAGGTTCCCGCGTTCGTTTAATCATTTGTAAATGGATCGCGCCGCTCATCCGTCGTCAACGGCTTCGGGATCCCGCGCCGAACGGAGCCGTCCCGCGACGGCCCAGCCGAAATTGACGATGGGCGCGACTCCCGCGACGCCAGATGGCGGCTGGGCGAGTGCGCTCGGTTGGTCAGCGTTCGACAGGCGGACGCTCAGGAATTTTAGCGCCACAAGGCCGCTGCGCCATGCACCCCCGACGGATCGCCATCGCCGCCTTTTTCGCGTCAGCCGCCAGCGCCGCCGCCGCGGCGGATGCGGCGCCGAACCGGCTGCTCGACGTGCAGTTCGGCGAAACGCGGGATCGGCTGCGAATCGCGTTCGTTTGCGCGAAGCCTTGCGTCGTCACGCGCGGGCCTGACGGCGGCGTGCTTCTTGAGGGCGTCGAGACGGAGCTCACGTTCGATCTCGCCGAAAAGAGCCGATACGCGACGGCGTTAAGATTCGAGCCCGCGGGGGTCGCAAGCGTGGTCCGGCTCGACGCCGAAACGTCGTTGACGTCGACCGACGCGCGACGCTGCGCCGTGGGCGAACGCGCCGCTACCTGCGTCGATTTTCTGCTCGCCGGCGGCGCTGTCGCGAGCGCCGTCGCGCCGCGGCCGGCGACGACGCCGACCGCGGCCTCCATCGAACCGGCGATAGCGGAGCGAATTGACCCGCCGACGTCGCGCGAGACGGTGGCCGCGCCCGAGGACGCGCCTCAGTCGGCGCCGTTGGATAACGCGCAAACACTATCCGAGACGCCCACGACCGCCGCGCCGTCGACCGGCGGACAAGCTGACAACGACACCGATGATGGCGACACGGACGAGGGCGACTTGGATGAGGGCGAGGCGGACGGCGGCGGCGCGCCGGCGCTGCGGTGGCAAGCGGCTGGCGCCACCGACGCGGTCGCGACGAGCGGCGCGCCGCTGCCTATTTTGGGGGCTGCGGTGGAGGCGACCCCAGCGCCCGCGCTCAAGGCTCCCGAAGCGCCAGGCCGGTTCGAGTTTCCGCCGCCGACGCGGTTCGCGCCGCCGCTCGAAAGCCTGGTCGCGCCGGCCGGAACGACCTCTCCGGGGCCTGAACCGGCCCCCGTATCGGCCCCGAAGAAAACGGCGCTGATCGACCGTCCGCGCATCGCCGCGCCGACGCCGGCCGCCTATGCGTCGCCGTTTCCGGAGACGCCGGCCGCCGGCGCCATCGATATTGGCGAGGAAGCGGCGGAGATACTCGACGTGCCGCTTGGCGAGACCGCCTGCGCCGAGGCGGCGACGAGGCTCCAGGGGGACGCCTACGCCCTCGACGCCATGGTGATGGTCGGCTTCTGCAAGGCCTCGGACGGCGATTTGGCGGCCGCCGACGCGAACTTCCGCAGGTTGTTGGCCTACACGCCGGACAACTACGAAGCGCTCGTCGGTCGCGCGCTGATCGCGGCGAAAGAGGGCCAGGCTGGCGCGGCCCGCACCTATTTTCAGGCGGCGCTCGACGCCGTGCCGCCGATCGAGGAGTCAGAGCGCATCGCCGACGCCCTCCGCCGATTTTGATCGCGAAACACCAGTCTTTTCATAAACAAATGGCGTATAGCGGGTGGGAGCAGTCGCCAAGCGCGTCGTTCGCGCGCTTGATGCGCTATTTGGGATGATTTCATGGGCAACACGTTGCGGTTCGGCGCCGTCGTCGCCGCGGCGGCGTTAACGGGCGCGCTGGCGGTTTACGCGGTCCGGGGCGCCGGCGCGGGCGATGCGGCGCTTTCGGACGCTGCCCGATCGGCCGACGGGGCCCGCGCGCCTGCGCGTCAAGCGCAAGGCCGGCGCGGCTTTGCGCCCGCGATCGCCGTCGAACTCGCAAGCCGGGAGCGCGTATCGCGCACATTGCGCGCGATCGGCGAGGTGCGGGCGACGCAAAGCGCCGTTCTTGCGGCCGAGGCCGCCGGGCGCGTTGAGACGGTCGCGTTCACGCCGGGCGACGTTGTCGCCGAAGGCGACGTGCTCGCCCGGTTCGACGATCGGGCGCAGCGCATCGCGCTCGCCGAGGCCAACGCGGCCTATCCGATCGCGAAGGCGAACGCGGACCGGTTTCGCGCCCTCGAAGCGGAGGAGGCCGCGAGCAGCCTCGAGGCGGATGACGCCGCGCGGGCGTTTGCGGTCGCCGCCGCGGCGCTTGAGCGCGCGCGGTACGAACTCGCGCAGCGCGAAATTCGCGCGCCGTTCGACGGCGTCGTGGGCCTGACGGCGATCGAACCCGGCGATTATGTCCGGGTCGGCGACCCGATCGTGTCGATCGACGACCTCTCGGCGATCGTCGTCGCCTTCGCCGCGCCGCAGGAAGCGGCGGACGATCTCAGCGTCGGCCAATCCGTCGAGATTTCGCCGATTGACGGCGGCGCCGCGATCAGCGGCCGAATCACGGCGATCGACACGCGGTTCGACGCCGCCTCACGCACCATCGACGTCGAAGCGACGGCGGCCGCGTCGCCGAATGCGCCGCGGCCGGGCGGCGTCGTCGCCGTGGCGGCGCGCCGCGAGGGCGCACCGGCGGTGGGCGTCGCTGGCCTCGCGGTGCAATGGGACCGGTCGGGCGCTTTCGTCTGGCGCATCGCCGCCGATGGCGCGGCGGAGCGCGCGCGCGTCCGCCTGATGCAGCGCGAGGGCGAACGGGCGCTCGTCGCGGGCGAGGTCAAGCCGGGCGAAGTCATCGTTTCCGAAGGCGCGGACCGCGTTCGGCCGGGCGCGGCGTTCCCGGACTACGCTGTCGGCGGCGCCAAGCGCCCAGCGCCCGCCGGCGCGCCCAAGTCCCGCGCCCGCGTCTCCGACGGAACGTCGGCGCAACGCGGCGGGCCGGCTCCGGCGTAGGGTCCGGCCGGCGAGTGACCCCGCCGACGAACACCGGCGAGGCGGGCGAGGCGCCAGGGCCCGCGGGCGAGCCGCGCGCCGACGATCAGGGCTTCGTCGCGATCTTCATTCGCCGACCGATCCTTGCGGCGGTTTTCAGCCTGCTGATCGTCATTGCTGGACTTGCGGCGTTGCTGGGCGTCGAGGTGAGGGAGTTGCCCAACGTCGATCAACCTGTCGTTTCGGTGCGTGCGGAGTATCCGGGCGCGAGCCCTGAAACGATCGACGCTGAGCTGACCGCGATCCTCGAAGGCGCGGTCGCCCAGGTCGACGGCGTTCAGTCCATTTCCTCCCAGTCGCGGTTCGGCCGCGCCGACGTCACGGCGGCGTTCTCGAACGCCGTCGACCTCGACATCGCCGCGACGGATGTGAAGAACGCGGTCGCCGCCGTCACGCGCGAGTTGCCGGAGGACGCCGAAGACCCCGTGGTCATCAAGGCGGACGCGGACGCGTCGCCGATCCTCCGCCTCGCCATCGCCGCCGAGGGCGTTTCGGACGCCGACGTCGCGCGCCTCGTCGACGACGTGATCGTGCCGCGCGTCCAGGCGGTGCAGGGCGTAGCGCTCGCCGACCCTTACGGCGGACGGCGGGAAGTCATCCGTGTGCGAGTGTTTCCCGCCTCGCTCGCGGCGCGCGGCTTCGGCGTGGCGGACGTCGTCGATCTTCTGGCGCGCTCGGCGCAAAGCGCCGCGAGCGGCCGCGTGCGCAACGACGCCCAGGAAATCCTGATCCGCACCGAGACCCGCGCGACGACGCCCGAAGAAGTCGCGAACCTGAGGCTCGACGCCGCGACGCGCCTTGGCGACGTCGCCGCCGTCGAGTGGGGCTTCGAAGACGCGGGCACGACGCTGCGCGGCGACGGCGCCACGGGCGTCGGCATCGGCGTCGCGCGCCAGGCCCAGTCGAACACCGTGCTCGTCGCTGCGCGCGTCAAGGACGTCGTCGAGGAGCTTAACCGCGATTTGCCGGCGGGCGTGTCGGTGTTCGTGACGACCGACGATTCGGTCTTCATCAACCGCGCGATCGAAGAAGTGGCGCAAAGCCTTGTCGCGTCGACGTTGATCGTCGTTCTGATCATCTTCTTGTTTCTCGGCTCCGCCCGAGCGACGTTGATCCCCGCCGTGACGATTCCGATCGCCTTGCTCGGTACGGTCGCCGCGCTGTGGCTTGCGGGCTTTTCGATCAATCTCCTGACGCTTCTCGCCCTCGTTATGGCGACGGGCCTCGTTGTCGACGACGCGATCGTCGTGACGGAGAACGTCTCGCGCTGGCGTACGAAAGGGGCCGGCCCGCGCGCCGCCGCCGCCATCGGCGCCCGCGAGATCGTCTTCGCCGTTTTGTCGACGACCGCGACCCTCGCGGCCGTGTTCGCGCCGATCTCGTTCCTGCCCGGCCAGGCGGGCTCGCTGTTCGCCGAGTTCGGTTTCGTCCTCGCCTTCGCCGTCATCGTGTCGTCGTTCGTCGCGCTGACCTTGTGTCCCATGCTGACGGTGAAGCTCGCGTCGAAAGACGCGCCGGACGCCAAGCCGCGCGGCGCCCAGGCGGCGCTCAACGCTTTCGGCTCGCGCCTCGCACGCCTTTACGGCGCGATCCTGCGCTTCTTCCTCCGCCTGCCGATCATCCCGATCGCCGCGTCGCTCGTCTTCGCCGCCGGCGCGGTCGGGCTCTACGCCGCCGCGCCGCGTGAACTGACGCCGTCTGAGGACCGCGGGCGCCTCTTCGCGTTTATGACCGCGCCGCCCGGCGCGAGCCTCCTCTATCTCGACACCAAGGCGCTCGAAATCGAGGACCGCTTGAACGCGCTCGTCGAGGAAGGCTCGGGAACAAGCGTGATCTCGATCAACGGGCTCGGCGGATCGACCCGCTCTTTCCTCGTCGTGCGGCTCGCGGACTGGGACGAACGCGCCCAGAGCGAGCAAGCGCTGACGGCGCGCGCCCGACGGATGATCGCGGACGTGCCGGGCGTCAACGTCTTCTTCCGCGGCGGCAACAGCCTCGGCATCCGCGGCGGCGGCCAGGGCTTGCAGTTCGCGGTCGTTGGCGACGATTTCGCCGCCGCCGCGGCCGCCGCCGAAGCGATGCGCGCGGCGCTCGAGCAAAGCCCGGCCTTCGCCAGCGCGCGGCTGGATTTCGACGTTTCCCAGCCCCAGGCGAACGTGCGCGTCGACCGCGAGGCGGCGACCCTTATTGGCGCGTCGGTCGACGACGTCGGCACGACGATCGCGGCGATGTCGGACGAGGTGCGCGCGGCGCAGGTCTTCATCGGCGACGACGCCGTCGACGTGATGGTCTCGGGCGCGGGCGAGGTCGTCAACGACACGACCGATCTCGAAGGCGTATTCGTGCCCACGGAGGGCGGCGCCGTCGTGCCGCTTTCCTCGCTCGCCTCGATCGAGGAGGAGGCGACCGCCGCGACCCTGACCCGCGAGCAGCGCCGGCGCGCGGTGCCCGTGTCGGCGAACCCCGCCGACGGCGTCACGCTCGGCGAGGCGATCGTCGAGATGCGGCGCGTCGCGCGCGACGTTCTGCCTGGAAATCTTTCCGTCGCGCTGCTTGGCGAGGCGCGCGACGTTGAAGCGAGCGCGCAGGCGACGAACCTCGTCTTCGGGTTCGCCGCGCTGATCGTCTTTCTCGTTCTCGCAGCTCAATTCGAGAGCTTCGTCAGCGCTGCAATCATTATGGCGACCGTGCCGTTCGGATTGGCGGCGGCCGTTTACGCGATCGTTCTGACCGGCGGGTCGCTCAACTATTACAGCCAGATCGGCCTCGTGATGCTTATCGGCATCATGGCGAAGAACGGCATTCTGATCGTCGAGTTCGCGAACCAGATGCGCGACCAGGGCGCCAGCGTGCGCGAGGCGGCGGAAGGCGCGGCCATGACGCGGCTGCGGCCGGTGGCGATGACGGCGATTTCGACGCTACTCGGCGGGCTGCCTCTGATCCTCGCCGCGGGCGCGGGGGCGGAGAGCCGCGCCGCCCTCGGCTGGGTCGTCGTCGGCGGCCTTGGCTTCGCGACCGTCTTTACGCTGTTCCTGACGCCCGTGGCGTTCCTGGCGCTGGCCGGGCTTTCGAAGCCCCGCGCCGCCGAGACGGCGGCGATCGACCGCGAGCTCAAAGAGGCGGCCGCCCTGCGATAAGAGCGGGCGCTTGACCGGAACGCCGGGCCGCGCCTAGCGTCCCCGCGACATGACCGACGCGCCGCTCTCGTTTCAAGACTTGATCCTCCGCTTGCAGACCTATTGGTCCGAGCGCGGATGCGTGATCCTGCAGCCCTACGATCTGGAGATGGGCGCCGGGACGTTCCACCCGGCGACGACCTTGCGCGCCCTTGGCCCCAAGCCGTGGCGGGCGGCTTACGTGCAGCCCTGTCGGCGGCCGACCGACGGGCGCTACGGCGCGAACCCGAACCGATTTCAGCAGTATTATCAGTTCCAGGTGGTTCTGAAGCCGAGCCCGGACGATATTCAGGATCTCTATCTCGGCTCGCTCGACGCGATCGGCGTCGACAGCGCGCTGCACGATATCCGGTTCGTCGAAGACGATTGGGAAAGCCCGACCCTCGGCGCGTGGGGGCTCGGCTGGGAGGTGTGGTGCGACGGCATGGAGGTGACCCAGTTCACCTACTTCCAACAGGTGGGCGGTTTCGACTGCAAGCCTGTGACGGGCGAGCTTACCTATGGCCTTGAGCGCCTCGCCATGTACGTCCAGGGCGTCGACAATGGCTTCGACCTCGCTTTTAACGCCGGCGACCGCGCGCTGACCTTTGGCGACGTTTTCCATCAGCAGGAGACGGAGTTTTCCGCCTATAACTTCGAACTGGCGAACACGGACGTTCTTTTCGACCAGTTCAAGGAGGCGGAGGCGGCCTGCCTCGCCATCGTCGCAGCGGGCGAGGCGGCGGGGCGCTCCTATGCGCTGCCCGCCTATGACCAGTGCGTGAAAGCCTCCCATCTGTTCAATCTGCTTGACGCGCGGGGCGTCATCTCCGTCGCCGAACGCCAGTCGTATATACTTCGTATCCGGACGCTTGCGAAGGCGTGCTGCGCGGCGTGGCTCGACAGCCCGCAGGGCCGAACGGCCGGCGCGGGCGTCGTTGATTACGCCGGCTCCTGACGGCCTGCGGGCCCGCTTGTTCGCGTTCCCTTTTTGTGCTCACCTGCGGCGAAACACAAAAGGGGAGAAGCGTTGTGCCGAAAATTCTCGGACTGAACCTCCTGGGCGTTCTCGTCGGTTCGCTCGCGTTCTACTTCGTCGGCTTTCTTTGGTACGGCGTTTTGTTTTCCGACGCCTGGATGGCGACGCAAAGCTACGAGGCGGCTGATTTCGAGGGACAGAACCAAGCGCCGTACATGATCGGCGGGTTTTTGATCACCGTTTTGCAGGTCGTCGGCCTCGGCCTTGTCTTGAAATGGCGCGGCGTCGCGAACCTGCCCGCCGCCCTCGCGACGGCCGGGACGTTGTGGGTACTTTTTGCGCTGCCGTTCGCCCATTACGCGTATCTTTACGCGCCGCATCACAGCCCGACCCTGTTGATGATCGACGCCAGCCATCTTCTCGTCGGTTGGCTCGTCGCGGCGATTGGTCTTATGCTTTTCTGGAATAAAGGCTGACGACCAGACGCTGAAACGAGATTGATATGAAACTCGCCGGGATCTGGTTCGTCGCGGTTCTTGCTGCGGCTGGTTGCGCCGCGCCGTCCTCAACGTCGCAAACCAAACCGGTCAGAGATCAGGTCGTCACAGGAGGCGGCGCCGAGATCCGGTCGACGATTGAATTGCGTCCGACCGAATCGCCAGGCGCCAAATGTCAGAACGCGGCGTTCCTTCAACTGACGGACGCCGACGCGCTCGCTCTGTGCGACGCCGCCGTCGCGGCGGATCCGACAGACGGCGACGCCTACTACCATCGGGCGTTCATTCGGTATCTCCGGCGCGATTACGCCGACGCCGTGAGCGATTACACGCGCGCCCTCGAACTCGGAGTGACGCGGCGCGACCGCGCCCTCTTGAACAGGGGGGCGGCGTACGAATCCCAGCGAGAGTTTCGCGCCGCATGCGCGGACTATAAAGCGGCGCTGGAGTTGAGGCCGGACTGGCCCAAAGCGCGCCAGCAGTTCGACGAGTGCTACTGGGTTTACAACGAATAGTTGAAAGAAGCGCGTCCCCGTTGGCGTCGGATTTCGCTCGCGTTATGGCGATGGCGTGCGCGTTGACGCGCGCAGGGCGGGGCGAGGGACACCGGGTCTTTGGCGCGTAGATCGAAACGTCGCGGGAAGCCGCTTGTTTGGCTGTTCCGTTTTTCCGTTGCGCTCATCGCCGGATCGATGGCGTGGGTAATCGCCTATCGATTTCTCGAGCCGCCAGGCACGCTCACGATGGCGTTTCGCGCCAAAGCCGGCGAGAACGTTCAGCGGACGTGGGCGCCGCTCAGCGCCGTCTCGCCCCATCTCGTTCGCGCCGTGATCGCCGCGGAAGACAGCCGGTTCTGCGCGCACGGCGGATTCGATCGCGAGGCGATCGAAGACGCGCTTGAAGAACGGCGCAACGGCGAGCGCCGGCGCGGCGCATCGACGATTTCTCAGCAGACGGTGAAAAACGCGTTCCTGTGGAATGGCGGCGGCTGGGCGCGCAAGGGCGTTGAAGCCTGGTTCACACTGCTCGCCGACAAAATCTGGGGCAAACGCCGCACCATGGAGCTCTATCTCAACGTCGCCGAATGGGGCGACGGCCTTTTCGGCGCCGAAGCCGCGGCGCGCGCCCGCTTCGGCAAGGCCGCGGCTGCGCTGTCGCCGCGCGAGGCTGCGCTCCTCGCTGCGGTTCTGCCCAACCCGCACAAATGGCGCGTCGACCCGCCGGGGCCCTATGTCCGCCGCCGCGCCGGGACGATCCGTAAACGCATGGAGGTCGTGCGCCGCGAGCGCCTCGACGCTTGCGTCCTCGGCTAGCGGGCCCGAAAACGATCCGGCGATGGCGACGGAGCGGCGGAGCGACGGGGCTGATGACGAGCGCGCGGCATACGAAGATCCTCAACGACTTTCTCGCGGGCGAGGGCGCCTACGCCGCCTGGGCGAACGAGGGGCTCGGGCCCCAACGCCTGGTCGGCTGGTCGCCGGGCGCGCTTTCGCTTGAATGGACCATCGAGCCCGACATGGTGCTGCCGGACGGCGTGATGTTCGGCGGCCGCGTCGCCGCGATGGCCGACCATGTTACGTCGCTTGTCGCGATGACCGCGCTCGCGGCCGACGACATGCGCTTCCGCACCTCGCGCCTCGATACCAGTTTCTTCCGGCCGATCAAGCAGCCGCGCATCGACGTCGCGGCCCGCGTCGTCAATGTCAGCGCCCGCCTCATTCACGTCGAAGCGGATTTTCTCAACGTCGACGGCAAGATCTGCGCGCGCAGTTGCGCGGTGCAGTCGCGCCGCACGTCGCGCGACGGCCCGGCGCCCGACGACGCCGCCTGATCTTGCGGGCGGTTTCGCGGCGGCGCGGCGCCGCTTGTTCGCGCGCGGGGAGCCTCGTAGAGGACGGTTATGTCGGAACTGCTGCTTGAGTTCTTCTCCGAGGAAATCCCGGCGCGCATGCAGAACGCGGCGGCGCGCGCCCTTGAACGCGCCGTCAACGAGCGGCTGCTCGACGCCGGCTACCTGCCCGAGGGCGTCAAAGCGTTCGCCGGGCCGCGGCGCCTGACGCTCGTCGCCGCCGGCCTGCCGGCGCGCCAGCCCGACCGCCGCGAAGAGAAAAAGGGCCCCCGCGTCGGCGCCCCCGCCAAGGCGATCGAGGGTTTTTTGAAGTCCGCAGGGCTGGACGATCTCAGCGCCTGCGAAACCCGCGAGGACAAGAAAGGCGCCTACTATGTCGCCGTCGTCGAGCGCGAAGGCCGTCCGACGGCGGCGTTGATCGCCGAGTTCGCGGTCGACGTCGCGCGCGGCTTCTCCTGGCCGAAATCGATGCGCTGGGGCGACGGCGAGCTGCGCTGGGTGCGGCCTTTGCGAAGCGTTTTGTGCGCCTATGACGGTGACGTCGTCGACTTCGAGATCGACGGCCTGCGCTCGGGCGATACAACGTACGGACATCGTTTCATGGCGCCTTCCCCGATCGCCGCGCGCTCGTTCGAGGCCTATGCGAGCGCGTTGCGCGCCGCGAAGGTGGAGCTCGACGGGGCGACGCGGCGCGAGACGATCGCCGTCGAAGCGCGCACGCTTTGCGAGGCGCAAGGGTTGGCGCTCGTCGACGATCCGGGCCTCCTCGACGAGGTCGCGGGCCTGGCCGAATGGCCCGTCGTGATGATCGGCGCGTTCGACAAGAAGTTCCTGGCCCTGCCGGACGAAGCCCTGATCGCGTCGATGCGCGGCCACCAGAAGTATTTCTCGGTGAGGGATCCGACGACGGGTCGGCTCGCCGATCGCTTCGTGTTCGTCGCCAACGTCGAACCGCCCGACGGGGGCGCGGCGATGCGGGCGGGCTACGAGCGGGTGCTGACGGCGCGCCTCTCCGACGCATGGTTCCTGTACCGACAGGATTTGAAGATGCCGCTCGCCGATCGGTTGGGCGATCTCGATCGGGTGACCTTCTTCGAAGGACTGGGCTCGATGGGCGACAAGGCGCGCCGCGTCGCCGCGCTTGCGCGTGAGATCGCCCCGCGGGTCGGCGCCGACCCGGACGCGGCCGCCGAGGCCGCCCGCCTCGCCAAGGGCGATCTCGTCACCGGCATGGTCTACGAGTTTCCCGAACTGCAGGGCGTTATGGGCCGCTACTACGCCATCGAAGAAGGCGCATCCGATGCGGTCGCCGACGCGGTGCGGGACCACTACAAGCCGCTCGGCCAGAACGACGAGCCGCCGACGGCCCCGGTCTCGGCCGCCGTCGCGCTCGCCGACAAGATCGACACGCTGACGGCTTTCTGGGCGGTCGGCAAGAAGCCGACGGGCTCCGGCGATCCGTTCGCCCTGCGTCGCGCGGCCCTCGGCGTGATCGCGACGTTGACGAAAGCCGGCGTGCGCCTGCCTTTGCGCTCCCTCATCGATCGCGCGAACGCGCTCCTGAAAGCCGACGCCGATCGGGAGGCGGACGTCGACGAGCTTCTGGCGTTCTTCGGCGATCGCCTCGGCGTGTTCCTGCGCGAGCAGGGCCGGCGGCATGACGCGCTCGCCGCCGTCATTAGACGCAGCGACGGCGAACTCGAAGACGACCTCGTTCTTCTGCAGACGAAGCTTCCGGCGCTCGAAGCGTTCTTGCAAACCGACGACGGCGGAAATCTCGTGGCGGCCCATAAACGCGCCGCCAACATTTTGAAAGGCGCCGACGTCAATGGAGCGGCCGTGGACCCGGCGCGCTTCGAAGCCGCTGAAGAGCGCGCGCTCGCCGAGGCGCTCGACGGCGCCGAGGCGGATGCGGGCGCGGCGGTCGTCGACGAACGCTTCGACGACGCGATGGCCGCGCTCGCCGCCTTGCGCGCGCCCGTCGACGCCTTCTTTGCAGCAGTTATGGTGAATGCGGATGATGCGGCGGTTCGGGCGAACCGTCTCGCCCTGTTGAAACGGCTGACGGATGCGACGGCGCGCGTCGCGGACTTGTCGAAACTTGAGGGCGACCGCTCCAAGTGAGCGACGCGCCCGGATCAACCTGCACGACCGCGGCGTCGCCGCCGGCTCGTAGAGCGAAGGAGACGAAGGGGATGATGCGCACTGACAAAATCGGCCTTGCGGCCGCGACGATCGCCGTAGGGCTCACAAGCGCCGCCGGCGCCGAGGTGTTGGGCGGCGTACGCTCGTATTACAAGATCCGCCACGAAGCGACGTCGGAACTCGCGCCCGACGCCATGTGGGCGCGGCTTGTCGAGCCGGCTGAGTGGTGGTCCGACGATCACACCTATTCCGGCGACGCGGACAATCTCTCGCTTGACTTGCGGGCCGGCGGCTTGTGGCTCGAGAAATGGGACGGCGGATCCGTCGCCCACGGAGAAGTGCTCTACGTTAAAGAGGGCGAAGTCCTTCGTCTCAGCGCGCCGTTCGGCCCGCTCCAGGGCATGGCCGTTAATACGGTCTGGACCATCACCGTCTCGCCCGAAGGCGAAGGCTCGAAGGTCGTCTTCGAGGAGATCGCCAATGGCGGGCCCGCGAGCAACCTCCAGAAAATCGTGACCGACGTCGACAAAGTGAAGGGAGAGGCGATCGCCTTGCTCGTCGGCGCGCCGAAGGGCGAGTAATCCGCCGCATGGCGCGTTCGGCGGCCGCTTAACCGCCGAACGCATAATCGTGGCGTTTTCCGTCGTCGTCGATCGCGTCCCAAGGCGCTTTTGAGCCCACCCAGATATGGTGCGCGACGCGAAGGTGGTCCCCGCCTTTGACAATCAATCCGGCGGGCACGAACGTTCTCTCCTTGTCGTTCGCGCCGGGTACGGCCGATCCGCATATCCGACAAAACGACGACGTCCAGTCCGCATCCGGTTTTTTCCACGTCGAGATTCCGTCGGCGCCGCGTATCCAACGAAAGGCGCGGTTGTCGACCACGATCACGGCGACGCCGTTCGCGCCGCTCCACCGTCGGCAGATCGAGCAATGGCAAACGAAGACGTCGGACGCCTCATCGGCGATCTCGAAGGCGACGGCCCCGCAGTTGCATTCGCCAGAAATCATAAGGGCCCGCCGACAATCCCGTCGACGCCGCCTAACGCGGGCCGATCATGTTTTCCGGACGGACGATGGCGTCGAAGTCTTCCGCGGGGACGCCGTCCTTGATCGCCTCCTCACGCAGCGTCGTGCCGTTTGCGTGCGCGGCTTTGGCGATTTTCGCGGCGCGGTCGTAGCCGTACTTTTCCTTGAGCGGCGTAACGAGCATCAGCGAGTTTTCAAGCCCGCGCTGGATGTTGTCGAGGCGCGGCTCGATGCCGACGACGCATTTCTCGGTGAACGACACGGCGGCGTCCGCCATCAGCCGCACGGACTGGAGGAAGTTGTACGCCATCATCGGATTGTAGACGTTGAGTTCGAAATGCCCCTGGCTGCCTGCGAACAGGATCGCCGCGTTATTGCCCATGATGTGGGCGCAAACCTGGGTCAGCGCTTCGCACTGGGTGGGGTTGACCTTGCCCGGCATGATCGAGGAGCCGGGCTCGTTCTCCGGCAGGGCCAGTTCTCCAAGCCCGGAGCGTGGCCCCGAGCCGAGAAAGCGAATGTCGTTCGCGATCTTGAAAAGCGCCGCGGCGAGGCTCGCGATCGCGCCATGGCTCGCCGTCATCGCGTCGTGCGAGGCGAGCGCCTCGAACTTGTTCGGGGCCGTTGTGAAGGGCAGGGCGGTGATCGAAGCGATCTTGTCCGCGACCATCTCCGCGAAACCGTCCGGCGCGGCGAGGCCGGTGCCGACCGCGGTGCCGCCTTGGGCGATCTCGAACAGGCCGGGCAGACTCGCTTCGAGGCGCGCGGTCCCGTTCTCCATCTGCGTTGCGTACCCGGAGAATTCCTGGCCGAGAGTGAGCGGCGTCGCATCCTGCGTGTGCGTGCGGCCGATCTTGATGATGTCGTCCCAGGCGCGCGCTTTGTCGTTCAGGGCGTTGCGCAGCTGCTGCAAAGCCGGCAGCAGTCGATGGTGGACCTCCTCCGCACACGCAATATGCATCGCCGTCGGGAACGTGTCGTTCGACGATTGGCTCATATTGCAGTGGTCATTGGGGTGGATCGGCGACTTCGATCCTATTTCGCCGCCGAGGATTTCGATCGCGCGGTTCGAGACGACTTCGTTGGCGTTCATGTTCGACTGGGTGCCGGACCCCGTCTGCCAGACGACGAGGGGGAAGTGGTCGTCGAGCTTGCCCTCGATCACCTCCTGGGCGGCTTCGACGATGGCCGCCCCAAGCTCGGCGTCGAGCTTGCCGAGGGCCATGTTGGTCTCGGCGGCGGCGCGTTTGACGATCCCGAGGGCGCGCACGATCGGCGCCGGCTGCCGCTCCCAGCCGATTTTGAAGTTGCCGAGCGACCGCTGGGCCTGGGCGCCCCAGTAGCGGTCAGCGGCGACCTCGATGGGCCCGAACGTGTCGGTTTCGGTGCGTGTGTCGGTCATGGCGCAACTAGTCTCCCGGCCGGCGTTTTCGGCTCGGTTAGCATCGCGTTAGGCGGGCGTCGACGCGCCGCCGTCAGGCCGGTTACTTTTTGCGGAAGGCGTCGAGAGAAACGATGTCCGCGCCCTCGCGCTCCTCGTCCGGCGCGCCGTCGTCGTTACGACGCTCGAGCGGGTCGGACGGCGCGAGGTTGGGACGCTTCGCGGCGCGCGGGACGTCGACGGTCGGCGCGGCGTCTTCTTCGGCCTCCGGCGGATTGAACCGCAGGGCGAACTGGACGCTGGGATCCGCAAAATTCGTCACTTTCTCGAACGGCACCGTCAGCCGCGCCGCTTCGCCTTTGAACCAGAGCGTAACGGAAAAGGCCTCATCGCCGACGTCGAGGTCTTTGAACTGGTGCTGGAGTACGATCGTCATCCGGTCCGGATAAGCGTCGACCAGAAAGTCGGGGATGTCGACGCCGGCGGCCTGGGTCACGAACTCGATATAAAAATGGTGTTCGCCTGGCGCGGCGCCGAGCTCGGCGGCGACGTTCAGCACGTCGCGTACGACGCCGCGCAGGGCATTGTCCGTCAGGTACTGATAGTCGAGTTCGACGTCGCTCACAGCGGCCTGCTTCGATCGGCGGGAAAATCGGACTGTCGGAACTTAAAGTGGACCACAAATCGTTTGGGTCTGAAAGCGGTGCAGCGTTTTCCGCGCTAATGCATCGCAGCCGCAAGGTCGGACAGCGAGGAAAGAAAATCCCCGACTTCTGTTGCCAGGCGTCGGGGGGCCCCGCCTAACCTTGGAAAGAGGCTAGGACTTTAAATTCGAATTCGCTTGAGCTGCGTTACGCAGCGAGGGCGAACTCTTCCGAGTAGTTGTCGTTGGCAACTATTCATGTCGGCCCAATAACGGAGGCCATCCGGGCGAAAACCGCGTCTTTACACACTCGTCGATCCTATTTCGGCCCCGCCGAAACGCCTTCGCCGCTCAAGCGGCAAGACGCTTTGGTGGAGCCGCCGGGTACCGCCCCCGGGTCCGAACCGCTTATTTCACGGGCCGTTTATCGCCATAGCTGGTCGCCCAGCCCTTCCGATATAGACCGCAATCCTTACGAATTGAAGATGCGGCCGTCGAAGCGGCGTCGATCGCGGCTGAAATTCGCGGCCATCGGTGTCAAAACCCTGACACAGCAATGCATTAAGTGCGCGTGATGGGGCGCGGCGGTCGGCGGCGCGGCGGCGCGCGGAGCAGGGACGACATGGAGGCGACGGACTTCAAGAAGTGGCGTAAGTCCCTGAAATTATCCCAGAAAGAGGCGGCCCACGCGCTCGGTCTGAAGCGCCGCATGATCCAGTACTACGAAAAAGGCGAACGCGACGGCGACAAGGTGCGGATCCCCTTGTCCGTGCGGCTCGCTTGTTATGCGATCGCGCAAGGCGTTGAGGATTATCACGGGCCGACGCGGAAGCTGCAGGTGCGGGCGCGTCCCGCGGCGGCCGAATAGAGCGCTCAGTCTTCGGGGTCGGTCGGCGCGACGAGCGGCAGGTCGTTGACCGAAGGGCCGTTTACCGCCGCAGGATGCGGCGTCGAGGTTAGGGGATTCGGCGTCGGGGCGTGCCGCGCGGCGACGCGTTCTCCGTAGCGGCCGAACGACGCCGACAACCGATCGAAATCAATGTCGTCCGGCGTCGTGCGAGCGTCGGCCAGCGCGCGGGCGTGGCTGTCCGCGCTGAGCGCCCATAGATTGGCGGCGGGCGTCGCTAGCGCCGTCAGCGTCGCCGCCCAGACGGCCGCCATCGCGACGTTCGCCGGACGGATCGCCGGCGCCCATTCGTTTGCGCGCGGACGCAGCTCGGTCAGGAGAGCGAACGCGTAAAATGCGAAGTGAAGCGACGCGACGGCGGCGAGCGCGAAGCCGACGATCTGCGCCGGCCCGGCCCCGGACGCCGCGATGACGGCCCAGAAGCCGGTGGCGGCCAAGACTGCGAACGCGAGGCCGGCGAGGGCGAGAACGTCGGCGGCGATGCGGGCGAGCGCGCCGCGCGTCCCGAGCCCGTTCTGGTAGACGCCGTTGAAGACGACGGCGCACCCGATGGCGGCGGCGAGCGTCGCGCCCGGGGCTGGCGGCGCGACGGCGCCAAGACCGACGGCGATCGCGAAAGCCACGGCGAGAAGCGCCGCGATGGGCGCGAACGCGCGGCAAGCCCAAAGGATCGCAAAGCGGAGCGCCCCTAGAAAAGCCCATTGGCCTCGGATCACGCCGTAGAGGAGCCCGAGCGCGCCGCCGATCGCAGGGTAGGCGACGGCCGGCGCGGAAATGCGCGTCAGGTCGACGCCCGCCGCCGCCGGCGCGCCGAGTGCTCCGATGGAGGCGAGGAACAACGCCGCGATGGCCGCGAACGCGGCGACGAGGCCAAGCACGACGGGCGCCGCCGTCGCGTGGACGAAAAAGGCCGAATACCGCGCGCCGTTAGGGGCCTGCAGGGCGGCCTTCGCCAGCGACGTCAGGATGACGAATACGAGCGGCCCGCCAAGCGCCGCCCAAAAGACCGTCGGGAACGGCGCCGCGCCGGCGCCGAGGGATGCGCGTTCGGCCGCGAGCCAAGCCGCTGGTCCGGCGATGGCGATCGCCGCCAAGGCGGCGGGCAACAACGGACGGAACAGGTCGTCGCGTTCGGCTATCGCGATGTAGGCGGCGGTGAAAATGGCGGCGAGGAGCGTCGCGTCGACCGCCGAAAACGGCGCCGCGACGACGCCGCCCGCGAGGCTCGCGCCGAACCCGGCGATCGCGCCCGTCGCTAGGCCGACGACCGCTAGCCCGCCGCCCGCTCGTTCAAGCCGGTCAATGTCGATCGCGTTTCGCATCGTCGCCAATCCCCAACCCCAATCTTAACATGTCGCGCCGGCCGGTCCTATGGTGCCGATCGGTCGCTGACGTCGTCAGACGATGGGCGTTGCGTCGCCGCCCGAATCGACGCGGCGTCTTCGAGATCAATCCCCGCGCGCAAGGAAAAGACGCACCGCCATGACCGCCACGGCCGACGGGCCCTATCTCGATCTTCTCCGCGCGGCGCTTGAGCGCGGCGACGACCGCGACGACCGCACCGGCGTCGGGGCGCGCTCGCTTTTCGGCTGGCAGATGCGGTTCGACCTCGCCGCCGGCTTCCCGCTGCTGACGACGAAGAAGGTTCATGTGCGTTCGATCGTCCACGAGCTTCTGTGGTTCATTTCCGGCGACACGAATATCCGCCGCCTCAACGAGGCGGGCGTCACAATCTGGGATGAGTGGGCCGACGACAACGGCGATCTCGGCCCCGTCTACGGGCGGCAGTGGCGCTCGTGGCGCGCGCCCGGGGGCGGGGCGATCGACCAGCTCGCCGACGTCGTCGCCGCGATCAAGGCGACGCCGTACTCGCGCCGCCTGGTGGTGTCGGCCTGGAACCCGGCCGACGTGGACGCGATGGCGCTGCCGCCCTGCCATTGCCTGTTCCAATTCTTCGTCTCAGGCGGAAGACTGTCCTGTCAGCTTTATCAGCGCTCTGCGGACATTTTCTTAGGCGTTCCCTTCAACATCGCGTCGTACGCCCTGTTGACCGAGATGATCGCGCAGGTCTGCGACCTTCAGCCCGGCGAATTCGTCCACACGCTTGGCGACGCCCATCTCTACCACAACCATTTCGAGCAAGCGCGTGAACAGCTCGCGCGGACGCCGGCATCGGCGCCGCCCCGGCTTCGATTGAACCCGGACGTCGGAGATCTTTTTGCGTTCGAATACGACGACATCCGCGTCGAACGCTACGTCGCCGCGCCCGCCATCAAAGCGCCGATCGCCGTATGACGCCGCGCGTCGCGCTGGTCGCGGCCGGCGCCCGCAACGGGGTCATCGGCCGCGACGGCGATCTGCCGTGGCGGATTTCCGACGACCTGAAGTGGTTCAAGCGCGTGACGCTCGGCAAGCCGATCGTGATGGGGCGCAAGACCTTCGATAGCCTGCCGCGAGCCTTGCCCGGACGGTTCAACGTCGTCGTCAGCCGGAACCCGCCAACGGCATCGCCGGGCGGACCGATCGGCGCGTCGTCGATTGAGGGCGCGCTCGCTTTGAGCCGGGCGCTCGCCCGGGCCGCTGGCGCCGACGATGTGTGCGTCATCGGCGGCGCAGCCATCTACGCGGCGACACTGGACATCGCCGACCGGATTTACCTGACCGCCGTCGACGGCTCGCCGGCGGGCGACGCGTTTTTTCCGAACATTGACCTTGAGGCCGGCGGCGTCTGGCGGCGCGAGCGCGTCGGCGCCGCCGCGGCTGGACCGAAGAACGACTATGGTTGCGAATTTTTTATCCTCGATCGGGTGAAATCGGCGGCGTAATGGCGCGACGCTTGGCGACGACGGTCCCCGGCGACGCAGAGGAGACGACGATGAAGCGTTCCCACGTCCTGATCGGCGCGGCGCTGGCCGCCTTTGCGGCGTCGCCGGCGGCCAGCGCCAATGAGACGCAGGTCTGCGTCAAAGGACCGGAGACCCGCACGGTCGAGGCGATCACCCCCGGCGAGGTCGGCGCTGCTTGCGACATGCGGCTGACGATCGAAACCGGGGCCGACCGCAGCGTTACGACGCCGTTCCACGCCAACAACCAATCGGACTTTTGCGCCCAGAAAGCCCGCGAGACCATGGCGAGGCTCGTTTCGCAGGGCTTCGACTGCGCCCCGCCGGGCGAAGCGCCGGGCCTTGAGTTCGACACGAGCGACGCGCGGTTGCCCGCGCCGGGATCCGCGAGGGCGCCCGCGCCGGAGCCGACGCGCGCGACGACCCGGACAGCCGCGGCGGCGACGGTCCCGGCGACGGCCGTCGGTGCGACCACCGTTTCCGCCGCCTCGGTTTCCGGGACAGCGGTTTCCGGGACAGCGGGTTCCGGGACCACGGGTTCAGCGACCGGGCGCGCGCGCGCAACGGCGGCGCCGGCGCCGCAAGCGGCCGCGCCGTCCGCCGAGCCGTCGCGAGCGACGCCAGCGAACGCCGTTCCCGCCAAGCCGCGTCCGGCCGCGTCAACCGGCGAGGGCGACGCGCCGACCGACGCCGAGAGTGCTGACGCCAAAGCGGCCGCGCCGGTTGATCGCGCGCCGTACCGCCCCCAAGAGGCCGCGGCCCTGATCCGCGGCGTGCTCGACGCCCAGCAGGCCGCCTGGAACGAGGGCGACATCGAGGCCTTTATGGCCGCCTATTGGAACAGCCCGAAACTGCGCCTCGTCTCCGGCACGACCGTGACCAAGGGTTGGAAAAAGATCCTGAGGCGCTACCGCGACCGCTACGGCGACAACGGCGATTTCGGCGTTTTGGCGTTCAGCGGCGTCGACGTCACCGTGCTCGAAGACGACGTCGCGCTTGTCGTCGGCCGCTACGCCGTCGACCAGGGCGGACCGCCGGCGACCGGCGCTTTCTCGCTTGTGATGAAGCGTTTCGACGGCTTGTGGCGCATCGTCCACGACCACTCCGCCGCGGACCCGGTCGAACCGGTCGCAGCGCCTGCGTCGACGCCCGCGGAACCGCTTACGGAAGAGTAGCCCGCGCTACGGACAAACCGTGCGCTCGCTAGGCGCGCAGGCCGCCTCGCATCCGACGAGATCGTCATCATAGGGATCGCTGCGTCGGCACTGGTTGACGCAGGCGCTCTCCCGCACGCCGCAGGCGAACGAAGCGCCAACCTCCGCCGGCGTCGTCTGCGCGCACGCCGTCGCCGCTAAGGCTGCGACCGCGAGGCCACCGCGAATATGCAGGTTGGTCATCTAAGCGCCTCCGTCGTCCGCCCAGCATGCACAAGCTTTACGCGCGATCGCGCGCCGCGTCCGCCAGCCGTTCGACCAACGCCGCCGCCAGCGCGTCGAACCGTTCGAGGGACGGAGCGCTCGGGCCCGCGCCATCGACTTGAAGATCGAGGAGCAGGGGGATTTCCGCGAGCAACGGCGCGTTGAGTTCGCGCGCCGCGCGCCGCGCGCCGTCGTCGCCGAAGGGCGTCGCGCGCGCGCCGTTGGTCTCGATCCACGCCATATTGGCGACGACGCCGAGGATAGGCGCGCCGACCTTCGCGAAGAACGCCGCGGCCCGCTGCAGGTCCGCGACCGCGAGGCGCTCGGGTGTCGTCACGAGCGCGGCGCCGGCGAGGCGGCCGGTCTGGGCGAGGGAGAGGTGGACGTCGCCGGTGCCTGGAGGCGTGTCGACGATAAGGACGTCGAGGGGCCCCCAGGCGCCGTCGCCGACGAGCTGTCGCACGGCGCCCATCACCATCGGTCCGCGCCAGGCGACGGCCTTGTCGGGGGCGACGAGAATGCCGATCGACATTGCGGCGAGCGACGGTCCGTCCGGTCCTTCCGGCGTCGCCGTCACCGGCTCCATGCGGCCCTCGACAAGCCGCGGCCGCGCGCCTTCGAGCCCGAGGAGCGTCGGCGCGGACGGTCCGTAGACGTCGGCGTCAAGGAGGCCCACCCGCAAGCCCCTGCGAGCAAGCGCCCGGGCGAGGTGGACCGCGACGGTCGACTTGCCGACGCCGCCCTTGCCCGACGCCACCGCGACGACGGCGCCGACGTCGCTGAGCGCGTCGGCGGCGGCGTTGATCCGTGCGCGTTTTTTCAAGCCCAGAGGATTGTCGTGGCCGCTAGAGGGCTTCTCGCCGACGCGAGCGATGACGGCGCGCTGGACGCCGGCGACGGCGGCGACGGCCCGCTCGACCCTGTCAGCGAGGGCGTCGGCGTCGGCCGCGGCGAGACCGCGCAGGTCGAGGTCGACGCGCGCAACCCCGGCGGGCGACGTTTTGAGGTCGGCTATGCGGCCCGACGCCACGACGTCGGCGTCGTCGCCGATCGCCGAAACGTCCTTCAAAACGGCACGGACACGGAGGATTAACTGTTCTTTCGCCATAGCGCGCAACAAGAGGTCGCGGCGCGGCCGCGAACGGGAGGCGCGCATTGCGCGCGCCGGCACAGGGCATATATAGGCGCTTTGCAACGCATCGCGAGGCGTCGTCCGCGCGGCCGACGCCGTCGTCGGGCCTTCAAGGGCCCATAATTGCGGCCGATACGAGGTGACGAATGCCCTGGCAAGATAACTCCGGAAACAAAGGCGGACCGGTCAAAGGACCGTGGGGACAGCCGCCGCGCGGCGGGCCCAACGGCGACGGGTCCGGCGGCGGGCGCGGCCCGAACCGCCCACGCGGGCCCGGCGGCGAGCCGCCGGACCTTGAGGAACTGCTGCAGGCCTCGCGTCAGCGCCTGAAACGCGCGTTCCCCCGTGGACCGCGGGGACCGAAGGGGCCTGAGTTCAACGTACGCACGGCCGGGCTCGTCGGCGGCGCGCTCGTCTTTCTGTGGGGCCTCAGCGGCGTTTACACGGTCGACGCGGCCGAGCTTGGCGTCGTCACGACGTTTGGCAAGTTTCAAACCGTCACCGGTCCGGGCCTGCACTGGCACGCGCCGGCGCCGGTTCAGAGCGCGCGCACCGAAACCGTGACGACGTTGCGGACGAACTCGATACCGCCGACGCGCACCCAGCGCGGCGCGCGCAGCGAAGGCCTGATGCTTACCGGCGACAAGAACATCGTCGACGTCGCCATGAAAGTGCAGTGGAAGATCAAGCCCGGGCTTGAATCCGCCGATGAAGAGCTGCCGGGCGTCGCGCAGTTCATCTTCAACATCGACGATCCGAACAATCTCGTGCGCACCGTCGGCGAGGCGTCGATCCGCGAGGTCGTCGGGCGCAACACGCTCGACTTCGTTCAGACTACGGGCCGAACCGCCGTACAGGAACAAACCCGAGAGTTGATGCAGTCGACGCTCGATCTGCAAAAGTCCGGGATCGAGATCACGGAAGTGAACCTCGAAAAAACCGAGCCGCCGACGTCGGAGGTGAACGAGGCGTTCCTCGACGTCGAAGCCGCGAAGCAGGACCGCGAGCAATACGTCAACACGGCGAAGGCTTACGCGAACCGCATCGTGCCGGAGGCCCGCGGCGACGCGCAGCAGATCATCGAGCGCGCGCGCGCTTATCAGGCGCAGGTCACCGCTGAATCGCGCGGTCAGGCCGACCGGTTCAGCGCTATTCTGGCGGAGTATGAGAAAGCGCCGGAAGTGACGCGCCAGCGCATGTATCTTGAAACCGTCGAGCGGGTGCTCGGCGACATGAACAAGATCATCGTCGAGCGCGACGCCGGTTCGGGCGTCGTGCCCTACTTGCCGTTGAACGAACTGACGAAA
The DNA here is from genome assembly GCA_050331095.1 of Parvularculaceae bacterium. Taxonomy (GTDB): domain Bacteria; phylum Pseudomonadota; class Alphaproteobacteria; order Caulobacterales; family Parvularculaceae; genus MED-G105. The sequence continues at coordinate 71,779 of JBHJHE010000013.1, forward strand.
CGGAGCGCCGAATAATGCGCAACGCAGGCTTGCCCTTGATCGCGGGGCTGATCTTCGTCGCGATCGTCGTGATCTCCAACGCCGCCTTCATCGTGCCTGAAACCAAGACCGCGATCGTCTTGCGGTTCGGGGCGCCCACGAATGACTACTCGGAGGCGGGGCTCAAGTACAAAACCCCGATCGCGGAGAACGTTCTTTACATCGACAAACGTAACCGCGAACTCGACCAGGAGCCGATAGAGATCATCGCGAGCAGCCAGGAGCGGCTGCTCGTCGACGCCTTCGCGCGCTATCGCATCGTGGATCCGTTGCAGTTCTACCAGGCGGTGCGCAGCGAAGAGACGGGCGACTCGCGGCTTCAGTCGCTGATGAACCAGACCGTCCGCCGGGTCCTCGGCGAGGTCAGCGTTGACGACATCGTTTCCGACAAGCGCGCCGAACTGATGCTTCGGATTCGCGACCTGCTCGGCCAAAGCGCGCGACCGCTCGGGGTCGACATTATCGACGTCAAGATCCGCCGCGCCGATCTACCGACCCAGAACAGCCAGGCCGTGTTCCAGCGCATGATCACCGAGCGCAATCAGCTCGCCCAGGAGATCCGCGCTACGGGCAACGAACAGGCGAAAGTCGTCCAGGCCGAAGCCGACCGCCGCGCGACGGAGATCCGCGCCGAAGCGGAAGAGGAGTCGGAGAAGCTTCGCGGCCTCGCCGACGCCGAACGCAACGCGGTCTTCGCGGCCGCTTATGGCAAGGACCCGGAGTTTTTCGCGTTCTCCCGCTCGCTTCTGGCGTACGAAGAGGCGCTACAGAAAGGCGACGCGACGATCCTGTTGTCGCCGGATTCGGAGTTCTTCCGTTACTTCAACAGCCTGGACGGAACGCGCTGACGGCGCGTTCGGGCTTGCCGTCGACCGCTATTGCGTTAACGTCTGCGGGTTAGTGCGGACGGGGCGTGCGGCGCGAAAACTCGCGCGCCGCAGCGGGAACGACGAGGCGAACGCGACATGAGCGTCTTTCAACGAAAAATCGGCCGCGCCGCTGCGGCGTTCGCGGCGGCGGCGGCGGTGTCGATCGCCGCGCCGGTCGAGGCGGCCCGCGGCTCGCGCCACACGGAAAGCTCGCTGCCAGATCTCGTCGAGCGCCTGTCGCCGGCGGTCATCAACGTCTCGTCCTCGCAAAACGTGGGCGGCGGCAGCGCGGCGGTGCGCCAGGGACGGCGCAAGCTCTCGCCGCAGGCCGTCTCCCTTGGCTCCGGCTTCATCATCGATCCGTCGGGCGTCGCCGTCACCAATAACCACGTCATCGACAACGCCGAGGAGATCAAAGTCACCCTTAACGACGGCCGCGAGTTCCGGGCCGAAGTCCGCGCCCGCGACCGGGAAACCGACATCGCGATCCTGCGGATCGACGCGGAGGGCGCGCGCCTGCCGTTCGTCGAGTTCGGCGATTCGGACGCGGCGCGCGTCGGCGAGGACGTGTTCGCCATCGGCAATCCGTTCGGCCTCGGCGGAACGGTGACGCGCGGCATCATCTCGGCGCGCAACCGCGATATCGACGCCGGCAGCTTCGACGACTTCATACAGACCGACGCCGCCATTAACCGCGGCAATTCAGGCGGCCCCCTTTTCAACTTCGACGGCGACGTCATCGGCGTGAACACGGCCATCTACTCCCAAACCGGCGGCTCCGTCGGCGTCGGGTTCGCGGTGCCCGCCGACCTCGCAAAAATCGTCGTTGACCAGCTTCTGCGCTATGGCGAAACGCGCCGCGGCTGGCTCGGCGTGTCGATTGACGACGTAACGCCGGACCTCGCCAGGGAGCTCGGCTTCGACCGGCCGCGCGGCGCGCGGGTCACCGTCGTGCGGCCGAACCGCCCGGCGCTGTCGGCGGGCCTGAGGCCGAAAGACGTCATCGTCGAATTCAACCGGGACCGGGTTGGTTCCGTGCGCGATCTGACGCGCCTCGTCGCCGAGACGCCGGTGGGCGAGACCGTCAACATGGTGGTCGTCCGCGAAGGCCGGCGCGTCACGTTGCGCGTCACGCTCGACCGTCGGGAGACGAATATTCTGGCTTCGTTGCCGGCGGGCCCATTGCCCGAAGGCGCAGCCCAAAGCTCGGGCCTCACCCTGCAGGCGCCGTCGCGCGAATTGTCCCAGGCGTTCGGCCTGCAGCCCGACGTTGCGGGCGTCGTCGTCACCGCCGTCGATCCGAACAGCCCGGCGGCGATCGTCCTGAAGCCCGGCGACGTCATCCTCGAAATCGGCTGGGAGCGGATCACGCGCCCCGACGCGGCCGCTTCGAAACTCGAAAAGCTCCGCAATCTGAACTCCGGACCAGTGGTCATCATGGTTCAGCGCGGCGACATCGTGATGACGGAGACGTTGCGGCCGTAACTGTCGCACTCTTCCGTCAGGCGCCGACGAAATCGTCGGCGGACAGTCCCTGCAAGAATAAAAGCGCCGTGAGGTCGCCATGGTAGCCGCGCGCATCGGCCGCTGCAGCGACGGCGGGTTTGGCGCGAAAGGCGACGCCGAGCCCGGCGGCCCCGATCATCGCCAGATCATTGGCGCCGTCGCCGACCGCAAGCGCGTCGGCGGGCGACAGCCCGCGCCCGCGAGTGAGTTCGTTCAACGCCGCGGCCTTCGCATCGCGCCCCAGGATCGGTTTGCGCACGTCGCCGGTCAGGGCGTTTTCGGCGATCTCAAGCTCATTGGCGCGGTGGACGTCAAAGCCGGCCGCGCGAGCTACTTTGTCCGTGAAGAATGTAAAGCCGCCTGAGACGAGCGCCGCGAACCCGCGGCGTTCGCGCATCGTCGCGACGAGCGTCGTCGCGCCGGGCGTCAGCGAAATTCGTTCCGTCCACGTTCTTTCCAGAGCGGACGCGTCGAGACCTTCCAATCGCGCGACGCGCTCGAGGAGCGCCTTCTCGAAATCAAGCTCGCCGCGCATGGCGCGCTCGGTGACGGCGGCGATCTCGTCCTTCAGCCCGGCGAAATCCGCGAGCTCGTCGAGGCACTCCTGTTCGATGATCGTCGAATCCATGTCGGCGATCAGGAACCGTTTCTCGCGGTTCGCCGCAGGCACAATGTTGACGTCGACGGGCGCGCCCTGGAGGGCCTCAAGCGCGGCCTCGGCGACGCCGTCGCGACGCGAAACGCCGAGTTCGCAGGCGACGCCCGGCGCGAGCATTCGCCAGTCTTCGCCGTCGGCGACGCCGAGCGCGGAGAGCGCGGCCCCGACGCGCGCCAGAAGCGCCTCGTCGAGCGCGGGCCTCGCCGGGCCGCAAATCAGGCTGCAGACGAACCGCTCGTCGTCGATCGCGTCGTTCATGGGCGCTGTTCCGCACGAAAATAGAAAGCCAGGGCCTTGACCCGCGCCGCCGTGACCTGCGCCGCCACTGGCCGCGTCGCCGTCATCGCAGGGCCAACAGCCAGCGGCAAGACGCGGGCCGGCCTCAACCTCGCCGCGCGCTGGCGCGGGGCGAGCGGCGCGGAAATCGTCAACGCCGACGCGATGCAGCTCTACCGCGACATTCCAGTTCTATCGGCGCAACCGACGCCCGAGGAGCGCGGCGACGTCCCGCACCATCTGTTCGGCGTCGTCGACGCGGCGACGCCCTGCTCGGCGGGGGCGTGGGCGCGCCGCGCGGCGCCGATCCTCAAGCGCGTCGTCGCCGACGGCGGCCTCGCGATCCTCGTCGGCGGCTCCGGCCTGTACCTGCGCGCCGCCGTGGAGGGCCTGTCGGCGGCGCCGCGGATCCCTGAAGCCGTGCGCGAAGCCGCCCGTGCGCGTCTTGGCGAAGTGGGCCTGCCCGCGTTTCGCGCGGAAACCCTCGATCTTGATCCCGCGATGGCGCGCCTCGACCCCAACGACGCTCAGCGTCACTTGCGCGCCTGGGAGGTCGCGACCGCCTCGGGAACGCCCTTGTCGACGCTCCAGGCTCAAAACGGGCCGCCCGCCGCGCCGCGCGTCGACGCCCGCATCGTCATCGAGCCCGACCGTGACGCGCTCTACGCGGCGTGCGACGCCCGTTTCGACGCGATGTTGGCCGGCGGCGCCCTCGACGAGGTCGGGCGGCTCGCGTCGCGCGGTCTCGACGCGGACCTGCCGGCGATGAAGGCGCTCGGCGTCGCCGAACTCGCCGCCCACTTGCGAGGCGAGAGCGATCTTCACACGGCCGGCGCGCTCGCCAAGCGAAACACGAGGCGTTTCGCCAAACGCCAGCTCACCTGGTTCCGCAACCAGACGAACGACTGGCCGCGCGCGACGTCGCCGGAGACCGCCGCGGAGCGCCTCGCGAAGGAACTCGCGTGAGGAACGCGCTTGCGCGCGCGACCGGGCGGACGGTACGCCGTCGCCTCAAAAACGCCCGCTTACGCGGGCGCTTAAGGCGCGCGGGGGTTTCTGTCGCCTAGAACGTTACGGGGCCGCCAGGTGGCGTTGCATAAGAAAATCGGTCGGTTCCTGACCACGATGGACGCGAAGGCGGCGACCTCGGTGTTCGTGACCGCGGCGTTGCTCGTCGGCGTTGTGGCGCTGCTGGCGTTCGGCCGGCAGTGGCTCGATCTCGACGACGACGCCGCCATCGGGTCGCTGTTGTCGACCGCGCCGGACGGGCCGGCGGCCGCTTTGCTTGTCATCGGCGTCTTTGCGGCGCTGGCGCTCACGGGGTTCCCCCAGATCCTCCTCATCACCGCCGCCGTCGTCGCGTTCGGCCCCCGCCTCGGGGCGCTTTATGCGTGGAGCGCCACGATGTGCAGCGCGACGCTGACGTTCGGCCTCGGGCGGTTCTTCGTGCGCGGGTCGGCCGCGGCGGGGCGGTGGCCCGCGGCGCTCGGCGGGGAGCGGATCCAGCGATTCATGGCGCTGCTTGCGCGTCGCGGCGTGTTGACGAGCGCGGTCATTCGCCTCGTGCCGTCGGCCCCGTTCATCGTCGTCAACGCCGCGGCCGGCGCGGCGCGCATCCCGTTGTGGAAGTACTGGGCCGGCACCGGCGTCGGCATCGTCCCGAAGATCGTCATGGTTGCGGCGCTCGGCGCCGTCGCTCCGGGGGCGGGGACCCTCGCGGAGGGGCTCGACGGGCTCGCCGCGTTTTTCGCGCGGTTTTCGATCGGCGACGCCGTCGCGCTTGTCGCGATCGTTGCGGCGTGGCTCGCCTTGCTCATGGGCGCGCGCCGTCTTTTCGTGAAGTTGCGTACGGACGAAACGCCGTCTCTGGCGGACGTCGAAGAGCCGGTTCGCGGGATCGAAGTCGATGCGCGGGCGCCGTCGCCGACAACGCCGTCGACGGCGCGAGAATCTGTCTAGTTTGGGCTTTCCAAGGGCGCGCCGACGGTGGGCGGAGCGGCTTTATTTGTTGACGATTTCGGAACCGATTAACGTTAAACGAAGCGCGGACCTTACGGCCGCAACAGGATAGTTCCGATGCTTTCGACCCTTTTTGGCATGCTGTCGTCCGACATGGCGATCGACCTCGGCACGGCGAATACGCTCGTCTACGTGAAGGGGCGGGGGGTCGTTCTGAACGAGCCGTCCGTCGTTGCGATCGAACACCGAGGCGGCCGCAAGATCGTCCGCGCCGTCGGGGACGAAGCAAAGGACATGCTTGGCCGAACGCCGGGCGAGATTGAAGCGATCCGGCCGATGCGCGACGGCGTCATCGCCGACTTCGAAGTGGCCGAGGCGATGATCGGCCACTTTATCAAGAAAGTTCATAACCGCCGCGCGTTTGCGAGCCCGCGCATCGTCGTGTGCGTGCCGTCGGGCGCGACGGCGGTGGAGCGTCGCGCGATCCAGGATTCGGCCCTCTCCGCCGGCGCGCGCAAGGTCGAGTTGATCGAAGAGCCGATGGCCGCAGCGATCGGCGCCGGCCTGCCGGTGACCCAGCCCACGGGCTCGATGGTCGTCGACATCGGCGGCGGGACGACAGAGGTCGCGGTTCTCTCGCTCGGCGGCGTCGTCTACTCGCGCTCGGTTCGGGTCGGCGGCGACAAGATGGACGAAGCGGTGATCGGCTACATTCGCCGCATGTACAATTTGCTGATCGGCGAGGCCTCGGCCGAGCGGATCAAGAAGGAAGTCGGCTCGGCGATGATCCCGAACGAGGGCTCGGGCGTGACGATCCAGATCAAGGGCCGCGACCTGATGCACGGCGTGCCGAAAGAGGTGCGCATCGGCGAGGCGCAAGTCGCAGAGGCGCTCGCGGAACCCGTGAGCCAGATCATCGAAGCCGTTAAAGTCGCCCTTGAGGCGACGCCGCCGGAGCTCGCCGCCGACATCGTCGACACCGGCATCATGTTGACGGGCGGCGGGGCGCTGCTCAAAAACTTGGATCAGGTGCTGCGCGACGAAACGGGCCTGCCGGTCTCCGTGGCGGACGATCCGCTTTGCTGCGTCGCCCTCGGCACGGGCCAGGCGCTGGAAAACGAAAAGGCGATGCGCGGCGTTCTCTCGTCCGCCATCTGACTTGGGGACACGTCGGCGGCGCATGTACGTACTAGGGCAGGACAGGCGCGACGCGATCGGTTCGAAACAGGGCGCGCGCGCCGATGCGCTAGTCCTCATTCTGGCGTCAGCGTTTCTACTACTGTCGAGCCTTTACGCCGCCGAAGCTTCCGTCTTCAAAAAAGCGCGCGAAGCCGCGCTTGAGGCCGCCTCGCCGGTGCTTTCCGTCTTCGCCGGGCCCGCGGCGTTCGTGCAGGCGCGGATCGGCGAGGTGAAGCACTATTTTGCGGTCCTCGAACAGAACGCCGCCCTGCGCGAGGAGATCGCCGCCCTGCGCCATTGGGAGCGGGAGGCTCGAGAGCTGAGACGCATCATCGCCTCTATCGAGGCGCTCGAATCCTACAACGGCCCGCCGCGGGCGAAGGGCGTCATCGGCGTCGTGGTCGGCGAGACCAACGACGCCTACGTCCATTCGATGATCGTCAACGCCGGCGCCCGCGACGGCGTCGCCGAAGGCCAGGCGGTAATGGACGAGCGCGGGCTTGTCGGCCGGATCGTCGAGACGTCGCGCAACGCCGCGCGCGTGCTTCTGCTCAATGACGTTCAGAGCCGGGTGCCGGTGTTCGTCGAAGGCGCTGAAGTCGAGGGCATTCTTGTCGGCCGCACGACCGACCGGCCGGCGATCGCGTTCACCCGCGCCGGCGGCTTCGATCGGGTGAAGCCCGGCCAGCGCATCGCCACGTCGGGCGCCGGCGGCGTCTTGCCGCGCGGCCTGCCAGTGGGCGTCGTCAGCGACATCGTCGACGATGAAGCGCTCGTCGACCTTGACGCGAACTACGCGATGACGCGCATCGTGCGCGTGCTCGATTATCGTTTCCCGGATCTTGAAGACGCGCTCGCCGGCGACGAAGACGACGTTCTCGACGCGCCGGCCGCGAGCTCCGCCGCGCCGTCGCCCGGCGCGGCCGTCGCCACGAACGCTTCGGAGACGTAAGGCCGATGGCCGCGGGCGACAGGGGCGTTTCGGGCTTCGCGACCGCCGCCGCGCCGACGGTGCTCGGCCTTTTCGGCGTCGCGCTCCTCGCCGCGCCCTTGCGCCCCGCCGAAGGGTGGCTGCCGGCCCCGGTCCTGCCGCTTGTCGTCGTTTACTTTTGGTCAATCTACGGGCCGCGATACCTGCCGCCGGCAAGCGTCTTCGCGATCGGGTTGACGCAGGATCTCGTCCTTGGCGGTCCGTTGGGCCTATGGTCGGGCATCTATCTCGTCACCCAGGTCGCGGCCCTGTCGCAGCGGGACTACTTCCGCGGCCGCGAACAGAAAGTGGTCTGGCTCGGTTTCTGCGTCGCCGCGGCGTTCGCGGCGTCCGTGTTCTGGCTGGCGATGAGCCTCGTCTCCGGCGCCGCATTGCCATGGCCGGCGCTGGCGGCCCAAATGCTGGCGACGATCGCGGTCTATCCGCTCGTCGCCGCCGGTTTCGCGGAGTTGCATGCGCGTGGGATCGCAAAGGTATGAGTATGCGGATCAACAGCCACGACCCTGAGCGCAAGGAAGCGTTCACCCGACGGGCGGTCCTCTTCGCCGGCGGCGTCACGGCGCTCTTTGGCGGGGTCGGGGCGCGGCTCTACCAGCTGCAGGTTACGAAGCACGACGCGTTCGTTCAGCTAGCGGAGGAAAATCAGTTCAACCGGCGGCTTCTGACGCCCCTGCGCGGCGAGATCGTCGACCGGTTCGGCGCGCCATTGGCGTCCAACCGCCAGAATTTCCGTATCCTGATGACGGCGGACCGTACGCCGGACGTCGAAGCGGCGCTCGACAAGATCGCCGAATTCGTGCCGCTATCGGACGAACGCCGGCGCCGGCTTATGCGCGAGATACGGCGCACGGGCGGCGTCAATCCCGTTCAGGTCGTCGACAATCTCTCCTGGGACGATTTCGCCAAGATCAATTTCGCCTTGCCGGAATTGCCGGGCGCCCTGCCCGAAGTCGGCGAGACGCGCAGCTATCCCCTCGGCTCGGGCGCTGCGTTCGTCATCGGCTATGTCGGCGCGGTGACCGAGCGCGACCTTTCCAACGAGTCGAACGAAGACAAGCGCCGCCTTCTGCGCCAGCCGGGCTTCAAGGTCGGTCGCGACGGGTTGGAGCGCGCCTACGAACGCGAACTGCGCGGCGAGGCCGGCGAGATGCAGGTCAAGGTCAACGCCCACGGCCGCGTTCTTCAGGAATTGACCGACACCGCCAAACCGTCGGCGCAAGGCATGACCCTCGGCCTGACGATCGACGCCGAGTTGCAGCAGGCGGCGATGAAGGAGCTCGAGGGCGAGAGCGCCTCGGCCGTCGTCATTGACGTCGTCACCGGCGACGTCCTCGTTCTCGCTTCGACCCCGGCGTTCGATCCCAACCTCTTCAATACGGGCATCCCGGCGGATCTCTGGCGCGAACTCAATGAAAGTCCGTATAAGCCGCTTTTGAACAAGCCCCTCGGCGGAATCTATCCGCCGGGCTCGACGTTCAAAATGGTGACGGCGATCGCGGCCCAGCGCGCCGGCATCGATCCGGCGATGAAGGTGCGCTGCCCGGGCAAGTTTTGGTTCGGGAACCGCTTCTTCCACTGCTGGAAACGCGGCGGCCACGGCGTCGTCGACATGCAGCAATCGCTGATGAAGTCCTGCGACGTCTATTACTACACGCTCGCGACCAAGCTCGACGTCGACCTCATCGCCGACACGGCCCAGAAGCTCGGCCTTGGCCAGTCCTACAATCTGGACATTCCGGGCGAGCGCGAGGGCGTCGTGCCGAGCCGCGCCTGGAAGCGCGCGTTCTACGCCGGCGATCCCGACAACCAGCCCTGGTTCCCCGGCGAGACGCTGTCCGTCGCGATCGGTCAGGGCGCGGTCTCCTCGACGCCGCTGCAGCTCGCGGTGATGGCCGCGCGCCTCGCCAGCGGCAAAGCCGTCCGGCCCCGGATCGTGCGCATCGTCGGCGACCGTCTGTCGCCGCGCCCACAATTCGGCGACGTCGACATCGACCCGACCTTCTTCGAGCCGGTGCGCGCCGGAATGGACGCGGTCACGAACGTCCCTGGCGGCACCGCCTATCGTTCGCGCCTTGATAATCCCGACTGGCGGCTCGCGGGCAAAACCGGGACCAGCCAGATCTATCGGATCACCAACGAAGAACGGGCGAGGGGCCTCACGAAGCCGGAGGATTTGCCGTGGGAGCGGCGCGACCATGCGCTCTTCGTGTGCTTCGCTCCTTTCGACAATCCGCGCTACGCCTGTTCAGTCGTCGTCGAACATGGCATCGGCGGCTCGCGCGCTGCGGGCCCGAAGGCGCGGGAGATCATGCGCGCGGTCCTGAAGAAAGATCCGGCGGCGACGCCGCCCGTAACGCCGTCGGCGCTCACGGCGGCGCGCAGCGACGCCGCCGGCGACCGGCGCGGTTAGCGGGAAGCGGGCAATGAGCGCGATCCAACTCTCCGGAAGCCGGCGCGGCGTTGTCGAGCACCTGGCGCGGCTACATTGGCCGCTGATCGTGATGCTTGCGCTCATCGCCGGGCTCGGCGTCCTGACGCTCTACTCCGTCGCGGGCGGGTCCTGGCGGCCCTGGGCGATCAATCATGCGATCCGGTTCGGGGCGGCGTTCGGCGTCATGATCGCCGTCGCGTTCATCAGCGTGCGGTATTGGCAGGCGCTCGCCTATCCGATCTACTTCGCCGCCCTCGGCGCATTGTTGCTGGTGCCGGTCATCGGCGAAACGCATATGGGGGCGCAGCGCTGGATCTCGCTCGGCGGCTTCCAGTTCCAGCCGTCCGAATTGATGAAGATCGGCCTCGTCGTCGGGCTCGCGCGTTACTATCACGGCCTGCGCGCCGAGCAGGTTTCCCATCTCGCCTATCTCGCGCCGCCCTTGCTGATGATCGGCGCGCCGGTGGGCCTCGTGTTCCTGCAGCCGGATCTTGGCACCTCGCTTCTGCTCGCCGCCTCGGGCGTCTCGATCGTGCTCCTTGCCGGGCTCAGCTGGCGGATCGCCTTCGTCGGCGGGCTGCTGGGCGTCGCGGGGGCCTACAGCGCCTACCGCTTTGAGATCCTGAAGCCTTACCAGCTTGAACGGATCTTCACGTTCCTTGACCCCGACCGCGACCCGCTAGGCCAAGGCTACCACCTGTTGCAGTCGAAAATCGGGCTTGGCTCCGGCGGCCTCGTCGGTAAGGGGTACATGGAGGGCACGCAAAGCCAGCTGAAGTTTCTGCCGGAGATGCAGACCGACTTCATCTTCACGATCTTCGGGGAGGAGTTCGGGTTCGTCGGCGCGGCGTCGCTGCTCCTGCTCTATCTCGGGGTCATCCTCATCGGCCTGACGGTCGCGATCCGTGCGCGGTCGCACTTCGCGCGGCTGGCGACGATGGGCGTCGTCGTCACCTTCGCGCTCTATGTGCTGATCAATACGGGGATGGTGATGGGGCTCGCGCCCGTCGTCGGCGTCCCGCTGCCGCTCGTCTCGTACGGCGGCACGGTGATGCTGACGATTATGGGCGGGTTCGGCTTGGTCCTCAGCGCCCATCTCGGCCGCGATCAGGAGTGAGCGTCTCGAGACGGTTCGTTATGCGGCGGCGAGAGCGTCCGTGAACGCGATCTTGGTCTCCGCGTAGCGCGCCTCGACGTTGGCGAGCGCGCCCGCCGCGTCGCTCTTAAGGTCGTCCTTGCACAGTGTTTCAAGCTCTCGCGCCGCGTCCGCGAGCGCGACGGCGCCGACGTTCGCGGCCGAGCCTTTCAAGGAGTGCGCCGTCGTTGCGGCGTCCTTCGGCGCGGGCGTCTGGATTTGCCGGGCGCGCGTCGCGATGAGGTCGTCCGAGGACCGCCAGAAGGCGTCCATGATCATCTCGACGCCGTCCTTGCCCGCGGCCTCCATCAGGCCGTCGAACTGTTCGCGATCGATCAAGTCGTCGACCGCCGCTTTCCCCCCGCCAATCGCTGGCGCGCCCATAGCAGCCATCCTTTTGCGGCGACGTCGCGCCGCCAATCAAACCGTCGCCCTGCGCGAACCCGGTCGATCGACTTCGTGCGATGAGTTTCGTAAATACGACCCTAAAATTAAGCGTTTACGAATGCGCGCGTTGCTGAGGGGATACCGTCGAATGGCCGCCCAAGCGGAAAACACAGAAGAATGGTCGTCTAAGGCCGCGTTCATCCTAGCCGCGATCGGTTCGGCGGTCGGGCTCGGCAATCTGTGGCGCTTTCCTTATGTCGCCGGGGAGAACGGCGGCGGCGCGTTCGTCGTGTTCTACGTGATCTGCGTGTTGCTGATCGGCTTGCCGGTGCTGGTCGCCGAGCTTTTCATCGGCCGGCGCGGGCGGTTGTCGGCCGTCGGCAGCGTCGTGCGCATTGCACGCAGCGAGGGACGCTCGCCGCTCTGGTCGATGCAGGCGTGGCTCGGCATGGGCGGCGCGTTCGTGATCCTGACGTTTTACTCCGTGATCGCCGGGTGGGTGCTCGCCTACGTCTTCATGATCGGCGGCGACATCCTTGAAGGCGTCGCGTCTCGCGGACCGGCGGCGCTTTTCGCCGGCGCGTTCGCCGGCGAGACGACGGACGAGGTCGGCGCAAAGCTCGGCGCGCTCCTCAGCGATCCGACGCGCATGATCGTTTATCATGGCGTCTTTCTGGCCGTGACGGTGGCGATCGTGTCGCGCGGCCTGAAGGGCGGCATCGAGGCGGCTGTCACCATACTGATGCCGGCCTTTTTCGCCATGCTGTCCTTGCTCGTCGTGTTCTCCCTGGCGACGGGCGACGCGTTGCGGGGCGGCGATTTCCTCTTCGGGTTTCGCTTCGCCGACCAGGTGGACGAAAACGGCGACGTCGTCGTGCGCGGATTTCTGGCCGGGCTCCGGGACGGTTCAGTGATCTCCGCCGCCCTTGGCCAGGCGTTCTTCTCGATCGGCCTCGGCTCCGCACTGATGTCGACCTACGGCGCGCACATGTCGCGCGACCAGGATTTGCCGGGTTCGTCGCGCCTTGTGGTTCTTTCGGACACCGCGGTGGGCGTGCTCGCCGGCCTCGCGATCTTTCCGATCGTCTTCCAGGTCGGTCTAAATCCCGCCGGCGGCCCCACGCTGATGTTCCAGACCCTGCCCCAGGCGTTCCAAAGCATGCCGGCGGGCGGTCTCTTCGGCCTTCTTTTCTTCGTCCTCGCCTTCTTCGCGGCCATCACATCGTCGATCGCGCTTTTGGAGGCGGCGACGGCGTGGTTCGAGGAGCGTCGACCGGGTCGTCAGCGCACGTCGATCGCGATCACGCTCGGCGGCGTCGCCTTCGTGATCGGCGTGGCCAACGCATTGTCGCAGGTGCCGACGACAAACCCTGACGGGTCGGCGCGCGACCTCTTCTTCAACACGTTCCGACCCTGGGGCGCGGTGCCGTTGTTCCAGGACGGGGCCGGCAATCCGATGGAACTGCTAAGCTTCCTCAGCGCCCTGACGGACTTGATACTGCCTGTCGCGGGCTTCATCACTGCGGTTTTCGCCGGATGGATCGTTTCGGCGTCCGTATCGCGCGAGGAGATCGGCTTCGCGTCAGAGGCGTGGCATCGGCGATGGCTGTTCCTGATCCGTTACGTCTGCCCCGTCGGCATCGGCATGGTGATCGTCTACAGCTTCGTGATCGCGCCGTTCCTGTCTTAGGACCGCGACCCCGACACCCTGGGGAGGGGCGTCGCCCGGCCCGGCGCTCCGTAGGCGTATAAATAGAGGCTCAGCCTGTCGCGAAGCGATCCGTCGCGCGGACGAGGGCGTCGATGATGCCGGGTTCGCTCGCGGCGTGGCCTGCATCGCCGATGATCTGAAAGTCCGCTTCCGGCCAGGCGCGGTGCAGGTCCCAGGCGCTGCGCATCGGCGTCACGACGTCGTAACGGCCTTGCACGATGGCGGCCGGCAGATGGCGAACGCGATCGACGTTCCTGAGGAGGTAGTCGTCCGTCGCGAAAAAGCCGCCGTTCCTGAAATAGTGGCACTCGATGCGGGCGAAGGCGAACGAGAATTCTGGCGAGGCGAAGCTGTTGATGCGCTCCGGCGACGGTTTCAGCGACACGGTGCCGCCCTCCCAGACGCTCCAGGCGCGCGCGCAGCGGCGCTGCTCTTCAGGGTCGTCGCCGGTCAACCGACGATAGTAGGCGCCCAAAAGATCGGCGCGCTCGGCCTGCGGGATCGGCGCGATGAAGTCCTCCCAGGCGTCCGGGTACATCCAATTGGCGCCTTCCTGGTAGAACCAGTCGATCTCCGCCTTTCGCAGCATGAAGATCCCGCGCAGAACAAGTTCGCTGACGCGGTCCGGGTGCGTTTCGGCGTAGGCGAGGGCGAGCGTCGAGCCCCAGGAGCCGCCGAAAACCTGCCAGCGTTCGATATCGAGTCGCTCGCGGAGGGCCTCCATGTCGTCGATCAGCCGCCAGGTCGTATTTTCCTCCAGCGACGCGCGCGGCGTCGATCGGCCGCACCCGCGTTGGTCAAATAGCGTCACGCGGTAGCGGTTCGGGTCGAAGTAGCGCCGCATCGACGGGGTGGTGCCTCCGCCGGGACCGCCATGGCAAACGACGACTGGCTTGCCCTTCGGATTTCCGGAAACTTCGTAATAAATGTCGTGTACGTCTGAAACCTTCAGCACCCCGGTCTGATGCGGTTCGATGGGGGGATAGAGCGTCTTGAAATCGGGCATGGGGGCTGACTCTGACATTCCCTTCATGTTATCGCTTAACGTTGTATGTACGTGCCGGCCGTCAAAGGGCTGATCGCCGGCCGGTTGCGCCGCGGATTTCGACAAGCGGCGCGCGGATGGTGGGTGGGAGTAGCGTAGTATGCTTCGTTCGCAACCATGTCGACTGGTCGCTCTCGTCGGCGCTGCTTTGAGCGTCTGCGCGTGTGCGACGGAAATCAATCTCGCTAACGACGCCCCAATAGCCGCCAGCGCCGGTTCAAAGCATGACGCGTTGTTGTCGGCCGCAGCCGACGTCGAACCGGACGCCTGGCCCCGGCCTACGGAAACCGCGTTTGCAGACCGCGTCGCCGGCGTTTTCGGCCGTGCGACGTCTGAAGACGGACAGAGGATCTCCCGCGACGACGCCGTCGCTGCATACGTCGCCGCGCTCGCCGCTCGAGACGAGCCCTACGCCGCTCTGGTCGACGACGCAGCGGAACAACTGCGCGCGGCGGATCGATTGGCCCGCATCGCCGAAGATCTGGCGACGACGGCGGATCTGACGATGGCCGACGTCGCCGTTCTTGAGCAGGCGATCCTCGATTTGCGGGCGAGCCGTCGGATTTATCTCGACGCCTGGCGACGGCTTGACGACGCTTGGGGGCTGCCCGCGGCGACGAGCATCGACCGCGCCCAGATCGACCGCGCGTTCGAAGACACGACCCGGCGGGTCGGCGCCGCCGCCGACCGCCTCGCCGATCGCGTGATGGACGGCGAGCGTCGCGCGGTCGCCGGTCCGACGCTGGCGCGCCTCAATGGTTGACGCGCGTTTGCACGCGAAAGCCGTCAGATCGTAACGGTTTCGTGGCGCCCGCCCGTCGGCGCATCGTCGTCGGTCGGGTCGTCCGGATCGTGGCCGTCAAGCGCGGCGTCGATGCGCGCGGCGTAGATATCGAACAAGGCGATGCCGGCCCCAGGATGTTGCCGGGCTTTGTTCAGATGCGCGCGCGCCTCGAGGTACGCCCCGTCGCGGTAAGCGGCGAGCATCGCGCGGTGCGCCTCGTCCAACTGCCGAAAGCTTTTGCTCGACTTGATGAACGGATTGCCGACGAGGGCGTGGACCCCGAACGGCTTGTCGCCGCCGCGCGGCGCGACGCGGTCGAGCTCCAGAAAGGCGAAGTGGGGGTTCGCTTCGCGGTGGACCGCCTCGCTGCAGATAATGGCGGGCCCGTAATACTCCGCCTGCCGACGGAGGAACGCCGCGAGTTCGACGGCTCTTCCGATGGCGGAGTAACGGTTTCCGCGGCCGTGGCCCATGGGCCCCGCGACGCACACGCCCGAGGCGACGCCGATGGCGAGGTGCGTTTGCGCGCCGCGCGTCTGCGTCGCGCCTTCCAGCTTCAGGTTGATCGCATCCATGCCTTCGACGAGGCGCAGCGCCGCCGAACAGGCCGCGCGCGCGTGGTCTGCGGCTTCAAGGGGCGCATTGAAATAGGCGAAGATCTTGCCGCCGTTCGCCTGATCCACCGCGCCGCCGCATTCAACGAGGGTTTTGCGGATTTGCTCGCTCGCCGCCGCGATGAGGTCCGTCGCGACGCCCGGCTCGCGCGCGAGGCGTTCGACGTCTTCGTCGAGCAGCCGCACCTCGCAGGCGAGCACGGTGATCTCCCGGCGCGCCGCGTCGAGGCTGCGCGCGGCGCCTTCTTCGCGCAGCTTCTTCATCGTCGGTTCGGGCAGTGCGCCGCGGAAGCTGCCGCGCACGGTGTCGTCGGTCAGCACCGCGCCGATCGACCGGCCGCCGGCCACCGTCAGCGCGCCGAGAAAGAGCGCGAGGCTCGCGGGGAACGGATCGATCAGGAGCCGGCTTGCGTTGAACGCCACTGCGGCGGCGGCGAAGACAAGCGCCGCAGCGAGGCTCGAAAGCGCGAAGGCGCGCCAGAAATCAAGCTTCTGCGACCACATGATCGCCGCGGCGCCGAGCGCCATGACGAGCACGGCTTCGAGATAGCCGGCCCATGCGGGGCGATAGCTCGTCGCGCCCGCGGCGATTTGCGCCGCCAGCAGCGCATGCGCCTCCGTCGGCGATAAATCGCCTCGCGCCGTGCGGACGACGCCGCCGACGTCGGCGG
>JBHJHE010000014.1:0-80638 GCA_050331095.1 Parvularculaceae bacterium
CACCCACACCGATGATCCCGACGGAGGAATTCTCACGGTTGGCGATACCGGCCATGTCGCCTACGTCGAACAAAACCGGGACACGCTCGTTGCCGAGCGGTTGGTTTGGGATGAGATCTCGGACGGCCAAGACACCATCCAGCTCGGAAAGCGGGACATGAACGCCCGCACGTACGCGGCATCGTTCAACTTCACCGGCGCCGACCAACAGAAGCTCGTCGGCGCGCTCTCGGGCGGAGAACGAAACCGCGTCCAGCTCGCTAAGCTCCTCAAGAGCGGCGGCAATGTCCTTCTCCTCGACGAGCCGACGAACGACCTCGACGTCGACACCCTTCGCGCCCTCGAGGACGCCCTCCTCGCCTTCGCTGGCTGCGCGGTCGTCATCAGCCACGATCGGTGGTTCCTCGACCGCATCGCGACGCACATCCTCGCCTTCGAGGGAGACAGCCACGTTGTGTGGTTCGAGGGAAATTTCGAGGACTACATGTAGGACAATAAGCGCCGGCTCGGGGCCGACGCCGACGTTCCGAAGCGGATCAAATACAAGCCGCTGACGCGGTGAGCCGCGGGGGGTGGGGGGCGCGCGAAC
Organism: Parvularculaceae bacterium; assembly: GCA_050331095.1. Classification (GTDB taxonomy): domain Bacteria; phylum Pseudomonadota; class Alphaproteobacteria; order Caulobacterales; family Parvularculaceae; genus MED-G105. The sequence continues at coordinate 590 of JBHJHE010000014.1, forward strand.
GTGAGCGCGCGACCAGCCACGCGGCTGACTTTGATTAATCGGATGTCAATCGCGCCGGCTTAGGGCCCTAGCCTCGGGTATCGGAGGCTTCGGCGACATGAGCATTGAGGCAGGCGCGACGGCGGGCGCGCGCACGGCGTTTCGGGCGTCCGACCGGGCGCTGATGACGATCTACACCGGTTCGATCGCGCTTAGCGCGCTTTTGCTCTTCGCCATTCAGCCCATGTTCACGAAGCTGGCGCTGCCGCTTCTCGGCGGCGCCGCGAACGTCTGGAACACCGCGATGGTGTTCTTCCAGGCGACGCTTCTCGGCGGTTATCTTTATGCGCACGTTTTGACGACGCGCGCGCCGCTGCGCCTCCAGGTGCTGATCCACCTCCTCGTCATGTCCGTCGGCTTTCTCTTCCTGCCGATCGGCCTCGCCTGGGCCGACGCGCCGACCGACGGGGCCCCGGCCGCGTGGCTGATGGCGCTCTTCGCCGCGTCCCTCGGCGCGCCGTTCTTCGCTCTTTCCGCCAACGCGCCCCTGTTCCAGCGCTGGTTCGCGAACACCGACCATCGCGACGCCAAGGATCCCTATTTCCTCTACGCCGCGAGCAATGTGGGCAGCCTCGTCGCGCTCGGCGCCTATCCCGTGCTCGTCGAACCGTCGCTTGGGCTCGCGGACCAAAGCGTTCTATGGACGGTCGGTTATCTTGCGCTCTTCGCGTGCATCGCCGTCGCCGGGCTCGCCGTCGTCTCCCGGGCGGGCGCCGTCGCCGACGCCGCGCGCGACGCCGTCGCAAGCGTCGTGCGGACCGGCTGGTCGACGCGGGCGCGCTGGACGCTCCTCGCCGCGGCGCCGGCGAGCCTGATGCTCGGCGTCACGTCTCACCTGTCCGTGAACGTTTCCTCCGCGCCGTTCCTCTGGGTCGGGCCTTTGAGCCTCTATCTCCTGACCTTCATCATCTCATTCGCGAACGGCGGCGCGCGGCTGAAACGCGCGCTCAACGCAGCGACGCCCGCGGCGATCCCCGCCGGCCTCGCGCTCATCGTCTTCAGCCCGCCGACGTTCCTGCTGATGGCGGCGACGCACTTCGCGGTCTTCTTCCTCGTCGCCCAGGGATGCCACGCCCGTCTCGCCGAAAGCCGTCCGGAGGCGGCGCGGTTGACGGAGTTCTACCTCTTCGTCTCGCTCGGCGGGGTTCTCGGCGGCGCGTTCACCGCGCTCGTCGCGCCGCTGGCCTTCAACGACGTACACGAATATCCGCTGGTTCTGGCCGCGAGCGCCTTCGCGCTCGTCGTCGCCCGGCCGACGCGCCGCGACGTCGTCGGGTTCGCCGGGCTCTTCGCCGCGATTTGCGTCGGCATGCTGGCGGCGCCCTACGTCGTGTCGCTCGTCTACAAGAACGGCGAGGTGCTCGCGGTGATCTTCGCCATGTGCTTTGCCGGCGTCGCCGCCTTCGCCCAACGCGACCACGGCTACCGGTTCGCCGGCGCCTGCGCCGGCTTCGCCGCGGCCCTGGCGCTGATGGGCGTCGTTCTCGGCGGCGGGGCGTCCCAGGTCGTCTTCAAAGAGCGCAACTTCTTTGGCGTCTCCACCGTCGTCGAGCATGACAGCGAGCACGGCCGCAAGCGCCTCTTCCTCCACGGCGACACCGTGCACAACGCCCAGTTCGTCGAGCCGGAACTGCGTCGTCAGCCGCTCGTCTACTTCGCCGCCGAGGGCCCGTACGGCCAGGTCGTGCGGGGCGTGCGCGCGCGCCGCGGCGGCCCGATCGACGTCGGCGTCGTCGGCCTTGGCGCGGGCGCGCTCGCCTGCTTCGCGGAGGGCGGCGAGACGTGGACGTATTACGAGATCGACCCGGCGGTCGTGCGCATGGCGCTTGACCCCGAGATCTTCACTTTCATGTCCGACTGCCAGCCGGGCGCGCCGGTGAAGGTGGGCGACGCGCGACTGACCCTCGCGGCGGAGACGGACAAGCGCTACGACCTTCTCATTCTCGACGCGTTCTCCTCGGATTCGATCCCCGCGCACCTCATCACGCGAGAGGCGATCCAGCTCTATCTGCAGCGCATCAAGCCCGACGGCGTCATTTATTTCCATACGTCGAACCGCTTCGCCGACGTGACGTCGGTCGCCCTGGCGACCGCCCGCGACGTCGGCCTCGACGCCCGGGCGAACTACTTCCGCCCAAGCGAGGACGGTCCGTTCGCTGATCACAAGGCGGCCGTCAGCGCCGTCGTCGCCGGCGACGCCGCGGTGCTCGATGAAGCGCTCGTCGCCGACGCCGACCAGTGGCGCCGGCTCGAGCCGCACCCGGCCGTCGATGTGTGGACGGATGATTACTCGCACATCGTCAGCGCCTTGATCGCGCACAAGCCGTCAAGCGAGATCGAATAGGCGACGACCGGGCCGCCGGACGACTTGAGGTCCGGCGCCCCAAGGGTTCCTCAGACCCGCCGGTCAAGCCCGCGCAGGAACGCCGCGACGTTCGCGCCCAGAACGTCGACGGCGTAGCCGCCCTCCATGCAGACGAGCGTCGGCGCGTCGATCCGGGCGATGGCCGCGCCCATCGCGTCGTAGTCTGACGTCGCGAGGGAAAAGAAACTGATCGGATCGTCCGTATGCGTATCGGCTCCGAACGGGACGATGAGGACGTCGGGCGCGAACGCGCCGACGGCGTCGAGGGCGCGCCCCAGTCGTTCCTTGTAGGCGGGCCAGTCGGTCCCGCGCGGCGCCGGCAGGTTGAGGTTCGCGCCAAGGCCGTCGCCGGCGCCCGTCTCGTCGGCACGGCCCCAGTAGAAGGGATAATCGGTCGCCGGATCGGCGTGCAGCGATACGGTCAGAACCTCGCCGCGCTCGTAGAACAGGTCCTGCGAGCCGTTGCCGTGGTGATAGTCGACGTCGAGGACGGCGACGCGGCCCGCGCCGCGGGCGAGGGCGCGCTCCGCGGCGATCGCGGCGTTGTTGAGATAGCAGTAGCCCCCGAGATAATCCTTGCCCGCATGGTGTCCGGGCGGCCGGCACATGGCGAAGGCGCGCCCGCCGTCGGCCATCGCCGCGTCGACGCCGGCGACGGCCGTCTGCGCGCTCCAATAGGCCGCGCGCCACGTGTGGACGGCGATCGGCGTGCCGCAGTCAAAGGCGTATTGCCCGAGCGCCCCGTCGACGCGGCCATGGGCGAGGGGGCGGCGTCCGCGGACGGGAAAGACGTAAGGCAGCGCGTCGCCCTCGCGGCCCGCGTCCCGCCAGGCGCCGTGCGCGGTCTCGAGGAACCGCACATAGTCCGCATCGTGAACGGCGAGAACGGGATCGCGGCCGTGATCCGCGGGGGCCTCGATCGTCGCGTCGTCCGTCGTTGCGTTAAGGGCGTCGTCGATGGCGGCCAGGCGCGCGGGCGTTTCGACGTAAGGAACCCAGGCGCCGTTCCGCATCTCGAGCGCGGGCGCGTGGACCGACTGGTCCGGATGGCGGAAGATCCGCATGCGCGTCAGCGGCGCTCTTCGGCGATCTCGCGTTGGCGCATGGGCATCGCGTCGATCGCCGCGAACACGGCCGCTGCGGGAACGGGCGCGTCCCAGCGGCGTTTCACGCCGCCGTCCTTGCCGACGAGAACGACCTCGAAGCCCCGCGCCCGGGCGCGCGCGACGCGCCGAACGCCGGCGGGCGCGAACCCGCTCGGCGACCGATCGGGCATCGAGCGCACGACGCCGTCCGACAGTTCGAAGCCGACGGCGTCGCGCTCCTCAAAGCCGGCGAGGGCGTTGCGGAAGATCGCCCGCTGATCGATCAATCGCGTGTCCTCTGGCGTCGGCGCGAATACGAGGACGATACGCCGACGCCACTGGAGTTCGATAAGATCGTCCGCGCGCGCCGGAGACGCGGCGAGGCCGGCGACGGCGTACGTCGCGAGGGCGCGGCGCGTCAGCAGCAACCGCTGAGCGCCGATTCCGGCGAATCGTCGCCGAAGGGGGAGGACGTCCCGCAGCCGGGGAAGATGCCGTAATGCGTCTCGCCGTCGCCGATGAAGTCGAAATGCGGCGCGAACCGGCTCTCGCTCAGCATGCGGTAGGTGTTGCCGCACACCGGGAAGATGCGCCCTTTTTCGAGGAAGTGGTGGTTGTCGAGGCGGAACGCGCCCTCGCTCTGCGGCACGCCGCCGCGATAGACCGCCGCTTGGCCGTAGTCCTCGCAGGCCGGTTCGAGCCCGTCGATCTTGAACAGGCGATAGGTCGCCGAATGGAACGTCGCCGGCGCGAGCTTCGCGGCGAGGGTGGCGTCGCCGATGGCGAGCTGGCGGTCTTCGACGAGGCGCGGGTCGGCGAAGCCCGCCGCCTTCGAGAGGTTGAGGAAGTCGTTCCAGTAAAGCGCGCCGGCGAGGCACTCGCCATGGGCCCGCGGGTCTTCGCGCAACGCCGCCGGAATGCGCCGGTCGGCGTAGACGTCGGAGAAATAGAACTCGCCGCCGGGCTTCAGAAGATCGTAGGCCGCGCGGAAGACGGCCGGCTTGTCCTCGCACAGATTGATCACGCAGTTGGAGACGATGACGTCGAAGCCGCCGGGCTCAAGGCCAAGCTCGCCGAGCTTTTCGATGTCGCCCTCGATGAAGCGCACGTTCGTCGCGCGATAGCCGTACTTCTCTGCGTGCCATTCCTGGTGCGCGCGGGCGACGTCGAGCTGCGCCTCGGTCATGTCGACGCCGACGACGAACCCGTCCTCGCCCACGAGCCGCGACAGGGCGTAGACGTCGCGGCCCGCGCCGCAGCCGAGGTCCAGGACCCGCGCGCCCTTCAGGGCGAGGGGCGCGATCAGGCCGCAGCCATAGTACCGGGCGAGGACGTCCTCATGGATGTCGGCGAGAACCTGGCGCAGGAAGGCGGGAACGTCGTCGGGCGTGCAGCACGCGTCGGTCTTCAGGTCGGCGGACGACTGAAGCGTCTCGCCATAGTATTTTTTTACGTTTTCTTGGATCGTCATGCGCGTGCAATTCCCTCTTTCAAGCAGTCTTAATTTCAAGCAGCCGACAAACTCGCACGCGTCGTGACGCGGCGCAAAAAACTACGCTGGCCGGAAACGCGCTTGCGCGGCAAGTGGTTACGGCCCGTTCGAGCGCTGAGGACGCGCGATTGTGAAGCGCGCGCGTCGCCCGGCGGGCTGGCGCCCGAACTTTCACCAACGCGGCTCGGTTGGCGGCGGATGCGAACGATCGTATTTTTGCGGCGCAAAAAACGGCCGGCCTCGACCGGGTTCGTTCGCGCGAGGAGGCGCCCTTGTTGAGCCAACGCCTGAAGTCCGTCGTCAAACGGCCGATCGAGGCGCGCCTCGACGCCGAGGCGGACCGGTTCATGGGCGCGCGGCCGGACTTCTCCCACCCGCCGGGCGAGCCGGCTCTGTCCGGGCCGGACTCGGTGTCGTGGCGGATCTTCAAGAACCCGGTGACGCTCTTCGTCGGCGGCGTGACCGCGGTGCTTCTCGAGTTCGCCGATCCGCGCGTGCGCGCCGGGGTCTGGGACCATTCGACGTTCCGTACCGACCCGGTCGCGCGGATGCGGCGCACCGGCATGGCGGCGATGGTGACGGTTTATGGCGCGCGCAGCGTCGCCGAGCGCATGATCGCCGGCGTGCGCCGGATGCACGACCGCGTCGTCGGCGAAACGCCGGACGGCCGCGCCTACCGCGCCAACGACCCGGACCTGCTGACCTGGGTGCATGCGACGGCGAGCTACGGCTTTCTGGCCGCCTATGACGCCTACGCCTATCCGCTCTCGCGCGCCGACCGCGACCGCTACTACGCCGAGGGCGGCCGCGCGGCGGCGCTTTACGGCGCGCAGGCGCCGGCGGACGTCGCCGAGCAGGAGGCGCTTTTCGCCGACTGGGCGCCGCGGTTCGAAGCCTCGCCCATCGTTTTCGAGTTCATTGACATCATGCGCCGGGCCCCGGCGCTGCCCGGCGGCATGCGGCTCTCGCAGCGGGTGTTCGTGCGCGCCGCGGTCGATCTCCTGCCGATGAGCGCGCGTGCGGCCCTCGGGCTCGACGCGCGCTACGGACTGCGCCCCTTCGAGGAGACGGTCGTGCGCCGCATGGCCCGGCGCGCCGATCGCCTCGCGCTGCGGTCGAGCCCGCCGGCGCTCGCCTGCGTCCGGATGGGCCTTCCCGCCGACTACCTCTACCGCACGCGCCGTTAGGCCCTGCGCCGAAAGGTTGCGCGACGACGCGATTTCGTGGGAGTCGGGAGTTTTGAGGGGGCGCGCGTAGCGGGGGCTCGTCGTTCGCCTGGTCGCTCGCGTTGGCGCGTCGTCGCCCGCAGCGCGCAGAGGTTGGGCGTGACGAACGAATTCTTCCGCTTGGTGCGGTATTTCATCGTCGGCTCGTTGGCGACGGCGACGCATTTCTGCATCGCCTACGCTCTGGCGCGGGTCGTCCCGGTCGGCGCGGCGGCGGCGGCGGGCGCGGCCGTCGGTTTTTTCGTTTCTCTTACAGGCCATCACTTCTTCACGTTTAGGAGTCGCGCGCCGTTGTTCCGGTCGGCCTGGCGGTTTTTGCTGGCGTTCGGGATCACCGCCGGCGCGACCGCGCTCGTCGCCGAAACGACGGAGCATTTCGTCGGCGGCTCGCTGATCCCGGTTCTGGCGTCGATCGCGGCGGGCCCTTTCATTTCGTTTCCGCTCGCGCGGTTCTGGGTCTTCAGGTCGGCGGACGGGCCCGACGAACCGCCGGAAATTGCGACGCGACGCGGCTCGGCGTAGGACGTCGGGCGAACGGCCGCGCCCCTCCAGCGCCGCGCGGCGCGCCTTAGGATCCGCATGACGACGATTACCCCGGCATTGGTCGCCGAACACGGCCTCAGCGACGAGGAGTACGCGCGCATCGAGCGCGAGATCGGCCGCGCGCCGAGCCTTCTTGAGCTCGGCGTCTTCTCCGTGATGTGGTCGGAGCATTGCTCCTATAAGAGTTCGCGCCGCCACCTGAAGAAACTGCCCACCGCCGCCCCTTGGGTCGTCTACGGCCCCGGAGAGAACGCCGGCGTCATCGACATCGGACCCGACGCGGACGGCGCGCCGCTCGTCGCCGTCTTCAAGATGGAGAGCCACAACCACCCGTCCTACATCGAGCCTTACCAGGGCGCGGCGACGGGCGTCGGCGGCATCATGCGCGACGTCTTCACCATGGGCGCGCGTCCGGTGGCGCTGATGAACGCCCTGCGGTTCGGCTCCCTCGACCATCTGAAGACCCGCCACCTCCTCGGCGGCGTCGTCGCGGGCATCGGCGGCTACGGCAATTGCGTCGGCGTGCCGACCGTCGGCGGCGAGACGAATTTCGACGCGCGTTACGACGGCAACATTCTCGTCAACGCCATGTGCGTCGGGATCGCGGAGAAAGCCAAGATCTTCACCGCCGCGGCCCGCGGCGCCGGCAAGCCCGTCGTCTATGTCGGCGCGAAAACGGGCCGCGACGGCATCCACGGCGCGCCCATGGCGTCGGCGGAGTTCAGCGAGGCGACCGAAGAAAAGCGCTCGACGGTGCAGGTCGGCGATCCCTTCACCGAGAAGCTTCTGATCGAGGCGTGCCTCGAACTGATGCGCTCCGACGCCATCGTCGCGATCCAGGACATGGGCGCTGCGGGCCTGACGTCGTCGTCGGTGGAGATGGCCGCCAAAGGCGGCGGCGGCATCGAGCTCGTCCTCGACGACGTGCCCCAGCGCGAGACGGGCATGACCGCCTACGAGATGATGCTGTCGGAGAGCCAGGAGCGCATGCTGATGGTTCTGCGTCCCGGCGAAGAAGACGCGGCGAAGGCGATCTTCGACAAATGGGAGCTCGACTTCGCGGTCATCGGCGAGACGATCGACGCCAAACGCTTCATCGTGAAGCACAAAGGCGAGACCGAGGCCGACCTGCCGCTCGCGGCCCTCGCCGACGGCGCGCCGGAGTACGACCGCCCGACGGCGCCTGCGCCGGCTCCGGCGCCGCTCGAAGATCCGAAACGCGCCGTCCGCGAAGCGATGATCCGCCTGCGCGCGCCGGACAAATCGGAAGACGAGATGCGCGCGCTCGCCGAGGCGCTGATCGACGATCGCGGCGCAGGCGCCGACGTCGACGCGGCGGGCTTCAGCGCCGGACGGGGCGCGGCGAAGATCTATGTTCGGACCAAGCCGGGCGCCACGGCGACGCTCGACGGCCTCGTCGAGGCGGCGGGCAACCTCAAGACCGCGGGCGTCGTCGAGGCCTCCGACGTCGAGACGTTCGAGGCCGAGATCGACCTCGCCGACGCGCCGGGCGCGATGTCGCCCCTGACCGCGCTCGCGGCGCTGATGGCGACGCCGGACCTGTGCTCCCGCGAATGGATCTGGGAGCAGTACGACTGGGCCGTCATGGCCGACACGGCGATCGGCCCCGGCGGCGACGCGGCGCTCGTGCGCGTACACGGAACGAACCGCGCCCTCGCGATTTCGACGGACGCGACGCCGCGCTATCTCGCCGCCGACGCCAGGGAAGGCGCGAAACAGGCCGTCGCCGAGACGTACAGAAACATTTGCGCCGTCGGCGCCGCGCCCCTTGCGATCACCAACTGCCTCAATTTCGGCAATCCGGAACGGCCGGACATCATGGCCCAGTTCGTCGCGGCGATCGACGGGATCTCCGAGGCCTGCCAGGCGCTCGACTATCCGGTCGTCTCCGGCAACGTGTCGCTCTACAACGAGACCGAGGGCCGGGCGATCCCGCCGACGCCGGCCATCGGCGGCGTCGGCGTCCTCGACGACGCGGGCCGAGCGGCGCGCGTCGGCGGCGCGTTCGCCGGCGACGAGCTTGTCGCTATCGGCGTCACCCGCGGGCATCTCGGCCGGTCGCTTTACCTGCGCGATCTTTTCGGCCGCGACGACGGGCCGCCGCCGCCGGTCGATCTCGGGGCCGAGCGCCGCAACGGCGAACTCGTCCGCAAACTGATCGCCGAGGGGCTCGTCACCGCGTGCCACGACGTCGCCGACGGCGGGCTTCTCGTCGCCGCCGCGGAGATGGCGCTCGGGAGCGGCGAGGGCCTGGAGCTGAAGACGCCCGTAAAGGCCCGGCGCGCCGCCTTCTGGTTCGGCGAGGACCAGGCGCGTTACCTCGTCGCCGTCGCTCCGGGCGGCGCCGACACCTTGATGCTGAAGGCGGCGATGGCCGGCGTCCAGGCGGCGCGGCTCGGCCGGTTCGGCGGACAGTTCCTGCGCCTCGACGAAAACGACGCCCTCGGCCTTTTCGATTTGTACGAACTTTGGTCGCGCCCTTTGCGCGACTTCATGGCCGCCCCCGGCGGCGAGGAGAGAAACCGCATGCCGATGACCGCCGACGCCATCAAATCCATGCTCGTCGAGGCGTTGCCCGACGCCGAGATCGAGATCGAGGACCTCGCCGGCGACGGCGACCATTACCGCGCCCGCATCGTCTCCTCGGCGTTCAACGGCAAGAACCGCGTCCAGCAGCACCAGCTCGTCTACCGCGCCCTCAAAGGCAAGATGGGCGGCGAGCTTCACGCCCTGGCGCTCGAGACCGAGGCGAAGGAATAGCCGCGCCCGATCGGCCGATCGTCCTGACGCTCCAGATCGACGGCGCGAGCGACGCCGTCTTTCAGGAGTTGCGCGAGCGCTGGTTTCCGCCGGCGCTCAACAAAGTCCCCGCCCATCTGACTCTCTTTCACCATCTGCCGGGCCATGAGGAGCGGCGGATCGTCGAGACCGTCGCCAACGCCGCGCCGGCCCCTTTCTGTCTGACGGTCGCCGGGCCGATGAAGCTCGGCCGCGGCGTCGCCCTTAGGATCGAGAGCCCGGCGCTCCTCGACTTGCGCGCCGAGCTCGCCCGAGCCTTCAAGCCTTGGCTCACGCGTCAGGACCGCGAGCCGTTCCGGCCCCACGTGACGATCCAGAACAAGGCCCGACGCGAGGAGGCGCGGGGCCTCTACGATCACCTTGAGCGAACGTTCGCGCCGTTCGCGGCGACGGCCGAGGGCGTTCAGCTCTGGCGCTATCTCGGCGGACCCTGGGCCCCGCTCGGCGCCGTCGCCTATCCGCCAGCCCCGCGCCTCGACTGAGGATCGCCGGCGAAGGGGGCCCGGGCCATGAAATCCATCTACGAACGGCGGGCGGACACCTGCGAGCGGATCTTCATCGGCCTGGCGCTCGCCGCCGCTGTTGGCGATTTCGGCTTCGACATCCGCGTGTTTTATGTCCTCATCGCCGTGCTTACATATGCGGCTTCAGAGTGGTTCGCGACGAAAGGCGACGTCGATGACTGATCGGGAAGCGCTGATTTTCCTCGCCATGGCGGCGCTGTTCGTCGCCGGCCTCGTTCTGCGCACGCTTTACGAGGACCGGCGCAAGCGCGAGCGGCGCGGCGATCCCGGCGCGCCTTGACGCGGCCCGACGCCGCGCTTAGCTCGCGAACGACGCCACAGGACGGAACGCCATGAGCGACAACGCCGCGCAAGACGCGATCAAAGCCCAAATCGACGCCAACGACGTGATGCTCTTCATGAAGGGCACGCCGCAATTCCCGCAGTGCGGGTTTTCGTCCGCCGTCGTGCAAATCCTCACCTATGTCGGCGCCGAGTTCGGCTCGACGAACGTCCTTGAGGACGACGACGTCCGCCAGGGCATCAAAGACTTCTCTGACTGGCCGACGATCCCGCAGCTCTACGTCAAGGGCGAGTTCGTCGGCGGCTGCGACATCGTCAAGGACATGTTCGAGAAGGGCGAACTGCGCCCGTTCCTCGAACAAAAAGGCGTGACGCTCGCCGCTTAGCGACAGGGGGCGACGCTCAAAAAAGGAGCGTCGCTCAAAACCCGCGGGCGCGGTCCACCCGCGCGACGCCCCATGTAAGGGGTGTCCAAACAAGCCCGCCATGCGGCCTATCCGGCGAAGTAGCCGGCGCCAGGACGCCATGGGATGTCCGTCGCGCCGTAGTCGATCCCCATCGAGTGCAATGCGCTCGTCACCTGACTGCGGTGGTGGGTCTGGTGGTTGAAGAGCTGCGCCACCATCACCCAGCGCGGGATAGCGGGCAAATCGTCCCCTTGCGGATCGCGTTTGGTCGTTTTGTCGGCCAGCCAGGCTTCGGTCCAGTCTCGGGCGCCCGCGGCTAGTTCATTATCTTGCTCAATGCGGACGCGTTTCAGATCGTCCCAATCGGGCCATGCAGCACGGCCGGGCCGGCTCCGTTCCGGCAGCGCGCCATTCAGGAATGTCAGGATGAAGCGATTGACCACGCAGATATGGTCAAGCGTGTCGTGGATCGATCCGAAAAACATTCCGCGATCGCGCTCGCGTTCTTCCGGCCCGATTTCGTCGCAAATTCGATAGACGCCGTCGTTTTGCCAACGGGCGTAATTAGACATTTCTTCTATATAATCATTTGTGATCATTGTTTTATTCGCCGTGCTTTTCCTTCGGCTTCGTCGGGTTGGGCGAGCACGACGAGATTCCCATCAGGATCGTGTAGACGAACCAGGCTCGTCGTCGTGGCGGCTTCGATTGGACCAGGGTTCAAGCCTAGCGCCTCGGTACGAGCATGTTCCGCTCTCAGATCGCTGACGATAACGGTGAGCGTGCCGCGTCCTGCATTGTCGGCGTTCTCAAAGAGCTGCAAACCCGCCGCCTTCTGGTGGCGCCATTCAGAAAGCCCCGCCATAGGCTCCGCGTCCGGCGCGCGCCCGAAAAACTTCTCGAACCACAATCGGCTCCCGCCAATATCGGAGCAACTGAGCTGGGCGAGGATGCGGTCAAACGATGGTGCTTTTGTCATTCCGGTTCCAGTTTCTAGAGCGCCGGGCGTTCAGCTTGGATCGGGCGAAGATCGTCTCAGGCGCCCAAACCCTAGAATCTAGAGCATCCGACTGATTCAATCAAAAAACGGAATTCTCCAAAGCGCGCGGCGATGCCTCCGCCTCGATTTCGAGAAATAAAACCGCGTATAAGGCTTGCCGCTACCAAGATGCTTTTCAGCGAACTCCAGATAGGGCTAGGGAGGCGGGCCGCTTTCTGCGATGACGAGTCCCTTCGCTAACGCCATTTGGTCAGTGATGAACTGCAACGGCAGGATCTGCAGAAACTCCGGCCGTAACCGCACTTCCGTTTCAAAAAATCGCTTCGTCCCAGCCACAAGCAGGGTTTGCGGCCCGATCGGCGAATAGACGCGGTTCAGAAATTCCGTATCTCTACCGTAGAGGGGCTTTCGATGAACTGCGGCCGCTGGCGTGTCGATTGACTTCGTCATGATTTCGGTCTCGACCGCTGACCGGTCCGAAATTTGCGGGCTATGCAGCGTGTAAAGATGATCTTCGCAGCCGATGGATTTCGGGCTGCGCTGGGTGACCACAACACAATCATGGGGCTTCCAATAAACCGATGCCTTTTTCGTGTCGGGGTCGCGCCATGGGTTCATCAGGAATTGCGGCAAATAGTGGTGAGAAACAGGTTTCGACATATCAGAACTGAGATAAAATATTTCGCGGTACGGATGATAATCGGAGGACGTTAGCTGTTCTTGGCTGGCCGATCCCACGCCATGGCCGCCAAGCGCGGGTCGGCGGCGAAGACGCCGATGGCGAGGCTGATCCGTCCCGCGCCGAACTCTTCGATCGCGTGAACGCCTTGGGCGTTGAACCAGAGCTTCCACGAACGGTGCTGCGTCGGCCCCGTCGCGCCGAAAGCCGCGCAGGTCAGAAGCGCGCCATTAAGACGGGTCTCAGGGTCGCGCACCGACGCATAGAGAATAAGATCGATCCCTTCCTTCCGCGCCGCTTCTTCGAGAGCCTGGCAATCGTGATAATCCGTCGGCGACGTCCAAAGCTCGGCCGCCTCCAAAAATGGCGGCGCTGTCAAGTCGATCGCCGCCTTCGCATCGAGGACGACATCGAATAGCGTTTGCTCAGTGGGGTCTTTCGGGAAAGGCGTCGCTGGCGAGTCCGCGTAAAACAGAAGCAGGTGAAACGCCGTTTCAATGACGGCGGTCTCCGGCGCTAGCGAGGCGTAAAGCACCCCTGGCGTCGGTCCCGCTTTGCGAAACCGCGATCAATGCGGGTACAGACCATAACGGAAGGGCGTCATGTAGAGATAGTCAAGGCCGTCACATTCCGGTGGCGCCGACGGCTTGGTTTTTTCCAAGATGTCTTCGAGGATCGTTTGCTCGTCCAAACTGTCGACAAGCGGCAGCGTCGAGACAACGTGCTGGGCCTCGACGCATCGCCAAAAGGTTTTGGCGTATGGAGCGGTTTCAGAGCGGAGCGCGTCGCGCGTCCAAATAGGCAAGGCCATTGGTCAGTCCCGAAACCGATTTCATGAGATCAATCGGCGCGCCGCCAAGGGCGGTGTTCGCCCCCCGCACCCAAGCGCGGCGCACGCCCGCGGCGCCGCCGGCGATGGCGTCGAGGGAGCGATAGTACCGCACGAAGAGCGCCCCCAGCTCGAACTCTTTCTTGGCCGGATCAAGGGTGTAGACGCCTTTGCGCATCCGGCTCACCGTTGGCGCGGAAACGCCAAGGACGGCGGCCAGATCGCCGCCATTAAGGCCGAGCCCTTCCGCCGCGCGGACGACGGCCTTGGTGAGAACCGCGGCGCGATCATTGGCCGGGACCGGATTTCGGGCTGTCTGCGACATGGGAGACCTCCTTTCTTCAGAAACAAGATATGCAAGTTTTTTCTATGGAAATCAAGATGCGCTCCCACAGTTCGGAGCGGCAGCGCGGAGTTTAGCCCGATCGGTGGCCGCAAAGCCCTAGCGGTCTTTGGGAACTTCGGGTGCAAGAGCACGCACTCACCACAAAAATGCCGAAACGATCCCGTTTCGAGTGATCTGCTGAACACCTAGAGCATGACGTTTTCTGATTGAATCAGTTGGATGCTCTAGATTCTAGGGTTTGAGCGCCTGAAACGGTCTTCGCCCGGTCCAAGCTGAACGCCCGGCGCTCTAGGGCAACATCGCCTCCAGCGTCTCCAGCCGATCGGCTTCGGCCGTCGGCTTGTCCCAGCGGATGCGATTGATCCGTGGGAAGCGCATCGCGACGCCGGACTTGTGGCGGGCCGAGCGGTTCAGGCCTTCGAAGGCGATCTCGAGGACGAGGCCCTCGTCTTCGCCCGCGCGCACCTGGCGCACCGGGCCGAACCGGTCCGTCGTGTTGTCGCGCACGAACTTGTCGAGCGCCTTCAGCTCTTCGTCCGTAAACCCGAAATAGGCCTTGCCCACGGGCACGAGCGCGTCGTCGGCGCTCCAGACGCCGAAGGTGTAGTCGGAGTAAAACGACGACCGCTTGCCGTGGCCGCGCTGGGCGTACATGAGGACGGCGTCGACGAGGAACGGCTCGCGCTTCCATTTCCACCATTCGCCCTTCGGCCGTCCGGGTACGTAGGGCGCGGCCTTTCGCTTCAGCATCAGCCCTTCGATCGACGCGATCGGCGGCGCGCCGCGCAGGCGGGCGAGATCGTCCGCCGTCGCGAAATCGACGATCTCGGAGAGATCGAAGCGCGACGGCGTTCGTTCCGCGACGAACGCCTCAAGCCGCGCCCGGCGCTCGGCGAAGGCGAGGGGGCGAAGGTCCTCGCCGTCCAACGCCAGAAGGTCGTAGGCGCGCACGAAGGCGGGGCTTTCCGCGAGGAGCTTTTTCGAGACGGTCTTTCGGCCAAGGCGTTTTTGCAGGTCGGCGAAGGGCCGCACGCGAAATCCCTCGGCCGTCGGATCGAAAATCAGGAGCTCCCCGTCGATGACGGCGTCGAACGCCATCGCCTCGACAATGTCCGGGAACGACCCGCCAATATCGTCGCCCGTCCGCGAGTAGAGCCGCCGCGCGCCGCCCTCCGCGACGCACTGGACGCGGATCCCGTCCCATTTCCATTCGGCGAGAAACGCGTCGGGCGCGAGGGCCTCGAGGTCCTTGTCCTCCAGCGGGTGGGCGAGCATCACCGGGCGGAACATGCCGGGCCGGTTGGCGTCGGGTTTCTCCGCGGTCCCATCGAGCCAGGCGAAGAGGTCGACGTAGGGGATCGTAAGCCCGTGCCAAAGCTCTTCGATAAGATTGACCGGCTGGCCGCCATAGACCGCGAGCGCGGTCTTCGCGAGGCGCGCCGAGACGCCGATGCGCAAGCCCCCGGTGATCAGCTTGATGAGCGCCCAGCGCCCCGGCGCGTCGAGGGCGTCGAGCCAGCCTTCGACGAGCGTCGGGCCTTCGGCGCGGCTCGCGCCGGCGAGCGTCTCGACGATGTCGGCGAGCGACGGCGTCGCGTTCGCCCCCGGTTTTTCCGGCCAGGCGAGGGAGATCGTTTCGGCGAGGTCGCCGACATAGTCATAGGAGATCTCAAACAGAACCTCGTCCATGCGCGCGGCGATTAGCCCGCGCAGCATCGCCGGCTTGACGCTCGCGATCTCCAGATCCCGCGTGATCGCCGCGAGGGCGTAGACGCGGTCGGGGTCGGGCGTCGCGGCGAAATAGTTGGCGAGGAGACGGATCTTGCCGTTGCGCGACGGCGTGAGGACGAGCCGGTCGAGAAGGTTGGCGAAGGCGCGCATCAGTCGTTCTCGTCCTCATAGCCGACGAGGCCGAGGGGGCGGGCGGCGAGCCCCTGCGTCTCGGCCCAGCGCAAGAGGGCGTCGTCGCGCCCGTGGGTCACCCAAAGCTCCTGCGGGCCGATCTCCTCCACGGTGCGGGTGAGCTCGTCCCAGTCCGCGTGGTCCGACAGAATGAGCGGAAGCTCGACGCCGCGCTGGCGGGCGCGGTTGCGGATGCGCATCCAGCCGCTGGCGAACGCCGCGACGGGGTCGGGGAAGCGCCGCGCCCATTTGTCGGTGAAGGCCGAGGGCGGGCCGACGACGATCTTGCCGGCGAACTGGCGCTTCTCCCCGGTCTTTGAGGAGAGCGTGGCCGGCTCCAGGGGGCCGAGCTCGACGCCGAACGATCCGTAGAGATCGCAGAGCTTCGCCATCGCGCCGTGGATGAAGATCGGTTCGTCGTAACCCGCCTCGCGGATGAGCGCGATCACGCGCTGCGCCTTGCCGAGGGCGTAGGCGCCGACGAGATGGGCGCGCTCCGGGAACTGACGGACCGAGGCGAGGAGCCTCGCGATCTCGCCGCGGTCGTCCGGATGGCGAAAGACGGGGAGCGCGAACGTCGCCTCGGAGATGAAGACGTCGCAGGCCATGACCTCGAACGGCGCGCAGGTTGGGTCGGCGCGGCGCTTGTAGTCGCCCGAGACGATGAGCCTCTTGCCGGCGTATTCGACGACCGCCTGGGCCGAGCCGAGCACGTGGCCGGCCGGGATCAGCGAGACGGAGACGCCGTTGACGGTCGTCGCCTCGCCGTGGGCGACGGGCTGGCGGGCGTCGGCGAAGGCCTCGCCGTAGCGCGCCGCCATGATGGCGATCGTTTCTTCGGTGGCGAGGACCGCGCCGTGGCCGGCGCGGGCGTGGTCGGCGTGGCCGTGGGTCACGACCGCGCGGTCGACGGCGGCCACGGGGTCGACGAAGAAGTCTCCCGGCGGGCAGTAAAGGCCCTTCGGCGTCGGCCTCAGAATGTCGTCGAATTTCATGGCGGCCGACTTATGCGCCGCCGACGGCGGGTGCTAGACGGGGCGGGGTTTTGTTGCGGCGCACGGGAGAAGATCGCATGGGCGTGGACGGCGCCGGCCCACTCGGCGCACAGGCTGGCGGGCCGTTCGGCGGCGGGCCGTTCGGCAGCGGGCTTGTCGGCGGGTTGGGGCGAGCGCTGACCGCGCTCGTGTGGATCAGCACTATCATCTTCGGCTTTTTCATCGTCGCCCATTATGGCGGCGCCATCGCCCGCGGCGAACCCGCGGCGTGGAACGCGTTCCTGCCGGACCTCCATCGCGCCGGCGCGCCGCGCTCGAACGCCGCCATCGGCGCGCACTTCGCCCTCGGCGCGGTCCTGCTGGTCCTCGGCCCGATCCAGCTTTTCGGCGTCGTGCGCCGGCGCGCCCCCGCGCTGCACCGCTGGACGGGACGCGTCTACGTCGCCGCGGCCTTCGCAACGGCGATCGGCGGGCTCTACTTCATCGCCGCGCGGGGCACGGTGGGCGGGCCGGCGATGAGCGTCGGCTTTGCGATCTATGGCGCGCTGATGGCGCTCGCGGCGGTTCAGACGGCCCGCTACGCCATGGCCCGCGCGTTCGACGCCCACCGCGCCTGGGCCGTCCGCCTCTTCGCGCTCGCCGTCGGCTCGTGGCTTTACCGCATGGAGTACGGCCTGTGGTTCGCGGCGAACGGCGGCGCGCCCGCGACGACGCCGGGCCACACGGAGGACTTTCGCGGTTGGTTCGACGTGGTGATGTCCTACTTCTTCTTCGTCCCCAATCTGATCGTCGCCGAGCTTTTCGTGCGCGGCGCGCGCTTCGACGGGACCGGCCCGACGCGCGCGGCCGCCGTCGGCGCGCTCGGCGTCGCCTGCGCCGTCGTTTTCGTCGGCACGGCGTTCTTCGCGCTCGAGGTCTGGGGGCCGTCGATCGTCGGCGCGCTCGCCGGCGCGCCCTCCGACGCGCTCGCGCCATGACCGCGGCTCTTTCTCACTCGCTGGCGCCCATTGGCGTCCGCTGCCTGCGCGCGGCGCGGGAGACCCATGGCCCGCGGCCGTTGAAGACCGTCTCCGGCGCGATCCCCGCCGACCTCAACGGGCGGCTCTATCGCGTCGGGCCCGGACGGTTCGAGCGGGACGGCGCGCCGCTCGGCCACTGGTTCGACGGCGAGGGGCTTTGCGTCATGGTGGAGCTCGCCGGCGGCGCGGCGACGGCGACGGTCAGATACGTCGCCGACGAGGCCCGCGCCGACTACGCCGCGCTCGGGCGGCTGGGCGTCGCGCCGAGCTTCGTGCGCCGCCTGCGCAGCGTCTGGTCGTGGCGCGACTACGCCAATCTCGCCAACACTGCGCTCCTTTTCTGGGGGGAGCGCCTGTTCGCGCTTTACGAGGCCGCCGCGCCCGTGGAGATTGATCCGGACACGCTCGACGTCGTCGGCGAGACCGCCCTCGGCGTCGTGCGCCGCGCCTTCTCCGCCCACCCGAAGCGCCATCGCCCCAGCGGCGCGTGGATCAATCAGGGCTTTCGCGTGCTGCCGTCGCCGGCGATGGACTACTACGCCCTGCGGCCCGACGGCCGGGCGGCGCGTCTCGGGGCGGCCGCCTACAAGGGCGGGTCGCTGACCCACGACTTCGCGCTCACGGACCGGTGGATCGCGACGATCTCGCCGCCCGCCTTCGCGCGCAAGTTCGACGACCTTTTTCGCGGCGTCGCCTTGTCGGAGGGGCTCGACTGGCGCGGCGACGAACCGACGGAAATCGTCCTGACGGGGATCGGCCCCAACGGCGCCCTGGAGCCCGCGCGCCGAGCGCGGATCGAGGCGCCGTCGTTCTTCTATTCCCACACCGCCCAGGCGTTCGACGACGGCGAGGACGTCGTCATTCACGGCGTCGCGGCCGACGACGGCGGCGGCATGGAATGGGTCAAGGCGATCCGCCCGGACGCGACGTCGCTGCCGCGGCCGAGCCCCATGCGCCTCGTCGAGATCCGCCTGTCGCCGAACCGTGGGACCGCGACGACGCGCGTTCTCGCCGAGCGCCGCATCGACTTCCCGGCGGTCGACGCCGCCGCGCCCCGCGCGCGCTACGTCTACGCCGCGGGCTTCGCCGACGAAGCGGCGGCCTATACGGACTTCTTCGACGCCTGGGTCAAGATCGACGTCGAGACGGGCGCCGCCCAGCCAGCCGCCCCGATCTCCGGAGAGGGTTCACGGCGCTTCGTCAGTGAGCCGACGTTCGTTCCGCGTCCGGACCCGAAGGCCGAGGACGACGGCTGGATCCTCAGCCTCTTCTATGACGCCGATGCCGACGAGACGCGCCTCGCGATCGTCGACGCCTTCGGCGACGCCTGGGGCGCGCCCGTCGCCGAGGTCTCGCTCGGCCAGCCCTTGCCGATGAGCTTTCACGGCGTCTGGCGTCCGGCGTCGGAACCCTGATCGCTTTGCAAGTGCGCCGCGACGCGCTCCATGATCGGCAGGATCGCGCGGCGCTGGGCGGCGGTGAGGGGCGCGAGCATCGCCGCGGCGTTGCGCAGGTCCTGGCGGCGAATGGCGCGGGCCGTCTCGCGGCCGGCCTCCGTCAGGGCAAGGAGCACCCCGCGGCCGTCGCCCGCCGTCGGCGTCTTGTCGATCAGCCCGTCGCGGGCGAGCTTCTCGGCCGCCGTCGACAGGGTCGTGCGCGGCACGCCGAGAATGTCGGCGAGGTCGCTCGGCCGGCGCGGCGCCTCGGCGAGCGTTCCGAGCAGGTGGAAGTGCAACGGATTGAACCTCAGGCGGCCCTCCGCCGGCGCGCCCTTGCGCCCCTCGACGAGGAACGTGCGGACGATCGCGCCGACGCACGCCGCGAGGCGCTCCTCATCGGTCATGGTCGCCTCCGGTCAACGTTCGAGGCCAGCTTCGGGCCAGCTTCAGGGCCAGCTTCGGGGCTTGCGAATACGCGGGGCAAGTAGTACGGAATACGTCATACGTTAATCGTATCACACTGAGGTTCCGCCAATGCGCCGCTAGTCGTTGATTGCCATTCTTGTCCTGTCCGCCTGCGCCGGGCAGACGCCGCCGAGCGAGCCGCCGTCATACACGCCGCCGCCGGCGGTCGCGACCGACGGCTTCGTTTCGATCGTCGTCGAGGCCGATTTCCCCATGGACCTCGAGGCGTTCCGCGTCTTTCTCGCCGAAGAGTCCCTCATCGACTATTTGGAGCCCGTCGGCGACGTCTCGCCGCCGGTCGCGGGCGAAGTCCTGCGCGGCGAGTGGCCGACGCCGGGCGCGGCGCGGCGCGGCGCCTGACGCTGGCGGACGGGCACTACGTCATCGAACGCGTCCTCGAAAACCGGCCCGATTTCTTCAAGTACCAGGTCTGGGTCTTCACCAACGCTGCGGGTCGCGGCGTCGACCAGATCGTCGGCGAGCAGCGCTTCACCGAAACGGCCGACGGCGTGACGTTCGAGTGGACCTACAACATCAAGCCGAAAAACGCCCTGACGCGGATCTTCGTCCGGCGCGTCGCGAACCGCGATATTCGCCCGTTCCTCCAGAACGGCATCGACGGCTTCGCCGCCGCGGCGCGCGACCGCGTCGACGCCGCGGCGGAATAGGCGGAGCCCTATCGATCGGCCTCCATATGCGCCTCCAGAGCGGCGACGCTTGGCCGGACGGCGGCGAGGTCCGCCTCCGGAACGTCTTTTAGTTTCTCCAGCGCCTTCATCATGCCGTCGAACTGCGCGCGCGCGGCCGGCGGCATCATGTCGAGCATCGCCGGATCCATGTCGCGCATTTGCGCATAGTCCGGATTTTCGGCGAGCTCGATCGCCATGTAGGCGGCGAAGACGCGGTCGCCGACGCTCGCCCATTCGGCGGGCGCAAAGCCGTGGGGCTTCAGCGTCTTGGCGAAATCGGCGTAAACCTTCGGTGCCGCGCCGCGCAGCGCAGTGATGCTGGAGCCGTAGGGCGAAAACGCGCCGCCCTCGAACGGGTTCGTCGGCTGACTGATGACGTCGCCGTCGCCCCGTTCGCGGACCGCCTCGCCGAACGCCTCGACGTCTTCGAGCGACGTGACGAAGCGGTCGACCTCGTTCGAGGACAACGCGTCGTCTGACGATAGCGCGTCGGCGGCGACGGCCGCGCCCGCGGTCGTGATGGCCACGAGCGCGGCGGCCAGAGTTTTCTTCAGCGTCATGGTCGGCTTCTCCCAATGCGATCCCCGCCACGCTAGCGGCGCGCGCGCATCGCGAAAAGCCGCTTATGCCGAAGCGGCGGGCGAGCGATCAATCGCCCGCGCGCCGCCGCGGCTTGAAGACGACGACCTGGGGGTCGAAGCAGGGCAGCGCGGGCGGCGCGTTGAGGCAAGAGCCGTTGAACGTCGAGATCTGATCGACCTGGCCGTTCGCGGGCCCGTGGGAGCGCACGACCACATGGATTTCAGACGTGTAGGAATTTTGTAGGCCGGGCCCGAACAGATGCCGGACGAGCGCCGGATCGACCTCCGGATTTGAGTGGATGAAGCCGATGGGCAGGAACGCGGCGAACGCGGCGGAGCCGTCGTCGCGGGCGAGGCGGCCCGTCGCGTTGAGGACCGACGCCTCGACCGCCGGGGTCGCGAAATCGGACGCGGAGCAGCCCGTGGGCGCGCACGCCCCGGGATTGTTGAAGACGACCCACCAGACCGAATACGCCTCGCCGGGCTGTAGGCCGCTCGTGCGGACGCGCAGGCGCGCGCCCGTCGGCAGTCTCGACAAGGTCGCCTTGCCGACGGTCTCGCCGGCCGCCGGCGAACCGTCCGGCTGCTGAAAGGTCACTGCGTCGGCTCGGAACTGCGCGGCGTTCGCGGGCGCGGCGAATAGGCCGGCCGCCAGCGCGGCCGCCGCAATCGTCGATCGTTTCATGAAATCTCCCCTTTGGTTGCTCTCCCCGCCTGCAATCCATGAGCGAATTGCGGACGCTCCAGGACGATAAATAGAAGAATCTTGGCCCGCAACGACAATCGTCAGCAAACGGTGTTTTTGAGCGAGGCGAGCGCTCGCGCGCGATCCGCCTCTGGGGCGGGATCGGGCCTCAGCCCGCGCCGTCCGGCCGGGTGACGACGAACGCGGCCGACGCGGCGAGCACGGGGATCTGGATCGCGATGACGAAGAGCGGCGCGCCGAGGACGACGCTGACGAAGGGCGTCGCGGCCATCGCGATGACGGCGGCGCGCTTCGCCTTCGGCGCGATGGCGCCATGCGCCTGCCAGTCGCGGATCAGCGGCCCGAAGCGCCGATGGCCGAGGAGCCAGGCGTGGAGCCGCGGCGAGGAGCGCGCAAAGGCGTAGGCCGCGACCAGCAGGAAGGGCGTCGTCGGCAACAGGGGAAGGGCGGCGCCAAGCGCGGCGAGGGCGAGGGCGCCGACGCCGCCGGCGAGCCACAACGCGCGCGCGGGCCCGCGCGCCAGGCGCGGCGCGCCGTCCGGGACGTTGTCTTGGGGGACGTTGTCTTCGGGATCGCTCACAGCGGCGAGCGATTTTCGACGAGGGCTGTCGGGGTCGTCCGGCGGATCGGTCGGGGCGATCCGGTCGCGTCGCCGATCGTGGCTGGCGACATGCGCCCGGCGTCCGGGGCGCGGGCCGTCACGGCGGGGCCCGCGTGGCGCCGTCTTCCGGCGACCGGCGGGGCGGTTCGGCGGACGTCCGCAAGGGACGCGGCGGCCGGCCGGCGGGGGCGGCGTATGGATCGGCGACAGGCGCTCCGGCGCCGGACGGATCCTTCGGGGCGGCCTCTTCGACGGTCGTCAGCGGCTCGTCGCCATGCGGCTCGTCGCCATGCGGATCGTCCGGCTGGTCGTCCGGCCATGCGGCGAGCAGCTGCTCGACTTTCTCCAGCAGGGCGGGGTCGGTCTCGCCGTCCGCCGCCGCGGCCTCCATGAGCGGCGCGGCGGCGACGATGCGCTCCCAGGCGTCGTCGTCGTCAAGGTCGAGCGGGGGCGGGCTGGCGGACGGCGACGGGACGCCCGTCCCGCGTGCGGGCGCGGCGTCCGTTGGCGGGGGCGCGTTCAAACTCGCGTTCGACCTCCGGAACTCGCGCGCTTTCGCCAGACAGCGGCTGCGTTCCTCGTGCGTGAGCCGCAGTCGCTCGATCGTCTGATGGGCCCATAGGGCGCGCGCCATGGCGTTGATGCGGCGCTCGAACTTGCCGGATTTGTCGCCCCGCTCGACGACGGAGAAGGACCGCGCGGCGTCGCCCGCCTCGTCGGCTAGGTCGAGGCTCAGCATCGACAGGCGCCGATACCGCGCGGTCAGCGCGGCGTCGAAATCCGCGTCGCTGAGCGTCGCCGGGTCGCTTTCGGGCCGGGCGCCTTCGGGCCGGGCGCCTTCGGGTAAGACGCCTTCGAGCGCGGCTCCTGGCGGGTTATGGTCGTCCGCAGTCCACATGAACCCGACCATAGCCCATGTGGCGAGGCGTTCGATAAGTGCGCCGCTTGTAAAGGTAGTCTCGCCGTCGATGCCGCCCGCCAAGCCCACAAGATCAAAGAAGAAGCCTTCGCCCTCGGCCCCCGCGTCCGCTGCGCTTGCGCCGGCGTTCGCCGACTGGTTCGCGGCCCGCGGCTGGACGCCGCGCGCGCATCAGCTCGCCTGTCTTGACGCGGCGCGGGCGGGCGCGTCGCACCTCCTCATCGCGCCCACGGGCGGCGGCAAGACGCTCGCCGGCTTTCTGCCGAGCCTT
This sequence comes from Parvularculaceae bacterium, assembly GCA_050331095.1. Taxonomy (GTDB): domain Bacteria; phylum Pseudomonadota; class Alphaproteobacteria; order Caulobacterales; family Parvularculaceae; genus MED-G105. The sequence goes on from JBHJHE010000014.1 coordinate 23,814, forward strand.
GAGGAGATCGCCGCGCGCGACAGGCCCGGCGCGCGGGCGCGGCGGGTGCACACGATCTATGTCTCGCCGTTGAAGGCGCTCGCCGTCGACGTCGCGCGCAACGTGGCGACGCCGATCGAGGAGATGGGGCTCGACGGCAGCGTCGAGACCCGCACCGGCGACACGCCCCCGGCGCGCCGCCAGCGCCAGAAGATCAATCCGCCGGACATCTTGCTGACGACGCCCGAGCAGATCTCGCTGATGCTGTCGAACCCGGACAGTTTCGAGTATTTCGCCGGGCTTAAGGCGATCGTCCTCGACGAGCTACACGCCATCGCCTACGGCAAGCGCGGGCACCTGTTGAGCCTCGCCTTGTCGCGGCTCCACGCGATTGCGCCGGACCTGCGGGTGACGGGGCTCTCCGCCACCGTGGCCGACGCCGATCCGCTGCTGCGGTTCCTGACGCCGCAAAACCGCAACCGCCGCCCGGCGCGGCTCATCCGCGCCGCGGGCGGGGCCGAGGCGAACGTCCGGGTTCTGAACTCCGAGCGGCGCATCCCCTGGTCCGGCCACTCCGCCCGCCACGCCTGGGCCGAGGTCTACGACGCCATCAAGGAGGCGGGCCTGACGCTCGTCTTCGTCAACACCCGCAGTCAGGCGGAGCTGACGTTCCAGGCCCTGTGGCGGCTCAACGACGACAATCTGCCGATCGCGCTCCACCACGGCTCGCTGGACGTCGCCCGGCGGCGCAAGGTCGAAGCGGCGATGACGCGGGGCGATCTGCGCGCGGTCGTCTGCACCTCGACCCTCGACCTCGGCATCGACTGGGGCGACGTCGACCTCGTCATCCAGATCGGCGCGCCGAAGGGCGCAAGCCGCCTCACCCAGCGCATCGGCCGCGCCAACCACCGCATGAACGAGCCGAGCCGCGCCCTGATGGTGCCCGACAACAGATTCTCCGTCCTCGAATGCCTCGCCGCCAGGGACGCGATCGAGGAGGGGGCGCTCGACGGCGAGCCCCTGCGCGACGGGACGCTCGACGTTCTCGCCCAGCACGTCATGTGCGTCGCCTGCGCCGCGCCGTTCCGGCCGGAAGATCTCTATACAGAGGTATCGTCGGCGGCGCCCTACGCCGAGCTCGACCGCGCGACGTTCGACCAGGTGGTGAACTTCGTCGCCACCGGCGGCTACGCCCTGAAGAGCTACGACCGGTACCGCCGCATCGTCGAGGACGCCGACGGCGCCTTCCGCATCCGCAACCAGCGTTTCGCCCAGCAACACCGCCTCAACGCCGGCACGATCGTCGAGGCGCCGGCCCTGAACGTGCGTCTCGCCGTCGGCAAGCCGCCGCGGCCGGGCCGCATTCTGGGCACGATGGAGGAGTGGTTCTTCGAGGGCCTGACGCCGGGAGACACGTTCCTCTTCGCCGGGGAGGTGCTGCGCTTCGTCGGCGCGGCGGGGGCGGACATGCTCGTCGTCCGCGCGCCGGGAGCCGAGCCGCGGGTGCCCTCCTGGGCCGGCGGGAAATTTCCGCTCTCGTCCTATCTCGCGGGGCGGGTGCGCAAGATGATCGAGGACCGCTCATATTGGCCGCAAACGCCGGGCCCGATCCGGGAATGGCTGGAGTTGCAGGCCGAACGGTCGGTCATTCCGGGAGAGGACGAGCTGCTCGTCGAGACGTTTCCGAACGGGAACCGCTTCTTTCTCGTCTGCTACCCCTTCGACGGCGTCCTCGCCCACCAGACGCTCGGCACCCTGATCACACGGCGGCTCGAACGCGGCGGCGCGCAGCCCCTCGGCTTCGTCGCGACGGAGTACTCCCTGTCGGTCTGGGGGCGCCGGGATATGGAGCGGGTCGACATGGGCGCGCTCTTCGACGAGGACATGCTGGGGGACGACCTCGAAGAGTGGCTGTCGCAGTCGTTCCTGATGAAGCGCACGTTCCGCAATTGCGCGATGATCTCCGGCCTCGTCGAGCGGCGCCATCCGGGGCAGGAGAAGTCCGGCAAGCAGGTGACGTTCTCCTCGGACCTGATCTTCGACGTTTTGCGCGAGCACGAACCGGATCATATTCTCCTGAAAGCCGCCTGGGCGGACGCCGCCGGCGGCTATCTCGACCTCGCCCGGCTCTCCGGCCTCCTCGCGCGCGTCAAGGGGCGCATCCGCCACGCGCCGCTGGAGAAGGTCTCGCCCCTCGCGGTGCCGGTGATGCTCGAGATCAACAAGGACGTCATCGTGGGCGGCGACGCCCAGGAGCAGATGCTGAAGGAAGCCTCCGACGCGCTGATCGCCGAGGCGATGGGCCAGGAAGAAACGGGCCACGACGAAAAGGGGCGGGAAAAAATGGAACGGGACGAATAAGTGGACGACGGACGGATCGACCTGCAGGTCAACGGCGCGCGGCTCGTGGCGCTGCCCGCGGGCGCGCTTTACTGGCCCGACGAAGAGACGCTGATCGTCGCCGACCTCCATTTTGAGAAGGGCACGGCCTACGCCCGCGACGGTGTGCTCCTGCCGCCCTACGACACCCGCACGACCTTGCGCCGTCTCGCCGTCATCGCGAAGCGGCTCGCGCCGGCGCGGATCGTCTCCCTTGGCGACGCCTTTCACGACCGCGGCGCGCAAGGGCGCATGGACGCCGAGGACGCCGACTTCCTGGCGGCGCTTATGGGCGCCGTTCGGTGGACCTGGATCCTCGGCAACCACGCCCCCGAACCGCCGGCGCGGTTCCGCGCCGACACCGCCGAGGCGTTGCGCGTCGGGCCCGTCGTCTTCCGCCATGAGCCCGTCGCGGGCCCCGCGCCCGGCGAGATCTGCGGCCACCTGCACCCGTGCGCGCGGGTCAAGGCGAGCGGCCGGCTCATCCGCCGGCGCTGCTTCGCCGGCGACGGGACGCGGCTCATCCTGCCGGCGTTCGGGGCCTATACCGGGGGGCTCAACGTCCTCGACGCCGCCTATGAGGGGCTCTTCGGCGAGCTCACGGCCTGGGTCCTCGGCGGCAAGGGCGTCTATCCCTTCGCGAGCCGCAAACTCGCCCCCGACGGGCCCGGCGGCGCGCGCGTCGTCGACAAGTCCCCGTGGCGCGCCCATCTCGGCGAGGCGCCGGGCCCGAAACGCCTCGTTCAGCGCTAGATGTGGCGCGTACTCGGCTGCAATTGACAAAATCGGCGGCCGGCGCGTAACACCCGCGCTTCGATTGAACCCCGCGCCCGCCGCGCGCGCCCGCTCGGAAACCGGACCGATGAAAGTCAGAAGCTCGATCAAGTCGTTGAAGGCGCGCCACAAGGACTGCCGCGTCGTGCGCCGCAAGCGCCGCATCTACGTCATCAACAAGACCCAGAAACGCTTCAAGGCGCGCCAGGGTTAATCCCCGGTCCGTACATCGCGTTTTCGTGGGTTGGATCGTTAAGCGCTGCGCGGTAGCTTCGCGGCGTATGGGTGTGTGCGTTTCCCGTCCAGGGCGATTACTCGCGCGCGCGGCCGCCGTGGGCGCTGCGTTGTCGCTCGTCGCGCCGGCGCACGCGGACCATGACGATCCAAGCCTCGACGGGCTCTTCGACGACCTGAAACGCGCCGAAGCCGCCGACGCCCCGGCGATCGCCGCGCGCATCGACGCGATCTGGGCCGACGCGCCAAGCGACACCGTGAACGTTCTCTATGAGCGCGCCGAGGCGAGCTTCGAGGCCGGCGACGCCGACCTCGCCCGCATCGTCGTCGACCACGCCCTGGCGCTCGGCCCGGGCTTCGCCCAGGGCTACGCCCTGCGCGCGGCGATCCGCCTGCGCATCGAGGACGTCTCCGGCGCCGTGGAGGATCTGGAGCGGGCGATCGACATCGAGCCGCGCCACTACCCAGCGCGCATCGTCCTCGGCGAGATCCTCGCCGACGGCGGCGAGCCCGAGGCGGCGTTCGACATGCTGCAAGAGGCGCTTTTGTGGAACCCCCACGCCGAGCGCGCCCGCGACGCCGCCCGGCGCATCCGCCGCGAGCTCGACGGCCAGGAGATCTGAAGGCCCCCCTCAAGGCTCTCAAGGCTCAAAGGTCGGACGGGCCGGTTTTCCCCAAAGGCCGAATTTCGGCTTGCCGTCATCCCGCGGCGCACCGCTTAATCGCGACACGAGCGAATCATGAAAGCGAGGCGATCCCCATGGCCGACGGCGCAACCGACATCAGCGCAGAGCACGCGACGGGCGGCGTCGCGGCCGACCGCCTGCGGAGCTTCATTGAACGGATCGAACGCCTGGAGGAGGACAAGCAGGCCGTCATGGGCGACATGAAAGAGGTCTACGCGGAAGCCAAGGGCGAGGGCTACGACGCCAAGATCATGCGCCAGATCGTCCGCCTGCGAAAGATGAACCGCGCCGCCCGCCAGGAGCAGGAAGCGCTCCTGGAGCTCTACATGTCGGCGCTCGGAGAAGCCTGAAGCCGGGGCGGGCGTCGCCCCGTCGGCCGACAGCGCGCCGCGTCGACCGCGTTATTCGGTTGGCTGAACGCCCAGGTCCTCCTGATCGACGGGCGTGTTCTGATCGAAGAACAAGAGCCAGCGGCCCTCGGTCAGGCGAAACTGAAGCGACAGATAGCTCCGCTTCGCCGCCGCCTCGGGGGCCTCCCGGTACTGGTATATGACGAGGGCGCTCGCAAGCCGATCGCCGACGTCGCAGCGAAGGATCGTCGGGGTCCAGCGCCATCCGTCGTCGCGAAACCAGGCGCGGTGCAGTTCGATGGCGGCGGCCTCGCCGTCGACCAACGCGCCGTTCGGAAGCACGATGACGAGGTCCTCGGCGATGGTCGAGACGTAGGTTTCGAAGTCGCGGCTTGACACGGCTTCCAGATGCCGGAGCAGGTCGGCGTCGAAAGACGAGGACGACGGCTCGTCGCCGCCGCGGCAGCTCCCGACGACCTCCGCTTGAACGCCGCCGCCGCCGATCGCCGCCAGGCTCCCGGCGACGCCCGCGCCGGCGGCGCGCAACGCCCTGGCGGCGCCGCGCCTCGTCGCCGCCGACTGGCGGCGCATCAACCGCATCGACGCGCCCGCGCGCGATTACACGCTCCGTTTTCCAACCAATCCTCGCTCGCCGCTCTCTCGCCGCCGTCGGAACCGCGAACCGCCGTCCGTGATCGCCGTCGGCGACGGTCGTTCAATTCTCGATGGTCGAGCGCCGCCGGACGACGGCGCTCCGAACCTCGATATAATAAACGTGCACGTATTACTCTATTTCATTTTATTCGGATTGAATAATGGCGTCCGCTTTGATGGCCTGTCAAGGACAAGCCGCTTCGCGGTCGCCGAAGGCGATCCTTGACAGGCCATCAAAACGGCGCGACCGTTCCACCAGAAAAATCAATAGGTAAATATGAATAGAGGCGGGAAGCGGACCTGTTTAGGGTCTGTACTGAAGCCAACCTAATCGAGTTCTTTGCGCAAAGCGTGATTCACGATTCCCGTCAAAGGCAGGCGTGAATGGCGCGATTTGATCTGTCCGATGAAAAAGGCGCGGCGATCAAACCGTCGCCGCCGAAACGCGCGCGACAGGCCCGGCGCGCACGGATGACTGCAACGTTCTGAACGGGCTTTTCCATATTCTCCGTATGGGCGCGCCGTGCGCGCTGACCCGCGAGTACGACGCTACCCAGATCGGTCATGCGCACGAAAACCACCCGCCTTTTGTCGAACGCGCGCTAACGGCGGGCGGTCAGCGTCGCGCCGACGACCGCAAGGACAGCGCCGCCAAGGATCCAGCCGGACAGCGAACTCAGCCCGAGGAGGCTGAGAAGCATGACCGCGACGATTGGCGTCATGAACGCCATGCTGCCGATGACGGCGGGGGCGCCCGCGCGCGTCGCGCGATCCCAGAGCATGTTCGACGTGGTGAACGGACCAATTCCGATCGCAACGATCGCAAGCGTTTCCGGGATCGTCGGCAGGTATCGGGGCTCGAACGCAAGATGCGCAATAAACGAGGCGACAGCGATCACGCCCATGGACGGCCCAACGACGTCGCGTCGTGTTTTCGCGGTCGCGCGGGCGACGGAATAAAGCGCAAAGGTCAAGGCGCCGCATATGCCGAGGACGACGCCGAACGCACTCAGTTCGCCGCCGCTCAACCTGGAGGCCAGCGCCAAGGCGACGCCGCCGAAGCCCGCGAAGACGCCAAGCCACTGAAGCGCGCTCGGCGCACGCTTCAAAGCAAGGGCAGAGAAGCCGACCATAAAGACCGGCCACAGATAATGGACGATGTTGGCCTCTGCTGGACCGATCCTCGCTATCGCCGCCAGGTAGAACGCGTTGTTGCCGAGAAGGCCGAGGGCGACCACGAAGATCGAGCGTCTTGGAACGTCCATCCAGCCTCGAAGATCGCGGCGTTTGAGCGCGAGCGATGCGGTCGCGACGAAACCGGCGGCCGCAGCGAGGCTAAGTATCAGGAACGGCGGGGTCGGCTGCGCGATCGACGCGAGCGACGGCCAGGTCGCCCATATCACGACGGCGCCGCCGGCGAGGCCGATAGCCTTGGCGCGCGGTCCGGCGGGAATCCGCCGGGAGACGATCTCGGCAAGGTCTGTCCACCTCACAAGCGCCTGCGGTCGACCCGTCGCCATCTCCATTGACTTAAAACTCTCCGCGCCTCGCGGAGACCTCGTATCCGCGTTCAGGCGGGGCCGGAAGACGTTCGCGCTATCAAGCGGAGCCCAGCCCCCCGCGTCGCCGCCAGCCGCGCCCTGTCCAACGCAAGCGCCTAGGGGCGCGGAGACCGGCCCCTTTAGCTCGCTTCGCGGGCCTGGAGGCCGTGTTCCTTCAATTTGCGGTATAGCGTCGATCGGCCCATGCCGAGGCGGCGGGCGACTTCGGACATGCGGCCGTTGTAGGTGGCGATGGCGAGTTCGATGAGGCCGCGCTCGATGTCGTGGAGCGAGCGCACATGGCCCTCGCGGTCGAACGCCTCGACGCCGGCGTGATCCGCCGCGTCGTCGATATAGGCCGCATCCGGATCGACCGCCGCCGCCTCGTCCGGATCGTCGAGGGCGAGGGGCGGGCCCATGTCGACGCCGGCGGCGTCGAATTCGGCGGCGAGGAGGGGAAAGTCGCGCGCCGACAGGAACGCGCCCTCGGCGAGGACCACGGCGCGGAAGATCGCGTTCTCGAGCTGGCGGACGTTGCCGGGCCAGGGCTGGCGCTTCAGGACCTCCATGACCTCGTGGCGCACGCCGCGCACGTCGCGCCCCTCTTCGGCGTTGTAGCGCTTGATGAAGTGGTCGATGAGCGCGGGAACGTCGTCGGCCCGATCGCGCAAGGGCGGCACGTGCACGGGGAAAACGTTGAGGCGGTAGAAAAGGTCCTCCCGGAACCGGCCCTCGGCGACTTCGACCGCGAGGTCGCGGTTCGTCGCGGAGACGACGCGGACGTCGACCTTGACGGGGCGCTTGGCGCCGATGGGGTCGACCTCGCCCTCCTGGAGGACGCGCTAGAGCTTCACCTGCATGTCGGCCGGCAATTCGCCCACCTCGTCGAGGAAGATCGTGCCGCCGTCGGCCTCCTGAAACTTGCCGACGTGCCTCGCATTGGCGCCGGTGAACGAGCCTTTTTCGTGGCCGAAGAGAATGCTTTCGACGAGGTTTTCCGGGATCGCGCCGCAGTTCACGGTCACGAAGGCGCGTCGCGAGCGGTCCGAAGAGCCCTGGATCGCGCGGGCGACCATCTCCTTGCCGACGCCGCTTTCGCCGGTGATCAGGATGGGGATGTTCGAGGCCGCGGCGCGCTCGCCGAGCCGGGCGACGTTGCGCAGGGCGGGGCTGTCGCCGACGAGGTCGCGAAAGCCCATGGCGCCGTCGCGCTTGCGCTTGAGGCGCGAGACCTCGCCGCGCAGGGTGGAGAAGTTGAACGCGTTCTTGATGGAGACGACGACGCGCTCCGGCGAGGCGGGCTTGACGAAAAAGTCCGCCGCGCCGTTCTGCATCGCCTCGACGACGGTGTCGACGCCGCCCTGCGCGGTGAGCACGATGACAGGGAGGTCGTCCTGCAGCGCCTTCATGCGCTTCAGGGCCTCCATGCCGCCAAGGCCCGGCATTCTGAGGTCGAGCATGACGAGGGCGACGCTCGCGCCCCGCTCGCTCTGCATGACGTCGCTCGCCGCTTCCCCGCTGTCGGCCTGGATCACCGGATAGCCCGCGCGCTCGCAGACGGCCTGCATCAGCCGGCGCTGGGTGGGATCGTCGTCGACAATCAGGATGGTCTGGGCCATTGCGGGGTCCGCTCTCGACTTCGCTTGAACTCGTTCGAGATAGCGCCCCGGCGTTAACGACCGCTTTCAATCGTCTCATTCCGGGGCGCCCGGCCGCCAACCGCCGCGCGGCCGTTTTCGAGGAGATCCGCATGACCGACGCGCCCCCGCCGCACCGCCCGATCGCGCATCTGAAGGGCGCGAAGCCCGAGGCCCCGGCCTGGTTCGAGGCGTCCCTGGCGGCGCCGTCCGAGGAGGGCGAGGTCGCGGTCGAGGGCGCGCGCATCCGTTACTCGGCCTGGGGGGAGGTCGGCCGCAAAGGCCTGGTCTTCATCCATGGCGGCCGGGCCCACCGGAACTGGTGGCGGCCGTTCGCGCCGTTCTTCGCCCGGCAGTTCCGCGTCGCGGCGTTCGACCTGTCCGGCCTCGGCGACAGCGACTGGCGCGAGCGCTATTCCCTCGACTGCGCCTCCGACGAGCTTTTCGCCGTCATCGACGCCGCCGGCCTCGCCGAGGGCGGCCGGCCCCTCGTCGTCGGCCACAGCTTCGGCGGCTGGGTGACCCTTGCGGCCGTCGAGCGCCGCGGCGAGCGGCTCGCCGGGGCGATCGTCATCGACAGCCCCATCGGCAAGCCGGACCCGGACGAGGGCTACTCCATTAAACTGCCGGCGAAGGACCCGAACGCCGGCGCCGGCGGGCGGGTCTACGACGACATCGAAACCCCGATTTCGCGATTTCGCTTTCTGCCCGATCAACCTTGCGGCGAGGCCTACATCGTCGACCACATCGCGCGCGAGGGCCTGAAGCGCGCCGGGAACGGCTGGACGTGGAAGTTCGATCCGTCGCACGGGGCGAACTTCGAGGTGCATTTCGAGCGCGACCTCTTTCTCGCGGCGCGCTGTCCGCTGGCGTTCATCTACGGGTCGGCCTCGCAGTTCGCGCAAGGCGAGGGGTTCGAGCTGTTGCGCGCCCAGGCGCGGGGCCGCTCGCCCTTCATCGAGTTTCCCGAGGCGCATCACCATTTGATGATGGAGAACCCGCTCGGTTTCGTCGCGACGCTGCGCACGCTATTCACCTGCTGGCCGGTGCGCGCCGGGTATTGAACCACGCTTGCCGCGGCGGCGAAATTCAGACACAAGACGCCCAAAAACAACGATCTACTGGAAGGCGCACATGTCGGAAAAAGCGGTCGACGCCTCGGTTCACGTCGACAAGATCGATCCGGGCGACCATCGACGCACCTATCAGGCCGTGATGCGCGCCAGCGCCGAGGTCGGCGTGCCATTCGTCCTCGCACTGACGATGTTCTTCACCAATCTCGTCATGGCGAACGGGCTCGCCGTCGCCCTTATCGCCGCGGTCGCGACTTACCTGTTCGTCTTCTTCGTCGTTAAAGCCTTCTTCTCCCACTAAGCCTCGCCGAGGGAGCCGGCGCGTCGGGCGCGAGCGAGCGCCCCCACGCGACGCTCAAAAGCGCCCGCTGCGGCGCGACGCCGAAAGGGAAAACGCCATGAAAATCGCCGTCCTGAAGGAAACTCAAGCGGGCGAGTCGCGCGTCGCCGCCTCGCCGGAGACGGCGAAGAAATTCGTCGCCCTCGGCTGCGAGGTCGTCGTCCAGGCCGGCGCGGGGGCCGCGGCGCGGTTCGCGGATAATCTTTACAAGGACGCCGGGGCCAGCGTGAAGCGCAGCGCCAAGGACGCCGCCGCCGGGGCTGACGTCATCCTACGCGTGCGCGCGCCGGCGGCGAAGGAGTTCGCCAACTTCTCCCGCGGCCAGTCCGTCGCGGCGCAAGTCGCGCCGCACTCGAACGCCGACGCGATCAAGGCCGCCGCCGCCGCCGGCGTCGATCTCTTCGCCATGGACCTGATGCCGCGCGTCACCCGGGCCCAGGCGATGGACGTGTTGTCGTCGCAGTCGAACCTTGCCGGATATAAGGCGGTGATCGACGCCGCCGCGCATTACGGCCGCGCCATGCCGATGATGATGACGGCCGCCGGCACCATCGCCCCGGCGAAAGCGTTCGTCATGGGCGCGGGCGTCGCCGGCCTCCAGGCGATCGCCACGGCGCGCCGGCTCGGCGCCGTCGTGTCGGCGACCGACGTTCGCCACGCCGCGAAGGAGCAGGTGGAAAGCCTCGGCGCGACGTTCGTGGTCGTCGACGAAGAGGAGATGAAATCCTCCGAAACGTCAGGCGGATACGCCAAGGAGATGTCGGAGGACTTCAAGCGCCGGCAAGCCGAGTTCGTCGCCGAGCACATCAAGAAACAGGACATCGTCGTCACCACCGCGCTGATCCCCGGCCGGCCGGCGCCGCAGCTCGTCTCCGAGGCCATGGTGCGCTCGATGAAGCCGGGCGCGGTCGTCGTCGACCTGGCGACGGAGCAGGGCGGCAACGTCGCCCTGTCGAAGCGCGGCGAGGTCGTCGACGTCGACGGCGTCACGATCATCGGCTTCGACAATGTCGCGGGCCGCCTGCCGGCGGACGCGTCCTCGCTCTACGCCCGCAACGTCTTCAGCTTCGTCTCGACGTTCTTCGACAAGGACGCCAACGCCTTCCCGTCGGACTGGGAGGACGACATCGTCAAGGCCGTGGCCCTGACGCGCGACGGCGACATGGTCCATCCGGACCTCGGCGGCGAAGCGCCGGCGCCGGCCGCCGCCGACAGGGTGACCGAGGCGGAGCTCGCCGGGCTCGACGACGCCCCGGCCGACGCGTCAGCCGGCAAGCCTTCAAAAGATGCGGACGCCGACGTTAAAGACGACGGGGCCAAAGACGCCGACGCCAAAGACGCCAGCGCCAAAGACGCCGGCGTCGAAGACGCCGACGCAAAAGACAACGGCGCCAAAGACGCGCCCGCCAAGAACGGCGCCGCGCCGCGCGCCGGCGACGCCGGCTGACGGGCCGTCCGCCCGCGCGCGATCAACGACCGATGCGAACCAGCCCACATACGAACGACCCCACTTAACGACGAGGACGATCGATGGCCGAGAACGACAAGGAAAACGTCGAGGAGGCCGCCCGCGCGGCCGGCGAGCTCGCCTCGGCGGCGCAGGACGCGGCCGGCGAGGCGGGCGAACGCGCGGCCGACGCCGCGGCCGCCGCGGGCGAGGCGCGCAACATCGCCGCCGCCCTTGGGTCCTATGCGGATCTTCTGAATTCGCCCTCGGAGTTCGTCTATCTCCTCGCGGTCTTCGTCCTTGCGATCTTCGTCGGCTATTACGTCGTCTGGTCGGTGACCCCGGCCCTGCACACGCCCCTGATGGCGGTGACGAACGCGATTTCCTCGGTCGTCATCGTCGGCGCGCTGATCGCCGTCGGCGCGGAGATCGCCGAGGGCGCGAACGGCTTCTGGCCCAAGCTCCTCGGGGTCGCGGCCGTAGCGCTCGCGAGCGTCAACATTTTCGGCGGCTTCCTCGTCACCCAGCGCATGCTCTCCATGTACAAGAAGAAAGGCGCGTAAGCGGCCATGGCCCAGAACCTTCCCGCCCTTCTTTACGTCGCCGCCGGCGTCTTCTTCATCCTCGCGCTGCGCGGGCTCTCCTCGCCGGAGACCGCGCGCGAGGGCAACCGCTTCGGCGTCATCGGCATGGGCCTCGCGGTGCTGACGACGCTGTTCGTGCTCGAACAAAAAGGCTTCGGCACGTGGTTCCTCATTCTGATCGGCGTCGGCGCCGGCGGGGGGCTCGGCGCGGTCATCGCGCAGCGCGTGCAGATGACGCAGATGCCCCAGCTCGTGGCGGCGTTCCACTCGCTCGTCGGCCTCGCCGCGGTCTTCATCGCCTGGGCGGCGTTCCTTGCGCCGCGCGCGTTCGGCGTCGGCGAGCCGGGCCACATCCACGCCGGCTCCATCCTCGAGATGTCCCTCGGCGCGGCGATCGGCGCGATCACCTTTTCCGGCTCGGTGATCGCGTTCCTGAAGCTGAACGGCAACATGTCGGGCAAGCCGATCATTCTGCCGTCGCGCCACGCGATCAACCTCGCCCTCGGCGCGGCGATCGTCATCGCCATCTTCCTGATGATGACGGGCGTCCAGAGCGCCTTCATGTTTGGCGTCCTGACGATTCTCGCGTTCATCCTCGGGTTCCTGATCATCATTCCCATCGGCGGGGCGGACATGCCGGTCGTCGTCTCGATGCTGAACAGCTATTCCGGATGGGCCGCCGCGGGGATCGGCTTCACCCTGCAGAACATGGCGCTGATCGTGACGGGCGCCCTCGTCGGCGCGTCGGGCGCGATCCTCTCCTACATCATGTGCAAGGGCATGAACCGCTCGTTCGTCTCGGTCATTCTCGGCGGCTTCGGCGGCGAGGACGCGGGGCCCGGCGCGGGCGGCGGCGAGGAGCGGCCGGTCAAGCAGGGCTCGGCCGACGACGCGGCGTTCGTCATGAAGAACGCCGGCAAGGTCATCATCGTGCCGGGCTACGGCATGGCCGTCGCGCAAGCCCAGCACGCCCTCAAGGAACTCGCCGACGAACTGAAGTCCGAGGGCGTCGACGTGAAGTACGCGATCCACCCGGTGGCGGGGCGGATGCCGGGGCACATGAACGTGCTCCTCGCCGAGGCGCAGGTGCCGTACGACGAGGTCTTCGAGCTCGAGGACATCAATGCGGAGTTCCGCACCGCCGACGTCGCCTTCGTCATCGGCGCCAACGACGTCACCAACCCGGCGGCGAAGACCGACAAGGCCTCGCCGATCTACGGCATGCCGATCCTCGACGTCGAAAACGCGGGCACGGTGCTCTTCGTCAAACGCGGCATGAGCTCAGGCTACGCGGGCGTCCAGAACGAGCTCTTCTTCCGCGACAACACGATGATGCTCTTCGGCGACGCCAAGAAAATGTCGGAGGACATCGTTAAGGCGCTGCACTGACGCCGGTTGCGTATCCGATCCGGATTTTTACTTCGAACCAAGGGGCTTTTCCTATGATCAAACGACTTCTCATCGCGTCGAGCGCGTTCGCGCTCCTCGCCTGCGGCGGCGAAAACGCCGGCGAACCCGAGGCGCGCGACGCTGCAGCCGCCGAAGCGGGCGACGCCGCCGAGGCCGACGCAGCGGCGGCGGCGGAAGAGACCGCCGACGCCGCGCCGGCGACGAACGCGGCGCTCGACGCCGCGCTCGCGGCCCAGCCGGACGAGGCGAAGGCCCGCTACGGCGCGCGCCACCCCAAAGAGACGCTCGAATTCTTCGGCGTCGAGCCCGGCATGACCGTCGTCGAGGTCCTGCCCGGCGGCGGCTGGTACTCGAAAATCCTCATCCCCTATCTTGGCGATGACGGAACGCTCGTCGGCGCGGACTACGCCGTCGACATGTGGCGTCTCTTCGGCGGGCGCTTCTCCACCGAGGAGGCGATCGCCGCGAAACAGACCTGGACCACCGACTGGCCGGCGCAAGCCGCCGAGTGGGGCGAGGGCGCCGACGTCAAAGCGTTCCAGTTCGAATCCCTGCCGGCCGACATGGAAGGCGCGGCCGACGTCATCCTCTTCGTGCGCGCGATGCACCACCTCAACCGCTTTCAGGAAGAGGGCGGCCACCTCGAAGCCGCCCTCGCCGACGCCTACGCGGTCCTCAAGCCGGGCGGCGTCGTCGGCGTCGTCCAGCACCGCGGGCCGGAAGAGAACGACGACAAATGGGCCGAGGGCGACAATGGCTATCTGAAGCAGAGCCAGGTGGTCGCCGCCGTCGAAGGCGCCGGCTTCGAGTTCGTCGAGGCGAGCGAGATCAACGCCAACCCGAAAGATCAGCCGACGAACGAAGACGTCGTCTGGCGCCTTCCGCCGGCGCTCGGAACCTCCGGCGACGACGAGGAGAAGAAAGCGGAAATGACCGCGATCGGCGAGTCCGACCGCATGACCCTGATGTTCCGCAAGCCTGCGTAAGCGGGCGATTGCGTCCGTTTGAGATCTGTCGGGGCCGCAGCATCGAGCTTGCGGCCCTTTTTTTGACCGACATAGAAAGCGAACACTGCTTCTTACAGGTTTTCGAATATTAGCCGCAGGCGACTTGCTCAGTTTGTTCTATTACACTGTTTCGCAGGTCAGCCGCCGTTTCTATCGCTGCGCCTCCGACCGCGGGACGGGGCGTCGCGTGATCAGGCGAGGTACCGGTCGAGGCCGCGCCGGTTCGCATCCGCCTCGCCAAGGTTTTTTTCGAGCCTGACCATAATCCCGGACGCCTGCTCTTGCGTCAGTTCGTCGACGTATCCGCCGACCTTTCCCTTGCGAACGCGTCGGCTGTTGACGGCGCCGGCGTCGTAGGCGTGCCCCGGAATGCCCGTTTTGATCTCGTCGTCCAGCATCTTGTCGAAACTGGAGGCGGCGACCGCGGCTTCGATGCGCGATCGATCCGCAGTGAGACCGAGAAACTCGATCACGTTCGTCAGCGTCGGGACCGGGTCGGCGGAAAGATCTTCATACGCGACAATCACGTGGGATCGCGTACGAAGCGCGGCGGCCCACTTCGAAAGATAGGTCGACAAATCGTCAACGCCGATGTCGGGATTGTCGAGGAACTCGTCGATGTCGCCCTTGAACACGCCCTTGTGGCCGACGGCGTGGTGATAGGCCGAAACCATCACGTCGCGCGGATCGCGGATCAGGAAGACGACCGGCGCGGCGCCCATGATGAAGGGGTTCGGCCGTCGGTGGGTGACGAGCACGAGGGGGGCTTTTCCCCTGGCGGGCCCGCTTTCGAAAAACCGCACGCCGCGTTCAGGGTCCAGATCAAGATTGGGCGTGATCCTGAAAATAGTCCGGAAGTTGATCGTCTCGCCAACCTCGCAGACGTCATTGAAGTAATGCGAGAGAATGTACCGCAGCCAGGTGCGGCCCGATTTCCGATAGGAAACCAGCAACGCTGCGGCGTCTTTCGAAGCCGCTCGCAGCGCCAGATAAAGCCGCGCTTTTTTGACCGCGCGTAGGGGGAGGTTCATTGGCCTCTTCGCTTCTTATCCGTTGCGTCGCGCCGCCTCGTCCGCCAGCTCGCCCCATTGTTCGGCGATCGTCTCGACGGCGTAGTTTCGGCGGACGTCTTCCCTGGCTCGTGCGCCAAGTCGGTTACGCCGCTCGGGATCCAGCATCAACTCCTTCAGGGCGCCGGCCAGAGCTTTTACGTCGCCCGGCGGCACGAGCACGCCGTTCTCGCCATGATCGATGATTTCGCCCGGTCCAAAGTCGCAGTCGAAAGACACCACGGGCAGTCCCGCCGCCATCGCTTCGATGATGACGACGCCCCAGCCTTCATAGCGCGATGAGAAAACGAAGAGATCCGCCTCGGCCGTCCACGCCGCCGGGCCTCGTGAAACCCCGGGAAAGCTTACGCGGTCTTCAAGGCCGAGCGCCTTGCGTTGCGCTTCGAAGGCGGCGCGGCCGTTTCCCTCGCCATAGACCGTCAGTGTCCATCCTTCGCAGTCCTTCGCGGCGTCGGCGAACGCGTCGAGCAGCATGTCGAAGCCTTTTTGCTCGACCAGTCGCCCCGCCGCGACCAGCCGTTTTCCGCCGTCGACGCGATTGATCTCGCCAGGCAATACGGCCGGGTTCGGAATGACGCGCGCCCGCGGCTTCATCACCGCCGGCAGGGTGTCGGCCGCGCCCTGGGTCATCGTGACGAACGCGAAGGCCCGCGGATAGGAAAAGCGACGAGCCGCGCGCCAAAGCGCGTTCGGCCGCTGGATCGCCGGATTGTTCCGCTCGGAAACGATAACCGGACAATCCGATCCCATGGCGGCGAGCACGGCGACGACGTTGGTCTTCGTCAGAAAGCTTATCACGACATCGGGCGCTTCGTCCCGGATGACGCTTCGCAGCGACGTCGTTCGTCGCCTCGTCCGCGCCAGCGCCCGAAACAGACTGCGGTTGTCGGGGGGCAGATCGAGCTGGATCAGTCTGACCCGCTCGTCCAGCGGGTAATAGGGGGGCGTGCGTTCTTTATCATAGGTCACGATGATCGGGCGCCGGCCGCGCTTCGCCCATTCATTGGCGATGGCCGTGACGACGCGCTCGCTGCCGCCGGCCTGCAACGCGGGCAAAAAGAACAGCGGCCGTTCGGCCGCCAAGCCCTCCGTCCCGTGCGGCGTCGCCGATGACTTACTCATGGCCGAGACTTTCTCCAACCCTAGCGCCGCGTTGGGCCATGGCGTCATGTTGAGCGCGAGGCGACGCGCGTGCCGAACGCACGCGCCGCGCAATTCTTTTCGGCGATCGCCGTAAAAATTGCGTGGACCGGCCCAAGCCGCGGCTGGACTAAATACCGAGGCGCCGAACCGGGCGGGGCCCGGAACGCCGGCGACGCGAAAAGCCGCGCGCCTTAACCATAAAAAGGTAGGGCCCGACATGGGACGCAAGCATCGGCGCTTCCGGAGCCTTCTCCGTTGGAGTGTTCAAGCCTTCCCCGCAAGCGACTTGCACGGACTGTCTTATAATGTTGTTTTCCAACGTAATTCTGGCGTCCCCTGCGATGGCCTGTCAAGGACGAGCCGCCTCGCGATCGCCGATGTCGACCCTGGACAAGCCGTCGAAGCGGCTCGAGCCTTCCACCAATAAAATCAATAGCTTGTTGCGAACAGAGCTGAAAAGCGGGCCGACTGCGGGGATAGGCCCCAAAAGATAACGCAAGCGAAACGGTTGGCGGCCGGCGTATGAAAGCCAGCGCAGTAGTCCGTACTTCGCGAACATCGTCGGTTCCCGAGACCGCCTGAGCCGCGTCAAAACGTGGCCATTGGCGCGGCCATCGGCGCAGCGACAAGGCGCGCGGGGCCGCGGCCGCCCGCAGGCGTTTTCGCCGCGGCGGCCTTTACGTCGACGCGTCAGCGGGCGCGGGCGGCGACGTCGTCTTTGACCGCGTTAAGGATTTCCTCGGCGACGACGGCGTTGCCGCGGGCGTTGAAGTGGCCGTCATAGCGGAAGTACGGGACGCGCTTGGCGGATTCGTATTCGGCCGTCAGGGCCGGCAGGGTTTCGATCCAGTCGAAGCCCTCCGCCTCGGCGAAGGCGGCGAAGACCTCGTCGATGCGGCCGGCGACTTCCGCACCCGCCTCGTCGCCGCCGCGCCGGAGCAAGACCTGATAGAGCTGCGGGAAGGAGACGACGGCGAACCCGACGTTCTTCGCCGCGGCGTTGCGGTGGGCGCGGGCGAACAGGGCCTTCGTCACCTCGGCCTGGGCCAGGAACCGCTCCGAGGGCGTTTCTTCGAAAAAGATCTTGCGCGGCGTCATCTCATAGAGCGACGTGTACGTTCCGTCCGACTGCATCAAGAGGCGGCGCAGCGCGTTCAAAGAGTGAAGCTCCGACTTCTTCGACTTCTTGATCGATTTGACGACGTCGCTTTGCGCCGAGGCGACGCGCGCGCCGTCGGCCCCGTCGACGATAGGCGCGTTGCCGAAAAGATCGTGCGCGACAAAGGCCATGATCGCGAAGTCCGGATGGAATTCGTCGATGGCGCGTTCGAGGCGCAACGCCGCCGCGGCGGTGCCATAGCCGGGCACGCCGGCGTTGATCACCTCCGCGCGCACGCCGGCCTCGTTAAGCCCGCGTTCGAGCCGGCTCCCCCATGCTTCCTCCAGTGCGACGCCGTGGCCGATGGTGAAGGAATCGCCGACGAGAAGGATGCGCGCGACGCCCGGTTCGGCGCGCGGCGCGAAAGCGGCCGGCGCGCGCAGACCCTGCGCGTTCATCTCGTAATCGACCTTGTATTCGGGCGCGGTCACCGTGGCGCGCACGTTGGGCGCGTTCAGGTGGCCGAGAACCGGATCCTTCACGGCGAGGGCGTCGCCCTGCGCGAAGTCCGTCGTCACTTTCTCATGCGAGAAGATCCGCACGCCCCCCTCGATCAGGACGATGAGGGCGAGGGTGATCGCCAGGATGACGCCCCCGTCGCGCGCGTGGCCGATGATTTTGCTCCGCATACGGTCGTTCCCCCTTGTCGCCGACGACGCGCCCGAGACGCCCCAAACCCGGGACGGCGCTCTCTGGCGGAGGCGTTAGCGGGCGACGCCGCGCCTGTCGACTGGATTGTGGTCTCGGGCCGCCAGGGGGCGGGGCTCAGCCTGTCAGCGGCGGCCTCGGCCAAGCTGGAATTCGCGCATGAAGTGCATGCCGACGGTGAACTGGTTGCGGTCGCCCTCGATTGCGATGAGCGGCGCGTCGGCGATGTTCTGGAAGATCCGGCGGTACTGCACGTAAGGGTTGATCGACCAGCGCTTGCCCACATTGATGTAGCCGTTGAGGCTGCCGCCGATGTCGCGGAAGCCGGCGCCGGCGTCGAACTCCGGCAAGCCCGATGCGAGCGACTGTTCGGGCGTCACGGAGAAGAACGTGTCGGCGTAGTCGTTGTCGATCCAGGTGACCTGTCCGGCTGCGGAGGTGGAGAACCGGCCCCAGCGGAACAGGAGCACCGTGCCCTGACCGTCGATGATGAGGCCGCTGTGGCCGCCGACGACGCCGTTGCGGACCTTGGCGCGCACCTGGATGCGGTCGAGGAAGGTCGTGGCGATGAAGCCGCCGAGCTCCAGCGTGCGGTCGATGTCGCCGAGGCCTTCAAGCGCCGGGTTCTCGTCCTCGTCCCGGTCGCCGACGAGGCGAAGGGACGGGCCGATCGAAAACCGCGAAAAGCCGAAGAGCGCGAGGTCCGCGCCGTCATTGTCGAGGAAGACGAAGTTGCGGAACTTGACGTAAACTTGCGGGTCCGGCTCGACTTCGTAATCGTCCGAGCCGAAATAATCGGGCCGGAACTCAGGGCCGACGCCAACGCTCAGATTGGTCTGCTGCGGCGCGAGGAAGGTCAGAACGCCGACGAAGTCCCGCAAGGGCGACCAGCCCTGGGGCGCGTCGAACTCCTCGTCGTTCATCGGCTCAAGGCCCTCTTCCGGCGCCGGCGGGCGTTTGCCGAGAATCGGGTCGAGCCGCGGCTCGTCGATCGACTGTTGCGCCTCCGCGGCCGTCGCGACGAGCGCCCACGTCACGCCGAAAAAAAGCCTCGCCCCGCTCATCCTGCTCATGCCGCAGCCTCCCGCATGCCGCGCCGTCGCCGGCGCGCGCGTCAACCTTATCACGTGTAAGGTTTATGCAAAAAATAACGCATTTGCGTCGCGCGGGTTCCGGTCCGACCGACCGGGTCGACGCGCTCCTCCGCGCCGCCGCCTAGCGGACCGCGTCGTCGAGCGCTTCGCCCGTGTTTTCGATGTCTCGGCCGACGCCTTTTATCGTCTCGCAGCCGCCCAAAAAGGCGAGGACGATGAAGATGCTTAGAAGGCGCATGGTGACCCCTCTCGTAACGCGGCGGGCGCCGACGAAGCGCCCGCGAACGACCGGGAGCCTAGCGCAAGTCGGCTCCGGCGCCAGCCTTAAGGCGCGTTTAGAGAAGGCCTTCGCGCTGCATGCGTTTGCGCATCAGCTTGCGCGCGCGCCGAACCGCCTCGGCTTTCTGCCGCGCGCGTTTTTCAGACGGCTTTTCGTAAAATTTCCGGCGCTTCATTTCCCGGAAAGTGCCCTCGCGCTGCATCTTCTTCTTCAGCGCGCGCAGGGCCTGTTCGACATTGTTGTCGCGGACGGTGATCTGAACCAGGGCCAGTGCCCTCCTCTGAAACGCAAACGTCACGGCGATTAGCCGCGACGCAAGCTCGTTGACGACGACGCGGCGCCCGCATTGCGCCGCATTGCGGCTCCGCTAGCAAATGCGTCCGAAAGTGTCCACTTTTCGTTCGAGGCGAAGAAGCGATGACGAGGCGGAAAATGGCGGCGGGCGAGACGAACGACAGGACGGCCGACCCCTTCGCATCGGCGCGCGCGGCGATCCTGCCCGTGGCGCTCGACGCGGCCGCCTTCGAAGGGTTTTCCCGCGCCGCGATCGACAAGGCCGCCGGCGCCGCCGGGCTCGACGCGGCGACCGCGCGGGCGGCGTTCCCGGGCGGGGGGATCGACCTGATCGACTTCTGGTCGGCCCGCGCCGACGCGACGGCCGCGCCCGCCCTCGGCGGACCCCATGCGCCGTCGCGGGTGCGCGAGCGCGTGGCGTGCGCGGTGGAGGCGCGGCTCTTTTACTTCGCCCCACACAAGGAAGCGGCGCGCCGGGCGGCGGCGATCCACGCCGCGCCGCCGAACGCGCCGCGCGCCGCCCGCCTCGTCTGGCGCGCGAGCGACGCGATCTGGCGCGCCCTCGGCGACAAGTCCACCGACGGCAATTACTATTCGAAGCGCGCGATCCTCAGTGGCGTCGTCGCCCAGACCCAGGCCCGCTGGCTTGCCGACGACGACCCCGGTTTCGCCGCGACCCGCGCCTTCCTCGCCGACCGCATCAACGACGTCATGCGCTTTGAGAAGCTGAAGGCGGCGGTCTCGAAGCGCGCGCCGGATCCGGCGGCGGTCGTCGGGGCGCTGGCGCGGCTGCGGCACCCGCGCGGACGGGCCGGATGAGGCGGCTCGCCGACGCGCGATCGAGGGGCGCGCCTCACGCGGTTTCCGGCTGAACCGACGGACCCACGCGGCGAAGGCCGGGTTTTGAGCAGCGAAAAGCCGGCTTCCGACAAGGCGGGCGGCCTCGCCGACGGTACCGTCCGCGCAATCGGTAAGGAAAGGGCGGGCGCGTGAACGGACTGATCGGCTTGGGCGGAACGCTGGCGCTCCTCCTTGTGGCGGGGACGCTGATCGGCTGCGCCGATCGCCGGCGCTTCGCCCCGCATTGGCTGCTGGTCGCGGCGCTTCTCGTGGCGATCAACGACGCCATGCTGACCCGGATCTACGGCCTCGCGCCGGACCTCATCGGGGGCGACTGGAACTGGCAGGGCAAGCTCCTCGCCCTGGCGGCCACCCTCGCCATCGCAGCGACGCCGGCGTTCGGCTGGCGGCGCGCCGGGCTGACGCTCACGCAGGCGCCGGGCGGCTTGATGGCCGCTCTGCCGGTCGCCGCGCTCTACTGCGCTTTCTTCGTCGTCATCGCCGTCGTTTTTCCCGGCGACCCCTCCAGCGGCGAGGATGTCGCGTTCCAGTTGACCATGCCGGGACTGGAGGAGGAGCCGTTCTATCGCGGCGTCCTGCTGCTGGCCCTCGATCGGGCGTTCACGGGCAGGGCGCGTTTCCTCGGCGTCGATTGGGGCTGGGGCGCCGTGTTGTCGTGCTTTCTGTTCGGGCTCGGACACGCTTTTGGGTTCGCGCAAGGAAGCTTCTCGTTTGACCCGATGACGATGGCGCTGACGGCGGTCCCCGCATTCATCGCCGTCTGGCTGCGCCTTCGCACGGGCAGCCTCCTGCTTCCGGTCCTGCTCCACAATTTCGGCAACTCGTTTTCGTTGCTGGTTTAGGGGCGGCCGCTGCGCGCCGTTCCACGTCGCAATCGCGTTCGCCCCGCGACTTCCGTTGATACGACCACGCCGTTAAATGTGGGATTTTCGCCGGGCGCCGACGCCATGCGCTGGGCGCTCAGGACAATCGCCGAATTCGAGGGTGACGCCGATGAACGATTTTCGCCGAGCGGTCGCCGCCTGCGCGGTCGTCTTGCTGACGTCGTGCGCGCATCAGACGTCGTCTTTCGACGACGCCCGCGACGCGCGGCGTGTCCGGGCGATTTTCGAGGACCTCGACGATCGAAGCCTCCCGGCCGGGGAGCAAATCCGTAATTATACGGATGACGTCGTGTTGCTGGAGCCGGACGAGCCCGAGGTTCGCGGCCTCGATGCGCTGGAGGCGCGTCTTTCGGAGTTTGGTCGGGGCGTCGATTTGGCGACGAGCCATGAGATCGTCGAGTTGACGTCTTTCGACGACATCGTCGTCGTCCAGGGCAAGGTGACCGGAACGGCGCAGCCGGACGGCGATCCAAACGCATACGCGTTCGAAACGAAAAACATAATAATCTTTAAGAGAAGCCGGGATGGCGGTTTGAAGATCTGGAAGGTGATCTACAATGCGGCGCCGGTTTCATGAAATACTTTGACGTAAATTGTGCGTTGTTTAATTGGCGAATCTGCGGAGTCGGGCGGCTTTCGGCTTCCATTGATAGCGGCCATTCGTTTTCGCAGTCGAACGGTCGCGCGCCGCTTTGAGGACCCGCCAAGGATCGCCTTCGACGACCGCGAAACGGCGTGCGCCTGACAGCGCCGTCAAAGCGGACGACGGAACTCTGTGAAGAGAACGGTGAGGTCGAATAATCCGTCGCAGCGGCGTCGACGGCGCGCGGCGGCTTACGTCGTCTCCAACGGTCCGAGCAACGTGACGTGCCCCATCTTCCGCCCGGGGCGCGTTTCCCGTTTTCCGTAGAGATGGAGGCAGGCGCCTGGCTCGGCGGCGAGCTTGCGCCAGGCGTCGGCTTCCTCGCCGAGGAGGTTGCGCATGTCGGCGCTCGAGGTCGCCGTGACGTCGCCGAGGGGCCAGCCGCAGACCGCGCGCACGTGTTGCTCGAACTGGTCGCAGACGCAGGCGTCGAGCGTCCAGTGGCCGGAGTTATGGACGCGCGGGGCGAACTCGTTGACGAGAACGCCGCCGTCGCGGGCGACGAAGAACTCGACGCCGATGACGCCCACATAGTCGAGGGCCGTCAGCATGCGGCGCGTCAGGGCGGCGGCGGCCTCCTGCGCGGGCCGCGCGGCCTCGGCCGGCGCCCGGCTGCGCCGGAGGATCCCGTCTTCGTGGCGGTTTTCGGCCGCGTCGTAGAGGCGGATCTCGCCGTCGCCGTCGCGCGCGCCGATGATCGAGATCTCGGCGCTGAAGTCGACGACGCCTTCGAGGATCGACGGCGCGGCGCCGACCTCGTCCCAGGCCTTTTCCACGGCCGCGCGCCAGGCCGCGCCGCCGTCGTCGCGGTCGGCTTCGGACAGGCGCGACTGGCCCTTGCCGTCATAGCCGAAGCGGCGGGTCTTGAGGATCGCCGGCAGGCCGATGGCGTCGATCGCTTTGGCGAGGTCTTCGACGCCGTCGACCGGGGCGAAGGGGGCCGGCGCGCCGCCAAGGTCGCGGACGAAGGTTTTCTCCAGCAGCCGGTCCTGGGCCGTGCGCAAGGCCCGCGCGTTCGGCGCGACGGGCGCGCCCCACGCGGCGACCGCCTCGATCGTCTCTGCGGGAACGTTTTCGAACTCGAACGTCACCGCGTCGACCGCGCCGCAGAACTCTTTCAGCGCCGCGAGATCGTCATAGGCCGCGACGACGAGGTCGGCGGCGCACGCCGCGGCGGGCGGGTCGGCGACGTCGGAGTAGATCACGGTCTTGAGGCCAAGGCGCGCCGCGGCCATGGCGAGCATGCGCCCGAGCTGGCCGCCGCCCAGAACGCCGAGCGCGCCGCCGGGCGGGATGGGGACGGATGAGCCCGCGTCCGCCATCAGTCCGTCGCCAGATCGTCGGCGACGCTTTCCGGCACGTCGTCGGCCTGCCGGCGCCGCCAGTCGCGCAGGCGCTCGGCGAGGGCCGGATCGTCGAGCGCGAGAATGGCGGCGGCGAAGAGCCCGGCGTTCTTCGCGCCCGCCTCGCCGATGGACATGGTCGCCACCGGCACGCCGCCCGGCATTTGCGCGATCGACAACAGGCTGTCGACGCCGCTCAGGACCGCGCTTTTGATCGGCACGCCGATGACCGGCAGTTCGGTGAGGCTCGCCGCCATGCCCGGCAGGTGCGCCGCGCCGCCGGCGCCGGCGACGATGGCCTTGAGGCCGCGGTCGGCGGCGTTGCGGGCGTAGGCGTAAAGCCGGTCGGGCGTTCGGTGGGCGGAGACGACGCGCGCTTCGTAGCTCGCGCCGAGCGCGTCGAGCACGTCCGCGGCGGCCTTCATCGTCGGCCAGTCGGAGCGCGAACCCATGATGACGCCGATTTTCGCGCCGTTTTTATGCTGTCCGTTTTTGTGCTGGCCGTCAGCCGCGCCCGCCATCGTCGCCTCGCCGTTCCATCGCCAAGCGGCGGTCAATACCCGCGCGGCGGGCCATGGGCAACAATCAGGTGGGCGACAACCCGCGGCTGAAGCTGGGAAAAGAAGCGCGGAGCCCTTTGGGACGGGGGCGATGACGGCCCCGCGCTTCTTCCGCAGACGTGCGCTATCGACGTCCGTGGAGGGATGCTCGACGTCGCCTTGCGCAAGACCTTAAGTCCGCACGACCGCGCGTCCGTTCAAGGCGCGCGCGCCGAAGCGTTCCGCTTGCGCGGCGGCGCGTTCGGGCCGGCGCCGCGTCGATTTCGGGGGAGGGCGACAGGGCGGTTGGCGCCGCCCAAGAGTCGCCCCACGGTTGCGGCGATTTCGACACTGGACGCTGCCAGTGGGGGGAGCGCCATGAAGCTAGTCGCCGCCAACGCCGCGCCCGAGGCCCCAGAAGCGGATGCCGTAGAACCGGCTGCGCCTAAGCGCGAGCGCGCCGCGCCGGGCCGTAACGGCGCGACGCCGGGCGACCTTATCTCCGAGCTGGGCCTGCCCGACGCGGAGCTGACGCCGCGCGTGCGGGTCGTCGTCGCCACGCTCATCGAAGAGGTCGGCCGCCTGCGCGCGTCGCTGTCGAAGGCGGAGGCGCGCGCCGCCTCCCTAGCGAGCCTCGCCGACACCGATCCGTTGCTCGGCGTCCTCAACCGTCGCGCCTTCGTCGCCGAGCTTGCGCGCACCCAGGCGCTCGCCCAGCGCTACGGCGAAGAGGCGGCGCTCGCCTTTTTCGACGTCGACGACATGAAGTTCGTCAACGACGCCTACGGACATTGCGCCGGCGACGCGGCGCTTCAGCATGTGGCGCGGGTGATCGGCGGCGCCGTGCGCAAGTCCGACGTCTTCGCGCGCCTCGGCGGCGACGAGTTCGCGGCGATCCTGCGCCGGGCGAGCCCGGCGGACGCGCGCCGGCGGGTCGACGACCTCGCCGGGCGGGTCGCCGCCGCGCCGCTCGCTTTCAACGGCCATGAGATCGCCGTCGCCGTCAGCGGCGGCGTTGCGCAGATCGATCCGCGCGCGGCGCCGGCCACGCTCCTCGCCGCCGCGGACGCCAAGATGTACGCGGCGAAGGCGGCCCGTCGCCAGGCGCGGCTCGGCGTCGGGCTGCGCTGAAACGGGACTTGCGCCGACGCGTCCGCGTCAGGCGATGATGTCGGGCGTCAGGCTGTCCTTCAGGGTGAGGATCAGGTCCTTCAGCGCGAGCTTGCGCTTCTTCAGCCGCGCGACGGCGAGCCGGTCGGCGCTCGCCTGGGCCTCGAGCGCCGCGATCGCAAGGTCGAGGTCGCCGTGGCGCTGCTCCAAATCGCTGATGCGGATAAGGAGCGCTTCGTCGTTCGCGCCGACGCCGGTTCTCGTCTCGCCGGCGACGACGGCCTCGCCGTTCGCCGGGGGAACCGCCGGCGGGGCGTCGGCGATCGTCGCGCCGAGCCGCTGGTCGACGCCGTCGTCATCCTTGTCGCTCACCCGGTCGCGCCTTCGTCTGCATCGTGGGACCGGGGAAAAATAGCCGCAGCGACGGCGCTGAGCAATTCGACGGAGAAACCGGGCCGGCGGGCCGCGCCGGCGATCCGGCCATAGACGGCGAGCGCGCGCCGCGCGCGCGGTTCCGGCTCGTCGGCCGTCGCCGCGGAAGGCGCCCACGACGAGGTCGCGGCGACGATCGCCGCCTGCTCCAGACGTTCGGCGTCGAGTTCGGCCGCCTTCAGGGTTTCGTACAACGCCGCGCCGGCCTCGGCCCCGACGCCGGGCGGCGGCGGGCGCAGGGCGCGCCGGGCGGCGCGCAACGGTTGCGTCACGCCGGCGCCGATCGGCGCCGCGGCGTCCATCGCGCAGCGGATCGCGATTTCCGGAACGTCGCCGATGGCGCGCGCGCGCCAGGCGCACCACAGCGCGACGTTGACGTTGAGCCCCGCCTCGTCCTGCAGACGAATCAACGCCGCCGCGGCGCCCGGCCGCGCATAGGCCTCTTGCGACCAATTCCAGAACGCCTCTTGGCTCACCGCGCGTCCGCAGCGTCGGGGTCGCCCCAGCGGCGAAACCCGCTCCAGTCGATCCCCAACTGGTCGAGCGCGCGGCCGACGGACTGGTCGACGACGTCGTCAAGCGTGCGCGGCGCGGCGTAGAAGGCCGGCATCGGCGGCGCAACGACTGCGCCCATTTCCGCAAGCGCCGTCATCGTGCGCAAATGGCCGAGATGCAAAGGCGTCTCACGGATCATCAGTACAAGGGGCCGGCGTTCCTTCAGCGTCACGTCGGCGGCGCGCGAGACGAGGCTCGACGTGACGCCGCTCGCAATCTCAGACATGGTTTTTACCGAGCACGGAGCGATCAGCATGCCGCCGGTCTTAAACGATCCGGACGATATCGGCGCGGCCATGTCGGCGATCCCGTGGCGATGATCCGCAAGCGCCTCAAAGTCCTTCGACGCGCCGCCAAGTTCGTGCTTGATCGTTAACTCTCCGGCGCGCGTGACGACGAGATGCGTCTCGACGCCCGCCTCGCGCAGGGCTTCGAGCGCGCGGCGTCCGTAGACGACGCCCGACGCGCCGGTGACGCCGACGATGATGCGCGTTTTCATTTCGCTAACGATCCTGTCCTGACAATCATGCGAGCGTACGCTCTCCGCTGCGTCGCGCAATGCGGTTTCGATCGACAAGGCGACGCGCCCGTGATCTATTGCGTCGTCAACATAAGGAGGATTGATTATGGCGCTTAACGCCCACCTGCAATCTCTCGGACGCCGCCACCACGAGCTAGACGTCAAGCTACAGGCGGAGTTGAAAAATCCCCATGTCGACGAAAACAGGGCCCTCGAACTCAAGCGCCAGAAACTGAAAATTAAAGATCAGATGGCGGAGCTCGAACGCCGGCAATAATCATCGGCGACGCACTCGTCCAAAGGCGGGCGCGCTTCCTTCGCCGACGCGAAGCCGGTGCGGGCCAAAGCCGCCGCGCTCGCCGAGAAGCCGCCGCGCTCGCCGAACGGACGGCTTTGCGCCCGCATCGCCGCATGGGCTAGCGTGGCGACGATGCGCGCGGCGATCAAGGCGGGGGCGCAACGGGAGCGCGAGGCCCATGGCGAAACGCTCGGTCATCGTCACGGGCGCCGGGTCGACGCTCGGCGCGGCCTGCGCGCGCCGGTTCGCGGCCGCCGGCGACCGGCTGGTGCTCGTCGACCGCAAGGAGGACGCGGGCCGCGCGCTCGCCGAGGCGCTCGAAGGCAAGGGGGTCGAGGCCACCTTCGTCGGCGGCGATCCCGCCGAGCGCCTCGCCGCGCACAACATCGTCGCCGAAGCCCTGGAGACGTTCGGGCGCGTCGACGTGCTCGTCCACGCCAACATCGCCATCGAGAGCGGCGCGTTCCTGGAGCTGACGGACGAGGAGTTCGACCGCGTCATCGCGGCCAATCTTCGCGGCGCGTTCGTGGTCAATCAGGCGGTGGCGCGCCAGCTCGTCAAACAGTTCCAGGAGTCGACCGTGACGCCGCCGGACGGGGCCGGGGCGATGATCAACGTCGTCTCGGACGACGCGGCGAGCGCGCGGGCCGATAGGGCCGCGTTCGCGGCGAGCGAGGGCGGCGTCGCGCAACTCGTGAAATCGATGGCCCTGGCGCTCGCGCCCTATGGCGTGCGCGTCAACGCCGTCGGCGTCGGCGCAGTCAAGGGCGCGATCGGCGAGGACGCCGACCCGAAAGCGGCGCGCTCGCGGGTGCCCATGGGCCGGCTGGGGGACGCCGGCGAGGCGGCCGAGGCCGTTCACTTTCTAGCGTCGCCCGCGGCGTCGTTCATCACGGGCCGCACCCTCGTCGTCGACGGCGGGCTCGCCATCACGGCCGCCATGACGGCGTAGGCGGCGTCAGGCCTTGTCGCCGCCGAGATTGGCGAAGACTTTGGACGCGGTGAGGTTCGACAGATCGAGCGCCTCTTCGCGCTCCTCCTCCGCTTCGCCGGCGGGCTTCAGCGTCGCGCTTTCGTCGACCGGCGGGGCGTTCTTGGCGGCTTTCGCCGCCGCCTTGCGCACGGCCGCGTCAAGATCCGTCTGCGAGCACAGGCCCAGTCCCACGGGGTCCTGGGGCGTGATGTTCGCCGAATTACAGTGGGTGCGGTCGCGCACGGAGTTGATCGTCGTCTTCGTCGTTCCGAGCAGCTTCGCGATCTGCGCATCCGGCACCTCCGGATGGTTGCGCACGATCCAGGCGATGGCGTCCGGCCGGCTCTGGCGCTTCGAAACCGGCGTGTAGCGCGGGCCCTTGCGCGGCTTCTCCGCGACGATCGTCTTCGGCCGCGAGAGCTTCATTTTATAGGCGCCGTCGGCCTCGGCCTTGGAGATCTCCTCGCGCGTCAACTGGTTGTTGGTGATGGGGGCGATGCCGCGCACCCCCGCGGCGACGTCGCCGTCGGCGATGCCGCTGACCTGCAAGGGGTGGAGCCCGCAGAACTCCGCGATCTGGTCGAAGGTGAGCGACGTGTTGTCGATCAGCCATACGGCGGTGGCGAGGGGCATCAGCGGTTTGTCGGACATGGTGGGGGGACTCCCGGAAGTCGTTTGCGTGCGTCGCCGGCGCGTTCAAAGGTCGCGCAAGCGGCGGCGGCGTTGGTACGTCGTTGCGGCGGACGTTTATGCGCCGCGGCTCCGGTCGCGAGCCGACGCGGTCGTAGTCGACATAAGGGGCGTTGGCCCACGCGCCAAGCGGGCCGCGTATAAAGCGTCGATCACGCCCGGCTTATCCTCCGGCGACGGCGAGCACGATTTTGCCGAAATGGGCGCCGCTTTCGAGCCGCGCGTGCGCCGCAGCGGCCTCGGCGAGGGGGTAGACCTCGTCGATCGCCGGCCGCGCCGCGCCGGAGGCGATGACGGGCCAGACGCGCTCGCGAACCGCCGCGGCGAGGCGCGCTTTCTCTTCGACGGGCCGGGCGCGCAAGGTCGAGCCCGACAGGCGCAAGCGGTTCCGCATGACGAGCGGGACGTCGATCTCAGCTTTGGGTCCGCGCAGGAATGCGATCGAGACGTGCCGGCCGCCGGGCCGCAACAGCCTTAAGTTGCGCGACACGAAATCGCCGCCCGCCATGTCGAGAACGACGTCGGCCCCGCCGGCCTCGGCGATCTCCGCGTCCCACGTCTCCGACGTGTAGTCGTGCGCGGCGTCGGCGCCGTGTTCGAGGATCCGCGCCAGCTTCTCCTCGCTCGACGCCGTGGCGACGACGCGCGCGCCGAAGGCCTTTGCGAGCGAGATCGCCGCGGCGCCGACGCCGCTCGAGCCGCCATGGACGAGCAGGGTTTCGCCGGCCGCGAGCCCGGCGTCGTCGAAGACGTTCGCCCAGACGGTGAAGGTAGTCTCGACGACGCCGGCCGCCTCCTCCGGCGACAGGCCCGCGGGGATCGGCAGGCACGAACCCACCGGGGCCACCGCGTATTCGGCGTAGCCGCCGCCGGGGAGGAGGGCGCACACCGGCTCGCCCGGCTGCGGCCAGGGGTGCGGCAAGGCCGCGTCGTCAGCCGGCGCCCCGAGCGCGACGACGCAGCCCGAAACCTCGAGGCCCGGCAGGTCGCTCGCGCCCGGCGGCGGCGGATAGAGCCCCGCGCGTTGCAACGCGTCCGGACGGTTGACCCCGGCGGCGTCGACCTTGATCAGCGCCTCGCCCGGACCGGGCGTCGGGATCGGCCGGTTCGTCAGTCTAAGGACGTCCGGCCCGCCGGGCTCGGCGATCTCGATCGCGCGCATCTCGCCGGTCGGAATGTCGCCCATCTTTATCTCCTTTTTTTGCGAGGCTTTCGTCTGGCCTGGCGTCGAACTAGGCTTGGTCGACTAAGCCGCGGCGAGCGAGTGTGCGAACCATGGACGAAATCGAACCGGACGGGCCAGACCCGCTCTTGAAACGCCTCGGGCGCGAGGACATCGACGCGCGCTCGGTTGGCGACCTGCGCCAACGGATCGCGGCGCTGAAGGCCGAGATCGACCGCTGCGAGGCCGCGATGGACGACCGCGGCTCGACGCGCGACGCCGCCGAGGCGCTGTTCCGATAGGTCTTCACGCCCAGATCTCCATCCTGAGGCCGCGCGCGTCGCGCGCGCCGTCGCCATGGACGACCGCCGTTCCTTCGAGGCGCGCCGCGGCCGTCAGCGACAGGACGCAGGCGTCGAGGACGTCGTCGTCGGCGACGTCGGCCTTGCGCGGAAACCGCTCGCGCAATGCGCGGAGGATCCGGCCGGCGTCGAGGCCGGCGACGCCGAGCGCCGCGCGCCGTTCGGCGGCGCCGCCCGCCGTGCGCTTCGGCTGCTCGCAAGGGGCGCCGCGCAGGCGCGCGAACGCCGCTTCCGGGTGCGCCTCGCCGATCGCCGACTGCAGGCCGGGCGTCATCACGGCGTCGACCTCGCGGATTTTCGGAACGATGTTCCACGCCTGGCGCGACAGGCCGCCGCCGGCCGATCGCTCCTTGCCCCAACGATTGGCTGCGTCGTAGTCGGCCATCGCCAGCATCGGCCGGCGCGGCGACGAAAAGACGCTCGACCGGCGGGGCCCGAGCGCCCGGCGCACGGCGCCTTCGCAGGCGCGGCGGCCCGTCTCCGCGAGGCCGATGGGCATGTCGACCATGATCGCGGCCCGTCCGCCGGCGATGCTCGCGGCGAAGGCGTTAACGACGTCGGCGAACCGCGGCGCGACGGCCGCCGCCGCCAAGCCCCCGCGGGGGCGGCCGCGCCGATCGACGGGGCGCTCGACGTAAACCCAGCCGGCGGGACAACCGTCGACTCCGACGGCGACGAAGGAGCGGCCGGTCACGCGCTCGCCGCCGCCGCCGCCGCCGGGCCGCTGGCACGGGCGTTGCTCGCAAGGGAGCGGCGCGCGGGTCCCGTCCGCGCGTGTTGATCATCTCTGCGCGCACGCCCTAGGGTCGCGCCAACCCAAAAAGGAGCGACGCGTCGATGCCGCAAACACCGTCCGGAGACGACGAGGCCGGCGTTCGCGTCGGATCGGATGGGGAGGCGGGCCCGGCGCGCTTCGTCCAGTCGGAGATTTTCGCCCGCAACTTCAAGGACGGCATGGCGCTCGTCGAGGAGACCGCGAACTATCTCGACGGCGACGGGCGGGAGGCCGCAAAGGCGCTCTCGCGGTCCGGCGCGCTCGCCTACGCGAGCGTGTCCATGCGCCTGACGACCCAGTTGATGCAGATCGCCTCGTGGCTCCTCGTCCTGCGCGCCGTGCGCGAGGGCGACATGCGGATCGGCGAGGCGTACCAGTCGAAGTACCGCCTGCCGCCCGCCGCGCGTCGCAGCGAAGACGAACTCGCCGGCGAACTGCCCCCTGAGCTCGCCGCGCTCGTCGAGGCCTCGCGCCATCTCTACGATCGGATTTCGCGTCTCGACGCGGAGCTTTTCGCAGGCGAAAGCGCGCGCACGGACGACGTCGCCGCGCAGCAAAAAGCGCTCTTCGACGCCTTCGCGCGGCGCTGACCGCCGAGCCGATATTTTTTGAGGCCGAACGCGCCGAACTTCTGGTTGAACTTCGAGACGCGGCCGCGCTCCAGCGCCTTCGACGGGCCGCCGGTCCACGCCGGGTGCGAGGAGGGGTCGATGTCGAGGGTGAGGGTCGCGCCCGGCTCGCCATAGGTCGAACGCATGTCGATCGTGGAGCCGTCCGTCAGCACCACTTTGATCGGGTGATAGTCGGGATGGACGTCTTTCTTCATGTCGACATGTTTCTCTAAAGGACGAAGCGATTGGGTTGGACGGCCCTGACGCCGAGCGCGGGGCGTTAGACCATCAGCGGTCGCTACGCAAGGCGCGGCGGCGCGTCCAGCGAAATTTCCGCCCGAACGGCGAATTCCGGCGGCGGCGCGTCTAGTCATGCGTGCGGCCGGATTGGTATAAAGTAACGCGGTCGATGCGCCGCCGGTCTCGGCGCATCGGCGCGGTTCGGGCGACGACGAGCGACGGTAACGAGCGACGGTAACGGGCGGCGGGCGCGGCGAGTATTTGTTCTCCAATTTGTTGTGGCGGCTGACGCTCCTGATCGCCGCCTCCCTTGGCGTCGCGGTTGTCGCGACTCTCGTGGCGTTCAATCAGTTCGAGCCCGTTCCCGCCGGCGGCGACGCGCGGTGCGTGCCGGTGCGCGGCATCGTCGGCGCCTCGGACTTGCAGGTCGATCGCCGCCGCCGGCGGGTGTTCATCGCCTCGCGCGCGCCCCGCGCGGAAGGCCCGGCGCGTGGCGGGATCTTCGCCGTGTCGATCGACGACCCGCTGGATGAGGCGGCTTGGCGCGACCGCACGGGCGGCGTCCCCGAAGCGTTCGAGCCCGTCGGCCTCGGTTTTTACGACGACGGCGAGACGCGGCGGCTCTTCGTCGTCAACGCCGCGACGAACGCCGTCGAGATCTACGACGTGGACGGACGGGGCGACCTGAAGCACGTGCGCGCGGTGCGCGATCGCCGCCTGACGAGCCCCAACGACGTCGCCGCGGTCGCCGCCGACGCCTTCTACGTCGCGAACGACGTCGACGCCGGCCGGCGCTCGGTGTTGGGGCGGGCGCAGTTTCTGGCGCGGGCGCGGGCCGGCAAGCTCTTCTTTTTCGACGGCGTCGCCTGGCGCATCGCGGCGGAAGGCCTGCGCTACGCCGAGGGCGTCGCGGTGTCGGCCGCCGGCGAGACGGTCTATGCGGGCGAGACCGCCGGCCTCGCCCTCAGCGTCTTTTCGCGGGCGCCGCGTACGAACCATCTCTCCTTCGAGCGCGCCGTGCCGCTGCCCGGGGGCGTCGAAAGCGTCAATGTGGACGGCACGGGCGCCGTCTTCATCACCGCGAGCCCGAAACCCTTGCGCGCGAAGTTCGGCCCCGCCGAGGGCGCGCCCTCGCTGGTGCTGCGCCTCAGCGACGGGCCCGACGGCCGCGAGATCGTGACGCCGGTTTTCCGCGACGACGGCGGCGAGCTCGCGGCGGCGACGGCGTCCGACGCTATCGGCACGAAGGTGATCGTCGGCGCGCTCGCGGAGGACCGGTTCCTGATCTGCGACGCGATCTCCACCGTGTACTGAGGAGCGGGTTTTTCGCCGTCCGCCCGCGCGCGCCGGCTGGCGCTGCGGGCCGAAACCGCCGATGCTCGGCCCATGCGCTACGTATCGACCCGGGGCCGCGCCGCGCCCATCGGCTTCCGCGAGGCGGTCCTCTCCGGGCTCGCCCCCGACGGCGGGCTCTACGTGCCGGAAGCCTGGCCGGCCGACGCCCTATCGCGCGTCCCCCGCGGCGCGCCGTTCCATGAAATCGCCGGCCTGGCGCTCGCGCCTTTCGCGGCGCCGGACCTCGCGCGGCCGCAGCTCGAGGAGGCGGCCGCAGCGGCGTTCGCGACCTTCGACCGGCCCGACGTCGCGCCCCTGTCGCGGCTCGGCGATCTCTGGCTTCTGGAGCTCTTCCACGGCCCCACGCTCGCCTTCAAGGACGTGGCGATGCAGCTCCTTGCGCGCCTCTACGACTGGGCGCTTGAAGGGGCGTCGCGGCGTAAGACGATCCTGTGCGCCACGTCGGGCGACACCGGCGGGGCGGCGATCGCCGCGTTCGCGGCGGCGCCCGCGGCGGATCTCTTCGTCCTCCACCCGAAAGGCCGGATCTCGGAGGTCCAGCGACGCATCATGACCACGATCGATTCGCCGAACGTCGTCAACGTCGCCGTCAAGGGCGACTTCGACGACTGCCAGCGCATCGTCAAAGCGCTGTTCGCCGATCCCGCGCTCGCCACCGAACGCGACCTTGGCGGCGTCAATTCGATCAACTGGGTCCGGCTCGCCATCCAGATGAGCTACTACGCCGCCGCCGCCGCGTGGCTCGACGCCGACGCGCCGGGCTCGGCGGCGCGCGCGTCCTACGTCGTGCCGACGGGCAATTTCGGCGACGCCTTCGCCGCTTACGCCGCGAAAAAATCCGGCCTCGCCATGGGCCGCATCGGCGTCGCAGTGAACGATAACGATATCCTCCACCGCACGCTCTCGGACGGCGCCTGGCGCCCGCGGCCGGTGACGGCGACGACCTCGCCGTCGATGGACATTCAGGTGGCGTCGAACTTCGAGCGCCTCCTGTTCGACGCCGTCGGCCGCGACGCCGAGCGCCTGAGCGCGCTCATGGCCGACCTCGCCGCGCCCGGCGGCGGCGCGCTGCCGCCTGACGCGCTCGCCGCCGCGCGCCGCGATTTCGGCTCGGCGCGAGCGGACGAGGCCGCGGCGGGCGCAGCCATCGCCGACGCCCGCGCCCGCTTCGGCGCGCTCATCGATCCGCACACGGCGGTGGGCGGCGTCGCCGCGCGCGCGGTGCGGGCCGAAGGCGCGATCGGCGTCGACGGCGCGCCCGTGGTCGTCCTCGCCACCGCCCATCCGGCGTAGTTTCCCGACGCGGTCGTAGCCGCCACCGGCGAGCGGCCCGCGCCGCCGGCGCGCTACGCCGATCTCTTCGAGCGCCCGGAACGCCTGATCGACGCGCCGGCCGACGTCGGGGCGGTGCGCGACATCGTGCTCGGGCGCGGCGCGTGACGCTTGGCGCTCGGAGCGCCCGGTCGATAGGTCCCCCGCCAGCGCAGCGACGGAACGGCGCATGTTGAGTTTCGACTTCAAAAGCGCCAGCCGCCCGACGGCGGAGATCGTTTGCGACGCGCTGACCTTGCGGCCCGCCGAACCGCGCGACGCCGACGCTTGGCTGCGCCTGCGCGCGACGAGCCGCGCCCATCTCGTGCGCTGGGAGCCGGCCTGGAAGCCGTCGGACGCGACGCCCGAGGCGTTCCGCGCCCGGGTGCGCGCCCATGCGCGCGCGCGCCGCGCCGGCGTCGCCCTGCCGCTCCTGATGTTCCGCCGCGACGACGACCGGCTCGTCGGCGGCGTGACCCTCGCCAACATCCGCTACCAGGCCGCGTGTTCGGGGCAGATCGGTTACTGGGTCGGCGCGCCGTTCGTCCGTCGCGGCTACGCCCTCGCGGCCGTGCGCGCCGTCATGCGCCACGCCTTCGAGCGCCTCGGCCTCAACCGCATCGAAGCCGCGAGCCAGCCGGACAATGTCGCGTCTTGCCGTTTGTTGGAGCGGGCCGGCTTCGTCGCCGAGGGCTACGCGCGGGACTATCTCTACATCAACGGCGCCTGGCGCGATCATCGCCTGTTCGCGGCGATCGCGGCCGATTTCGGCGCGGCGCGGTTTCGCGCGCGGCCGCCGTCGACGCCCGGGCGGGCGGACGTTAAGCGTCCGAAACGAGCCGCGAATGCGCAATGAGTTCGCTTTTTCGTCGCGACGCGGCGACGATCGGGCGAAAATCGCCGCCTGCGAACGGTCGGCGTCTTGCAACGGCGCAGGGCGCAGTGAATGATCCAGCGTCAGCGATGCGTTTTGGCGATCGCTCCTTGGCGCGTGGGCCTTTCCGGCCGATCGGCGCGACGCCGGGGACCATGGCCGGTCGACGAGTGAGCGACGCGCTGACGGACGGGGATCGGGGTTGAGATGATGGAAACGGTCGCCTTGACGGACATCGCCGCTGCGTCGCCGGCCCTGGACGGCGCGCTTCTTGGCCGAGGCGTCGTCGCCGGCGCGGTCTTGATGAGCGCCGCGTTCCTCGCCGGCGTCGCGGTGCTGGCGCGCGCGGCCGTGGCGCTCACCGCTTTCCTGGCTGTCGCTTTCGGAGGCGCTCTCGCCGTCGTCGCGCTCGGCCTGGCGCCGGCGCCGAGCCCGACCCACGCCGCGCTGCTCGCCGCCGCCTTCGGCGCTTCGGGGCTCCTCTTCATTTCCGCTGCGGTCGGACCCATTCGCGAGAACGCGGCCCTCGGCGGCGTTCTTTTCGCGGCGGCGATCAGCCTCGTCGGCATCGGCGTCATCAACGTCGCGCTCGCGGGCGAGGCGGCGAACTTGCTGAAATTCTCGCTCTTCGGGGCGGGCGCCGCCGCCGGCGTCGTCGTTCTCGCCGCGGCCCTGCGCGGCGACGGGGGCGCGCAACTGATCGCGCCGGGCGTCGCGCTTGCGGGCGTCGCCCCGGCGATCGCGCCTTATATCGGGGCTGGCGATTACGGCGTCGGACCGGTGGCCGCCCAGGCGATTTTCGTCGTCGGGTTCGTCAGCGCCGGCGTGCTCGCCGCCACCGAAGCCGCCCTCGGCCGCGCCCGCGTCGCCGGCTTCGGCGCCGGCGCGAAGGAGGCGGAGGCCGCCGCCGCCTCGCGCGTCCACGCAGCCGAGCTCGTGCGCGCCCGGGCGAGCGCCGCCATGACCGCCGCCAACGCCAAGCCGAACGGCGCGTCGGGGGCGCAGCCGCGGGTCTCGGAGAACAAGCTCGCCGAGGTCCTGGATTACGCCGGCGTCGCCGTGTGGGACTGGAGCCCGTCGCGGGCCCACCAGTCGGAATCCTTCGCCGCCATGATGGGTTCTGAGACGCGCGGGCTCTTCACGCCGGACGCGCTGCGCAATTTCGTCCATCCCGACGACAAGACACGGCTTGAGCGCGACGTCCTCGGCGTCGACGGCGCCGACGACGGGTTCGACGTCGCCCTGCGCCTCGTCGGCGGCCGGCGCGTGCGCCTGCGCGGGGCGCGGGCCGTCGCCGGCGACGGCGAGCTAGAGCGCATCATCGTTTTCCTGGAGCCGGCGGACGCCGGCGAGGCCGCGCCGGACGGGCCCCTCGCGACGGCCGCGAGCGCGCTCGCAGCCGCGGCCAACGCCGCCGCGCCCGGCGGCGTCAGCCCGTCGACGGTGGCGGCGGCCCTCGACGCCGGCGGGTTTTCGGCGATCTTCCAGCCGATCGTCCGCCTGCGCGATAAAGAGACCGTGGGCTATGAAGCCCTCCTGCGCTGGTCGCCGACGTCGGACGCCAACGGCGTTGACGGCGCGCTCGCTGACGCGCCCCTCGAAGACGTGGTGCGCGCCGCGATCCTCGCCGGCCGTGGCGGCGACCTCGCGCGGATGATGGTCGAGGCCGCCGCGCGTAAGGCCGCGGCGGCGAACCGCGACCGGCCGATGCGTCCGCGCGCCGACGCCGCGCCGATCTTCTGCGCCGTGAACGTTTCGGCGAGCCAGGCGTTGACGTCCCGCTTCGTCGACGACGTTCGCGCGGCGCTCGACGCGGCGGACCTGCCGCGCGGCGCGATCGTCGTAGAGCTGACGGAGGCGGAGCGTCTCGACGACGTCGAGCGCGCCGAGGCGACGTTCAAGGCGCTGCGCGAGCTCGGCGTGGGGCTCGCGTTCGACGATTTCGGCGCCGGCTTTTCGTCGCTCGCCCACCTTCACCGCTTTTCGTTCGACTATCTGAAGATCGACAAATCGTTCGCCGCCGGCGTCGCCGACGACAAGGGCGCGGCGAAGATCGTGGCGGCGCTTTGCGGCCTCGCGCGCGATTTCGGGATGACGGTCATCGCCGAAGGCGTCGAAGACGCGCGCGCCGCGTCCGCGGCGAGCGTCGCCGGTTGCGCGCTGGCGCAAGGCTTCCACTTCGGCGCCGACAGCGGCCCGCCGATGGCGCTGGCGCCCCCCGCCGCCCAGAAGTCGGGGCCCGACGGCGAGGCGACCGGGCGCGAAGACGGGACTGTCGTCGCTGCGGCCCAAGCGCCGACGAACGGCGCTCGGACCAAGGACGATGTGGCGAAAGATCCGGCGGAACAGGCGGGGCTCGACGCCGCCGCCAGCAAAGGCGGAGCCCTCGTCCTCGCCGGTGCGCGCGACATGGCCGACGTCGCCCCCGGCAAACGCTCGGACGCCGGCCGGCGGCGCGACGCGCCCCGCACCGGCGCGCAACTCCGCGCGCGCCTCACGGCCGCAGCGCGCCGCGCCGATGAACCGACGCGCGATGGGGCGAAGCAAGACGCGTCAAAGCTAGACGGGTTGAAGCGAGACGGGCCGAAGCGAGACGGGGCGAAACGCGGCGAGACGACCGCCGCCGCCGCCCGGCGCGACGACGCCGGCGAGGTCGAGCTCTCGCGCCGCGACCGCGTCGACGCGCGCGACGGGTCCGCGGCGCGGCGGCGCGACGAGCCGCTCGTTCTCGATGCGGATCTTCAGGCGGCCGCCCCTTCGAGCCGCCGCGCGCGCCGCAAGGGCTGGCGCCGCGACTTGCGATAGGCCCGACCCCGGCGCTCCTCAGGGCGTCCGACTGTTTCAATCAGTAGACGGGATGTTCTAGAGCGCCGGGCGTTCAGCTTGGATCGGGCGAAGACCGTTTCAGGCGCTCACAACAAAGAATCTAGAGCATCGGACTGTTTCAATCAGAAAACGTGATGCTCTAGTTCAACCGGTCGTTTTCGTCCCGGGCGCTGGCCCAGGCGGGCGAGAAAATCGCCGCCGTGACGCCGAGGCGTTCGAACGCCGCCGACCAGCTCGCCTCTGGATCGGCGGCGAACACGATCTCTTCGTCGATCGGGCAGTGCGCCCAGGCGTTCTGGCGGATCTCGTCCTCAAGTTGACCGGGGCCCCAACCGGCGTAGCCGATCGCAAAACAAAACCGCGCCGACGGCGTTCGGTCGGGCCGGACGCCGGCGATGTCGCGCAGGATCTCGCGCGACACGGTGAGGCCGATCTCGGCCGTGACCCCGATCGTGCCGTCGATGCGGTAGTCGAGCGTGTGGATGACGAGCCCGCGGTCGGTCTGCACCGGCCCGCCATAGTAGACCGGCTCGCCGCCGACGGCGGGGCGCGGATCGATGTCCATCGGCTCTAGCAGATCGCCGATCTCGACATTGCTGAGGGGCTTGTTCACGACGACGCCCATGGCGTGTTCTTCGTCGTGGGCGCATATTAGCGCCACCGCGCGTTCGAAGCGCGGATCGCCCATGTTGGGCGCCGCGATCAGGAGATTGCCGGTCAAAAAGTCGCGTTCGGCCATGTCCTCGTCCGCGCCGCGTGCGCGCGTTGCCGTCGGGCGACGAGCGTAGGCGGCGCGCGCGCGGCCCACAACCTCGCCCGGCTTGCGCCGCCGGCGCCCGCGCTCCACAACCGGCGGCGAGAAAATCGAGGAGACGAGCGATGGCGATAGCCGTAGGCGACAAAATTCCGAACGCGACCTTGATGCTGGCGACGGCGAACGGGCCGGAAAAAGTCGACGCCGCGACGTATTGCGGTTCCGGCAAGACCGCGCTCTTTGCAGTGCCGGGCGCCTTCTCGCCGACCTGTTCGGCGCAGCACCTGCCGGGCTTCGTGGCGCACGCGGACGAAATCAAGGCCAAGGGCGTCGACAGGATCGCCTGCGTTTCGGTCAACGACGCCTTCGTCATGGGGGCGTGGGGCGCCGCGCATGGCGCCGACGGCAAGGTCGAGATGGTCGCCGACGGGAACGGCGAGTTCGCCCGCGCCCTCGGCCTGACGATGGACGGCGCCGGCTACGGCATGGGCGAGCGCTCCCAGCGCTACTCCGCCGTCATCGAGGACGGGGTCGTCAAGACGCTGAACGTCGAAGAGGGCGGCGCGTTCGAGGCGTCGAGCGCCGAACGGATGCTGGAGCAGCTATAGGCCCGTCAGGCCGGAACGCCGGCGCGCGCGAGCGCGTCGGCCCGTTCGTTCCCGGGGTCGCCGTCATGGCCCTTGCCCCAGCGCCACTCGATCGCGCGGTTTTCAGCGCGCGCGGCCCCCACAAGTTCGTCCAGCGCGATCCAGAGGTCCTTGTTCTTGACGGGCTTGCGCGCGGCCGTCTTCCAGCCGTTGCGCCGCCAGCCTTCGATCCATGACGTGATGCCGTTCTTGACGTACTGACTGTCGGTGTAGACCCGAACGGCCGGCGCGTCGGCGACGGCCTTCAGGCCCTCGATCGCGGCGACGAGCTCCATGCGGGTGTTCGTCGTCTCGCGCTCGCCGCCACAGAGCTCGCGCTTCGCGTCCCCGTCGAGAATAAGCGCGCCCCAGCCGCCGGGGCCGGGGTTTCCCGAGCAGGCGCCGTCGGTATAGATATCGATCACGATAAAACTCCGT
The DNA here is from genome assembly GCA_050331095.1 of Parvularculaceae bacterium. GTDB lineage: Bacteria > Pseudomonadota > Alphaproteobacteria > Caulobacterales > Parvularculaceae > MED-G105. The sequence continues at coordinate 63,780 of JBHJHE010000014.1, forward strand.
CTAGGGAAAATCGGCTTAGGGAAAGCCGGCTTAAGGAGAGCCGGCTTAAGGAGAACTGGGGTCGGCCTCGCGGTGGCGGCGGAGCAGCCGCTCGTATTCGCGGGGATCCTTGACTTGCACGACCGCGCCGTCGACCTGGTGCAGATAGTCGTAAAGCCGCGTCAGCATGAAGCGCAAGGCCGAGCCGCGCAGGAAGAGGGGCAGGGCGGCGCGCTCCGCCCCGCTCAGGTCGCGGACCTCGGCGTAGCCCGCCATCAGCGCCGCGGCGTTGTCGGCGAGCCAAACCGCGTCGCCGGGCGCGGCCCGGCAGGAGATCGCGGAGCACCAGGCGTTGAGGCAGATCGCCAGGTCGTACGCAAAAAAATCCGTACACGAGAAATAGAAGTCGATGACGCCGGAGACGGCCGCGCCGCGAAAGAAGACGTTGTCGGGAAAAAGATCCGCATGCACAAGGCCGCGGGGAAGGCCCGCCGTTCCCTCGTCGGGCCAGTCCCGCGCGAGCGCGGCCGCCTCGTCTTCGGCGAGAGCGGCGGCGTCCCGCGCCCAGTCCGGCGTTTCCGCGACGCTCTGAAGCCGCGCCGAACAGGCCGCGGCGAGCTCGCGCCATCCGTCGACGGACAAGGGGTTCGTCCGGTCCCCGCCGAAGCCGCGGGCGTTCTCGTGCAGGCCCGCGAGCGTGCGGCCGCGCGCGCGCGCGCGCGCCGGCGAGGGCGCCATGTCGGGCGCGCCCTCGAGGAAGCTGATCATGATCGCCGGCCGGCCGGCGAGCTCCCCGAGGCGTCGGCCGTCGCGCATGACGATCGGCGACGGCGCCGGCGCGCCGCTGGCGGCGAAATGGGCCATGACGGCGAGGAAGTAGGGCACGTCTTCCGTCGCGACGCGGCGCTCGAACAGGGTGAGGACGAACCGGCCGCCGCTCGTCGAGACGATGTAGTTCGTGTTCTCGACGCCCTGCGCGACGCCCTCGTAACGCGTCAGCGTTCCGACGTCGTAAAGACGCAGGAAGGCCTCGAGTTCGGCCTCCGCGACGTGGGTGTAGACGGCCATCGCTCGCGGCGCGGCGTCAGTCGGCGGCGAAGCCGAGGCGGATCCGCTCGGCCTCGACGACGGGTGTGACCATGATTTCGCCGAAACGCTTCATCGCGCGCCCTTCGCTCGTGCGGACTGCGAGCATCGCCCCGCTCGTCGTCGCTGGCAAAGGCGAATGCGGGCCCCGGCGGTCAGCGCGCGAGCGCGGCGATGGGCGGCGACTTGAACGTCACGCGCTCTTCCGCGACGCACACGCGCTCGATGCGGATCGCGCGGCTCGCGGCGAGGCGCGCGACGAACGCCTCCACAAGATCCTCCGGCGCCGAAGCGCCCGCCGAGACGCCGATGACGGCCGCGCCGTCGACTTCGCGCGCGTCGAACGCGGCCGGGTCGTCGATGAGCGCGGCGCGGTCGGCGCCGGCGCGCGCGGCGGTTTCGACAAGGCGCTTGGAGTTCGACGAGGTGGGATCGCCGACGACGAAGAAGGCGTCGCAACCGGCCGCGGCGGCCTTCACGGCGCACTGGCGGTTCGTCGTCGCATAACAGATGTCGGCGGTGCGCGGCGCGGCGATGTCCGGAAAGCGGCGCGTCAGCGTCGCGATGATCTCCGCGGCGTCGTCGACGGAGAGCGTCGTCTGCGTCGCGTAGGCGAGGGGCCCTTGCGGCGGCGAGACCGCCTCGGCGTCGGCGGGCGTCTCGACGAGGCTCGCCGCGCCGTCGGGGACCTGACCCATGACGCCGACGATCTCCGGATGACCGGCGTGGCCGATCAGAAGAACGTGCCGGCCGTCGCGCACGTGCCGGCGGGCTTCGTTGTGAATTTTCAGGACCAGGGGGCAGGTGGCGTCGATCGGGTCCATGCCCCGCGCCGTCGCCGCGTCGTAGGCGGACTTCGGCGCACCGTGCGCGGAGAACACGATCGGGCGGTCGCTCGGCGCGTCGGCGACGTCGTCGACGAACACCGCGCCCATGGCCCGCAGCCGCTCGACCACGTGGGCGTTGTGGACGATCTCGTGGCGAACGTAGACGGGCGCGCCGCGCGCGGCGAGGGCTTCCTCAACGATGCGGATCGCCCGGTCGACCCCGGCGCAAAACCCGCGCGGCTCCGCGAGCCGAACCGTCAGCGGCGCGTCGGTCGAGGGCGGACGGGGCTGCATTGAAAGGGCGTCTCCATGGTGGGCGGCGGCGGGCGGCTGACGACAAGAGGCTCCGCCTGAAGGTCCGCCTCGGGGGCCGTCCCAAGGTCCGTCCCAAGGTACGTCTCAGGCCGGTCGGCCGGTCGTTGCGCGTCGCAACGCAACTAGGTACTCAGCACTAAGTCGCGCGTTGGACGCGCAAGCGACGATTTTTCGGCGCCGTTTTTCGGTCGCGCTATGAACGCCGGCGATTGGATAATATGGGGATCTCCCGCATGAACAAAGCGTTTGCGGCAGGCCGCGCCGTCGCGCGTCCGGCGGTCGCGGCCGCGGCGATCGCGACGGCCCTTGTCGCCTGCAGCGCCGACGAGGCGCGCAAGGCGCGGGCGCGCAATCCGGCGCCGTGCCCGAACGTCATCGTCCTGCAAGACGCCTCGCGCCTCATCGAGTTCGACGCCGAGGACCCGAGGGACGCGTCGGCGCAAACGCTGCAGAACGTCGCCTGGTCGGGCGAGTTTTTGAACGCGTCCCTGTCGTGCCGCTACTTCTCCGACAAACCCATTGAGGCGCGCCTCGACTTGTCGATGGCGTTCGGGCGCGGTCCGGCCGCGGACGGTCGGGAGAAGACGTTCCAGTACTTCGTCGCCGTCACGCGGACCAATCGCGAGGTCATCGCCAAGGAGACGTTCGACGTGCCCGTGAAGTTCGACCGCAAAGGGGCGGTGAAGGTGGTCGAGGACGAGGTCGACGAGATCCGCATCCCACGCGCGGCCGAAAGCATCGCCGGGCAGAACTTCGAAGTCGTCGTGGGACTCGTGTTGACGCCGGACCAGGCGATCTACAACCGGTCCGGCCGCAGCCTGAAGTTTCCGCGCCTTGGCCGCGGCTGACCGGCCGGCCGACGCGCCGCGGACGGACGACGCCTCCGTGACGTTGACGGACGAATTGTCGATGCGCGTAGGAGCGGCCTTCGCCGCTGAGGGGATGGATCCCGCGTTCGGCGCCGTGCGCGCCTCCGATCGTCCGGATCTCGCGCAATTCCAGTGCAACGGCGCGCTCGCCGCGGCGAAGGCCGCGAAGGCGAACCCTCGGGAGATCGGCGCGCGGGTGGCCGGGCGCCTCGCGGGCGACGCGACGTTCGCCGAGACGAGCCTCGCCGGGCCCGGTTTCATCAACCTCACCCTCGACGACGCCGACCTCGCGCGCCGGCTCGCGGCGGCCTTTGCGAACGGCGAGGTCGGCGGCTGGCGCGCGCCGCGGGCCGAGCGGATCGTTCTTGACTATGGCGGTCCCAACGTCGCGAAGCCCCTGCATGTCGGCCACTTGCGTTCGGCGATCATCGGCGAGGCTCTGAAGCGGGTCCTGCGCGCCGTGGGCCACGACGTGACGAGCGACGTTCACCTTGGCGACTGGGGCCTGCAGATGGGCCAGCTCATCTCCGAGGTCGCCCTGCGCCATCCGGACGCCGCCTATTTCGCCGACATCGACGGGCCGTTTCCGGACGAACCGGCGCTCGCGCTCGCCGACCTTGAGGAGATGTACCCGGCGGCCTCGGCCGCATGCAAAGCCGATCCCGCCCGGGCCGAGCTTGCGCGCAAGGCGACGAAGGCGCTGCAGGAGGGGCGGCCCGGCTATCGCGCGCTGTGGCGGCGCATGGTCGACCTGTCGATCGCCGCGATGAAAACGGACTACGCCGATCTCGGCGTCTCGTTCGATTTGTGGAAGGGCGAGGCGGACGCCGACGCGCTTCTCCCCGAAATCGCGCGCGACCTCGACGCCCGCGGCGTCATCGAGCGCTCCGACGGCGCCGACATCATCCGCGTCGCGCGCGACGACGACGACAAGACCGTGCCGCCGGTGATCTTCCGGAACTCCGAAGGCGCCGTCGGCTACCACGCCACGGACGTCGCCACGATCGTCGACCGCGTGCGCGGGCTCGATCCCGACCGCATGCTCTACGTCGTCGACGGCCGGCAGCGCCTGCACTTCGAACAGGTTTTCCGCGCGGGCGACCGCGCCGGCTATTTCGACGAGGCGAAGCTCGAGCATTTGTGGTTCGGCACCATGAACGGGCCGGACGGCAAGCCGTTCAAGCCCCGCGCCGGCGGCGTCCTCAAGCTGCGCGAACTGATCGAGACCGCCGAGGCGAAGGCCCGCGAGCGGCTGGCCGAGAGCGGGTTCGCAGCTTCGCTGCCGGCCGCCGAGCGGGACGACGTGGCGCGCAAGGTCGCCGTCGCCGCGCTCAAATTCGCCGACCTCTCGAACCCGCGCACCAGCGATTACGTCTTCGACCTCGATCGCTTCATGGCGTTCGAGGGCAAGACCGGTCCCTATCTGCTCTATGCGAGCGTGCGCATCCGCTCGGTTCTGGAGAAGGCGGGGGCGGATCTCTCCGTCGACGTTCTGTCGAGCGACGTCGCCGCGGCGATCGACGGCCGCGAGGCGCGGGATCTCGCGCTGGCGCTCGTCTCGTACGCTGACGCCGCGCGCGCCGCCGTCGACCGCCGCGCGCCGCACCTGTTGTGCGACCACGCCTTCGCGTTGGCGCAGGCGTTCTCAAAATTTTACGCCGCGCGGCGCATCGCCGACGAGGCGGACGGGGCCGTCCGCCGCGGACGGATTGCGCTCGCCGCGGCCGCGGGCCGACAGCTTGACGCCGTCCTCGACCTTCTCGGCGTCGCGCCGCCGGCGCGCATGTAGCCGCTGCGACGCGCGGGGGCGCCTAGCGCACGCGTGATTTCTCCAACGCAGCGACTTACGGGCTCGTGATTTTTCGTGAATTGAAATTCGTGATCGGCCTTCCACAAGGCGCGCAGTGTGCGCACCATTCCGCGTAACCCTAATCAGTGCGCGGCTTTTTTTCCGTTTTCCCGACCGTCTCATTTTTGCTGCGTCGCAGAAGTGAAAAAAATGCGTCACGGAACTGACATTCCCGAGGCCTAACGCGCCACTCGTCGGGCCGTGGGTGGCGGCCCCGCAAACATCGGGTTCGGGGACATCTTCATGAAACTGTCGAAAATTCTCTCCGCCAGCACGGCGGCGATCGCGGCGGCGACCGCGATTCCGAGCGTTGTTTACGCTCAACAGATCACGTCGGAAATCCGCGGCTTCGTGACCGACGCGACGGGCGCGCCCTTGTCGGGCGCGACCGTAACGGTGACGGACACGCGCACGGGCGCGACGCGCACGACGACGACGTCCGGCAATGGCGGCTACGCGGCGCGCAACCTCTCCGTCGGCGGACCTTACACGGTCACGGCGCGGGCTTCGGGCGCGCAGGGCCGGTCGGTCGAAGGCGTCTTCATCTCGGTGTCGGGCTCCACGACCGTGTCGTTCGACCTGGACGCGGCGGTCGCCGGCGGCTCGGGCGACGAAATCGTCGTCGTCGCCTCGCGCGCCAACACCTCGGCGCTGGCGATCGGCCCGTCGTCCTCGTTCGGGCTTGAGACGCTCGAAGCCCTGCCGTCGATCTCGCGCGATATTCGAGACATCATCCGGATCGACCCGCGGGTCGTCATCGACGGCACGAACGACGACAACATCTCGTGCCTCGGCTTCAACAACCGCTTCAACCTCCTCACCATCGACGGCGTTCAGGCGAACGACCCGTTCGGCCTCAACGCCTCGGGCTTCCCGGCGCGGAACGCGCAACCCCTGCCGTTCGACGCGATCCGCGAAACGGCGGTCGAGTTCGCGCCGTTCGACGTCGAGTACGACAACTTCCAGGGCTGCGCCGTCAACGTCGTCACCAAGTCGGGCACGAACGAGTTCCACGGCTCGGCCTTCGCCGTCTTCAATTCCTCGGGCCTTACGGGCTCGACGCTGGAGGGCCGCGACGTCTCAGGCGACGATTTCCGCGATTACAACTGGGGCGCTTCGGTCGGCGGCCCGATCATCAAGGATAAGCTCTTCTTCTTCGTCGCCTACGAGGAAGTCGACGACGGCGGCGACATCGTCAATGACGGCCCGGAGGACGGGCCGTTCTCGAGCCCGGTCCTCGGCCTAACGACCGCGGAGGTCGACCAGGTCAGCCAGATCCTTCAGGACACCTACGGCCTGACCTCGGGCGGCATCTCGTCGGTCCTGCCCGAAGAATCGCGGCGGATCTTCGGCCGCGTCGACTGGCAGATCAACGACAACCACCGCCTTGAGGCGAGCTACCTGCGCTTCCGCGAATCCAACGTCGAGCCCGACGATCTCGGCTTCGACGCCCAGTTCATCTTCGGCAACACGTTCGAGGTCGAAGGCAGCGAAATCGAGCAATACTCGGCGCGCCTGTTCTCGCAGTGGACGGAAAATCTCTCCTCCGAGATCCGCTTCTCGCGCATCGACAACCAGGACCTTCAAGACCCGGTCGGCGGCGGCGAAGCGCAAACGTCGAATCCGATCCCGCGCTTCCTCGTCACGGAGGACGACGGCAACGTCCTCCTGAACGGTCCAGGCCAGTTCCGTTCGGCGAACGTCTTCGACACGCAGATCGACCTGGTCCGCGCCAAGGTCGACTACACCGCCGGCGCCCACACGTTCACGCTCGGCTATGACCTCAACCAGCTTGACGTCTTCAACCTCTTCGTCGTCAACGCGACGGGCACGTTCGAGTTCGACTCGATCGCCGATCTCGAAGCGGGCGTCGTCTCGAACATCTCGCAGAACGGCTCTTTCTCCGGCGACATCAACGACGCCGCGGCGACCTTTTCGCGGTCGATCCACTCGGTCTACGCGCAAGACGAATGGCGCCCGACCGACGCGCTGACGCTGACCCTCGGCCTGCGCTACAACTTCTACGTCTCGAGCGACGAACCGACGCTGTCGCAAGCCTTCCTCGACCGCTACGGCTTCGACAACACGCAAGGCTTCGACGGCTTCGACGTCATCCTGCCGCGCTTCGGCTTCAACTACGCCGCAGGCGAAACGTTCTTCGGCGAAACCACGTTCCGCGGCGGCGCGGGCGTCTTCGCCGGCTCGGACCCGACGGTCTGGTTCTCGAACGCGTTCTCCAGCACGGGCAGCAACCAGGGCTTCGGCCAGGTGCTCGCCGCCGGCGCGTTCCAGGGGAACTGCGGCCCGGGCGATCTCAACGTCCTCGCGGGCGGCCAGTTCACGGGCGTGCCGACCTGCGTCACCGATCAGCAGCAGGCGGAGGCGGCGCTCGGCCAGGGCCGCGTCGACGCGGTCGACCCGGACTTCGACATTCCGTCAGTCATCCGCGCGAGCTTCGGCTTCACGCACAACACGTTCTTCGACGGCGCTGCCGGCGGGTTCTTCGACGATTGGACGGTCAATGTGGACGTCATCCACACGCGCCGCCGCAACGCGCCGAACTTCGTCGACCTGACGCTTGCGCAAACCGGCGTGATCCTTCCGGACGGCCGTCCCGAGTTCAATGCGGTCGATCCTCTGCTGCCGGGCTGCAACGCGGTCTTCAACGGCGACACGCAGAACCCGAACTTCATTGGTTCGGCGGCCGAACTGGCGCAGGGCGGCGCGTGCGATGCGGGGTCGGACGATCAGGACATCCTGCTGACCAACGTCCGCGGCCGCGGTGAGAACGGCGGTCAGACAACCTTCTCGATCTCGCTCGCGAAGGGCTGGGACTACACGACGCCGTTCGTCGGCTCGCAGGGTTCGTTGAACCTCAACCTCGGCTACGCGTTCACCAACGCCCGCGACGTCAACCCGACGACCTCGTCGACGGCGACGTCGAACTTCGAGGAGGTCGCGACCGCGGTCATCAACGATCCGGTGTTGTCGCCGTCGCAGTTCTTCAACGACCACAACATCACGCTCGCCGCGCGCATCGGCCAGGAGTTCGTGCCGAACTACGAGACGAGCTTCAACTTCTTCCTCCAGGCGCGCTCGGGCCGTCGGTTCAGCTACGCGTTCGACAACAACACGCCGACGACACTCTTCGGCGACTCCGACAATGAAGAGCGCAATCTCTTCTACGTTCCCCTCGTCGACGACCCGATCGTCACGTTCGCCGACGCGGGCTTCACCAACGACGCGGGCGAGTTCATCGTCACGCAAACGGCGGCCGAGGCCGAAGCCGGGCTCAACCAGTTCCTCGCGAGCACCGGGCTCGACGAGTTCCGCGGTCAGATCTCGCCGCGGAACGCGTTCCGCAATCCGTGGTTCATCGATCTCGACTTCCGCTTCCAGCAGGAGCTGCCGGGCGTGCGCAAGCAGGACCGCGCGATTTTCTTCGTCGACATCGAGAACCTGCCGAACCTGATCACGGATGAAGCGAACATCTTCCGTGAGCACGACAATGGCGACGTCGGCGAGGCCGTTCCGGTTCTCGACGCCGCGCTCTCCGCCGACGGCACGCAGTTCATTTACTCGAACTTCAACCCGGGCGGTTCGAACTTCGATCCGCAAACCGGCGTCTTCGCCGACTTCGACACGGACGACTCGGTGTGGTCGGTGCAGTTCGGCCTGCGCTACGAATTCTAAGTACGGCCGGGGCGCGTCAGCGCCCCGGTTCGTCCGCCAAAAGACAAAAAAGGCGGCCTTCCGGGGCCGCCTTTTTTCGTCAATCAAGTAAAACGCGATCGTCAGTCCTTGGACGCCTTGGCGAGCCGCAGGAACCGGTCGGCGAGCGCCGGGTCCTTCGCGAACGCGCCCGTCATGCGTTGCGTGACGCAACTGACGTCCGTCTTGTGGACGCCGCGCGTGGTGATGCAGTGGTGCGCCGCATCGATGAGCACGGCGACGCCGCGCGGCTGGAGCGCGGTCTCGATCGCGCCGGCGATTTCGTTCGTCAGCGTCTCCTGGCTTTGCAGGCGGCGCGCGAAGACGTCGACGACGCGGGCGAGCTTCGAAATGCCCACGACCCGCGCGCCCGGCAGGTACGCCACATGGGCGACGCCGATGATCGGCTGGATGTGGTGCTCGCAGTGGCTCTCCAAACGGATGTTCCGCATCAGCACGATATCGTCGTAACCCTCGACTTCCTCGAAGGTGCGCGCGAGGATCGCGACCGGATCCTCCGCATACCCTGAGAGGAACTCCTTATAGGCGTCGACGAAGCGCTTCGGCGTATCGACGAGGCCTTCGCGGCCGGGGTCCTCGCCGAAATAGGCGAGGAGCGTGCGCACCGCGTCTTCGGCCGCGTCCCGCGTGGGCCGCGTCATGTTCGTCTGCAACTCGCTCACGTCGTCCGACATCGCCCTATCCATCTCAACTCATCGCGCCGTCTATGGCGCGCAATACGTTCGCCGTTTCGAGCGCGGCGAGGGCGGCTTCGGCCCCCTTGTTGCCGGCCTTCGCGCCGGCGCGCTCGATCGCCTGCTCGATCGTCTCGGTGGTGAGGATCCCCATGGCGACGGGCACGCCGGTCTCCACGGAAAGGCTCGCGACGCCGCCAGACGCCTCGCCGGCCACATAGTCGAAATGGGACGTCGCGCCACGGATGACGCAGCCGAGCGCGACGATGGCGTCGTAGCGGCCCGACCGCGCAAGGCGCGCGGCGACCACCGGGATCTCGAAGGCGCCCGGCGCGACGGCGACGTCAATGTCGTCCGCGGCGACGCCATGACGCACGAGCGCGTCCAGAGCGCCGGCCCGAAGACGCTCGACGATGAAGTCGTTCCACCGCGTCTCGACGATGGCGAATTTGAGGCCGGCCCCGTCCATGCGGCCCTCGAAGCGGCGTCCCGTCATCGTTTGCGCCCGTCCTATTCGGCCGCGCGCAACGCCGCGGCGCGGCGATGGGCGACGATGCTCTCGACCGAGACGATCGGCGTTCCATGGGCGTCGGCGAAGCGTTCGAGGTCCGGCAGGCGCGCCATGCGGCCGTCGTCGTTCATCACCTCGCAGATCATCGCGGCGGGGCGAAGGCCGGCGAGCTTGGCGAGATCGACGCTCGCCTCGGTCTGGCCGCCGCGCTCCAGAACCCCCTCGTCGACCGCGCGCAAGGGAAAGACGTGGCCCGGCGAGACGATGTCGCTCGCCGTCGCCTCCGGATCGACGAGCGTGCGGATCGTCCGGGCGCGGTCCTGCGCGGAGATCCCTGTGGAGACGCCGCGCGCCGCCTCGACCGACACGGTGAACGCCGTGCCGAACCCGGAGCGGTTCTCCGCCTGCGGCACCATCAGCGGCAGCTTGAACTTGTCGATGAGCTCGCTCGCCATGGCGCAGCAGACGAGCCCGCGCCCTTCGCGCGCGCAGAAGTTCACCGCCTCGGGCGTGACGAATTCGGCGGCGATGGCGAGGTCGCCCTCGTTTTCGCGGTCCTCGTCGTCGACGATGATGACGAAGCGGCCGGCGCGAAAGGCGTTAAGCGCGTCGGAAAGGCTGGCGAGCGGCATGGCGGGGGCTCCTTCAGGCGGCTGGGATGGCGACAGCGAGCGCGGGATCGATCAGGCGCTCGACGTATTTGGCGAGAATGTCGACTTCGAGATTGACCCCGTCGCCGACGGTCTTCCGTGGCAGGATCAGTTTTTCCTGGCTGTAAGCGATGAGCGTCACGTCGAACCAGTCGGCGCCGACATTGACGACCGTCAGCGAGGCGCCGTCGATCGCGACATAGCCCTTCGAGGCGACGTAACGCATGAGGCCGCGCGGGGCCGAGACCGCCATCCACAGCGCGTCGCCGTCGGGGCGGAAGGATTTGACGGTCCCGACGCCGTCCACATGTCCTTGCACGTAGTGGCCGCCGAGGCGCGTCGTCGGCGTCGCCGCGCGTTCGAGATTGACGGGCGCGCCGGGCTGAAGCGCGGCGAGGTTGGTGCGCGCGCGCGTCTCCGGCGCGCGCCCGCCCTCGAACCGGTCCGCGCCGTGCGAACCGACGGTGAGGCACACGCCGTTCACGGCGACGCTATCGCCCTCCTTGAGGTCGGCCGCGGCGAGGGGCGCCTCGACGACGAGGCGAAACCCCGTCCCGTGCGGACCGATTTCGGCGACCTTGCCGATTTCTTCGATCAGTCCGGTGAACATCAGCGGACCTCCGTCGCATCGTCGCGGCGCCGGCGACCGTGGAACAGGACGTCGGCGCCGAGCGGCTCCGGCGGCGCGAACTCGAAGCGCGAGGCGTCGGCGAGACGCGCGACGCCCGCGCCGTCGAAGCCGGGCCGGCCGCCGCCGATGATTTTGGGCGCGATGAAAACGGAAAGCTCGTCGATGAGGTCGGCGTCGCGGAGCGCGCCGATCAGCCGGCCGCCGCCCTCGACGAGAAGCCGCGCCGCGCCGCGCCGCCATACGGCGGCCGTCAGATCGCGGAGGTCCGGCCGGCCGTCGGGCCCCTTCGGAAGGCGCACGACGTCGACGCCCAGTTCCTCGAACGCGGCGAGGCGGCGGGCCGGAACGTCCGCGAGACATGCGAGGAGGGCGCCGCGGCCGGTCCGCTCAAAGACTTTCGCGCCGGGGGAGACGCGCGCCCGGCTATCGACGACGACGCGCAAAGGCTGCGGGCGATCGGCGTCGCCGGACGCCGCGCCGCGATGGGTCAACGCCGGATCGGCGGCGACGACCGTATCGGCGCCGACGAGAATCGCGTCGGCGTCGCGGCGATAGGCGTGGCCGCGCGCGCGGGCCTCCGCGCCGGTGATCCACCGGCTCTCGCCGGCGCCGGTGGCGATGCGGCCATCGAGGCTCATCGCCGACTTGGCGTGGACATAGGCACGGCCGGTGGAGACGGCGTGCAGCCAGGCGCGGTTCAGGTCCCGCGCCTCGTCGGCGCGCACGCCCTCGCGCACGCCGAGGCCGTGGACGGCGAGGCGCCGGGCGCCGCCGGCGGCGATCCGGTTCGGATCGGGGATCGCGTAAACCACGCCGCGGACGCCGGCGTCGATCAGCGCCTGGGCGCAAGGGCCCGTGCGGCCATGGTGGTTGCAGGGTTCGAGGGTGACGTAGGCGACGGCGCCGCGGGCTTCAGCACCGGCGTCCGCCAGGGCCATGGCTTCGGCATGGGGCGAGCCGGGCCCGCGGTGCCAGCCGCGGCCGACGATCTCGCCGTTGCGAACGATGACGCATCCGACGGCGGGGTTGGGCGACGTGCGCCCGAGGCCGCGGGCCGCGAGCGCCAACGCCGCGTCCATGAAGCGCGCTTCGTTCACGAGGCGCGCCTCGTCAGGCGCCGCCGCCGAAAACCGTCCATGTCGATCGTGTCCGTCCACGCGATCGCCGCCCTTTCCGAACGGAGCGATCGCCAGGCCGTCGCGTGCGCGCGCCGCCGCGACGAACGCGGGGGGCGCCATACACGCGAGTTCGCGGCCCGCGACGGGGCCGCCGACCTCAACGATCTTCTCTCATCCGGACTGTCACCGTCGGCCCCAGGGTCTCACTGGCTCCTGCGTCGAACGGCGATGGCGCCGTCGTCCGCTCGCGGGCTCGTCGGCCGCAAAAAGGGCCGCATCACCGCCGGTGGGGACTTTCACCCCGCCCCGAAGATCTATGTCGTGCGAGCTGCGCTCGCAGTTCGTGATGTAGAGGGACGCCGCGCGTCCATCAAGTGCGCCGGGAGCACGTCGTCTGTCGCCGGGAGACGCCGAATTGCATTCCGATCGCCGAAAACCGGCGCGCACGACGAGACCCCGATTGACGACGTGGGTCGCCGCCCTCGCCGAACTCGCCGCCAACACGCAAGTGAACGGCAAGCATATCGGCCGCCTGGCTCACCGGCAGTCCGCCGATCCCGGCTATTCTCGACTGATTTTCGGTAAGCCTGTCGAGGCGCGCCGGACAATTCAGGAGTTTTTGCGGGGACCCCACAACTCCGCGACGCGCCGGTCGCGGCCGCAGCCGGCGCGGTAGAGCGAATACCGCGCGACGTTCTTTTTATAGTAGTCCTGGTGATAGGCCTCGGCCGGCCAGAACGTCCCGAGCTCTAGCACCGGCGTCACGACCTCGGCGTCGAGTTCGGCGGCGGCGACGTCCTTGCTGGCCTCGGCGGCCGTGCGCTCCTCGTCGTCCGCCACAAAGATCGCCGTGCGATAGGAAGCGCCGCGGTCGCAGAACTGTCCGCCCGCGTCGAGCGGATCGACGTGGCGGAAGAAGAAGTCCACGAGCTCGCGATAGCTGACGACCTCGGGGTCGTAATGGACGCGCACGGCTTCATAGTGGCCGGTGCCGCCGCGGGGCACATCTTCGTAAGACGGGTTCTCCAGATCGCCGCCGGTGTAGCCTGAGACGACGTCGCCGACGCCGGCGATCTTTTCGAAGTCCGCTTCGATGCACCAGAAGCAGCCGCCGGCGAACACCGCCTCGCTTGTCGCGGCGTCGGCGCGCCCCGCGCCCGCCGGCGCGCTACGGCCGCTGGCGAACGAGGCTCCCAACAGGGCCGCTGCGTCGATCGCCGCGAATCCAATGAAAAATCGACGCAACACGCCCTCCCTTATTGTCGGGTCCGCCCCCGCGGCGCCCGAAGACCGAGTCCTTATGTACGACGCGTCGGCGCGCGGCGCGAACCGGTTCACACGATTGTGCGGCGCCAAGCCAAACCGTCGCGCAAGACGACGGGCCCACATTCGTTACGAGACGTTCATCAAGAAATTAAGGCGCATTTTTACAGCTTACCGAGATTATTCGACACAAATCGACGCCGTCTTTTCCGACGGCTCGCGGAACCGCCACGAGGGGATGCGGCGCGCGCTGGAAATCGGCGCGCGCCGCCGCTCGGGCGTGAAAATCTCTCGAAACGAACAATGTCGCCGGCCTGGCTCAATCCGCGTTAACGCGCGCCGCCTAACGGTTGCGCTGCGAAACGGGGGGCGTTCGGTTTGAACGTCCAAGGAGAAAGCCATGACCATGGCCACACGTATCATCATCGTCTTGTTGGCTGCGTGCGTCGCTGCGCTGCCGGCGAAAGCCAGCACAAGTTTCTTCGGCGCGTCCGTCTTTAGCGAGACTGGCGTGACCGACGCGAACCTCGCCATTGGCGCGGCCGACGGGGCGGGAGCGACGATCGCCGCCGGCGGCGAACTCGTCCTTGACTTCGGCGTGCCGCTCACGGGCGAGGCGGTTTCGCTGTTTGCGTTGCCCACGGACGGCTTCAGCTTCCTCAGCGTCTCTCTCGGCGAGGTCGTCGGCGGCGTCGCCACGTTTTTTCCCGGGAGCCCGCTTGTCGGCCTTAACGCCGGCGGCGTTCTGACGACCGACGTCGCGTCGTCGTGCAGCTTTGCGCCGGGGTCGAGCTGTTCGCTGATCCGGATCCAGAATCTCTTCTCGACCGGCGGCGAAGGCTTCGTCGTCGACGCGGTGAGCGCCGTATCGACGGTGCCGGAGCCGGGCGCCTGGGCTCTCATGCTGCTTGGTTTCGCCGGCGTCGCCTGGCGGGTGAAAGCGGCGCGCTCGACGGGCGTCGACCTCGCTTTCGCTTAAGAGGACGCCGCTTCATTCAGTCGTGAGAACGCCGGGTCGGCCTCGACCCGGCGTTTTTCGTTCACGGGCCTTCACATGGACCTGCGACGCGCTGGCGCAACGCAGTCCCGCGCGGTACGTCTCTCCCTACAAAGCACGTGGGAGGGCGACATGAAGTTCGCGCATTGGATCCTGACGGCCGTCGTCGGCCTTTTTCTGGTGGCCTTCGGCGCCCTGAAATTCACCGACGGCGCGCACATTTTTCCGCTCATTGAATATAAGGCGAGCGCGATCGGCGCGCCCTTCGCCGAGCTCGTTTATCCGCAGCTCAACTACGTCGTCGGGGCGACGGAGATCCTCGCGGGCCTCCTGACGCTTCTGCCGTTCACCCGGCGCTTCGGGGCCTCGTTCGCCGTTCTGCCTTTCGTGGGCGCGGCGGCGTTCCACCTTTCGCCGCTGTTGGGCGTGACGACGCCGGTGGGCTACGCCGGCGGCACGCCGCCGGTGGCGCTGCCGAACGGGGGCCCGTTCGCTGCGAGCGATTTCGCCGCGGAGACGACGCCGGTTCTGTTCGCGCTCGCGGCGGGCATGCTCGTCCTGTCGCTGATCAACGCTTCTCTGGCGCGTCGTTTCGCTTAAGCGGGATCGGCGGAGCCGAAGACGCGCTTGAAGATCGTCTCCACATGCGCCGTGTGCGCCTTGAGGTCGAATAGGGCTTCCAGCGCGCCTGCGTCGATCAGCGCGCCGACGTCGCCGTCCGCCTTCAGATTGTCGAGGAACGCGCCTTCGCCGCGCCAGGCGGGCATGGCGTTGCGCTGCACGAGTTCGTAGGCGCGCTCGCGGCTCGCGCCCGCCTGGGTCAGCGCCAGCATGACCCGCTGCGAGTGGACGAGACCGCCCAAAAGATCGAGATTCGCCCGCATGCGGTCAGGATAGACGACGAGATTCTCGACAACGCCCGCGAGGCGGTGGAGCGCGAAATCGAGATGGGTCGTCGCGTCCGGCGCGATGCCGCGCTCCACGGACGAGTGGCTGATGTCGCGCTCGTGCCAGAGCGCCACGTTCTCCATCGCCGGCGCGACGGCGCTGCGCACGAGGCGGGCGCGGCCGGTCAGGTTCTCCGTCAGCACGGGATTGCGCTTGTGGGGCATCGCGGAGGAGCCTTTCTGACCGGCCGCGAACTTCTCCTCCGCCTCCAGAACCTCCGTGCGCTGTAAATGTCGGATTTCAGTCGCGAGGCGCTCTATCGACGAGGCGACGACGCCGAGGGCGGCGAAAAACGCGGCGTGGCGGTCGCGGGGGATGACCTGCGTCGAGATCGGCTCCGGCGTCAGCCCAAGCTTTTCCGCGACGTGCGCTTCGACGGCGGGGTCGACGTTGGCGAAGGTGCCGACCGCCCCCGACAGGGCGCACACGGCGATCTCCGCGCGCGCCGCTTCAAGCCGCGCGCGGGCGCGTTCGAACTCGGCGAAGTAGGTGGCGAGCTTCAGCCCGAACGTCGTCGGCTCGGCGTGGATCCCGTGGCTGCGGCCCACGCACACGTCGTATTTGTGGTCGAAGGCCCGCTGCATGAGCGCGGCGAGCACGCGGTCGACGCCGCCGATCAGAAGGTCGGCGGCGCGCGTCAACTGCGCCGACAGGCACGTGTCGAGAACGTCCGATGACGTCAGGCCCTGGTGGACGAAGCGCGCCGACGGTCCGACGATTTCAGCGAGGTGGGTCAGGAACGCGATGACGTCGTGCTTCACCTCGCGCTCGATCTCGTCGATGCGCGCGACGTCGAACGTCGCCTCGCCGCCTTTCGCCCACACGTCGCGCGCCGCCTCGGCCGGAATGACGCCGAGTTCGGCCATTTTGTCGGCGGCGTGGGCCTCGATCTCGAACCAGATGCGGAACTTCGTCTCGGCCGACCAGATGCGCGCCATTTCGGCGCGCGCGTAGCGTTCGATCATGTCGCCTGCCTTTTTTGCGCGCGGAAGGGCGGCTTCAAGCCGCTTCCGACGGGTCGCGCAAGCCCTCGGCCTGTTCGACCCAGCGTTCGCGTTCGACGCGGCCCCGCTCGCCGACGCCGCGTCGGGCGAGGGCGTCGTCGATCCAGGCGGCGTGGGCCGGCGTCCAGGCGGCGATTTGCGCCAGCGACTGGACGCCGAGATCGCGCAAGGCGGCCGCCGTCGCCGCGTCGACGCCGATGATCGCCGTCAAGTCGTCCTCGCTCTCGCCCTCGGCGCCGGCGAAGGGCGCGGCCGTGAGAGGCGGGCGCGCCGCGGCCGGGCGCGACCCGCGGCCGACGCGGCGCAAGCAGCCTCGCGCCAGCGTCCAGCCAAGATAGCCGACGGCGGCGCAGGCGGCGACGAGCGCGAGCCAGATATGTGTCGCAAGCCAGCCCAAGACGACCGG
>JBHJHE010000015.1:0-39325 GCA_050331095.1 Parvularculaceae bacterium
CCTGCCCTTCTGACGGCCTAGTCCGGCGTCGGCGACGCGCGCCTTAGCTACAAACAAACCTAAATTCGCCTGCGCCGCCGGCCCGACGGGCCGGCGCCGGCCTCTCCCAAGCAGCGATGAGACTGCGGCGACGCTCCGGCGTCGCCGCTTTTTTTTCAATTTTTATCCGGATTTTCCGCGCATTGACGACACAGACGGCTCACGCCGGCGCGATCGAATTTTTTGAAAACAAGACGTAAAAACGCCCGCCTTTCGAAAACGTAATTTAGTTCGCCGGCCCCTAAGCCCGTCCGAAGCGGGGCTGACTAGCAGTGCGTACGGAGGGAAATACGCGCTGCGCGAGTGTGGAAAGGCGAACCCGATGATGAAGTCATTGAAACGGTTCATGGGAGAGGTCCGGGGCACGATTGCGGTTTTGTTCGCCGTTGGCGCGCCGCTTCTCCTCGTGATCGCCGGCGCGGCGATCGACTATAACCGCGCCCTATCTGCTCGGACGACGCTGCAGGCGGCGCTCGACACGGCGATCCTCGCCGCGGTCGTCACCGACGAGTCGTCCTACGCCAGCGCGTTCCAGGACGCCTTCGCGGCGGCGCTGGCGCTGAACGGCGGCGAACTGACGCCGGCGAACGTGACGGTCGGCGCGCCTCAACAGCTGCCGGACGGCACGCTGACGACCAGCGCCGACGCCTGTATCGAGACGTTGATCATCCGCTCGGTCGGTATCGCGTGCCTGAACATTTCGAGCGAAACGTTCGCCGAAAACGATCGCGACGACGGTCCGTCGGTCGTCGAGACTGCGAGCTCGAGCAATCCGTGCGTGTTCTTCACTGAGCCGAACAAGTACGGGCTTGACATGTTCAATACGGGCGAGTTCTACGCCGATTGCGTCGTGCACATTCGTTCGAACGGCAGCAACCGCTCCGGTTTCGGCTTGCGCGTCCAAAGCGGCGGCGTCGCTGAGATGAATGGCATCTGCATGCCGTTCGCGAACATCCTCAACAACGGCTCGCTGACGCCGACGTCCGCGACCCCGGGCTGCACGCACATCACCGATCCGTTCGCGGGGCTTCAAAATCCGCCGACGAACGGCTGCGATCGTCAGGGCACGACCGTGAACGCCGGCCAGACGGTGTCGTTCTCGCCGGGCAAGAACTGCGGCCAGGTGCGCGTTCGCAATGGCGGCACGCTCGTGCTTGAGCAGGGCATCCACACTTTCGATGCGCCGTTCACTGTCGATGAAGGCGGCGTCATGGAGGGTGAAGACGTGATGGTCGTCCTCAAGCGCCGCACGGACTACACCGTCAACGGCGAGCTCTTTCTGCAAGGTCTGCGCACCGGCGACTATCGCGGGTTCACGATCTTCCTCGAGGACCACAGCGGCAACTCGAACCGCATCCGTGTCGGACCGAACGCGAGCTTCCGCGCCGATGGCGTGCTCTACCTCCCGAATACGCTCTTCATGTTGCAGAACAGCGTCAACGAATTCGCGACCCGCTCGATCCTCGTGACGGACCGTTTCGAGGTGAAGAACGGCGCGACCTTCCGCGCTGTCGTCACCGAACCGAGCCCGACGCCCTTCCCGGCGGCGTTCTCCGACGGCGTCGGCGCCGACGAATACGACATCGAGTTCCAATACAATCAGGGCTCGCCGCGTCTCTCCTACGCGCGCTAGGCCAGGAAAAACGCGTCCTTCGGGGCGGCTCGAACCGAACGAACGGCGGCGCTTCGGCGCCGCCGTTTTTCTTTAGGCCATCGTGGGAATGACGAACTCAGATCCCTGCACGTCCTCGGGCCAGCGCTGCGTGATCGTTTTGATCTTTGTCCAGAACTTGACGCCCTCGGGACCGTGCTGGTTGGTGTCGCCGAACCCGGAGCGTTTCCAGCCGCCGAAGGTGTGGTAGGCGACCGGCACCGGGATCGGCACGTTGACGCCCTCCATGCCGACTTTGACGCGTTGGGCGAACTCGCGGGCCGCCGCGCCGTTGCGCGTGAAGATCGCGACGCCGTTGCCGTATTGGTGCTTCGACGGCAGCGCGACCGCGTCCTCGAAGTTCGCCGCCCGGGCGATCTGCAGAACGGGCCCGAAGATTTCCTCCCTGTACGATGTGTGTTCTGGCCGCGCGCCGTCAAGCAGCGACCCGCCCATGAAGAAACCGTTCTCATAGCCCTGCAGACTGAAGCCGCGGCCGTCGACGAGCAGCTCCTGCCCCTCTTCGACCGCCATGTCGATGTATCGGCTGACGCGCTCGCGATGGGCGGCCGTAACAAGCGGGCCAAGATCGGAATCCTCCGACATCGAAGGGCCGATGCGCAGGGATTCGACGCGGGGCTTCAACGCGTCGATCAGACGGGCGGCCGTCTCGTCGCCCACGGGCGTCACGACCGGCGTCGCCATGCAGCGCTCGCCCGCCGATCCGTAAGCGGAGCCGATCAGTTGGTTCACCACATTGTCGAGATCGGCGTCCGGCATCACGATCATGTGGTTCTTCGCGCCGCCAAACGCCTGCACGCGCTTGCCGTTCCGCGCGCCGTTCTCATAAATGTACTGAGCGATGTCAGACGAACCGACGAACGACAGCGCCTTGACGCGCGGTTCTTCGATCAGGGCGTCGACCGCTTCCTTGTCGCCGTTGACGACGTTCAGGACGCCCGGCGGCGCGCCCGCCTCCATCATCAATTCCGCAAGCCGCATCGGGCAGGACGGGTCTTTCTCCGACGGCTTGTTGATGAAGACGTTGCCGCAGGCGATCGCGACGCCGAACATCCACATCGGGATCATCGCCGGGAAGTTGAACGGCGTGACCCCCGCGACGACGCCGAGCGGCTGGCGCATCGAATAGACGTCGATGCCGGGGCCGGCTGCCTCCGTATACTCACCTTTTTGGAGATGCGGGATGCCGCAGGCGAACTCGACGACCTCGAGCCCGCGCTGCACGTCGCCGCGCGCGTCCGGCAGCGTCTTGCCGTGCTCGGAGGAGATCATGCGCGCCAGCGCGTCCATGTCCTTCTCGACGAGTTCCTTGAACCGGAAGAGCACGCGCGCGCGGCGCTGCGGGTTCGTCGCGGCCCAATCGGGAAACGCTTTTTCGGCGGCGTCGACCGCCGCGGCGACTTAGTCGCGGCCGGCGAGCGCGACCTTCGCCTGAATCGTCCCCGCCGTCGGATCGAAGACATCGGCGAAACGGCCCGATCGGCCGGCGACGCGGGCGCCGCTGATGAAATGTCCGTGCGCGATTTCCTGGCCCTCGGTCATGCTGTTCGCGTTCCTCCTTCGGCGTTTGATTGGCGAGGGTCGTAAATGCGCGCCGACGCGGCGGCAAGTTCTTGAAACGTTCGCGCGCCGATCGCCCGTTGGTGAATAGCGCGGTAACGACGTTTCCAAACGCGGACTTAACGCCGACATGACGATAACCGCCGGATGAACGGGAATCTTCAAATCAAGCGGACTGTCCGCGTTGGCGCGATCGCATGCGCGTTCGCCCTGGCGTGCAGCCCAGCCGCCGCGCGCTTCAGCGTCTTTTATCACCAGGACGGGCGCAACCTGCGCAACGTCGACGACGCGGCCGCGCTGATCGCGGAGACCGACGCCGTCGCCGTTCAACAGCTTGACCACATCAACATATCGGACTTCCGCTCCACCCGGTCGGAAGGCCGCTTCAGCGACGGGACGACGGCCGCGCCGCTCGCCAATCGCGACAACTTCGCCGTTTACGCGGTCGGCCGTTTCGACGTCGCCGACGCCGGCGACTTCACGTTTTTGCTGCACTCGGACGATGGCGCGCGCCTGACGGTGAATGGCGAAGTCGTCGCGGAATTTTTCGGGCAGCGCGCGCCGCGCGACACCTTCTCAGCGCCGGTGTTCCTCGACGCCGGGCGGCATCTCGTTGAAATCGTTTACTTCGAGCACCGCGGCGAAGCGGCGCTGGAGCTCGGCATCGCCCCCGGCGCCGTGACGACGTTTTCGTCGAGCGCGTTCTCGCTCGTCGGAACCGCGCCGGAGCCCGCGGCGTGGCTGATGATGCTCGTGGGCTTCGCCGGCGTCGCGAACCGCTTGAAAGCGCGCCGTCGCGGGCAGCGATCGTCGGGCGTCATGGCGCTCGACGCCACCGCCCTCCGAGCCGCCCGCTAACGCAGCCCAGCACGCGGTCGATCGATCGTCCGTCGTCGGCGAGCGGCGCGGTGAAACACCGGAACGACACGCTGCGACCGTCCGACAGGCGGATATTGTCCTCGCAGACATTGGGGCCTTCGAGCGCGATCGAGACGTTCACGTGTTCGATCAAGCGGTCGAGCGCCGTCGCGCCCAACGCGCCCGCGAGCAGCGGGCCGCGCGTCATGGCCTCAAGCCGTGCGCCCAGGAACGTGAACGTCGGCGCGGGCTCGGTCGCGTCGGCGTCGACGACGAAAATCCACGGCCAGTCGGAATGCAAATCAGCGGTGCGGACGTCGCGCCACGACGGAAACCCGCCTCGCGCGCTGCACGCCCAAACATCGAGAACGCGGCGCACGCGGCGGCGGTCCGGCGTCTTGCCGACGATCGTCTTTTCGCTTGCACCACATTGAAACGGCTCGGTAATTTCAATTTCTGCAGCGCTTTGCACCGTTCGATCCGCCCTCGTCCTTCGCCGTCGCGAAATTGCTTTTAGGAAAGGTTTGTCGCCATTCGCTTAACGACGGTTCGATTGTTGGCGCGGAGTTCTTGACGAGCCGCTAACGCGCGCCGGCGTCGGCGGCGGCGACGACGTTTCGCGTGACGCGGCCGGTCGATCGCCCTATAGCGCGGGTTCAACCGACGGCGCGGCGCGAAGGGCGGTCGCCGCGCTTTTCGCCGGACGCCCACCGCCGCTTGGAGACGCCCCTCATGTCCACGCTGCTGCCGATTATCGCCTTCATCCTGTTTTTCGCGCTCCTGAACCTCGTCGAAAAAGGCAGCGTCGACTGAGGACGCGGGTCCGCGTCGGGCGCGAAATCATCCGCTGATCGAGAACTTGCGCGGCGTTTGATCGAGTCGCGCCGCCTGGCGGCGCCATCGGCGGCGCACGCCGAACGCGGACTTTGCGGGGGCATTGGTTATGGTCGAGCACGTCGCGCTCCTTATAGTCGGGCTCGCGCTTCTGTTGGCGTCCGGCGACCTTCTGGTGCGCGGGGCCGTCGGGCTCGCGACGGCGCAGCGAGTGCCGACATTGATCGTTGGTCTGACGATCGTCGCCTTCGGAACCTCCGCGCCGGAGCTCGTCGTTTCCGTCCAGTCCGTCCTCGCCGGCGCGCCCGGCATCGCGCTCGGCAACGTGATCGGCTCCAACATCGCCAACGTGTTGCTGGTGCTCGGCTTTCCGGCGGTCATCTTTCCCATCGCGGCGCAAGCGCACGGCCTTAAGCTCCACACGTCCGTCATGCTCGCCGCGACGGCGGCGTTCGCAGCCGTGGCCTATCTGTTCGGCGCGATCACGTTGGCGATCGGAACGGCGCTCTTCGCCGCGATCGTCGGTTACGTCGTCTATACCGGCGCGCGGGGCAAAAACCGCGAAGAGCCGTCGATGGTCGACGACGTCGCGGAGTTCGGTCAGTCCGACCGGCTGACGCCCCGCATCCTGTTCTTTCTCGCGATCGGCCTCGTCGGCCTTCCGGTGGGCGCGCATCTTCTCGTCGACCATGGCGGCCAACTCGCCGCCGCCCTCGGCGTCCGCGACGAGATCATCGGCCTGACGATCGTCGCGTTCGGCACCTCGCTGCCCGAGCTCGCGACGGTCGTCGCCGCCGCCATGCACCGGAAATCGGACGTGGCGCTCGGCAACATCATCGGCTCGAACATCTTCAACCTGCTGGCCGTGGGCGGGGCGATCGGCCTCGCCGGCGGCGCAAGGTTCGATGCGGCGACGTTGCGGTTCGACCTGCCGATCATGGCGGCCGTTGCGATCCTCATCTCGGCGTTCGTCTACGCCAAGCGCGACATTGGCCGGCTGAGCGGCCTCGCCATGGGCCTCGCCTATCTCGCGTTCATCATTGCCTTGGCCGCGAAGTCGACCTAAGCGCCGAGCGATGAATTCGAGGCATGAGGAAAAAAGGAGCGCGCCCCCGCGCGCAGCCCTCGTCACCGGCGCGGGTAAACGCCTCGGCCGCGCAATGGCGATCGATCTCGGCAAAGCGGGCTTTCGGGTGGCGGTTCATTACAACCGCTCCGCCGACGACGCCGAGGACGCCGTCGCCGAAATCAACGCCGCGGGGGGCGACGCCGTCGCCCTGCGCGCGGACCTCGCCGACGAAAGCGCGACCGGGGCTTTGATCGCAGCGGCGAGCGCCGCGCTTGGCCCTGTCAGCCTTCTCGTCAACTCCGCGTCGGCCTTCGAAAACGACGACATCGACACCATGACCCGGGAGAGCTGGGACCTCCACGTGAACGCCAATCTCCGGGCGCCGGCGAAGCTCGCCCAGGACATGGCGCGCCAGGCGCCGACGGGCGCCGACAATCTGATCGTCAACATCGTTGACCAGCGGGTCTTGAAGCCGACGCCCCAATTCCTCAGCTACACGGTCTCGAAGGCGGCGCTCTTCGCCCTGACGAAAACTCTCGCCCAAGGGCTCGGGCCCAGAGGCGTGCGCGTCAACGCGATCGGCCCCGGCCCAACGATGAAGAACCGGCGGCAGACGGACGCCGACTGGCGCGCGCAGAACGAGGCGACCGTTCTCGGCCGCGGGGCGACACCGGACGACATCGTCGGCGCACTGCGCTATCTCATCAGCGCGCCGGCCGTCACGGGGCAGATGATCGCCGTCGACGGCGGCCAGCATCTCAGCTGGCGCACGCCGGACGTCCTTGTAAACGAGTAGGCGGCCGACGCGGTGGCGAACAAAGACGAACCTGGCGACGAGACGCGCGAAACCGCAAGGCGGGTGTTCATGCGCGGACTGAAGATCGATGCGGAGATCGGCGTCTATCCGGAGGAGGTCGGCCGGCGTCAGCCGATTTCGGTGTCGATCGACCTCGACGTCGTCGCGCCGGACGGACCTACGGACGACCGGTTCGATCAGGTCGTCTGCTATAACCGCGTGTCGAACGCGGCGCGCGACATCGCCTCAAAAGGGCACATCAAACTGGTCGAAACCCTGGCGGAGCGGATCCTCGACCATGCGCTCGACCATCCGATGGTCGTCGGCGCGGCGGTTCGCGTCGAAAAACTAACGGCGGTCGACGGCGCGGACGCCGCCGGCGTCGAAATCAGGCGCGAAAAATCCGCATTACGGCGCGGTTGAAAACGAGATGTACGAACAAAGCTACGCTTTCAGCTTCGAAGCGGCCCATAGCCTGCCGGACAGCGACGACGTGGGTTATCAGCGCGTGCACGGACATTCGTTCGTCGTGACGGCGACGCTGCGCGCGGCCGCGCTCGCGGACGACAAGTGGGTATGCGACTTCGCCGACGTCCGCGCCGCCTGCGACGACGTCAAGTCGCGGCTCGACCATCGCGTCCTCAACGACGATCCGGGCATCGCCCGGCCGACGCTTGAGAATGTGGCCGCCTGGATCTTCGCCGAGCTTGCGCTGCGCTTGCCGGCGCTCGCGATGGTCGAAGTCGCGCGCCCGACACTGGGTGAGCGCGTCTCCTTCGCGCCGCCGCGCGCCTAACGCAGGACGCGGCCCGATTGCGGTTCAAGGCTTCCGGTCGGGCGCGAGAACGCCGGCTCGGCGTCAAACTCGTCGAAGTCGGCCGCCATCCCGGTGCGGATGAGCCCGGCGACGCCGACGAAAACGCCAAGGCCCGCCGCGACGAACCATACGGCGAACTTGCGGCCGGAGCCGCCGCTCACCAATGTCGCAACGCGCGGATCGTCGGGTGAGACATAGACGCCGACGCGCGCGCCGGGTCGCGTCACAGGCGGGTCGCCGATGTATCCGCGGGTGCGGAACGCCAGGCGATGGCCCTCGTAGGTGCGCCCGCGAACATGATAAACATAGCGTAGCGGGGGCGCTCCCGGCGCGGCGCTCAGGACGACGCCCTCGATGCGCTCCCAACCGCCGCTAGCCCGGGCCTGGGAGAAATCCTTGACCGCGCTGAAAGCGGCGTAACTCGAACCGCCCGCAATCGCCAGAAACAGGCATGCGGCCCAGAAGAGGCGCCAATCTTTGCGTTCCGACTTGTCCATCCGTCCGTCGCGCGCCCGCCGCGCGCTTTCCGCCAGCGCGGCGGAAACCTACGACGAGGTCGATAACGGACCCTTAACCAGCGGCGCAGGGCGGCGATGAACGAGGAGAACGCGAGGAGCGCGCCGCTCGACGCGGCCCCGTCGAGCGAACCCTCGAAGCCTGTTGGCGCGGCGCTGATCGCTGACGAGGCCCGTCGCCTGCCCGGCAAACCCGGCGTCTACCGCATGATCGGCGCGGATGGAGACGTTCTTTACGTCGGCAAAGCGAAAAACCTCAGGAACCGCGTCACGAGCTACGCCAAAAACGGCGGGCACTCGAACCGCATTATGCGGATGATAGCCGATACGCGGTCGATGGAGTTCGTCGTTACGGGAACCGAGACCGAGGCGCTCCTACTGGAGGCGAACCTCATCAAGCAGTTGAAGCCGCGCTTCAACATCATCTTACGCGACGACAAGTCGTTCCCCCACATCCTCATCGCCAGCGACCACGCCGCGCCGCAGATCCTGAAGCACCGCGGCGCGCGCAAACGGCCCGGCGACTATTACGGCCCCTTTGCGTCGGCGGGCGCCGTCAACCGTACGCTGAACACCCTGCAAAAGGCTTTTCTTCTGCGCAGTTGCAACGACAGCGTTTATGACTCGCGCACAAGGCCCTGCCTTCTGCACCAAATCAAGCGCTGCGCCGCGCCGTGCGTCGGACTTGTTTCCGAAGCCGACTATGGGCGCCTCGTCGAAGAAGCGCGGGCGTTCCTCTCAGGCGGGGACAAGTCCGTGCAACGGCGTCTCTCGGCAGAAATGGAGACGGCTGCGGCGGCGCTCGACTTCGAGCGCGCGGCGGGCCTGCGCGACCGCATCCGCGCCCTGACGTTCATCCAGGGCCAGCAAGACGTGAACGCCGAGGGGCTCGGCGAGGCCGACGTTTTCGCGATCCACGCCGACGGCGGTCAGGCCTGCGTGCAGGTTTTCTTTTTCCGCGCCGGGCAGAACTGGGGAAACCACGCCTTCTTCCCGAAGCACGACAAGGACGAGACGCCAGCGGACATTCTCGGCGCCTTCATGGCGCAGTGCTACGACGCGCGGCCGGCGCCTGCGCTCGTTCTTGCGAGCCGCGATCCGGCGCAGGCGGACCTTCTGACGGAGGCGCTTACGCTGCGCGCCGGGCGGAAAGTCGAAATCCGGAGCCCACAGCGCGGCGAGAAACGCGATATCGTCGAGGCCGCCCTCCTCAACGCCCGCGAGGCCCACGGACGACGCCTCGCAGAGGCGGCGAGCCAGCAAAAAAGCCTTGAACGCCTCGCCGAGGCCCTCGGCCTTAGCGCGCCGCCCCAACGGGTCGAAGTCTATGACAACTCGCATATTCAGGGCTCGAACGCCCTCGGCGCGATGATCGTAGCAGGGCCCGAAGGCTTCATGAAAAATCAGTACCGAAAGTTTAATATCAAAGACGCGGACGCGGCGCCGGGCGACGACTACGCCATGATGCGCGAGGTGCTCGGTCGCCGGCTCGCGCGGCTGCAAAAGGAGGACGACCCCGCGAATCGGCCGGACCTCATTATTCTCGACGGCGGCAAGGGTCAGCTTTCGGCGGCGCTCGGCGTCATGACCGAAATGGGGATCGACCCGTCAGCGGAGGGTTTTTCAGTGATCGCCGTCGCCAAAGCGCGACGCGAAGACACGCGGGGCAAAAAGCTCGCCGACCGCACGGCGGCGGCCGTCGATGAGCAAATCATCGCGCCGGACCGCGAGCCCTTCACGCTGCGCGCTGGCGATCCGGCGCTTTTCTTCATCCAGCGCCTGCGCGACGAGGCCCACCGCTTTGCGATCGGCGCTCATCGCGCCAAGCGAAAAAAAGCAATCGGCGCAAACCCGCTCGATGAGATCCCGGGGGTCGGCGCGGCGCGAAAGCGCGCGCTGCTCAATCATTTCGGGTCGGCCAAGGCCGTCAGCCGCGCCAAGCCGGTCGACCTTGAAAGCGTCGAAGGCGTCTCGGCGGCGCTCGCTCAACGCATCTACGATTTCTTCAACGGGGGATAACGGCCTTCAGGCGGCGGCCGCGCGACCCCGCGCCGCCATGACGCGCTGGGTCTCGCGCTGCAGCTCGGCCTTGACGATCGGTTTCGCGATATAACCGTCCGCACCCATCGAAATGTAGCGGTCGCGGTCGCCCTCCATCGCGTCGGCGGGCAAGGCGATGATCGGCGCGCCGCGCCACTCGGCGGCGGCGCCGCGAATGCGGCTGATTGTTTCTGGCCCGTCCATCACGGGCATGTGCATGTCGAGATAGACGAGATCGAACGGGCCCGAATCCTCGAGGCGCCTAAGCGCTTCTTCGCCGTTCTCCGCTTCGACGATGTCGACCTTCGCCTCCTGAAGGAACGCTTTGGCGACGAGCCTGTTGATCGAATTGTCGTCGACCAGTAGGGCGCGATGAGGACCGGCGGGGCCCGCGTCGCGCGGCTGCGCCCGCGCGTCGGGTGCGTCGGCGACGCCGGTCGCTTCAGCGGCGACGATCCGCATCGTGAAGACCGACCCTTCGTTGACGGCGCTCTCAACCGAAACGCCGCCGCCCATCAGGCCCGCAAGGCGAGAGGTGATCGCAAGGCCGAGCCCCGTGCCGCCGTAGCGGCGCGTCGTCGACGCGTCCACCTGTTCGAAGGCGGAGAAAAGACGGTCGAGCGCCTCCTGGGGAATTCCGACGCCGGTGTCGTGAACGCCGATGGAGATCGACCACTGGCCGGGCTCGTCCGTCGTCGCGTCGACGACGACGCGGACGCCGCCCTCATCGGTGAACTTGATAGCGTTGGAGACGAGGTTCGACACGCACTGGCGCAACCGCACCGCGTCGATCTCCAGACGCGGCGGCAGTTCCGCCGGCGTTTCGAGCGACAATACGAGGCCTTTCTCCGCGGCTTTCGGACGCCAAAGGCGCAAGAGGTGATCCAGCGCCTCACGCAGATCCGTTGGCGTGCGATCGATCGCCATCTTGCCGGCTTCGATCTTCGACAGGTCGAGCACGTCGTTGACGACCGTCAAGAGAACGTCGCCGGACTCCAGGATGACCTCCACGCACTGACGCTGCTCGTGGTCGAGCTTCTTGTCGGAGAGCACCTGCGCCATACCCATCAAGCCGTTAAGCGGCGTCCGGATTTCATGGCTCATGTTGGCGAGGAACGACGACTTGGCGTCCGTCGCAGCGAGCGCCCTTAACTCGCTCTTCTTCAGATCACGCGCGTAGGCGTCGAGGCGGCGCTTCGAACGCGCGAGGTTCAGGGCGAGCGCGCTGACGGTGACGAGCGCGAACAGGAACAGAGCGATAATGTAGCCGTCGCGGCGGCGCAGTTTGGTCACGGCCTCGCGTTCCGCGCGCAGCCGCTCAATCTGCGCGTCGCGCCGGGCAAGGGCGGAGCGCGCGGAGACGTAGTCAGCGCGCGCGCGCGACTTTTGCTCGTCGCTCATGTTCGATGCGTCGCGGCCCATCAGATAATGCTCAAGCGCGGCGCGGTCTTTCCCCTGCGCCGCTAAGACGCTCGCCTGAAACTCCAGAAAATCAGGAAGATACTCGGCCGCGTTGATGCGTCTCGCGCTTTCAATCACGGACCTCATCGTCGCTTCGGCTTCGGCGTAGTCGCCGTCGCCGAAGGCGAGCGCCGCCCGCGCAAAGTCCGCGCGAGCGACCAACAGCGGCGCGCCAAGCTTTTCGGCCAGCTCCGTCAGACGACCGACGATCTCGCGGAGTTCGTTGTATCGCGCCTGCTCGATCAGTAGTTTCGAGGCATTCGCATGGAGGTACCATTCCATCTGCATGGTCTGAACGTCCGTGACGTCGCCATTGTCGCGCGCCGTCTGAAGCCGGCGACGTCCCAGTTCGAGATACTTCTCGGCGCGCTCGTACTGTGCGCCCTCGACCAGGGCGTAACCGATATTGGCGACGAGCTTCAGCTGATCGAGCGTCGGCAGTTTCTCAATCGTACCGTCACGGAAATTCTCGATCAGGATTTCTGCGGCGACGACGGCGTTGCCGATGTTCGTGTGCAGAAGGACAAGTAGATTGTCGGCGTATTGATGATAGGCGACGTCGGTCTCGTATTGCGGGCTCCGCTTCATCTCCTCGATGCGTTGGAGGCCAAGTTCGATCTCGCCGGCGCTAATGTAGACGTAGCCGATCGGATAGAGGACATCCAAGTAAAAGTCGGTCTCTCGCGCAGCGTCCAGCAACCACGGCTCAACGCTGCGCACATAGTTTTCCGCCTTCTCGTAATCGCCAAGGCGGGCGAGCGTGGCGATTTTGTGGCGCGCGACGGCGGCGCGGACCGCGACGGGAACGTCGGGCGGCAAGCCTTCCGCCATATCTTCGAGCGCCGTCAGGCGCTCTTGATAGGTCGCGTTGCGATGGGCTTCACTTGCCGCGTAAGCCTCAACGTCCTCCACGGTTTCGAACGCCGTGGCCGGCGCGC
The DNA here is from genome assembly GCA_050331095.1 of Parvularculaceae bacterium. GTDB lineage: Bacteria > Pseudomonadota > Alphaproteobacteria > Caulobacterales > Parvularculaceae > MED-G105. Next base: position 12,600 of record JBHJHE010000015.1, read on the forward strand.
TCGCGTGCGCCGACCCGGCGCACGCGGCGAGTAACAAGGCGTAAAGCAAGCGCATTCTAACCCCGACTGTCCGATCGGCTTTTATCGATGGGCCGTAAAAGGGGTGATGCGGATTTAGTTCGTAACGAAGCGGTCTCCTTCACGAACCGTTTACCGCGCGGCGTCCGGCGGACGCGCCGCATGGCGAAACTTCGCGAGCAGGCTACCGGTGTTCTATGTCGTCAACCACACGCGCGCGCTTTTCCTCCACGCCACTTCTGGGCGTCGTCGTCGCTTTGACGATCATGGCCGCATGGTTCGCGCATCTGGCGTATTGCCTGCTCGTTCAGCCGGTCGCTGCGCCGCTGCCGCCGTTGCACGTCGCGACGCTAAGCTTTCTGAACGTCGGCCTTTTCATCACCGCCCACGACGCGATGCACGGCTCCCTCGCGCCGCGCCGGCGGCGGCTGAACGTCGTCTTCGGCGCGGTCGCCATGTTTCTCTACGGCGGATTCCTCTGGTCGCGGATGCGCGCGAACCACCTGGCCCACCATGCGGCGCCGGTCAGCGTGGACGACCCTGACTACGCTGCGGACGGCGACGAGCGCTTCGCGCCGTGGCTGTTGTCGTTCGTTCGCGGATACTACTCCTGGCGTAACTTCGCGTTGATGCACGTGCACGTCGCCGCGGCCTGGGCCGTCTCTGGCTCGATCGTCGACGTCCTCGTCTTCTTCGCCCTGCCGGCCTGGCTGTCGGCGCTGCAGCTATTCACTTTCGGCGTTTACCTTCCGCACCGGACGCCGCCCAACGGCCATGATCATCCGCACAGGGCGAAGACGATCGACCTGCCCGAATGGCTGTCGTTCCTGACGTGCTATCACTTCGGCTGCCACGAAGAGCACCACGACCATCCGAGCGTTCCGTGGTGGCGGTTGCCCGCCGTTCGCCGCGCCCGACGCGCCGAAGCGTGACGCGTTTCGCCAATCGCGCGAGCGTGAACGCGCACGCGGTTTACTTCGACCGCGCGAAGGCTACGTCGCATGCGCTGATCCTGGCGGCGGCGCGCCCCCGCAACGCCGCGCAACGAAAAGGAGAGAGACGATGGTCGATTTTCCGCTGCTGACCCCCGACACGGCCCCCGACGACGCCAAGCCGCTGCTCGACGCTTCGCAGAAAGCGTTCGGCATGGTCCCCAATCTTCACGCCGTTATGGCGGCCTCGCCGGAGCACCTCGAAGCCTATCAGAAGCTCCATGAACTCTTCCAGAAAACAAGCCTCGGGACGATCGAACAAAACGTCGTATGGCTGACGATCAACGTCGAGCATAACTGCCATTATTGCGTGCCGGCGCACACCGCGATCGCGAAATCCCAGGGCGTCGACGACGCCACGATCGATGCGTTGCGAAACGGCGAGGCGCTCGCCGATCCGCGTCTCGAAGCCTTGCGCCAGTTCACTCTGAAGGTCGTTCGTCAGCGTGGCGAGGTGTCGGACGGCGACATCAAGACGTTCCTCGACGCTGGCTTCACGCAACGCCATGTGCTCGACGTCGTTCTAGGCCTCGCCCAAAAGGTGATGTCGAATTACGTCAACCACCTCGCCCAGACACCCGTAGACGAACCTTTTCGGAAGTTTGACTGGGCGCCGAACCGCGCCGCAGCGGAGTAAGGCGGCGACGTCATGGCGCCCACCAAGTCGCCGCGTCGTCGGTCATAAAAACGTCTTTATCGGAGCCGCTTTTGCGCCTTCTTCAGGAGGTGTAAGGCGGCTCCATGACGTTTGGGGAGACACATCTCGCGCGGCTCGCCCGCGCCGCGCGCTCGATGCGCGCGCCGGCTGACCCCAGACTGTTCCAAATTGCGGCGCTGTCGAGCCTCTTGGCGTTTGGCGTCGGCGCGCGGGCGTTTGACGTCTCGGGCGTGGACTTCTTCGCCGCGCTGGCCGGCGCCCTCCTCGCCCAGCGCGTCGGAACCTTCGCCTTCGCCGCGCCCTTCGAGGTCCGCAGCGCGCTGATCACGGCGTTGTCGGTGACGCTGCTCCTGCGCGCCGACGGCCTCGCGCCGATTTTTATCGCAGCGCTCGCCGCCGTCGCATCGAAGTTTCTGCTGCGCGCGCGCGGCAAACACATCTTCAATCCAGCGAATTTCGGCGTCGTCGCCGCGCTTCTCCTTGCTGAGCCGCTCGGCGCGTCGGCCTGGACGACGCCGGGCCAGTGGGGCTCGGGGCTCATCCTGGCGACCGCCCTCGCCGGCGCCGGCGCAATCGTGACGAGCCGGGCGTCCCGGCTCGACGCGCCGGTGATCTTTCTTGGCGCCTTCGCAGCGATGATCTACGCCCGCGCCGTCTGGCTCGGCGATCCGCTAACGATACCGACGCTCCGCCTGCAGAGCGGCGCGCTCATTCTCTTCGCCTTCTTCATGATCTCAGATCCGAAGACGACGCCCGACGCCCCGCGGTCGCGCGCGGCGTTTCTCGTCTTCGTCGCCGCCCTCGCCTACGCCGGCGCCTACTGGCTCCATGAGCCCGACGCCGCGTTCTACGCGCTCGCCATCGCAAGCCTCATCCGCCCGGCGTTCGAAGCCTTCGATCGCGCCCCGTCCTACGCCTGGCCGCAAGCGCCGCGCGTTCCGTCGGCGCACATCCCATCCGCAAGAGGAGACATCGCATGACGACCGACCCCGCCCGAAAAAACCGGCGCGCGCGCCGCGCCCTGAACGCCGGCGCAGCGGCGCTCGCGCTTTGCCTCGCCGGCGGGCTCGCCGGCGGCGCGGCGGCGTTCTGCGGCTTCTATGTCGCCAAGGCCGACACCAAGCTTTTCAACAAAGCATCCAAGGTCGCGATCATGCGCGACGGCGAGCGCACCGTGATCACCATGGCGAACGACTATGAAGGCCCGCTCGACGATTTCGCGATCGTCGTGCCGGTGCCCGTCGTTCTTGAGGAAGGCCAGGTGAACGTCGCGAATAACGCGCTGATCGACCATCTCGCCGCCTACACGTCGCCCCGGCTCGTGGAGTATTTCGACGGCGACCCGTGCGAAGTCGCCGTCTTCGAGAGCCGATTGGCGACCGTCGCGGACGCGGCCGCGCCGTCGGCCGACGCGTTGAAGCGCCGCCGGAGCCTTGGGGTGACGGTCGAAGCCGAGTACACGGTTGGCGAATACGACATTCAAATTCTGTCAGCGGAACAGTCGGACGGGCTCGCGACCTGGCTGACGGAGAACGGCTACAACATCCCCGACGGCGCCGAGCGCACGCTCAGCAGTTATATCAAACAGGGCACGAAGTTTTTCGTGGCCTAGGTCAATCTCGACGAACAGGCGAAAACCGGACTGAAGTACCTCCGCCCCCTGCAGATGGCGTTCGAAAGCCCGAAATTCATGCTGCCGATCCGCCTCGGCACGGTGAACGCGCCGGACGGCGACGGCGCGGCGGCGAAGCAGGAGCTGTTCGTTTTCGCGCTCACGCGCTCCGGCCGCGTCGAAACGACGAACTATCGGACCGTCAAACTGCCGACCGGCGACGACATTCCGACCTACGTCAAGGACGAGTTCGGCGACTTCTACCGCGCGATGTTCGAGACCCAGACGAAGAAGGAGAACGAACGCGCCGTCTTTCTCGAATACGCCTGGGACATGAACTGGTGCGATCCGTGCGCCGCCGATCCGCTTTCGGACGAGGAGTTGCGCGAGCTCGGCGTCTACTGGATCGACGGCGATCGGCGCGCGTCGCGCCGCGGCCCGTCGCCGGCGCGCGACGTTTTCGTCACGCGGCTCCACGTCTCCTACGATGCGGCGCATTTTCCCGAAGACCTGATGTTCAAGGAAACCGGCGACCGGGAGAACTTTCAGGGTCGTTACGTGCTGCGCCACCCCTACGAAGGCGACGCCCAGTGCGAGGCCGCGGAACAGTACCGCGCGTCGCTGCCCGAGCGCTTCGAACGCGAGGCCCAGACGCTGGCGAACCTCACCGACTGGGACATCGAGGATATTCGCGAGAAGATGGAAGGCGCCGGCCAGAGCTATGAGCCGAAGGAGCCCCGTCCCTGGTGGAAACGCCTGTGGGGCGACGATTAAGGCGGAAGCCTCGTCTTGAACGCGTGAAACTGCGGTCGCCTGACAAATAGCCAAAGGCCCGGCGCTCTCGCCGCCCGCCCGCTTCACGCTGGCGCCGGCGCGTCGTAAGCAGACGCTATGGCGAATCTCATCACGCTTGGCCGACTAGCGCTCGTTTTGCCGTTCGCGGCCGCGTTCATGGCGAACGCGTCGTGGAATCTCGACGTCGCTCTGGCGATTTTCGCGCTCGCGGCGTTCGGCGATTTTCTCGACGGGCGCGTCGCGCGGGCGCGGAGCGAGGTGACGGCGCTCGGCGCCGCGCTCGATCCAATCGCCGACAAGGTGCTGATCGCCGTGGCGCTGATGCTCCTCGTACGCAACGGCGTCGTCCGCGGGCCCGACGTCGTCGCCGCGCTCGCCGTCGTCGCGCGTGAGGTGTTCGTGAGCGGCCTGCGCGAAGCGACCGCGCGCACCGGCGCGACGCTTGACGTCACGGGCCTCTCCAAATGGAAGACCGCCGCGCAGATCGCCGCCGTCGGCTTCCTGCTCGCCGCCGCGCCGACCGGGATCCTCGGCGAGGCGTGGCGGCCGCTCGGCGTCGGCCTTCTCTGGTTCGCCGCGCTGGTCACGGTCTGGACGGGCGGCCAATACGCGCGCGCCGCAGCGCGGCACTTTCGGGCGGCGTCGTGAACGTCGGCGAGCGCAAAACGCCCCATGTTCTCGTCGTCGCCGACGACGAGAGGATCCGGCCGCTGCTGAAACGCTACCACAGTGAAAACAACGTGCGCGCCTCGACGGCGCCCGACGGCGCCGCGGCCCGCGATCTGTTGGCGTCCGTCGAATTCGACCTTCTTATCTTCGACGTCATGATGCCCGGCCTCGACGGCCTCGCGCTCACCGAGCGCGTGCGCGCCGCGTCGAACGTGCCGATCCTGCTTCTGACGGCGCGCGGCCGGCCGGAGGACCGGATCGAGGGGCTCGAACGCGGCGCGGACGATTACCTCGCCAAGCCGTTCGAGCCGCGCGAGTTGCTGCTGCGCGTGCAGGCGCTTCTGCGCCGCGCCGCGCCCCATGTTCGTGAACGGACGAAGCTGACGTTCGGTCCCTGCGCGTTCTCGCCGGGCCGGGGCGAGTTGCGCCGGGGCGACGAACTCGTGCGCCTGACGTCGGGCGAGTTGTCGCTCCTGCGCGCGCTGGCGGCGAAGCCTGGCGAGGCGGTGTCCCGCGCCGCTCTCGCCGAGCGCACCGACACGCCGAGCGAGCGCTCGATCGACGTGCAGGTCACCCGCCTGCGCCGGAAAATCGAAGACGACCCCCGCGCGCCGATCTATCTCCAGACCGTGCGCGGCGTCGGCTACGCGCTGATCCCTGACTGAGAGGCCGCAAGATCGCCGCGACGACGGACAATCGGTCTCCGCCCCGCCGACGGCATTTCGGCGCGGCGATCCTGCGCCGCGTCGCGCCGAAGAGCCTTTACGCCCGCATCGTCCTCATCGTCATTCTACCGATCTTCCTGATGCAGGTGATCGTGACGTACGGCTTTTTCGCCCGCCACTGGGAGCTGGTGACCGCGAACCTGTCGCGCACGACCGCGGGGCAGATCGCGCTTGTCACCGAAGAGTTTGCGACCGCCGCTGACCCGGACGCGCGCGAGGCGACGCTCGAACGCTCCCTCGCGACGCTCGATCTCTCGGTCCGTTTCGAGCCCGACGAAGACGTGCCGGACCGGAACAAGCTCTCCGCGTTCAACCTATACAACGAAACGTTCGAGGCCGAACTGCGCGACAAGCTGGGCGATCGCCCCTTGTGGATCAACACCCAGAGCTGGCCGGGCTATGTCGAGGTCCGCGTCGGCGTGGCGGACGGCTATCTCGGTTTCTACGCTCTTCGTGACCGCGTCTTCGCAACGACCGGGCCGATCTTTATCGCCTGGCTCGTGGGGACGACGCTCCTAATCGGCTGGATCGCGATCATCTTTATGCGGAATCAGGTGCGCTCGATCTTGCGGCTCGCCGACGCCGCCGAAGCGTTCGGCCGCGGCCGCGAGGCCCCGGGCTTTCGGCCGACCGGCGCGACGGAGGTGCGCCGTGCGGGCCGCGCCTTCATCGCCATGCGCGAGCGGATCAAACGCCATATGGATCAGCGCGCGACGATGCTCGCCGGGGTCAGCCACGACCTCCGCACGCCGCTGACGCGCATGAAGCTCGCCCTCGCCATGGCGCCGAGCCCGGACGATCTCGACGCCCTGCGCGCCGACGTCGAGGAAATGGAGGCGATGGTCGAGGCCTATCTCGACTTTGCGCGCGACGCCCAAAGCGACGAGGCGTCCGCGCGGATCGACATGGCCGATCTGCTCCGCGAGGTCGCCGGCGCAGCGGATCCGACGGGCGCGCGCATCACGCTCGACTGCGAGGATGGGATCGTGGTCGACGGCCGCGTGAGCGAGATTCGTCGGGCGGCCGCGAACCTCGTCGGCAACGCCCTCAAATTCGCCGACAAGGCGTGGATCGCTGCGAAGCGCGACGGCGTCTTCGTCGACATGACGATCGACGACGACGGACCAGGCGTCGACCCGGCCCGCTATGAAGACGCCTTCAAACCGTTCGAACGGCTCGACGCCGCGCGCGCCGGCCCGTCGGGCGCCGGGCTCGGCCTTGCCGTCGTGCGCGACGTCGCGCGCCGCCACGGCGGCGAGATCTCGCTGGCGAAAGCGCCCCAGGGCGGGTTGCGCGCGCGGCTCCGCTTGCCGGGCTGACCGCGCCGCTATGGCGGGACGCGCCGCACGCGGGTAGACTCTGCGAATGGGTAGGATCGTCGCCATTTCGAACCGCACCGCCAGCGACCCGCGCGCGCGCGCCGGCGGCCTCGCCGTCGCGGTCTGGGAGGCGTTGAAGTCGAGCGGCGGCGCCTGGTTCGGGTGGAGCGGCGACCTCGTTGACGAACCGCGCGGCGTCAACGTGTTCGACAGCGACGGCGTCGAGTTCAACCTCGTCGACATCACCGAGGAAGAGTTCGACGGCTACTACGTCAGCTATTCGAACCGCGTCCTGTGGCCGATCTTCCACTACCGCACCGACCTCAGCAATTTCGACAGCCAGGCCTTCGACATCTATGCGGCCGTCAACCAACGCATCGCGAAGGCCGCGGCGAGCCGTTTGCGGCCGGACGACGTCGTCTGGGTCCACGACTATCATTTTCTATTGATGGCGGACTGCCTGCGGCGCGCGGGCTGGAACGGCCCCGTGGGCTTCTTCCTTCACATTCCCATTCCACCGCCGAAGATCTTCCGCGCCCTGCCTGAACATCGCTGGCTCGCCCAGGCGCTTTGCCAGTACGACGTCGTCGGCTTTCAGTCGGAGCAGGACCGTGGAAACTTCGTGCGCTATCTTATCGACGATTGCGACGGCGAGGAGCTGGCGGACGGGAAAGTCTCCGTCTTCAACCGTAAGCTGAAGGTCGCCGCCTATCCGATCGGCATCGCCGCCGCCGGCTTCGTCGAGGCGAGCCAAAGCGCCGCCGCAACGCAGGCCGCCGGCCGCATTCAGGCGTTCCTCGGCGAACGCGCTTTCGTGATCGGCGTCGACCGCATGGACTATTCGAAAGGACTGCCGGAGCGCTTCGCGGCGGTCGGCGCGTTCTTCAAGAAGTTCCCGGCGATGATCGGAAAGGTGTCGGTCACGCAGATCGCGCCGCCATCGCGCAGTAAGGTCGAGGAGTACCAAGAGCTTCGCGAGCAACTCGACGAGCTTGCCGGCCGGATCAATGGCGACTATGGCGATCTTGACTGGATCCCGCTGCGTTATCTCGCGCGCTCCTACGGCCGCGACGAGCTAGCGGGCCTCTTCCGCATCGCCCGCGTCTGCCTCGTCACGCCTTTACGCGACGGCATGAACCTCGTCTCCAAGGAGTTCGTCATGGCGCAGGACCCCGCGGATCCCGGCGTCCTTGTGCTGAGTGAATTCGCCGGCGCCGCAGAGCAGTTGAAGGACGCCCTCATCGTCAACCCGCACAACAAGGTCGCGGTCGCCGAAACGATCCACCAGGCGTTGACGATGCCGCTCGACGAGCGGGTCTCGCGCTGGAAGTCATTGAAAACCATCATCGAAGAGCACGACATCGCATGGTGGCGCGAGACGTTTCTCCGCGATCTGCGAGCCGTCTGAGATCATCCGAGACCGACGCCATGCCCACGGACGCCGCGCCCCCGCCGCTTGATCGATCGTGCGCGCTGTTTCTCGATTTCGACGGCACGCTGACGAATTTCCAGTTGAATCCGGCGACCGTCCGCCTGCCCGACCATGGCGGCGAAACGCTGAGGCGCGTCGCTGATCGCCTCGACGGCGCCCTAGCCATCGTCAGCGGACGAGACGCGCGTGACCTCGCCGACCGAACGCCTACGGATCTTTGGCGCGCCGGCGGCCACGGCATCGAGATCGTCGCGCCCGGCGCGTCGCCGGCGTGCGCGCCGCCGGACGCGCCCACGGGCCTTGAAGCTGCGATCGACGCCGCGGCCGGGCCGCTTGGCGCCCGCGTCGAGCGCAAGGGGCCGGTGCTCGCGATCCACTACCGCGCCGCGCCGGCGATCGGCGCGGACCTCGAACGCGCCCTCGCCGCAGCGCTCAAAAATTTTCCGGAGTATCGATTGGAAGGCGGAAAGATGGTTTTCGAAACTAAACCGCACGACGCGAACAAAGGCCGCGCCGTCGACGCGCTGATGGCGCGCGCGCCGTTCGCCGGGCGCGCGCCTGTGTTCGTCGGCGACGATCGGACGGACGAGGACGGATTTGAAGCGTGCGCGCGCCTCGGCGGGCGATCGGTCAAGGTGGGCGAAGGCGACACGACAGCGACGTCGCGGCTTGCCGGCCCCGGCGACGTTTGGACGTGGCTGAAGGCGTTCGCGGCGGCATGACAGAGACCGCGCGTCAAAATCTTGAGCTTGGCGTCATCGGCAACGGCGCGGTCGCCGCGCTCGTCGACGAGAACGCTGAAATCGTCTGGTTCTGCCTGCCGCGGCTCGACGGCGCGCCGATCTTCGATTCGCTGCTCGGCGGCGCAGGACAGTTTCGGGTATCTCTCGTCGACCAGTGCGCCGCGCATCAGTCCTACCGCCGCAACACTGGCGTGCTCCAAACCGTTCTTGAGGCGAAGGACGGCTCGGCGATCGAGATTGTGGATTTCGCGCCACGCTTTATCGATCGTGGACGGACGTTCCGACCGGCGTCGATCGTGCGCCGCGTGCGGCCGCTTCGCGGCTTGCCGCGCATCAAGGTCGAACTCGCCGCGGTCGGGACCGACGGCGGACGGCTGTCCGCGACGCGGGGCGTGTCGCACCTGTCGTTCGGCGGCGCGCAGCCGTTCCGCGTCACAACCGATGCGCCTATCGCCTATGTCGGCGCTGAAACGCCTTTCGTGCTCGAACGCGAGACCACGTTCGTCCTGGGGCCGGACGAAAGCCTCTCCGATGCGCCGTGCGACATCTCGCGCAGCTGGATGGAGCGCACCGAGACGGAATGGCGCCGCTGGGCGAGCCGGCTCGCGACGCCGCCGCAATGGCAGGCAGCAGTCATTCGCGCCGCAATCACGCTCAAAATGTGCGTCTACGAAGAAACGGGCGGCATCGTCGCCGCGCTGACGACGAGCCTGCCGGAGCATGCCGATTCGGGCCGCAACTGGGACTATCGCTTTTGCTGGCTGCGCGACGCGTTCTTCACGGTCGGCGCGCTTAACCGCCTTGCGGCCATGGGCACGCTCGAGCGCTACATCAGTTACTTGCGCAACGTCGTCGTCGACGCCAAGGGAGGGCACATCCAACCCGTCTACGGCATCGCCCTCGAGGCCGACCTCAGCGAGACGATCGCAACGCACCTGCCGGGCTATCGCGGCATGGGCCCCGTCCGCTTCGGCAACCAGGCGGCCGAACACGTTCAACACGACGTCTACGGACATGTGGTCATGGCCGCCTCGCAGGCCTTTTTCGACGAGCGCCTGTCCGCCCTCGCCGGCCCCCTGGAGTTCGAGCAGTTCGAAGCCGTCGGCGAGCGCGCCTACGCGGTCCACGATACCCCGGACGCCGGCATCTGGGAGTATCGCGGCCGCGCGCAGATCCACACGTCTTCAGCGATCATGTGCTGGGCCGCCTGCGACCGTCTCGCAAAGATCGCCCCTCGGGTCGGCCGTGCGGACCGCGTCTCCTACTGGGCGTCGCGGGCGGACGAAATCAAGACGCTGATCCTCAAGCGCGCCTGGAGCGAGAAGCGCCAGGCGTTCACCGGGGCCTATGGCGACGACGCGCTCGACGCGTCCGTCTTGCTCATGGCCGAGATCGGCTTTCTGCCGGCGGACGATCCGCGCTTCATCGCCACCGTGGATCGCATCGACAAGGAACTGCGCGAGGGACCGCATGTTTACCGCTATCGGCGGGAGGACGATTTCGGCCAGCCGCGCACGGCGTTCTCCGCCTGCAGCTTTTGGCATGTGGAGGCGCTCGCGCGGTGCGGACGCAACGACGAGGCGTGCGAGATGTTCGAAGAGCTGCTCGCGTGCCGCACTAAGCTCGGCCTCTTCTCCGAGGACGTCGACACGGTCACCGGCGAGCTCTGGGGCAACATCCCGCAAACCTATTGCATGGTCGGCGTCATCAACGCGGCGAGCCGCCTAAGCCGGCCGTGGGACTGGGTCGTCTGAGACCACGAACGTGGACGCGCGCGACGATCCGATTTGTCCATTATGCGAGCGGCCGATCCCGCCCCACGCCAAACAGTCGGCCCACCACCTCGTTCCCAAACTGAAGGGCGGCAAGGGCGGGCCCACCGTTCTCCTTCACGAGATCTGTCACCGGACGATCCACGCGCACCTGACGGAGACGCAGTTGGCCCGCAGCTTCGACACGGTCGACGCGCTGCGCCGCCATCCGCCGATCGCCGATTTCGTCGCCTGGGTCGCGCGCAAGGACCCAGCGTTCCACGCGCCGCCGCGCGGGCGGGCCCGCGGCCGACGCAAGTAAAAACGCCGGCGCCGATCGATCGGCGCCGGCGCAGTTATGCGGGCGTCGGCGTCGCCTAAGCGGCGGAGCTTTCGAGCAGGCCCTAGGTGAACGGCCCGGTGATCGCGAACGTGATGCCCGGGATCTGGAAGTTCACGAACAGCGTGTTGCCGTCGGGAGAAAAGGTCGCGCCCGCCCACTCGGCGCCGCGGAAATCCGCTTCCGGATTGTCGCCGATGACGGCGAGCGGGTTGCGGGCGTTGCCGAGCGCGTCCTGCGTGCCGGCGATTTGCGCGGCGCTCAGGACGACGTTGTTGATCGCGAAGGTGAAGGCGTTGCCGTCGGCGGCGACGCCGGAGAGCCTGAGGCCCTCGCCCTCGGCGAGGCCGCCGCCGTCTTCGCAGAAGAAGATGGTGCCGGTCACCGGATTGACGGTGATGTTGTCCGGATTGTTCGCCGGCGAAACGGCGTTGCTCTCGAACTCCGGCGCCACGAAAACAGCGACGAGCCGGCCGCGCAACGGGTTGAGAACGCCGTTCTCCACCGCCGGCGTAAAGGACCAGATGACGCCCTCGGCGCGGAAGCCGATATCATCGTCGAGGTCGGTCGTGAGGCCGCCTTCGGTGTCGGCGAAAAATATCGCGCCAGTCGCGCCGTCGTACCAGACGCCTTCCGGCCGGCGGAAGAACGCGCCGCCATTGTTGAAACCGCCGACAAAGGCGCTCGACCGGTTGAACGGCACAGAGACGCCGTCCGCGAACGCGCCGCTTGCGATCGTCGCCGGGCCGTCAACGAGACCGACGCCGCCATGGCCGCCGTCAGCGGTCGGACCGACGAAGGGCGCGAAGGCGGGGAACTGCGCGACGTCGTTTAGGAACGGCCCAAGCGGGTCGGCGCCCGGCGCCGTCGGGCTAACGTCGATGAACGGCCCGCACGCCTGGCCGACCTCGAAACCAGCCGGCACCGGCACGAACTCGGCGTCGAACTCGTCGCCGAGGCTCGGATTGGTGAGGTTCGCGTTCGCCTGGCCCGCGACGGCGAGCATGTAGAGCTGGCCTTCCATGAGATCGAGCCGGCCGGGAGCGCCCATCGCGCCGCCGTTCGGCACGAAGCAGTAGAAGCCCGAGAACGTCGGGAAGGCGTCTTCGGAGAGATAGAACGCGTTGGTGCGCACGTCGACGGCGAGCGCCTCGTGGGCGAACCGGCCCATGCCGAAGATCGGGTTGCCGTTGGCGAGGCCGAAGCCCGGCACCTCAAGGGCGAAGCCATGGTCCTGGCCGAGCACGTCGATATTGTCCGTGCCGTCGTCGGTTTCCTCACAGGTGATCCAGCTGCCGACGGCCGTGACGTCGCCGTTGACGCTGCCGAAGGGCACGATGCCGCCGGCGCAGTTGTTGCGCGTCCCCCCGATCGACGCTTGGGCGGCGACGAATTCGCCGCGCGCGGTGTCAAAGATGAGCGTCGACGTGCCGCCGGACGCCTCGCCGTTGTTCCCGCCGACGGCGTCGTAAACCGAGAAGCCGCGGTTGGCGTTGAACAATTCGCCTGGCGCGTCGGGGATCGAGTTCGGCGCGCCGCCGCTGATTTCGTGGTTGCGGACGATGGCGAGGAACCGGCCGCGCTGGGCGACGACGCCCATGCCGTCATGATCGTCAGGCGTCAGAAGGCCGTCGTTCAAGCGGTCGCCGGTCCAGCCGAAGGACTGATAGCTAAAGCCGCTTGGCAGTTGGATCAGCGGCAGACCCGTCGCGTCGTCGGCGACGGGCGCCACGGGGCCGAACGGGCCGGGCGTCAGGCATGACACGCCGCCGTCGACGGCGGCGCGCGCCTGGCGCATCACAAGACCTGAAAAGGGGCTCGCCATTACGCCGGCGCTGAAAGCAAAGCCGCTTTTGCGCAGGAAATCGCGGCGATCGAGTTTGCTGAGCTTCATGGATTTCTCTCGACAATTGCAACAGGGGAAACGGCACGCAGTCGTTGGGCTGCAACTATCGAGGGTAAAGAGAACGCCGCTTTCGCGACGTGACACTTATGAGAACTTTTTATTTCACCTCTAGTTAATAGAGATTCTTAAATACTTGAATTTCTGTAAAAAATATGGCGCTCGGGTTTTCGCGCCCGTGCGTTGAGAACTTCATAGCCAATTTGCGTGTCCAGATCACGCGCTCGGTCGGTTCTTTTTGACGCAGCGTCGATCACAATTTCTGCGCTCGCCGCCACAGCGTACACAGAGCGCCGTGGGACGCGGGCCTCATTACAAAGTCGAAAACAACGGGTGTCTTCGATCACGTTTCCGTACAGATGAACGGACGACGTCCGCAAGCGAACGTTCATCAAACTGTCGCAAGCTTTCCGTATCGATATGATCGTCGTTGAAGAATTCGACGACGGGGCGAAGCCGCGCGCCTCGCGCCTGACTTCGTTCGGCGATGATCCGCGCCGAGCGGCGCGTCGCCTTCGCTCTTCAGTCCCCGTTCTCGGCGTCTTCGCGCGCCGGGACCAATAGCGAGGTTTTCATGGCATATCGATGCTGCGCCTTCTCCGGCGCGTTCGCCCTTATCGCATCCGGCGCGCTCGCCGGCCCGATCACGGTCGTGGACGGCAACGCGGACGCCGGCGCCGGCCTTGTGGACGCGCTTGTCGACGACACCATCGTCGTCAACGCGACGGACTTCATCGGCGGCGTCGATCAATCCGGCTTCTTCGGCGACGATGACACAGCGCCGATCGGACCGGGCGTGATCCTGACGACGGGCAGCGCCGACTTCGACGCCGACACGGCGGTCGCGCCGCCGAGCGCGCTTGTCGGCACGGGATCCAACGCTGCGCTCGAAGCCGCGCTGACGGGACCCGGCGGCCTGACGCCGCTGGCGCCGGGCGATCCCATTAATGAAGACCAGAACGTCCTCACGTTCGAGTTCACGACCGCCGATCCGACGGCGACCTCGATTGCGCTCGACTTCCTGTTCGCCACGACTGAGACCGGCGCGCTCCTGCCCGCCAACCCCGACGCGTTTGGCGTTTTCGTCGACGGCGTGAACTTCGCGACGTTCTCCAACGGCGCCCTCGCCACGGCGACGACCATCCCGTCCGTCAACGTGAACACCGAGAGCCTGCCGTTCTTCGACGCCGCCGTGACGAACCCGCTGACGCTCGTCGGCCTGCTCGATCCGGACCTCGCGACGCACACGATTTCAATCGTCATCGCCGACGCGTTCGACCTCAGCTTCGATTCGGGGCTTATTCTGTCAGGACTGACCCAGGGCTTCGCGACGGAGGGCGGCATCATCGCGCCGCTCCCGCTGCCGGGCGCGCCGCTCCTGATGCTGACGGGCCTCGCCGGCGTCGGCTTCGCCGCGCGGGGCGAGAGACAAAGCGGCCTGACGCAAACCTAACCCGCGGCGCGGCGTGGCGGCTCGATTTCGACGAGACGCTGGTCCTCGATCACGATCGTGCGGTCGAGGCGCGCCGCCAGCGCATGGTCGTGCGTCGCCACGATGGCGGCGAGCCCCTCGGCGCGGACCATGTCGAGGAGCGCGTCGAACACCATTTGCGACGTCTTCGGATCGAGATTGCCGGTCGGTTCGTCCGCCAACAAAATGTCCGGCTCGTTCGCGAGCGCCCGGGCGATCGCCGTGCGCTGCTGTTCGCCGCCCGACAACTGACCCGGTTGGTGGCGCAGGCGGTCGGCTAGTCCGAGCTGGGTCAGTAGATCGCTCGCGCGAGCCTCCGCCTCGGCGCGCGACCGCCCGGCGATCAGTTGCGGCAACGCCACGTTCCCAAGGGCGTCGAACTCGGGGAGCAGATGGTGGAACTGATAGACGAAGCCGAGGGCGTCGCGCCGCAAGCTCGTGCGCGCCGCGTCCTTGAGCGCCGACGTCGCCGCGCCCGCGATGCGCACCTCGCCGTGCGTCGGCCGCTCCAGCAGTCCGGCGATATGGAGCAGCGAAGATTTTCCCGATCCGGAGGGACCAAGCAGCGCCACGGTCTCGCCGCGGCGCAGGACAAGGTCCGATGGCAACAGAATAACGAGATCGCCGTAACGGCGCTCGACGCCTTCCAGCTTCAGCGCCGCCGTTTCGGCCGACTCGCGCGGCGCGCCATCAGCCATAACGCAACGCCTCCACGGGATCGAGGCGCGCGGCCCGACGGGCGGGATAGATCGTCGTGACGAACGACATGATCAGAGACCAGATCGCGATCGTCGCAACTTCGCCGCCGCGCATTTTCGCCGGCACGCTTGAAAAATAGTAGATGTCGGCCGGAAACAGGTCGGTGCGGAAGAGCCACGACAAGAACGTCTCGATGGCGTCGATGTTCCACACGAACAACGCCCCGAGCGCGAGTCCCGCGAGCGTGCCGAAAACGCCGATCATCGACCCGGAGAGGAAAAAGACGCGCATGATCGCGCCTTGCGTGGCGCCCATCGTGCGCAAGACCGCGATGTCCGCCGTCTTGTCCTTCACGAGCATGATCAAACCGGTGATGATGTTGAGCGCGGCGACGGCGACGATCAGGAACAGGATGAGCCGCATAACGCTCCGTTCGGTCTGCAGCGCGCTGAAATAGCTTCGATTCTGCTGCTGCCAGTTGACCACGCCATAGTTCGGCGCGGCCTCGCGGATCGCCGCCTCGTAGCTGCGCACCCGCTCAGGGTTCTCAAGGCGCAATTCGATCTGTTCGACGGCGTCGCCATAGCGAAAGAACACCTGCGCCTGCTCCAGGGGCATGAACGCGATGTACCCGTCGTATTCAGAGTTGCCGACTTCAAAGACGGCGCCGACGCGATAGGTCTTGCGCCGCAAGGTCGGGCCGAAGGCGGTTTCCGATCCGCTGCCCGAGATGAGCGTCACGGCGTCGCCCGCGGTGACGCCGAGACTATATGACAGGCGGCTGCCGATGGCGATTTCGTCGCCGCCACTCTCGCCCTCGCCGAACGTTTCGAAAGATCCGGCGAGAACGTGGCTGCGACCGCTGTCCGGGTCGCGGCCGGCGACGTAGTCGATGGCGCGAACGTCGTCGGGGGACATGGCGCGCACGAACATGCCCGTTTCGCCCCGCGCCGTCGCGTAGACGGGCGCCTGGATGATCGGCGTCGCCTTCACGACGCCGGGAACGGCGCGAAGCGCCTGCGTTAACTCGTCGTAATCCTGGATGCGGTCGTCGCCGACGCCGAAGGCGGGCTGGACGAAGACGTGTCCGTTCACGCCGAGCAACTGGTCGATCAGCTTGTCGCGAAAGCCCTGCATCACCGCCATGACGATGATGAGCGTCGCGACCGCCAACATGATCCCGACAAAAGCGATGATCGAGATCAGCGACACGCCCCGCCCCGATCGGGTCGCGCCGAGGTATCGGCGCGCGATCATCCACTCGAAAAAAGCGAAGGGCGGCGTCGCGCCTGGTCGGTCGGCGGCCGTCGACGCGGCGTCTGTGGCGGCGGTCATATAGCGTCGGTCCTTCGGCGGCGTCGGTTTGCGCGACAAGATCGCGCAATCTTGACCGCATTGCGTCGCGGCGTCGTCGCCCGCGCCAAGCGCTAACGACGCCAACCGACGCGGCATCGCCTGGCTGTAGCTCACTTTTCGAGACGGGCGCAAATGACGGGCTTCGCGCCCTCCGTCGCGAACGGATTAACGGCGCTTTAGAGCCTCCCCGTTAAGCACCCGCCGTAAGCATCACTTGAATCCCGCGGACCGTTTCATGACGCCTCTCTCTCGCCGCGTCGCAACGACCGTCGCGCCCATGCGCGAGGTCAGGCGCGCGGCCCGGGTCAATCGTTTCGCTATTTGCGAAGCGCCCGCAGTCGCCTCGGCTCTTCGCCAGTGAGCGGCTCCCACGCATCTCCGGCGAAGGCCGCCGCATCGGGCGTTTCATCCGACGTCGCGGCCGGCAAGGCGCCAGCGCGACAACGCGCGGTGCTTGTCGTCGACGACAGCGTTCCCAACCAGATGATCGCAACCGCGTTTCTGTTCGCCGGCGGTTATCGTACGAGCGTCGCGTCGAACGGCGAAGAGGCGCTCGAGGCTGCAAGGAACGAGCGGTTCGACCTTGTGCTGATGGATATCGACATGCCGGTGATGGACGGCGTCGAAGCGACGCGGCGGCTACGCGGGACGGACGATTACAAGCGCACGCCAATCCTCGCCTTCACCGCCCATGCGCTCGACGGCGACGTCGCGGACCTCAAGTGCGCGGGGTTAGACGACGTGCTGACGAAACCCGTAACGCGTGAGACGCTCCTTGCGCTCGTCGGTCGGTGGATCGCCGATCGTCCGATAACGGCGTAACGTCAAACGACGCTGAGCGCCGCCCGCACCTCGTCGATGACCTGCGAGACCGCCGTTTCGGGAGACGTCTCGTCGCGCGCGCCGTCGGCGCGCCGCTTCACTTCCACACGGCCGTCGGCGATCCCGCGCGGCCCGACGATGACCTGGTACGGCGAGCCGATCAGATCCATACGCGCGAATTTTTCGCCGGGGCGCGCGCCGTCGTCATCGTAAAGGACGTCGAGCCCTGCGCGCTGAAACGCCTCGTAGGCCGTCTCGCACGCCGCATCGCACGCCGCGTCGCCGGCCTTCAGGTTGACAAGCCCGACATGGAACGGCGCCGCGGCGACCGGCCATTTGCACCCCGCCTCGTCGTGGTGCGCTTCGATCAGCGCCCCGACAAGCCGGGAAACGCCGACGCCGTAAGAGCCCATATGCGCCGCCCGCTCGACGCCGTCCGGGCCGACGACGTTCGCTTTCATCGGCGCGGCGTACTTGTCGCCGAAGTAGAAGATATGGCCGACCTCGATGCCCCGGGCGGTGACACGTTCGCTCTCGGGCGTCGTTTCAGCGAAGCGCGCGGCGTCGTGCAGCTCCTCCGTAGCGGCGTAATAGGACGTAAACCGATCGACGACGGGCTGAAGATCGCCATCGAAATCGGTGCTCGCCGACGGCGTGTCGAGCTTCAGCAGCCGCGCGTCGCAGAAGACGGCGCTCTCGCCCGTCTCCGCGAGCACGATGAATTCGTGAGACAAGTCGCCGCCGATGGGCCCCGTGTCCGCGCGCATCGGCGTCGCCGTAAGGCCGAGCCGCGCGAAGGTTCGAAGATAGGCGACGAACATCCGGTTGTAGCTGCGCCGGGCGGCCGCCTCATCGACGTCGAATGAGTAGGCGTCCTTCATCAGGAACTCGCGCCCCCGCATCACGCCGAAACGCGGGCGGATCTCGTCGCGAAACTTCCACTGCACGTGATAGAGCGTCAGCGGCAGGCTTTTGTAGGAACGAACGCCGGCGCGGAAAATCTCCGTAATCATCTCTTCGTTCGTCGGGCCGAAGAGCATCTCGCGATCGGCCCGGTCGCGAATTCGGAGCATTTCCTTGCCGTAGGCGTCATAGCGACCGGACTCGCGCCAAAGTTCAGCGGGCTGGATCGTCGGCATCAGGACCTCAACCGCGCCCGCCCGGTCCTGCTCTTCGCGAACGATCGTCTCGACCTTGCGCAGAACGCGGCGGCCGAGCGGCAGCCAGGCGTAGATGCCCGCTCCCTGCTGGCGGACCATGCCGGCGCGCAGCATCAATCGGTGCGACACGATCTGCGCCTCGGCGGGCGTCTCCTTCAACAGCGGCAGATAGTATCGGCTAAGGCGCATGGCGCGACGGCTTTCCAGTCAACGAAGCGCGGTCGGGGCCGACCGCCGCGTTCGTTTTACGCGACGAGGCGCGCGCGTCCATTGGCGCGCGCGCTCCGTGCGAGGTCGGAGACGACGCGGCGGACGCTTCGCCAGACGCTCCGCGTTGCGGACCGGGCGCCGAGTTAGGTTCCCGTCAAGACGTCAAACGCCAGCGACGCACGGGCTTCGGCGGATAATCCTTCAGTCCCCGCGTCGCCGCCGATCCGCTCCCCAGTCGACGCCCTAAGGAGCCGCCTGGCCGCGGCAATTCTCATCGCCGCAGTCGCCGATCGCCTCGATGAAGACCTCGTCGATCGCCATTTCCGCGTCGCGAAAAAGCGCGCGAACGCGTCTCGCCGTCAGTGGCGCGAGACGAACCTCGCCGCAGCGCCGGCACGTAACGACGGCGCAAACGGTCCGCTCCGCGCTGCGATCGACGCCGACATAAGCGTTCTGGCTGACGATCTTCTGCGCATACCCCTTCGCCTGCAGGCCCTCGAGCGCGCGGTAGATGGTCATCGGCGCGCGAACCCCCGCGTCGTGGAGTTCGTCAAGCAGCTCATAAGCTTTTATCGGGCGCTGGGCCGCACGCATCGCCGCATAGACGAGCGCCTCGTTCGGCGTGAACGGCGATGCGCCGCCCTCGCCCGTTGATCCAGACACGAGCGTTCGCTCGCCCGCGTCTTCTGCCGGTAAGTCCTTTCGTCTCTCCAATCCGTTCCGACGCGCTCCGCAAGTAGCGCGGCCTAATCTCAGAAAGCGACGGATTGGCGTGGCGGCCCTCTCGGAAGCCTTCGGCCCTGAGCGGCGCGATGGGCGACGACGCGCGCGCCCTCGCCTTGACGAAGCGAGAAAGCCGGCTGCGGCGTGCGCAGGGTAGTCGCCTCGCCGGGCGCGGCGGCGGGCGTCTCGGCGAGGAGATGCAACGCAAGACAGCCAATCGCGCCGTCGTGCTCTTCTTCGTCGTGATGATCGTGAGCCGCGGCGTGAACGCCGGCGAAGACCATGAAAATCGCCGCCAGCAATGCGGCGGCTCGCGCGTTCGCGCTGCGAACCCGAAGCGCGACGGCCCAAGGCGACGGTGCGAATGCTCCCCGCATGGCGTGACGGTATCACATCCGGCGCCGCGACGGAATCAGGATCGGCGTCAGGTCGCGTCGCCGGCGACGACCGTCGCTAGCCTTCGTACTGCTCCCACGACTCGAACTCGAGCGTGTAGGCGGCGTCGCCCAGATCGTTGAGCTTGCTCTTGGCGCGAAGAACCCCGATCGCCCAGATCGCGCCCCACTGTTCGCCGAGCGGCGCCGGCTTCTCGGCAGTGACGTAAACGACCTGGTTCGGCGGAGGCGGCGGCGTGTGTATGCACGCGCCGAAATACGGGACCAGCAGAAACTCCGTGATTTCGCCGGATGCGGAGTATTCGAACGGCAAGACGAACCCGGGAATGCGGACTTTACGACCGTCAAGATCCTCGACGACGTTGAACGTGCCGAGCTGCGGCATCGCATCGAGAGCGGACCCCTCAGCGACGCCGGCGTAACCGCCGGCCTGCCCGCCGTCGAAGAGGCTTTGGGACTGTTGCGCGTCGAGCTGCGCCTGAAGACCGGCGTAATACGCCTCGTACTGCCGATCCAACTCTTCCTCATCGCCTTCGGGCGTCTGGTCGTCCCAGTTGAGCGTCAGCGGCGGTTCGGCCGCGGACGCGGACGCGACAAGGAGCGCCGAAAGCAAAGCCAGAACTCGCATATTCGCCTCAAATTCGAACCGAGAGACCGTCGCTCAGGGAGCGTTTGTAAGCGATCCAACCGGGCGCAAGGCCCAGGGCGAACCCCAGCGCCGTCACGCTCGCTACAACATAAGCGTCGTAAGCCGACAGCCCAAGCGGGCCAAGGGGCGCGCCGATCGACGCCTCGAGCCCGCGCCCAAAGAAGGCGAAGGCGACATTGACGGCGATCGCGCCGATGACGGCGCCCGCCCCAGCGACGACCGTCGCCTCGAGGACCAGCAGCGAAAACACGTCGCGGCGGCGCGCGCCGACGGCGCGAAGGACGGCGATCTCGCGCCGGCGTTCGTTAAGGGTCGACAGCAGCGTGGTGAGGAGCCCGGTGAGGCCCGCGGCGACGACGACGAACGATATCGCCCGCAACGCTTGCTCGGCGGGCCCCAGGGTCCGCCAGAGCTGCGACAGGGCGACGCCGGGGATGACGCCGGTGAGCGCCTCCGCCCGATACGTGTTGACCGCGCGTTGCAAAGGCAAGACCGCCGACTTGCTGTTCAGCCCAACGAGAAACGCAGTGACGGCGTCCGGCGTCCCATGGGCGGACGTTTGGCGTCCGTCGTGGGCGTGTTCTTCGTCGGCATCACTGTCGCCGGCGCGATCATCGTCATGATCATGATCATGATCATCGTGGTCGTGGTCGTGATCATGCCGGTCGTCGGCTTTTCGTCCGTGGGACGGCGGCGCGCCGCGGCTCCAGTCTTCGTGCACCGCCTCCATGCCTTCAAGGCTGATGTGGATCGTGCGGTCGACGGGCGTGCCCGTGCGCTTCAAAATCCCGACAACCGTAAACGGATGATCGCCATGTTCGGCGAACGCCGCGCTTTTGACGCCATGGCTGATGGCGAACTCCCGCTGAAGGCCGTAGCCAAGCTCGCGCGCCGCTTCGGCCCCGAGCACCGCGTCGTGAACGTCGTCAAAAGCGCGCCCCTCGGCGAACGCCAACGGACGGCGCTCGCCGTAGCGATAGCGCTCAAAGTAATCCGTGTTTGTCCCCAATACCCGGAAGCCGCCATGGGAGTCGCCGAGCGACAGCGGTATCGTCCAGGCGACGGACGGGCGAGACGCGAACGCCTCGTAAGTCTCCCAGGAGACGTTCGCAGTCGGATCGCCCAGACGAAAGACCGCATACAACAGGAGATTGACGGGGCCGGAGCGGGCCCCGACGATCAGATCGGCGCCGGACACGGTTTGCGCGAAGCCGGCGCGCGCGCCGACGCGGATTTTCTCTACGCCGAGGATGAGCGCTGTCGAAAGGGCGATGGCGATCAGCGTCAAGATCGTCGCGCCGGCCCGAGCGCGGGCGCTTTTCCAGGCGAGTCCGACGAGCGGCACCTAGGCCTCCCGCCCTGACGGCGCGATCGCGGCGTTGACGCCGGCCATGGTTTCGGACCTGTCGAACGGCGCCGCGAGGGACGCATCGTGGCTGACGAAGAGCGCGCTCGCGTCCCGGCCTTCTTGCAAGAGGGTTTTGATGAACGCGTCGCGCGAGGCCGCGTCGAGCGCGGACGTTGGTTCGTCGGCGATGATGAGGGACGGCGCGCCGATTAACGCGCGGGCGGCCGCGACGCGCTGTTGTTGTCCCACCGACAAGGCCGAGGCGGCGCGTCCCTCGCGCGCCTCAGCGCTGAGCCCCAACCGATCCAACAGCTCCAAAGCGGCCTTCCGCCGCAGCGCCCCAGTGGATCCGATGCGCGCCGCGCGCGCGGCGGAAAAGCGGCAGGGCAACAACACGTTCTCAACGAGCGACAGGTACGGCACAAGATTGAACTGTTGAAAGATAACGCCGATCCCGCCGGCGCGCAGGGCGTCTCTTTTCGATGCGCCGAGCGTTCGAAGCGATCGACCGAGAACGTTCAACTCGCCCGATCCGGCGCCGAACACGCCGGCGATCAGACCAAGGAACGTCGACTTGCCCGAGCCGCTGGCGCCTTGGAGAAAAACCTTCTCGCCCCGCGCGATCTTGAACTCCGGAACCGCGAGGATCGTCGGCCCGTTTGGCCAAGCGAACGTCAGATCTTTGACGAAAACGGAAAGCTGGTCGGACACGCGACGCTGAACTCTCAACCCTCGGCGCAAAATCATAGGCGAAAACAAGGCCTTCCTATCGCGTCACGACATGTGATTGTATCACATAAATGATCGAACCTATCGACGTCGGAAACGCGCCGCAGGGGAGTTCCGCGCCATGGACGCCAGCGAAGATCGAACCTCAAACCCGCTCGTCGCGGAGGGCGCGCCGACCATTTACGACGTCATTGAACGTCGCCTGACGCGGCGCGGGTTCGTCGCGGGCGTCGGCGCGAGCGTTGGCGCCCTTGCAGCCGGCTGTTCGAGCGCGCCGAGGTCGAGCGCCAGCGACGCGCCGACGCGTTCCCGCTTTGAATTCGAAGAAATCGCCCGCGGCGTCGACGGCGAACATCACGCCCCGGCGGGATACGATGCAGACGTTCTTATCCGGTGGGGCGACCCGGTCTTCGCCGATGCGCCGACCTTCGTCCCCCGCGCGCAAACGGCCGCGGCGCAGCGGCGCCAGATCGGTTACAACAACGACTTTATTGGTTTCCATCCGTTGCAGGACGACGGCCGCCGCGGGCTTCTGTGCGTCAACCATGAGTATACGTCGACGCGGCTGATGTTTCCCGAGCTCGAGGACCGCGCGTTAACGAAAGCCGAATGCGAAGTCGAACTTGAAGCGCATGGCGGCACGATCGTGGAAATCGCACAAGATGCGGACGGCAAATGGCGTCCGCTCCTCTCGTCGAAGTTCAACAGACGCATCACGGCCGGCTCGACGCCGATGGCGCTGACGGGGCCCGCCGCGGGCTCGGACCGCCTCAAAACGTCGGCCGACGCGACCGGACGAGCCGTGATCGGCACATTGAACAACTGCGCCGGCGGCCTGACGCCCTGGGGCGCGTACTTGATGGCCGAAGAAAACTTCAACGGCAATTTCCTCGGTGAGCTCGCCGAGGACGATCCCGAGGCCGCGAACCATCAGCGCTATGGCGTGCCGGGCGGCTGGTATCAGTGGGGCGAGCACTTCGATCGTTTCGACGTGTCGAAAGAGCCGAACGAGCCGAACCGTTTCGGCTGGGTCGTGGAGGTCGACATTCTGGACCCGACGTCCACGCCCAAAAAACGCACCGCCCTCGGACGCTTCAAGCATGAAGGAGCCGAGAGCGTCGTCGCGCCGAGCGGCCAGGTGGTCGTCTACATGGGCGACGACCAGCGGTTCGACTACGTCTACAAATTCGTGACGGCCCGCGCGTTCGACCCGGGCGATCGCGCGGCGAACCGCGATCTTCTCGACGACGGCGTCCTTTCCGTCGCTCGTTTCAACGCGGACGGAACGCTTGACTGGCTGCCGCTCGTCTTCGGCGAGGGGCCGCTGACGCCGGAGAACGGTTTCACGTCCCAGGCGGACGTTCTCGTCGAGACGCGGCGCGCGGCCGACGTTCTCGGCGCGACGCCCATGGACCGGCCCGAAGACGTCGAGCCCGACCCTCGGACCGGCCGCGTCTTCGTCATGCTGACGAACAACACGAGACGCGACGCCGGCCGGGTCGACGCCGCCAATCCGCGCGCCGACAACGCGTTCGGCCACATTATCGAAATCGTCGAACCGGACGGCGATTTCGCCGCGACGCGGTCGACCTGGGAGATCCTGGTGCGCTGCGGCGACCCCGAGGACCCGGCGGTCGGCGCGGCGTGGCATGCTACGACAAGCGAGAACGGCTGGTTCGGCTCGCCGGACAATTGCGCCCTCGACCCGATGGGGCGGCTTTGGGTCGCCACCGACGGCAATCAGGCGTCAGGCGCGAACGACGGACTTTGGGCGCTGGAAACGGACGGGCCGCTGCGCGGCGCCGGAAAGGCGTTTTTCCGGGCGCCGACCGGCGCCGAAGTGTGCGGCCCTCGTTTCAGTCCCGACGGCGAAACCCTTTTTCTCGCGGTCCAGCATCCGGGCGACGGCGAAGGCGCGACGTTCGAAAACCCGACGACGCGCTGGCCCGACTTCGCCGACGACAGCCCGCCGCGCCCGAGCGTGCTGGCGATCCGCAAATCCAGCGGCGGTCCGATCGGCGCCTGCCCCCGCCCCGAAGATCGTGCGCAAACGCCCCTCGACGGAAGGGACAACGCGGTCTTGTGATAGCATAACGTAGAGTTTGCGTGGTTTTTAGATGGCGAGTAGCGGTCCGCGGATCGCCGTGCGAGGGCGGAAAGAACACCCGATGTTTGATTTCTACGCGACGCATCAACCGTCCGTCGGCGATGTCTCGCCGATGCGACGTGGCGGCGCAACGCCCGGGCGATCGACGGGCCCCTCCGATCCCGTCCGCCCGGGCGACCTTTCCCACGTCCGTGTTATCCGTACAGGAGCCCTCGTCGATTGACAGGGACGACCGTCAGCAAGCGGCTCGACATCGCCGCGTCCGGGCTTTCCGCCGCCTGCGTCGCCCACTGTCTGGCGACGCCCGTTCTGGGCGCGATGGTTCCGTTTTTCGCGAGCTGGGCTGAGATCGAATGGTTGCACAAGGCGCTCGTTCTCACAGCCGCGCCATTGTCGCTCTTCGCCATCGTCAGCCGGTCAAAGATCCGCGGCGGGCGGACGTTCGCCATCGCCGCGTTGATCGGACTTGGGCTCTTGTTGACGGCGGCTTTCATGGAAGCAGCGCATGCGTATGAAACGGAGCTGACGGCGCTTGGCGGCGTCGTTCTCGTTTGCGCCCACATGTCCTGGTGGCTTGCGCACAGAGCCAAATCCGCCGGTCGCGCGCCGAATCCGCGGTCTCCGCGCGAACGCGGCGCGGCGGCGGAGCATTAAGCGGATGGCCGTGGCGTCGGCGGCGACGCCTGATCCGCTGGTCGCTGAAAGCGGCCAGGCTTCGGTCCTTGCGAGCGCCCTCAAGCCGTCGACCGCGCTTGCTGTCTGGCGGCGGGAGCTGTCGTCTTCGATGACGCGCGCCGCCGACGCCGCGTGCGCGACGCCGTTCGGGTATGCGGGCGCGTTCGATGCGTTCGACGAGCCGGCGATAAACCGCTTTGGCGAGGACCTTCGAACTGAAGCCGGCACGCCGATCGATCCGATCGCCGACGATCTCGTCGCCCTCGCCTCTCTGTTCGCCGACATCTGCGACGCGTCGCCCGTGCGCGTGCGCCTTGAAACCGTGGCTGATTCAGGGTGTCGCCGGTTTCACTTCGATAATGTCGCGATGCGGCTCGTCGTCACTTACCGCGGCGCCGGCACGCAATGGGTGTCGCCCGCGTTCGCCGCAGCGGCGCGCGCTCAGCAGACCGGTTATGACGGCCCCATCAACGAAATCCGAACCGGCGACGTCGCTTTGTTCCGTGGTCGACGCAGCAATATTGCGGGCATGACGCTGCACCGATCGCCGCCGCTCGCGAAGAACGCCCCGGCGCGCCTCATCGGCGTGGTCGATTGCGTGGACCACCGCCGCGGGAGTTAGACATCGACGGCGGGGTCGCCATGGTCCGGTCGGCGGCGAGCCCCGCCGGCGAAGGGGCGTAGGGATCCTCAGACCGACCTTGATGACCGGGCGGCGGACCCCGGCTCCCGGCTCTCCTCGATCCCGCGCCCGGCAAGCATTCCTCAACGTCACAGACTTAGCGTAAAAGGTAGTGCAGCCAGACAGCCTACGAACGACCTCGGGCGGAAATCGGCA
Organism: Parvularculaceae bacterium; assembly: GCA_050331095.1. Taxonomy (GTDB): domain Bacteria; phylum Pseudomonadota; class Alphaproteobacteria; order Caulobacterales; family Parvularculaceae; genus MED-G105. The sequence goes on from JBHJHE010000015.1 coordinate 38,739, forward strand.
TCGTACAATCGAGATTCCAACGACTTGGCCCATCTCTCTCAGCGACCGCACCGCCAACACAGACCACGTCGCATAACGGCGTCAGCACCGATAGCGCGCATCGCCCAACGGAGACGCTTCCCGCTACGGGCCGGAGACCGCGCGCCCCAGGAACGGCGGCGGCGCGCGGTTGTCTCGGTCGACTGAAAGGGTCGCGCTTTCGCAAGGTCTGCGTGGTGGGCGGTGACGGGTTCGAACCGCCGACCTACTGGGTGTAAACCAGCCGCTCTTCCAGCTGAGCTAACCGCCCGCGCTGACCGAGTTATAGCCGGGCGGCCGCGCGCCGACTATCCGCCCTCGGCTGGACGCGCGCCAAGCGCTTGGCGTTAGTTGAGCGCGTCTTTCAGCCCCTTGCCGGCGGTGAATTTCGGCTGGATCGACGCCGCGATCTGGATCGTCTCCCCGGTCCGCGGATTGCGGCCCTCACGGGCGGGGGGCAAAAACCCGGCGAAACAGACCAAACCGCCCAAGAGGACCAAGAAGGCATTGAGGAGCGGCGGGGGGGTGGCGGCGGAAAAGGCGAGACCCGCCGAACCACCGACGCAAAT